>DATCKA010000030.1:0-212282 GCA_036562495.1 Limnochordales bacterium
CTACCCCGCCGCCGTCTCGCTGCTCGCAGCCGCCTCCGGCCGCACGCCGGGCTTGATGGGGCGCGCCTTGAATCGGTAACCCACGCCCCGCACCGTCTGGATGTAGCGGGGGGCCATGGGGTCCTCCTCGAGCTTCTCGCGCAAGCGGCTGATGCAGACGGTGACGTTGGCCAGGTCTCCGGCGTAGTCGCTCTGCCAGACCCGGTCCAGGATCTGATCCCGGGTGAAGACCACCATGGGATGGCTGGCCAACAGCCACAACAGGTCGAACTCCTTGGCCGTAAGCTCCACCGGCTTGCCGTCACGCCACACCATCCAGCACCGTCGGTCGATGGTGAGGCCTTCGAAGTGCAGCACCTGATCCTGCACCGTCTCCGGCTCGGCTGGCCCTGCCGGCGGCGGGGCCTCCGAGGGCCGCGCCGCGGCGCTCTCGGGCCGGGTCCGCCGCAGCACCGCCTGGATCCGCAGCACCAGCTCGGCCAGGCTGAAGGGCTTGGTCAGGTAGTCGTCGGCGCCCAGCCAAAACCCCGTCAGCCGGTCCGGCTCCTCGCTGCGGGCCGACAGGATGATGATGGGCACCGAGGAGCGCTCCCGGATGGCGTGACAGACCTCGTACCCGTCCATCCTCGGCAGCATCAGGTCGAGCACGATCAGGTCCGGCCGGAAGCGCTCGAACTTCTCCAGCGCCTCCTCCCCGTCGGCGGCCACCTCGACCTGGTAGCCCGAACGCTCCAGGCGCCGGCTCACCGCCTTGAGGATGTGCGGCTCGTCGTCGACGACCAGGATGCGCTCGCCTTCCATCTCCATCAACCTCTCGCCCGCCGGGCCGGGACCCGTGCGGCGGCCGGCAACGTGAAGCTGAATGTGCTGCCCTCGCCCGGCGTGCTCCGGACCCAGATGCGTCCCCCGTGCATCTCGACCAGGTGACGGGCCAGGGCGAGGCCCAGCCCCGAGCCGGGGTACTCCCGGGATGCCGAGCTGTCCACCTGACGGAACTTCTCGAAGATGATGGCCTGGTGCTCGGGCCGGATGCCGATGCCCGTGTCACTCACGTCGATCTGCACCATGCCCCCGTCCGGCGCGGCGGCGGGCACGATCTCGACCGCGATCCGACCTGCACGGGTGAACTTGACCGCGTTGGAGAGCAGGTTCATCAAGATCTGCTCCACGCGGCTGCGGTCCGCCTCCACCCAGACGGGCTCGGCTACCTGCGGGTGGAGCACCGCCAACCCCTTGCGGGTCGCCAGGGGCTCGATACGGCGCAGGCACGCCTCCACCGCCTCACGCACGTCGAAGAGCTGCCGATCGAGCTGCATCCGGCCCGCCTCGATGCGGGCCAGATCCAACAGGTCGTTGATCTGGCCATACAGCCGCTGGGCGCACTCCCGGATGTCGGCGAGGTACTCGCGTAGCGCTGCGTCCTGGGCCACCCTGTCCTCCTCCAGCAGGAGCTCGGTGAAGGCCAGGATGGAGGTGAGCGGGGTGCGCAGCTCGTGGGAGACGGTGGCCAAGAACTCGGACTGCAGTTGCTGCGCCCGCTCCAGCTCCGCCTGCTTCTGCCGCAGGATCGCATTGGCCTCCTGCAGCCGGCGGGTCCGCTCCTCCACCTTGGACTCCAGATCCTCGTAGAGCTCGCGCAAGGCGGCGGCCATGTTGTTCATCACCGAGGCCAGCATGGCGGTCTCGCCGGCTGCGCCTCGCGGCACGGGCGCCGGCCGCAGGTCACCCGTCGCGAACCGGGACGCCATGGCCGTCAATTGCCCCAGCGGCCCGGTCACCTGACGGCGCAGCAGGAATGCCAGCACGGCCAGCGAGATACCCGTCAGGTAGACGGTGAACCAGAGCCGCTCGCGAATGGCCGAAGCCACCGAGGCCTCGAAGGAGTCGATGGGCACGGCGATGCTGATGGCCCCCATCAGATCGCCCACCGACGGGGGCTCCGCCCCGTGGCGACCCACCAGCGCGCTCTGCTGGTGGCAGCTGAGGCAGCTCTCCTCCAGGTAGATGGGCGCCACGTACCGAAAGAGCCGCCCCGTGCCGGGGGCTCCCTCAGGGCCTCCCGCCGCCTGCGTCGCCTCGGGCCCGCTCACCACCGCGTACTCGGTGACGCAAGGGTTCTCCTCGAAGCGGGCCAGGGCGGCCTGCTCCACGGGGTCGGGGCGGTGCTCCGGGGAGCCAGCGCCCACCCACACCTCCCGCACCGTGGCCGCCGAGCCGGCACCGAAGATCTCGCCCACCACCCGGGCCACCACCACCGGGTCCAGGTGGTGGAAGCTGCCGGGCTCGGCCTGCGCCCGCTCGGTCTCGGCCTGAGCCACGAAGGATCGGACGGCCAGGAACTGCTTGGTGACGGCTCGAGCGCGGTCTGTGAGGGTACGCTCGGCATCGAGGCGCTGGCGGTACGCATCCCAGCCGAAGCTGGCCAGGCTCATGGCCAGCGCGACGGCCGCCACGCTGCCCAGCAGGCGCACCTCCAGCCGGTCCCAGAGCCGCACGTTTCCACCGCCCGGCGTCAAGTTCCGCCCGGCGCCATTATACCTGATCTCGTGAACGCCATCACGAGATGCGCTCGCTGCCGCTCCGCACCCGGCTCAGCCGGGAGGCAGCACCGCCCCGGGCCCCAGCGTCGGCCAGAGGTAGAGCTCCGGATCGGTGGTGACGAGACGCTCGACGACCAGCCGTCCGCCGGTCTCCCGGCGGCACTCCACCCAGACCGGTACGCCCCGCCATTGCCCGAGGGCCATCTGCACGAGCTCCGCCGGCGCCTCGCCGTCAGCCTCCTGCCCCTGCTCCTCCGCAGGCCCGACGAGCACGCTCCAGGGGATCACAGCCCCGGCGCCTCCGTCGGGACGGCCTGGCGGCTGGCGTCCACCAGCTCCCGCAGCTTGCGCACCGCCTGCGAGAGGCCCCCCACGTCGTCGATGAGCCCCACGTTGACCGCCTCGCGCCCGACCAGCACGGTGCCCACGTCGCGCACCAGGTCCCCGGTGCGAAACATCAGCTCGCGCAGCTTGGCCTCGGACATACGGGAGTTGTCGACGATGAACCGGATGATCCGGTCCTGCATCTTGTCGAGGTACTCGTAGGCCTGGGGCATGCTCACCAGCACCCCCGACAGGCGCACCGGATGGATGGTGATGGTGGCCGTCTCCGCCACGAAGCTGTAATCGGCCGCCACCGCGATGGGGATCCCGATGGAGTGCCCGCCGCCCAGCACCACGGAGACGACGGGCTTGGAGAGGGTGCGCACCATCTCGGCGATGGCGAGACCGGCCTCGATGTCGCCGCCGACCGTGTTGAGGACGATGAGCACCCCCTGCACCCGGGGGCTCTGCTCGACGGCCACGAGCTGAGGGATGACGTGCTCGTACTTGGTCGCCTTGTTTTTGGGAGGCAGGCTCACGTGTCCCTCGATCTGCCCCACGATGGGCAGCACGTGAATGCCCTGCTCCCCTGAGGGGACCGGCGAGAGCTGGCCCAACTGGCGCAGATACTCCAGAGGGCTAGGCGCCGGAGGCTGGGATTGGCCCTGCCCGTCCGGCGCCTCCCCGTCCGCTGTCCCTGCCCCGCCGTCGCTGCCGCCGACGGCCGGCCACGATCCCATCCACTCCATGACGCCACCGCCTCCTGCCTCGTCCGTTGCGCCGATGGCAGGAGGTAGTATGCGCCCTCGGGCCTCACACCTCGACGATGATGGGCAGGATCATGGGGCGCCGCTTGAGCCGCTCGTAGATGAACTGCCCCAGCGCCTCCTTCACCCGTCCCTTGAGCGCGCCCCACTCCGTGCCGTTGCGGTGCAGCGCCTCGAGCAGGGCCGCCTTGGCCTGCTGGCGGGCCTCCTCCAGCAGCGCCTCCGACTCCCGGGCATAGACGAAGCCCCTCGAGACGAGTTCGGGCCCCGCCAGCAGCTCGCCCGATCGGGCGTCCACCGTGGCCACCACCACCACGATGCCGTCCTGCGCCAGCTGGCGGCGGTCGCGCAGCACCACGCTGCCCACGTCGCCGACGCTGAGGCCGTCGACGAAGACCTGGCCGGCCGGCACGTTGCCCCGCCGCACCAGCCGCCCGCCGGACAGCTCCAGCACGTCCCCGTTCTCGACGATCAGCACCCGGTCCGGGGCCATGCCCACCTCCCGGGCGAGACGGGCGTGCTTGACCAGCATCCGGTACTCGCCGTGCACCGGCACGAAGTAGCGGGGTCGCACCAGGTTGAGCAGCAGCTTGAGCTCTTCCTGGCTGGCGTGCCCGGAGGCGTGGATCTCCTCGAAGGGTTCGTAGATGACGTTGGCCCCTAGCTTGAAGAGCAGGTTGATGGTGCGGCCCACCAGCCGCTCGTTGCCCGGAATGGGATGGGCCGAGATGACCACCGTGTCGCCCGGCACGATGGCCACCTGCCGGTGATCCCCCGACGCCATGCGCGACAGTGCCGACATCGGCTCGCCCTGGCTGCCGGTGGTCAGGATGACGAGGCGGTCGTGGGGATGGCGCCCGATCTCGTCCAGCCCGACCAGGGTGCCCGGGGGGATGTGCAGGTAGTCCAGCTCCGAGGCGATGCCCACCACCGTCTCCATGCTGCGGCCCACCACCGCCACCTTGCGCCCGGTGGCCACGGCCGCGTCGATGGCCTGCTGGATGCGGTGGACGTTGGTGGCGAAGGTGGCCAGCAACACCCGCCCCTGGGCCCGCTGGAAGACCTCCAGCAGGGACTGCCCCACGGTGCGCTCCGACGGCGTCCAACCCGGGCGCTCCGCGTTGGTGCTGTCGGAGAGGAGCACCTCCACGCCCTGCTTGCCCAGCTCGGCCAGCCGGTGGTAGTCGGCCGGCTGGTTGTCGATGGGCGTCTGGTCGAACTTGAAGTCCGTCACGTGCAGGACGATGCCCGCGGGCGTGTGGGCGGCGATGGCGACGGCCCCGGGGATGGAGTGATTGAGGTGGATGAACTCCACGTCGAAGCTTCCCGGCCGGTGCCGCTCGCCCGGCTTGACCTCCACCAGCACCGGGTCGAAGTCGAGCCGGTGCTCGGCCAGCCTCGCCCGCACCAACCCCAGTGTCAGCCGCGTGCCGTAGACCGGCACGCGGATCTCACGGAGCAAGTAGGGCAACGCGCCGATGTGGTCCTCGTGCCCGTGGGTCAGCAGGATGGCCCGGACCTTCTGGCGACGTTCGAAGAGGTAGCTCATGTCGGGGATCACGAGGTCGATCCCCAGCATCTCCTCTTCGGGGAACATCACCCCGGCGTCGATGACCAGGATCTCCTTATCCGTCTCCAAGAGCAACATGTTCTTCCCGATCTCGCCCAGCCCCCCGAGGGGGATGAGCTGGACGGCCGGGCCGTTGGAGCCCATTCCCTTGGACGACACCTCCGTCTTCTCATCGTGGTCAGCCGGCCGGGGTCAGCGAGGCGCTCGCCATCAGGCCACGAGCCCCAGCTCGGCCATGGCGTCCCGTATCACCTTGGTCTCCGCCTCCGAGGCCTCTACCAGCGGCGGGCGCACGGGGCCCACGTCGATGCCGGCCAGCTTGAGGGCCCGTTTGACGGGGATGGGGTTGGTCGTGACGAACAGCGCCTTGAACAACCCGAACATCTCCAGGTGGATCTGGCGTGCCCCCGCCACGTCCCCCGCCAGGAACGCGTCGATCATGTCCCGGATGCGCCGTCCGACCAGGTGGGAGGCGACGCTGATCACGCCATGGCCGCCCACCGAGAGGATGGGCAGCGTCAGGCTGTCGTCGCCGCTGTAGATGAGGAACTCCGGCGGCACCAGCCGCCGCACCTGGGAGACGTGATCGAGCTGCCCCGTCGAGTCCTTGAGCGCCACCACGTTGGGGATGGCAGCCAGCCGGGCCGTCGTCTCGGCCGTCAGGTGCTGACCGGTCCGGCCGGGGATATTGTACAGGATCACCGGCAGGCTCGTCGCCTTGGCGATGGCCTCGAAGTGTCGGTAGAGCCCCTCCTGCGGAGGGCGGTTGTAATAGGGCACCACCGCCAGGATGGCGTCGACGCCCACCTTCTCGGCTCGCCGGGTCAGCTCGATGCTGTGGTGGGTGTCGTAGGTGCCCGTGCCGGCCACCACGGTGGCGCGGCCTCCGATGGCATCCACCACCGCCTCGAAGAGGCCCACCTTCTCCTCGTCGCTCAGCGTCGGCGACTCGCCCGTCGTGCCGCAGACGACCACGCCATCCGAACCGGTCTCCACCAGGCGCGCCGCCAGCATGGCGGCGGCGGCGTAGTCCACGCTCCCGTCCGCCTTCATCGGGGTCACCATCGCCGTCAGCAGGCGTCCCAGCCCGTGCGACATGGTCGGCCTACCTCCCCTTTCCCAGCTCGAACTCGTCGAACAGCGCCCGGATAGCCTGCGGCAGCTGCTCGGCATCCACCAGGCACGAGATGCTGGCGTGCGAGTCGGAGGTCTGCAGGATCTCGACGCCCGCGCCCGTCAGCGCCCGGGCGATGCGCGCCATCACGCCCGGCACCCCGTGCATACCTGCTCCCACCACCGAGACCTTGGCGAGCCGCCCGGTGAGGGCCACCTCCACATCGAACTCTGCCAGTGCCTCCTGCACCGACGCGGCAGCGCCCTCGGGCACCGTGAACATGAGCTGGTGGGGGCTGACCAGGATGAGGTCGATGCTGACGCCGCGCCGGGCTACCGCCTCCAGCATCCGGGCGTTGAGGGAGCCCTCGTTGAAGTCTCGCCGCCCCCGGACGACCACCTGGGTGAGGGGCGCCACGTGCGCCACGCCCACCACGGGCCGGTCCGAGAGGATTTCGATCCGACCACCATGGGGCCGATCCCAGACCAGGGTGCCCGGGTCGTCCGACCCGGTGCGGCGGATCCGCAGGGGCACGTGCCCCTCCATGGCGATCTCCACGGCCCGAGGGTGGATGACCCGAGCCCCCAGGTGGGCCAGCTCCGCCGCCTCCCGGTAGGTGACCCCGCTCAAGGTGGGCGCCTCCGGCACGAGCTTGGGGTCGGCGGCCTTCATCCCGTCGACGTCGGTGTAGATCTCGATCAGCTCGGCGCCCAGCGCGACCCCGAGGGCCGCGGCGGTGGTGTCGCTGCCGCCCCGGCCCAGGGTCGTCACCTCCCCGTCCTCGCTGACCCCCTGGAAGCCCGCCACCACCGGCACCTTGCCCGCCGACAGCAGCCGGCGCAGGACGTCGGTCTTCACACGGAGGATGCGCGCCTCTCCGTAGCGGCCGTCCGTCACGATGCCTGCCTGCGCCCCTGTGAGCGAGACGGCGGGCAACCCTTCTCTCAGCAGCGTTTGGGCCACCACCGCGCAGGCCACGATCTCGCCGCAGCTCAGGAGCTGGTCCTGCTCGCGGGGATCGGGGGCATGCGGTGCGGCCACCTGGGCCAGCAGGTCCAGCAGGGTGTCGGTGGCATAGGGGTCGCCCCGGCGACCCATGGCCGACACCACCGCCACCACCGCGTGGCCCTCCTCCCGAGCCCGGCGGATGTGCTCGGCGACCTGCCGCCGCCGCTCCTCGGAGGCGACGGAGGTACCGCCGAACTTCTGCACCACGATGCGCACGC
This sequence comes from Limnochordales bacterium, assembly GCA_036562495.1. Lineage (GTDB taxonomy): Bacteria > Bacillota > Limnochordia > Limnochordales > Geochordaceae > Geochorda. The sequence goes on from DATCKA010000030.1 coordinate 7,542, forward strand.
CGACGACGCCTGCCTTTCGTCCTCTCGACCGCGTCGGATCGCCTCAGGCGAAGAGGCCCTCGGCGATCTGCACCGCGTTGAGGGCCGCACCCTTGCGGATCTGGTCGCCGACCACCCACAGGTTGAGGGCCGTCGGGCACGAGTAGTCGGCGCGGATCCTCCCCACCGCCACCGCGTCACGGCCCGACCAGTCGCGTGGCATGGGATAGAGCTGGCGGTCGGGGTCGTCGACCACCTCGACGCCGGGGGCCTGCCGCAACAACGCCCTCGCCTCCTCGACGTCGACCGGCCGCGCAAACTCCACGTTGATGGACTCGCTGTGCGAACGCAGCACCGGCACCCGCACGGTCGTGGCCGTGATGGCCAGCTCGGGATCGTGGAAGAGCTTGCGGGTCTCGTGGACCATCTTCCACTCCTCTTTGGTGTAGCCTCCTTCGTCGAAGCGGTCCACCTGAGGGATCACGTTGAAGGCGATGGGATAGTGCCGTGCGCCCGCCGCATAGGGAAGGATGGCGGGCTCGTAGGGCTCGCCCCGCAGCTCGGCGTCCACCTGGGACAGGAGCTCGGCCATGGCCCTCGCCCCGGCCCCCGAGACCGCCTGGTAGGTGGAGACCACGATCCTGCGGATGCGGGCGGCTCGATGCAGGGGCCACAGCGCCACCGCCATGATGATGGTGCTGCAGTTGGGATTGGCCACGATGCCCCGGTGGGCCCGGGCGTCTTGCATGTTGACCTCGGGCACCACCAGCGGGACGTCCGGATCCATGCGAAAGGCGCTGGAGTTGTCGATGACGACGGCGCCCCGCCGCACGGCCTCGGGCGCCAGCTCCCGGCTGACCGAGGCCCCGGCCGAGAAGAAGACCAGGTCCAGCCCCGAAAAGCGCTGCGGATCGGCGGCCTCCACCACCAGCTCCTCGTCGCCGAAGCGCAGACGCCGGCCGGCCGACGCCGGCGACGCCATGAGCCGGAGCTCCGCCACCGACCAGCCCCGGCTCCGCAGGATCTCCAACAGCTCCTGCCCGACGGCCCCCGTCGCCCCGACGATCCCTACCCGCAAGCCAGCTCGCACCGCCCGTCAACCCCCTGACGGCTGCCGAGTCGCCCTCAACGTACCTGGCGCCGAACACGTTCGATGATCATCGGCTGGAGCTGGCGACCCTCGAGGGCGGCTTCCAGCGTCGGCACGATGAGCTCGAAGTCGGCCACCATGGACGTCGGCTTCGCCTCTGGATTGTCCTGACCGAAGGGTACCATGTAGACATGTTTCGTGTTGAGCAACAGCCCTAGGTTTTTCGCATTGGCCCCCAGGGCGTCGTTGGTGGAGATGGCCAGCACCACGGGGCGCCCGTTGCGAAAGGTCGCCTTGGCCGCCATCAGCACGGCACTGTCGGTGATGGCCAGCGCCAGCTTGGCCAGCGTGTTGCCGGTGCAGGGCGCGATGACGAGCGCGTCCAACAGCTTCTGAGGCCCCAAGGGCTCGGTCTCCACGATGCTGCGCATCACGGGGCGGCCGGTCGCGCGCTCGAGGCGCTCCACCCACTCCTGGACGGTGCCGAAGCGCGTGTCGGTGGCACGCTCCGAGAGGATGGCCCAGACCTCGGCTCCCTCCTGTCGGATCCGCTCGATGTGCGGCAGCACCTCCTCGAAGGAGCAATGGGAGGCGGCCAGGGCCCACCCGATGCGCTTGCCTGCCAGCGTACCCATACGTCCCCTCCTCGCGCCGGCGCACGCCGGGGAGCGTGGGCCGCCTTCCCCGCGGACGCCGGCCTGCTCGATGCTGGCGCCCGCAGTATATGAGTCCCGTGGGGAGGCGGGGCCACGCTAGGGCGCATCGGGCGACGCCACGAGGCTGGCCAGCAGGTCCGGTACCACCGAGGCCAGGATGCGGCCTGCGGTGACGGGCGCGACCCGCCCGGGCAGGGCCACGGCGTGGATGGCGCGCAACCCGAGGCGCTGGGCCGCCTGGAAGTCGGTGCCCCCCGGCTCGGAGGCGATGTCGACGATGACGGCGTCGCGCCGCATCCGCGCCAGGACCGGCTCCGTCAGCGTCACCACGGGCGCGGTGTTGAAGACGACGTCGGCTCCCGCGGCGGCTCGCTCGACGGCTGCCGGCTCCACGACCGGCACCCCCCACACGAATCCCCGGGCGGCCTCCAGCCGGTTGAAGCCGACGGCCGTCACGTGGGCGCCGAACGCCAGCAGCAGGCGCAGGATCTGCTGGCCGCACCGCCCGAGGCCGATGACGAGGGCCCGGCTGTCGTGCAGGGTGATCCGCATGTTGGACATGGCCAGCCCGATGGCGCCCTCCGCCGTCGGCACCGCGTTGAGCAAGGCCAGGGGCTCGTCGCGCAACAGGTCCACCAGGCGCAACCCCAGCCGCTGGGCCAGCGCCGTCACCACCGGGCGGGGAGACCCGATCATCAGCACCGTGCCGGGGCGGCACGCGCCCAGGGTCGTCTCGTCGAGCCGCAGCGAGCACGCCGGATCCATCCGGGTGCGGATGAAGCCCTCGGCGTCCGTGCCGCTCAACGGACAGAGGATGGCCTGGACCCGACCCGCCGCCTCCGCGATGTCGGACGCCGGCACAGCGCCCTTGGGCAGGAGAGAAGGGGGAAAGCCGGCCATCCAGACGCGGGCTCCCAGCTCGATGAGCCGGCGGGCCAGGTGGATCTCCCGCTCGTCACCGCCGGCCACCAGGACCTCCACGGACTGCAACGATCCGCTCATGCGCGCGCTCCCGTGCCGCCGCTCGACGGGCCGCTGCATGGCACCCGTCGTCGTCTCGGCCCGGTCAGCCTATGCGGGATAGGGCCCTGGTGTCAGGCCGGCGCCGCCCGATCCGGTCGGCCGCTCGCCGAAGAGGATGTCCTCCAGGGAGTGGACGCCCCGGAGCTGCGTCACCCGGCGCACCGCCAGGAGGACGCCGGGCACGAAGCTGCTCCGGCTCGTGCTGTCGTGGCGGATGGTCAGGGTCTGGCCCTCGAGGCCGAAGATGACGGCCTGGTGAGCCACCAGGCCCGGCAGCCGGACGCTGTGGATGGGCACCGCCGGGCGATCGTCGTCGCCCTGGCCCCGGGCTTGGGCGATGAGGGCAGCGGTGCGAAGCGCGGTGCCCGAGGGAGCGTCGAGCTTGGCCTCGTGGTGCATCTCCACGATCTCGCAGCGGGGCATGTAGGGGGCGACGATGGCGGCCAGGCGCATCATCAGCAGGGCGCCGATGGCGAAGTTGGGGGAGACCACGGCCCCCACCCCCCGCTGGCGGCACCGGGTCTCCAGGTCCTCCAGCTCGGCGCGGCTCATCCCCGTGGTGCCCACCACCAGGTGCACCCCGGCGTCGACGCAGGCGAAGGCGTGGGCCAGGGCCGCCTGGGCCTCGGTGAAGTCCACCAGCACGTCGACGGGGGTCCGCTGGAGCAGCTGACGGATGTCGCGGTCGATGGGGATGCCGATCCGCCCGGCGCCGGCGACCTCGCCGATGTCCTGGCCGGCCGACCGTCGGCCGATGCCTCCCACCAGCTGCAAGTCGGGCTGCCGCAGGATGGCTGCGACCACCTCGCGGCCCACCTTGCCCGCGGCCCCTGCTACGGCCACCCTCAGTGCCACCACGGCTCCACCCCGCACCCACGCTCCGGCGGCCGGATCCGTGTTTCCATTCTCACCCTGGTGCGCGCGGGCCGTCAATAGCTGTAAAAAAAGCCCGCTCCCGGACGGGAAGCGGGCTCGTGAAGGGGCCGGTGGGCTCCCTCATCGTTCGCCGTGGCCGTCGTCCTGCCCCCTGGACATGCGAGCGGCTCGCCCCGAGCCCACGTGGGCCTCCACCCGGTTGGCTCCCTCGTCCCGCAGCACCTGGGAGGCCTCCTCCAGGCGTTCGCTGTCGGTCTGCACCACGGCCAGCATCTTGCCCGCCTTGAGGTCCTCTTCGATGGCACGGCCGCGGTCCTCGGGGATGCCCAGGTCGATGAGCCCGCCAGCCACGCCCCCCGTGACGGCACCGCCCAGCGTTGCCGCCAGCGGACCCGCCGCCACCACCGGCCCTATGCCGGGGATCGTCAGAGCCCCGATGCCGGCCAGCAGCCCGGCCAGCCCACCCAGGGTGCCGCCCCAGGTGACCCCCTCTCCGACGTCCATGCCGGCCTCCGCGTCCTCCCGGCCACCCGCGGCCCCGCGCTTCTGCTGGCCGCGAGCGAGCACCGAGATCTCGTTCTCGCGAAAGCCACGATCGCGCAGGCTGTGTATGGCCTTCTCGCACCGGTCGCGCGTGTCAAAGACGCCAATGACCGTTGCCACCTTCGACCGACTCCCCTCTCACCAGGCGCCGTGATGCGCTCGCCCTTAGTCTCTCCGGGGCAGGGCCGGATATGCCCTCGGCGGGGGAGCCGGATCCCAGGTCGACCACGATCACCTCACGACCGACCTTGACCACCCTCTCCCAGGGAATCACTACCTCGGAGCGCCCCATCCAGCCCCGTCGTACCGGCAGGATGAGGGCCTCCACGTGGCCGTCGCGCAAGTCGACCAGGAGGTCGGCATCCCGCAACGGCCCCCAGCGAACCCCCTGTGAGAGGTCCACGATCTCCTTGCCTATCAGCTCGCTCATCAACATGGCGGTGTGCTCAACCGAGCTTATGCCGTCTCCCACGCCAGCATGATCAGCACGGGCCAGGGGCCGGGGACGAAGACCTCGGGCCTGCCCTCGTCCCATCGCCCCACCCGCACGCCCAGCGAGGCGCCCCCGCCGACGGGCCACCCCGCCTCGCCGTAGAGGTGGGGCTCGTCGCCGTCCCGTCGCCACTTGAGGACGAGACGCCATCCCCGGACGGGCCACGCGCCCCAGGAGGGGTCCGGCGACCACCCGCACTCGAGCCGGGTGGTGCCGAGCGACGGCCAGGCGGCAGCCTCCACGCGCCAGGGTCCCCAGGCGATCCAGCCGCTCCACGAAGCCGCATGCCCCTCCACCTCGACGGTGGCGCCGGCACCCCCGACCTGGTAGCTCAGGCTGCCGGTGCCCAGCAGCGCCGCCCTCTCGTCGTCCAACTGGACGCCCGCCCCGACGGCCACCCGTCCGATGCCGATCGGCCAGTCGCCTCCGGCGGCCAATCGCCCTGCCGCCCACCCCCCGCTCAACCGCCTGCCCACCTCGCCCTCCATCCAGCGGCCCCACGAGCCGGCCCAACGAGGCCACGACCACCGGCCCTGGAGGGTCACCCGGTCCCGGGCCGGCGCGTCGTCTCCCCACAGGGGCGAGTCGAAGGAAGGACTCACCGCGCTGGCCTCCAACCGCCACGCGGGCCGCCGTCCGATGCCGCGGGCCCGCAGCCACAGGGCCCACCCGTCGGCGACCTCCAGGGATGCGTCCTCAAGTCGGGCCCGTTGGGAGATCCCCAGGCGTGTGGTCCACTCGGCGCCCGCGAGGCCGGTCCACCCCGTCCCCAGCGACAGGGCCGCCTCCACCTGGCGGGCCTCCATGGGCGACCGCGTCACGAAGTGCAGCCGCTGATCACCGGTGTCGGACGCCACCGCCTGGATCTGGGCGCGGCCCAACTGGAGGCCGAGCGCCCAGGAGTCCCCCTCGAGCTGCCGGTTGTGGGTGTACCACAGCGGCACGCCGGTGCCGTGGAGCACCTGGACGCCCCCTCCCTCCCATCCCACCCGCACGCTCCTCACCCGGGTGGAGGGCCCGTAGACCGATCCGTCCACCAGGCGCCACGGGCCGGGGAAGCCGGCATAGCGACGGCCTTGCGCCCATTGGGCCGAGATGGCGAGGTCGCCTCTCTCCCAGCCGACCTCGAGGGAGTGGCCGCACCAGTCGACCGGGGCACGGGCACCGACGGGGACGCTGCCCGGCCCGGCGCCGTGGGCCTGCAGCCGCCAGACGCCTGCTTCACCGGGGGAGCCCGTCACCGCCACCGCCCACGACCCGGCATCGGTCTGCTCCACCCATCCGGCCCTCAGCCCGGCCGAGAGCCGGGGCTCGTCTGCCGCCCGGGCCGTCATCCTCCGGGGCGGCATCGCCCACCCTCCCGCCACTGTCAGGCCAAGGACCGTTAGTGTTACTAACTTGCCGACGACACGAAAACGGTGAGGCGCCCCTGGCTGGCCGATGGCCCGCACCCCCCATCCGGATCTCTGTCATCAATTGGATCGAGCGGTGCGGGCCTCCTGCCGGGCCGGCTGACGCCCGGACTGGCTCAACCGGCAGCCGCGAGGCGCCGGCGGGTCTTCCACGGCACCGGGCCGACCGCGGCGTACGCGTACGCGTCGGGCACGAAGAGTCGGGCCGCCAGCTCGTGCACCTGCTCGCATCGGACCGACTCGATGCACGCGATGAGCTCGTCGGGCGCCAGATACGGCTCTCCCGACAGCTCGGCTCGGGCCAGGCGGTTGGCACGGTAGCTCATGCTCTCCATGCTGAGCAGGATGGAGCCCTTGAGGTGCTCCTGGGCGCGACGCAGCTCAGCCTCGGTGATGCCCGATCGGGCCAGGGCTTCCAGCTGCCGCTCCACCAGTTCCAGCACGGCCGGGGCGCGATCGGGGCTCGCGCCCGCGTAGACGGTGAAGTAGCCCACGTCGGCGAACGCGGTGTGGTACGAGTACGTCGAGTAGACCCAGCCTCGCTCCTCGCGTAGCTCCTGGAAGAGCCGGGAGCTGACCCCTCCACCCAGCACCGTGTCGAGGATCAGCATGGTCCACTTGTCGGGGCTGTTGGCCCGGATCCCGGGGGCGGTGAGGCAGATGTGGGCCTGCTCGGTCTTGCGGCTGCGCACCAGCCAGCGGTAGTCGGTCTGTACGGGCGCCCCCCGATGCGGCACATCCCCCGCCGGAAGGCCCCCGAAGTGGCGCGCGACCTGCTCCACCAGCCGGTCGTGGTCCACCTTGCCGGCAGCCGCCACCACCAGCCGCCGCCCCGTGTAGTGTCGACGCACGAACTCCTGCAGTTGCTCCCGCGTGAAGGACTGGACCGACTCCCGCGTCCCCAGCACGGCGCGCCCTGCCGGATGCCGCCCCAGGTAGGCCCGAGCCGCCAGATCGTGGATGAGCTCGTCGGGAGTATCCTCGTACATCCGGATCTCCTCCAGGATGACGCCCTGCTCCTTGGCGACGTCGGCGGGGTCCATCCGGGAGGCCAGCAGCATGTCGGCCAGCAAGTCGACGGCATCCGGCACGTGCTCGCCCAGCACCCGCGCGTAGTAGCAGGTCTGCTCCTTGGTGGTGAAGGCGTTGAGCTGCCCCCCGATCGCGTCGATGCGCTCGGCGATCTCGCGGGCGCTGAGTCGGTCGGTGCCCTTGAACATCATGTGCTCGATGAAGTGGCAGATGCCTTGCTCGTCCGCCCCCTCGTCACGGGATCCCACGTCGACCCAGATGCTGAGGGCGGCCGAGCGCAGGTCGTCCACCGACTCGGTGAGGATGCGCACCCCGTTGTCGAGCACCGTCTTGCGTATCGTCGATCCCAAGCGTCCGCCTCCTCGCGCGATGCCAGACTCCCCCCATTATAGCCTCCCGGCGGTCGGTCACCGGTCGATCCGCCTCGTGGGGGGCCATCGGGTCTGGCCCACGACCTCGGGGGAGGTGGACAGCGGCAATGGTCATCCATCACCGCCCAGACCCTCGGAGCCGCCCTGCCCCATCGCCTGCACCATCTCCCCGACGGGCACCACGGTCAGCCCTCGTTCCGCGATGAGGCGCAACATGTCGGGCAGGGCCTGCAGGGTGGGCTCCGTGGGGTGCATCAGGATGATGGTCCCCGGCCCCAGCCGGTTTCGCACGCGCTCGAGGATGACGTGCGGGGCCGGCCGTTGCCAGTCGATGGTGTCGACGGTCCACATGACGGTGCGGTGCCCGACCGATCGGGCCACCCTCACCACGCGTTCGTCCACCTCGCCGTAGGGCGGCGCGAACAGCGTCGGGCGCCTTCCCGTCACCGACTCCAGCAGCGAGGCGTTCTCTTCCACCAGCCGGCGCAACTCGCCGTCTCCCAGCTTGGTGGGATGCAGGTGGTCCAGCCCGTGGTTGCCGATCTCGTGGCCCCGCTCGGCCAGCATGCGGGCCACGTCGGGGAACTTGCGGGCCCATCGCCCGGTCAGGAAGAACGTGACGCGCGCCCCGTGCTGGCCGAGCACTTCCAGCATCTGGGGCAGGACCTCCTCACCCCAGTCGACGTTGATGGCCAGCGCCACCCATGGCAGCTCCGCCGGGCCTCGATAGACGGCGCCGGTGGATGCCGCGATCACGTAATCCGGGTAGGGGGCCACCACCTGGCGAGGACGTTGCCGGGCCTCGGACCAGAGCACCGCCACCGCGCCCGCCGCCAGCAGCAGGACCGACACGATGGTGCGCAGGCGCCGGCCATCCAGCGTGACGAACATGCCTCGGCTCCCCTCTCAGCGGGCCGGCTGCGGCCCGGACGCCGGGGGCGGCGTCTCGGGCGGGCTGAGGGGCGGCAGCGGTCGGCGGCGCTGCAGCCCCGAGCTGGGATCGATGACGTAGAAGGAGTGGTAGATGAGCTGCGAGACCGGGACGATCTGGAATCCCTTCTCCTTGAGCATGGGGATGAGGCGATCCACCGCCTCGGGCGTGTGGGTGCCGTCGTTGTGAAACAGGATGATGTCACCGCGCTCGACGCTTCGCAGGATGCGCGCGATCATGGCGTCCGCGCTCAGGTCCTGCCAGTCCAGGGAGTCGATGGACCACTGCACGGTGTAGTAGCCCAGCTCCGAGGCCACCTCGATGACCGCGTCGTCGTACTCGCCGAAAGGAGGGCGGAAGAGCAGGACGTCCGGGCGCCCCACCAGCGCGTCGATGCGCCGCTGGTTCTCCTCCAGCTCCTGGCGGATCTGCTCGCGGCTGAGGGTCGCCATGTGCGGGTGGGTGTAGGAGTGGTTGCCGATCTCGTGGCCCTCGGCGGCGATCTTGCGCACGTACTCCGGATAGCTCTTGACCCAGTTGCCCGCCAAGAAGAAGGTGGTCTTGACCCCGTGGCGCCGCAGGATCTCCAGCAGCCGGTCCGTTCGCGACGTACCCCACGTCGCATCGAACGACAGGGCGATGCGGGGCTGCTCCACCTCTACCTTGTAGATGGGCAGCAGCCGCGCCACGACGTGCCGGGAGAGGACCGCCACGGTGCGGCTGCCGACCCAGTAGGCCGCCACCGACCCGATCCAGACGGCGATCCCCACCACGAGCCAGGATCGAAGCCCTCGCCAGCGGATGACCATCGCCGGGCCCCTCGGCTAGCTGTATCGCCAGCGGGCACCGGCTAGAACCTCGGGAGAGCATCGACCTGGCAGCGGCCGTCAGCGCGTGAAGACGTGCTGGCCGATGCGCGCCACCACGGGCCGGGTCGCCCAAAACTCCGGCGTGACGGTCTTGGCCGGGTTGTAGAAGTAGAGCGCCCCACCGGTGGGATCCTCGCCGGCCAGGGCCCGGTCCGCGGCCTCGTAGGCCCGGGCATCGGGACGGGTGCGCTGGAGCTGCTCCAAGGACCAGGGAAACTGACCGGGCTGTGTCACCACGCCGAGGATGGTGTCGGGAAAGCGCGGGTCCTTCACCCGGTTGAGCACCACAGCGCCCACCGCGATCTGTCCCTCGAAGGGCTCGCCCCGCGCCTCATGCCAGATGAGGCTGGCCAGCAGGTGGCGCTCCCATTCGGAGACGGGCCCGTACCTGCTCGACGGAGCTCGGGGGGCCGCCCCCAGCGTCGGCACCACGCCGCCCCCGTCCCCCGCCGGTCGCGGCACCCGCAGTACCTGACCCGCCCCGATCTGGTCCGGGTCCTTGAGGTCGTTGAGGCGCTGCAAGACGGCCACCGTCGTGCCGAAACGGGAGGCGATGGCGTAAAGGGTGTCACCCGGCTTGACCACGTAGAGCTGGACCTGCACCGGGGACGCCTCCCCCGGGGCTGCCGTCGCGCCGGGTCCTCCCGGCTCGCTGGCGTGGCCGACCTGGGCCCGGGCAGATGGGTCCCCGTCCTGTCGTACCACGCCGTAGAGGACCGCCGTGCCAAGGGCGAGGCTGAGGATCAGGACCACCGTGAGGGCATCGCGACCCACGCGCCCACCTCCCGTACGATCCGTTCGGCAGGCGCGGCCAAAAGCTGACAGCGCGGGAGGGCGCCCAGGAAGCTGGTGCGGTAGGGGCGGGTCAGCAACCGCCGATCGGCGACCACCACCGCTCCTCGGTCTTGCTGCGATCGCACGAGCCGGCCGAAGCCCTGGCGGAACTTGACGACGGCCCTGGGCAGCGCGTCCTCCCGGAAGGGACTGAGCCCCAGGCGACGCAGGCGTTCGGCCCGGGCCAGGGCAACGGGGTGGTCGGGGATGGGAAAGGGCAGGCGCGCCATGATCACGCACGACAGGGCCGCCCCGGGGACGTCGACCCCTTCCCAGAAGCTGTCGGTACCCAGCAGCACCCATCCTGCCCCCTCCGCCTCGCGAAAGGTGTCGAGCAGCCCGGTGCGTGGCATGTCGCCCTGGCAGAGCAGGCGGATCCCGTGGGGCTCGAGATGGGGCGCCAGCCTCTCCCGGGTCTCGGCAAGGGCTCGGTATGACGTAAACAGGCAGAAGGTGCGCCCGCCCAGCTCCTTGGACACGTCGGCGACGAGAAGGGCCAGGCGCTCCGGGAAGGAGGCGGCGTCGACGTCGGGCATGTCGACGGGCACGGCCAGCAGAGCCTGCCGACGAAAGTCGAAGGGCGAAGGGATGACGCACTCCAGCACCCGGCCTTCTTCACGCACCACCGAGGGCGCACCCGCATCCCCCACGACCACCCGCCAGACCCCGTCCTCCTCCTGCTCCACCAGCAGCTCGGACTCGGGCTCCGGGGGCTCGTGCCTCCCTCCCACCGGGAGGTCGCCCGGCACCTGCGGCTCCGCCAGGCCCCATCGGCGGCGCACCGCGTCCATCCGTCCGTCGCAGGCCAGGGTGGCGCTGGTCAACACCGCCGACCGCACCTGACCCAGCAGCTCGCCCGCCAGCACCGGCCCCACGTCCAGGGGAGCCGCGCGCAGGGTCAGTTCGGAGGAGGGGCCGGCCTCCAGCCAGTAGACCGTGTCGTCGTCCTGGGCCTCGGCCCAGGCCCGCAGGGCCTCTCCCATGTGCAGGGCCCATCGGGCCAGCGCCCGCAGCTCGACGACCCGGTCGTCCACGGGAGTGGAGTCGTCGGCCTCCCCTGCATCCAGCGTCTCGGCCAGCCGATGGGCCGTCCCGGCAAGTTGCTCCAGCGACTCGGTCGCCGCATCCAGCAGCGACGCAGGCACCCACCGACTCGACTCACCGGGGCGAAGGCGCACCGTGCGGGGGACGGCGCCCTCAAGGACCCGCCTGTCGTCGGGAGCTGCGAGCGCGGCCTGGCCGAGCCCGTCGAAGACCCGTCGCACCACCTCCAGGGCCTCCGTGGCGGCCTGCGAGAGCGCCCGGCTCCCGCGCCCGCGCGCTATCCGTTGCAGTCGCCCCAGCAGCGTCGAGCGCCGGAGCTCCATCCCCAGGTGCGCAGTCGCCACGTCGTCGAGGTGATGGGCCTCGTCCACCACCAGGTACCGAAAGGACGGCAGCACGGCGGCGTCGGCGGCCCCCGCCTCCCGCCTCACCACCAGATCGGAGAGCAGCAGGTGGTGGTTGGCCACGATGAGCTGTGCCTGCAGCATCCGCTGGCGTGCGGCGAAGTAGAAGCACGTCTCGTAGAAGGGACAGTGCCGGCGGCTGCATCGATCGGGGTGAGCTGCGACCAGACTCCAGACTTCGCTCCCCACTCCCGCCGGCGCACTGGAGAGGCTGCCATCGTCGGTGGTGTCGGCCCACCGGTCCAAGCGCTCCACCACCTCGGCCGATGGCGTGTCGACCTCCGGCTCCTCGAGCCAGAAGGCCTGGCCTTGCCGCAGCCGTTCGAGGCGAAGACGACAGAGGTAGTTGCCCCACCCCTTGGCCACCGCGTAGGTCAGAGGTCGTCCCAGGGTGCGCTGCACGACGGGGAGGTCTCGTGCCGTCAGTTGTTCCTGGAGGTGGATGGTGTAGGTCGCCACCACAGCCCGGGCCTCCGGGCCGTCATCCAGAAGCCGCGACGCCAGCGGCAACAGATAGGCCAGCGACTTGCCCGTGCCGGTGCCGGCCTCGATGATCGCGACGGCACCCGCCTCGAGGGCTCTCGCCACCTGCCGGGCCATCCACTCCTGCGGGAGACGCCGCTCCCATCGGGCACCCAGCGCGGCGGCCAGAGGCCCCTGCTCGTCGAAGAGAGCGCCGATGCCGTCAGGATGCGCGGCCACGCCAACCCCCCTGCCCGGCGCCCGGGGGACCGGTCCGCCGCCCTCCGAGCCAGCCGCGGAGACGTCAACCGAGCATGGAGGGCAGCTTCGCCTCGGCCGGGGCGGCTCCCTGCCCGTCGGCCCTCGTCGGCATGGCCATCCCAAGCGGTCGGTGAGACCGGATCGGGGCGCGGCGCAACTCGACCCACCGGCTCAACGACCATCGATCCAGCAACCCGTTGACGGCCAGGAGCGTCGCCGTCCAGGCCACGAGACGCCGGAGGGAGAGGCTCTCGCCGGCCATCCACCCCAGCGCGGCGCCCAGGGCATTGGCGCCCGTGTCCCCCATCATGACGGCGCCGCGGCGGTCGTGCGGCCAGTAGCCGAGCACGGCGGCCGCCAGCGGCAGCCCCGCCAGCCAGCTATCCCGGCGGGTCGAGTCGGCCATCAGTCCCACGGCCGCATAGCCTGCCACAAACGCCCCCGCGGCCCGGCCCGGTCCCGTGTCGAGCTGGTTGAGGGCATTGGCCGCCAGCACCGCGCTGGCCCCGGTCAGGATGGAACGGGCAGCGCCCCGGCGCCGGACGCCTCCCGAGGCGGCCGCGCCCGCCATGAGCCCGATGAGGGCGGCCTTGAGGATGCCGGTGCTCGGCCGGCCGTCTCGCACCGACTGCCAGTGGGCTCGCCAACCGCGAGGACCTCCCTCGGCCGCGTCGTCCACCATTCCGGCCAGGGCCCCGGCCATCACCGGGAGGTAGAGTCGGCGTACGGAGCGGTCGTCGTCGTCGGCCGCCGCGGCCGCCGCCACCCCTGCAGCGACAGGAGCCAGCCCGGCTGCCGTGGGGACCGCCCTCCCGTCCCGGCGGCGCCGCCGGACCAGTCGGGCCCCGTCCATCACCGCCGCCAGAAGTGGCGTGCCCCGCCGACTCATCATGAGCGCCGCCGCTCCCGCCGTGGCAGCTCGCCACGCCTCCATCTGTCCCGTCTTCCTCCTTCAGTCGCCCTGACGCTCGCCCGCCAGATGCATCAGCGTCGTCAGCACGTCGCTCAGTTGACGGCCCCGGTGCAGCCATCCCGCAAGCCCGCGCCCGTAGCGGCGATGGTGGATGCGGATGGGACACTGGACGACCCGCAGGCCGAGGCGCCCGGCCTGCACGTTGACGTAGGTCTCGACGCCGTACCCCCTCACCTGGCGTGAGAGAAGCCAGGGCGCCACCGCTGCCCGCATCGCCCGCTGCCCGCAAAGGGGAGCCGCCAGCGTCGCTCCACCCAATCGCTCGCCGCCCCATCCCGCCAGGGCCCGTACCAGGCCGATTCCGCCGTCGCCGCCGGGCTCGGGTACCCCGACGACGACGTCGGCCTCACCGTCGACGACGGGGCCGCACAGCGCCCCCAGGCCGGCGGCCGACTCCCCCAGGTCGGCGTCGGCCAGCAGCAGCACGTCGCCTCGCGCCGCCCGGGCTCCCACGTACAGAGCCAAGGCCTTGCCGCCGGATCGGCTCAGCCGCACCAGGCGGGCCCCGGCACGGCGTGCCACCCGAGCCGTCCCGTCGGCGGAGCCGTCGTCCACCACCAGGACCTCGCCCACGCCGGCGATGCGGCGAAGGGCCTGGACGGTCCTTCCCACACGGTCGGCCTCGTCACGGGCAGGCACGATGGCGCTCACCACGGTTGGCCGGAGTACCTCCCTCTGCCATGGCGGCCAGCCGCTCGGCCGCCCAGCGGGCGTCCACGGGACCTGCGGCGCGGCACGCCAGCGCCACCAAGAGGGCCGCCCGACCGCCCGCCCCCTCCGCCTGCCATCCCCAGGCCACCGGGCCCCGGAGAGCGACGACGGAGGAGCCGTCGTCCACGACCGGTTCGAGCGCCGCTTCGAGCCCCGCGGGCCCCGGGGCCAGGCTCTGCAGGGCGGCCGCCACCCCCGCGGGGACGGGCAAGGCGTCGGACTCGTCGCGCACGCCTGCCAGCCCCACGACCAGCCGCCCCTCCGTCTCCAGCACGACGGCGGCCGGGGCCGCCTGGGCGGCCACGCCCGACAGCTGCACCCGGGCACCGGCCTGCTCCAGCGCTCGCACCAGCTCCGCGACCGACCGATCCGACCGCCCCGACGCCCGCACCTGGACGGGCTGCCCCTCCAACCACGGCCGTACCAGGGCCGGCGCCATGCGGGCCAGAGCCGCTTCGTAGCGCTGGACCGCCGCGGACAGCTCGCGCTCTCTGGCGGCCGCCCGGCGCAACTGGCCCTCCAGCCGGTCGAAGCGCTGTTCGAGCGCCCCCACCAGCGACGTCTCGTCGCCCAGACGCCCTCCCACCGCGGCCGCCCCTGCGGCCACCCCGAGCGCGAGCGCGACGAAGACGGCCGTCAGCGATATCACGTGCTGCTGAGGGTCCGCCAAGCTACCCCACCCCCGCCAGCCAGAGTCCGGTCTGCAGCCACATCCACATCAGCCTCGCCATCAGGCGCAACGGGGGGGAGGCCAGTGCCAGGGCCGCGACGCTGCCCAGGGCGGCCGTCACCATGGAGGCGTAGGCAGGCCAGGCGGGACGCACCGTCGCCAGGCGCGCAAGGCCTCGAGCGTCGACCAGGACGTGCCCGATCTTCATCCGCACCAGCAGCGTGCTGGCCATCCCGGCCCTGCCACGCTCGACGAAGTCCAGCACGCCCGAGTTGGCGCCGACCGCCACGATGGGGGCCGCCCCCGCCTCGTAGGCCAGGAGCATGGCCACGTCCTCGCTGGTGCCCAGGGAGGGCATGACGTGGGCGAAGCGTCCCGCACGGCGCAGCCGGGCCAGCCCGGGCGCCGCGCCTCCCGGGTAGGCGTGCACCACGATCTCCCGGGCCCGGGCCAGGGCCCGGTCGCTGACCGAGTCCATGTCGCCCACCACCAGGTCGGGCCTCCATCCCTCGGCCAGCAGGGCGTCGGCTCCGCCGTCGACGCCGATCAGCACGGGGCGTCTGTGGCGGATGAAGGGCCGGATGGCGCGCAGGTCGGCGCGGGCGGTGGCGCTGCGCACCACGACCACCGCCGGCCGACCGGCCATGGGCGTCCGCAGGGGCGGGGTCCACACTGGCTCGGTGAGGATGGCCGCCTCCCGGCGCAGGTAGGTCAGGGTGTTGTCCACGAACTCGCGGGAGAGCCGGGGGAGCCGGTGCCGAGCCTGGAGCAGCCGGCGGTGGACCTGCTCCCTGCCGAGCCGCGTACCCTGGGCGAGCACCCGCCCCCGCTCATCCAGCAGGCGGTCGCCCTCGAGCCGCACCCATTGGCCCTCGGCCAACCGCCCGAGGAGCCCCCGGTCCACCTCGTCCAGCACGGGGATGCCCGCCTCCAGCAGGAGGCGGGCGCCTTCTACCGGGACCCGGCCCGTCACCAGCGAGCCCGCGTTGACCACGGCGGCCGGCCGCGCCTCGGTGAGGGCCGTGGCCGTCGCCGAGTCCATGTCGTCATGGGCGATGACGACCACCTCGCCGCCCCGCAGGCACGGCGCGAGTTGCTTGGTGACGGGCCCGATCCTCACCGGACCTGCGATGCGGCTCGCCAGAAGCGGCCGCCCCACGCGGCCAAGGCGGACCCCCAACGGCCCTCGCCTCCCCGTGGTCTAGTCTCCACGGGGAGGGGGTCGCTTACGCGCTGGCGCTGAGCTCCTCGCGGATACGCTGCGCGAGGCGACCGATGAAGGCGGAGTTGGTCGGGCGGGTGCGCCGCTCGTCCATGAGGTCGGTGAAAAGCTCGTGGATGCGCTCCAGGTTGCCGTGCTGCACGGTCGACTCGATCGCGTGGCGGATGGAGCGCTCCACCTTGAAAGGCGAGGTCTGGTGCAACGCGGCCACCCGTGGGTAGAGCTCCTTGGTGACTCGGGAGAGGAGATCCTGCTCCTCCACCACCATGGCGATGGCGTCCTTTAGGTAGGCTCGGCCCTTGTAGTGGGTCGGCACGCCCAGGCTCTCCAGGTGATGCACGATCCGGCTCTCCAGCTCCCGCGCCCGGCGAGCCCGGCCGGCCACCGCCTCCTGGCCGTCACGACGACCATCGCCGAGCAGGCCCTGCAACCGCCGCACCAGGGTGGGCACGTCGAAGGGCCGCACCGCGAAGTAGTCGGCCCCCCACTCGAACGCGCGCTGGACCAGCGCATCGTCGCCCACGGTGCTGACTACCACCAGCCGACCCGGGCGGAGCCCCGTGGTGGAGCGGCTCCCTCGGCCCGTCGGCCCGCCCTGGCCCGTACTCTGGTCAGCCGCAAGGCGGCTACGCCACCAGCGCACGAGGCGCTCCGCCCCCGTCGCACCACCCAGTCCAGCCAGGGCCAGGTCCAGGATCAGGAGGTCCACCGGCGGCTCCGTGGCGAGGCGCTGCTGAAGCTCCGCCGCCGATGCCACCGTTTCGACCCGGGAGACCCGCGCGTCGCCGGCGAGCGCGGCCCCGACGGACCGCCCGAACCCCTGGGGATCGTCACTGACGACCACGAAGAACCCCTCCACGCACATCCCTCCCGAGCGCCACGCGGGCGGCCAGGCTTGTCATGCGGCGACTCGGTTGTTCGACAGGCTGGCGCGCGGTCCTTCGGCGGATCCCCACAGGCCGGATGCCTCGACCATGGGCTCCATCAGCACCCCGTAGCCCCGGGTGGGGTCCTGCACGGCCACGTGGGTGATGGCGCCGATCAGGTGACCCTCCTGGATGATGGGGCTGCCGCTCATGCCCTGGACGATGCCGCCGGTCCTCGCCAGAAGCCCGGGATCCGTCACCCGTAGCACCAGCCGCTGGCTCTCCGGCACTCCCAGCGTGCGGATGCGCAGCACCTCGATGGCGAAGGCCTCCACCCGCTCGCCATCCACCACCGTCAGGGCGGTGGCGGGCCCCTCCTTCACCTGGCCGTCCAGCGCCACGGGCAGCGGCTCGGTGATCAGCCCCGGTGGGACTTCGCCGGTCAGCCGGCCGAAGATCCCCACCGGCGTGTTTCGCTCGACGACGCCCAGTTCGCCCGATTCCCGACGGAAGAGCCCGATCTTCTCCCCCGGGCGGCCGCGCACCGCCGCGGCGACTCCCGAGATGGCGGCCCGGACGATGCGTCCGTCGGGCATGGTGACCGGCCGGCGGGAACCCTCCACCACCATGTGTCCGAGGGCGGCAAATCTACCCGTCTGGGGATCGTAGAAGGTGAGGGTACCCACGCCGACGGCAGGGTCCCGCAGCAGCAATCCGATGCCGTGGGCCTCGCCGCCGACTCGCGCCGCCGTGTCGCCCCGCGCCACGACGCCCGCCGTCGGGGCGAGCCGTGTCTCGTGTCGCCGGCCCTCGCGCATGTACACGACCCGGACGGGCCGGCCCTCCTTCGCCGCCCGGCTCAGCAGCCGGGCCACCTCGTCGGGGGAGCTGACGGCCAGCCCGTCCACCGCGACGATGACGTCGCCGGCCTGCAGCCCGGCCTCCCGTGCCGGGTAGCGCAGCCCTCCCGTCGACTCCTGGACGGGCAGGATCCCCTCCACCAGGACTCCGGCCGGGGCCAGCATCACCCCGATGGCCTGCCCGCCCGGCACCAGCTTGAGCGGCGGCACCACCTCCACCAGCAGCGGGCGAAGGTGCAACCAGCCCCAGAGGCTCAGCTCCAGCCGGACACTCCCCGGCCGGTCGAATTCGAGCCCGACGCCCCGGCGGTCGCGGAAGACCACGGAGAAACGGTCCTCCGGCCCGCTCACCCGGATCATGGGTAACACCGGCAACCACGCGACCCGCCCGGGAAAGGCGCGCAGCCGCTCCGGGAAGGTGGTGGTGATGAGGAGGAGGGCAACGAGTGCGGTCGAGCACAAGCCCGCGACGGCCCGGAAGACCTTCGTTCGTGGCGTGGGCACCTTTGCCATTGGCGACGCCCCCGGGCTAGATTCCCCCGCCCCCACCCGGCCGGCGCCGGGTAAGTCGGTGAGAAAGGAGCCCGGATCCGCCGCCGCTGGACCTCAGGACGCCCTCTTGGCCTCGCCTGCCATCCGCAACAGCTCGCTGGCGTGGCGCCGGGCCGTCTCGGTGACGTCGGTGCCCCCCAGCATGCGGGCCAGTTCGGCGACCCGCTGGTCGCCGGCCAGCGCTTCGATCTCGATGCGGGTGGTGCGCTCGTCCTCGTGCTTGCGCACGGCCAGGTGATGGTCGGCCATGCTGGCCACCTGCGGCAGATGCGTCACCACCAGTACCTGCCGTTGCCGTCCGATGCGAGCCAGCCGCTCTGCCACGGCCTGAGCCGCCCGTCCGCCCAGCCCCGCGTCGGGCTCGTCGAAGACCAGCACGGGCACCGGATCGGCCTCGGCCAGCACCGCTCGGCAGGCCAGCATGGTGCGGGAGAGCTCGCCTCCCGAGGCGATGCGTGCCAGAGGCCTCGGGGGCTCGCCAGGATTGGCGCTAAACTGGAAGACCACGCGCTCGGTGCCCGAAGGACCCGGCGGCTGCGGCTCGATCTCCACCGAAAAGGTCGCCCTGGGCATGGCCAGCTGGCGCAGCTCCGCCTCGATGGCCTCGGCCAACCGGTGCGCCGCCTCTCGTCGGATGGAGCTGAGCCGCCGTGCCGCCTCGTCGTAGCGCGCCTGGGCCTGCTCGAGCTCCCGCTCCACGACCGCCAGGCGGTCGGAGGCGCCCTCCAGCGATGCCAGGCGCGCCCGGGCCTCGTCGGCGTAGGCCAGCACCGCCTCGACGGTGGGGCCGTACTTGCGCTTGAGCCGCTCCAGCAGGGCCAGGCGGGCCTCCACCTCGGCCAGCCGCTCGGGGTCGGGCTCGCATTGCTCGAGGTATCGGCGTACCGCCCGACTCAGCTCCGAAAGGGACTCGATCTGAGCGGCCAGCTCCTGGGCCAGGGAGCCCAGCGCAGGCGTCAGGGATGCCGCCTCTTCCAGGGCCCGGCCTGCCGCCGCCAGCGCGGACAGAGCATTGGTCTCGCCGGTGCCCGAGCCACCCAGCAGGTCGAGGGCGAGCCCCAGCAGCTCCTGCAGCCGCGCCGCGTGGGTCAGCCGGGCGTGCTCCTCCATCCAGGCCGCCTCTTCCCCGGGCTGCAGGCGGGCCGCCTCGATCTCCTCGACCTGGAAGCGCAGCAGATCCAGCTCTTGCAGCCGCTGCCTCTCGCCCGTGCGCAGGGCCTCCAGCTCCGCCGAGAGGCGCTCCATCGCCTCCCAGGCATCCCCGACCTCCCGCACGAGGGCCAGGGCCTGCTCACCCGCGAAGGCATCGAGCAGCTCGAGCTGGACGGCAGGCTGCATGAGGCGCTGGCTCTCGTGCTGGGTGTGGATGTCGACCAGCAGGCTCCCCACCTTGGCCAGCTCGGTGGTGGAGACGAGGCGTCCGTTGATGCGGGAGCGCCCCCGGCCCCCCGCCACGATCTCGCGGGTCAGCACCAGCAGCCCGTCCTCCGGGGGAAAGCCCAGGGCCTCCAGACGACGGGCCAGCGTGGAGCCCTCGTCGATCTCGAACGCCGCCTCCACCCGCGCCGCCGAGGCCCCCCGGCGCACCATCTCCGGGGAAACCCGGTGTCCCACCGCGGCTCCCAGGGCGTCCAGCACCAGCGACTTGCCCGCGCCCGTCTCGCCGGTCAGGACGTTGAAGCCGGGCCCGAAGGGGACGCGGGCCCGCTCCACCAGGGCGAAGTTCTCCACGAACAGCTCCTTGAGCACGGCCGCCCCCCATCAGCGCAGCGCCAGCAGGCGGTCTCGCACGACCTGGGCCCCCGGGTCTGGGCCGCTCGGCTCCGAAGGCCTCACCAGCACCAGGATCGCGTCGTCGCCGGCGATGGTCCCGATGACCTCGGGCCAGTCGAGCGCGTCGAGCGCGGCCGCCACGGCGTTGGCCGTGCCGGAGAGGGTCTTGACCAGCACCAGGTGGCCGACCGCCTCGACGCCCGTCACGTACTCCTGCACGGCCCGCCGGGCCCGGGCGACCCGCTCGGCCATGTCGGGCTCCCGCGCCTGTGCGTAGCGGTAGTGCCCGTCGCCCGTGGGCACCTTGACCAGGCGCAGCTCCTTGATGTCACGGGAGATGGTGGCCTGGGTGGCATGGATGCCCTGACGGCGCAGGTAGTCGATGAGCTCCTCCTGCGTCTGGATGGGCACGTCGCGTATGATGCGAAGGATGGCCGCTTGCCGCCGGGCCTTCATGGAGCCCCCTCACACCTCCGGGTGACTCAGGCGCTCGCGCACCAGTGCATAGGGCGAACGCCCGCTCAGGCGCACCAGCTTCGCCCGGTGGGGAGCCCGCTCGACCACCACCACGTCGGTCGGCCGCATGACCTGGCTCTGCTGGCCGTCGACGGTCATGACCAGGTCGTCGGCCGGGCCGTCGACGCGGATGGTGATGGAGTCGTCGGGCCTCACCACGACGGGGCGGGCCGCCAGCGAGTGTGGACAGATGGGCGTGATGACCAGGCAATCCAGGAGCGGATGGACGATGGGCCCACCGGCCGACAGGGAGTAGGCCGTGGAACCCGTCGGCGTCGCCACGATGAGACCGTCGGCCGGGAAGGCGCCGACGATGGAGGCGCCGGCGCGAGCCTCCAGGCGGGCGATGCGGCTGTACGTCGAACGCGCCACCACGACGTCGTTGAGCGCCAGGTAGGTGGCGACCTCCTCCTGACCGCGCACCAGGCGGGCGGTCACCATCATGCGTGCCTCCACCGAGAAACGGCCTTCGACGAAGCGCCCCAGCATGGCGGGCAGCTCCGAGGCCTCCACGTCGGCCAGGAAGCCCAGCCGCCCCACGTTGACCCCCAGCACGGGCACACCCAGCGGCGCCGCGCGCCGGGCCGCGTGCAGCAGCGCCCCGTCGCCGCCCAGCACCACCACCGCGTCGGCGCCATCCCAATCCTCCCCGGGCCATGCCAGGTCCGGCCGCCCCAGCGTGCGGGCGCCCTCGGTCTCCAGGTAGACCCGGACCCCCAGCCGCCGGATCTCCTCCACCAGGCCCAGGGCCAGGCGCAGGGCCTCCGGCTTCTCCCGATGGGGAGCGACGATGACCTCGCTCAGCAACCCAGACCCCCGGCCTCTCTCATCCCGGATGGGGCACCTGCTGCAGCGCCTCGGTCACCAGGGCCTCTATCCGCGCCTCGTCGGCGGGGAGGCCCGGCCTCTTGAATACGATGAAAAACTCTGCATTGCCTTTCGGCCCCAGAAGAGGGCTGGCCATCATGGTCTCGACCCCGAAGCCGGCCGCCAGCCCGCAGGTGGCCACCTTGCGCAGGACCTGGCGGTGGACGTCGGGGTCCTTCACCACGCCCCCGCGCGACACCTGGTCACGACCGGCCTCGAACTGCGGCTTGACCAGCACCACGATCCAGCCCTCGGGGCGCAGGAAGTCGCCCAGCCGCCCCAGGAAGAGGGTGACGGAGATGAACGAGACGTCGACGACGATGAGGTCCACGGGCTCGTCCAGCCGGGAGGGGGCCAGGTGGCGCACGTTGGTGCGCTCCAGCACCACCACCCGGGGGTCGGTGCGCAGCTTCCAGGCCAGCTGGCCGTAGCCGACGTCGACGGCGTAGACCTTGCGGGCCCCGTGCTGCAACAAGCAGTCGGTGAAGCCGCCCGTGGAGGCGCCCACGTCCATGGCCACCGCCCCCTGCACGGGGATGGGCCAGCTCCGCAACACCCGCTCGAGCTTGAGCCCGCCGCGGCTCGCGTAGGGATGCAGGGGCGCCACCACCTCGAGGGGGGCGTCGGTGGGCAGCCGCTGGGCCGGGCGATCGAGCGTCTGGTCGCCCATGCGTACCCGCCCGGCCCGGATCAGGGCCTGCGCCTGCTCCCGGCTGACGGCCAGCCCGAGCCGCACCAGGAGCTGGTCAGCCCGCAGACGCTCGTCGCTGCTCATCGTGCCCGCCGTCGCACCCCTCGCGAGGCGGCGCGACGGTTGGGGCCGCCTCGCCGGTCCGCGCCGTTGCCGCCCGTCAGCACGGGCCGCCCGACCAGTCGCTCCAGCCGGGCCAGGAAGCGCCCCATGGCGAAGACGATGGCCTGGGAGCGGTCGATGGCGAAGCCCTTGAAGGCAGCCTTGCCTCCCACGACCAGCCCCGAGACCACGGCCACCATGCCCGTCGTCGCCCAGACGTCGCTGACGGCCGGGAGACGCGACACGATCTGGCCGACCACGGCCGCTCCCAGCGCGCCGGAGAGGATGCCGGCGGCATCGCCCACCATGTCGTTGGCGAAGTTGGCGACCCGGTCCGCGTGCCGCACGATCCAGATGGCGTGCCGGGCTCCGAAGACCCGGTCTGCCGCCATGGCGTGGAAGGGCTCCTCGTCCGCGGCCGTGGCCGCGACGCCCAGGATGTCGAAGAGTACGCCGAGAGCGATGACCAGTGACAACCCGGCCACCGAGGCAGCCAGGCCCAGGGAGGCGGCGCTGCTCGTGCTCGACAGTGCAAGGAGCGCCGAGATGATAGCGGTGCCCAGTCCAACGGTAAGGAATCGGCGAAGCGCGTGACCGGCACTCATACAAACCGAGGGACCCCTCGGCGAGTGGCAGCGCCCCGAGTAAACATTGTGGCTTCAGGTCCAGCAGGTTTTCCCAACGGCCCTCCGGTCCGTCGCCGGCCCGGCGGTTTCCCCTTTCCGGCCGCTCTGCCGCGTCGCCGCGCGCAGGGCTGGATTACCACTTAGACCACACCGCAATCCCCGGAGCGCCCCACCGGCACGTGGACAGCCTAGGAGTTTTCCTCGGCGGAGCACCCTTACCCCTAGCCTCTTTTGCCCCGACGCTTTCAGGCCAGCTTTCGGAGCGACGCGGCCGGGCCCTAGCGGCATCGCCCCTCGCGACACCCGGCCATCCCGCGCCGGCAGCTCAAGGCAGGCTACGCTGCACCCAGCAGCGGGACCCGGAGCTTCGTGCTCCTCGTACCCGACACCGCGTGCAGGTTCACTCCTGTCCCGTAGTTTGCCCGGCCCCTGATGAGGAGCGGGCGCCCCACGGCGACAGGTCTCCGCGGCGGCAGGGTCCACGCCTGCATGCCGTTGCAGATCGCCCTACCGCCTTAACCCCCAGCAGCCACCCCGGACTGGGCGTCCGCAGCAACCACCAGGGACTTCATCGATGTGCCCTCGACGGATTTTTAGGCCCGTCTTCAGGGTATGGGCGCCCCGACTAGGATACTGCACCACCCGCCGTCAGGGGCCGAGTTTCACTATATCACATGCGCGCGCCCGACGCATCCTTCCACGGCGGTCGGGCCCGCCCTCAAGCCTCTCGATGGCGCAATAGCCGTGCCATGGCACCCAGCAGCTGGCCCCGGGGCCCCAGCGCCTCCACTGCGGCCAGCGCCTCGTGGGTGAGCCGATCGGCCTCCTGCACGGCCCTCTCCCGCCCCAACAGCCGCGGGTAGCTCGCCTCGTCCGCCTTGCGCTCGTCGTCCGCGTCCAGCAAATCGTCGACGATCTGGAAGGCCACACCCAGACTCTCGCCGAAGCGCCCCAGAGCCGCTACCACCGGGTCGCGCAGGCCCGCCTCCCCCTCGTCGAGCCCCACCAGCGCCCCGCTGACCAGCGACGCACGGATGAGCGCCGCGGTCTTGTGCCGGTGGATGAACGAGAGGGTCGCAGCGTCCACCGCCCGCCCCATGGCCTCCAGGTCGGCCGCCTGGCCGCCGGCCATGCCACGGCTGCCCGTGGCACGGGCAAGCACGGCGGTCACCGCCACCGCCGTCGACGGCTGGATGCCGGCGAGGGCCGGCAACTGGCTCAACACCTCGAAGGCCAGGGTCTGCAGCGCGTCGCCGGCCAGGATCGCGACCCCCTCGCCGAAGGCCCGATGGCAACTGGGGCGGCCGCGCCGCCAGTCGTCGTCGTCCATGGCCGGCAGGTCGTCGTGGATGAGGGAATAGGCATGGATCATCTCGATGGCGGCGCCCAGGCTCAGAGCCCTCTCGCCGTCGGCGCCCACCGCCTCGCACGCCGCGACGGCCAGCACCGCCCGCAGGCGCTTGCCCGGGGAGAGGGTCGAGTAGCGCATGGCACGGTGCAGGACTTGCGGCGGCTCGGATTCGGGCGGCAGCAGCCGATCCAGCTCGGCCTCCACCCGCGCCGCCCATCGCGCCAGGTAGGCGCTGGCTCGTTGCGTATCCTGGATGTGCTCATCCATGGCCCTCGGAGGCCCGGGTCGGCTCGAAGGGCCGCAACACCACCCGGCCCGACTCCTCCGCCAGCACGGCCAGCCGCTGCTCGGCCTGCTCCAGGCGGCGGGCGCAGACCCTGGCCATCCTCACCCCTTCCTCGTATGTGGCCAGTGCTTGCTCCAGGCTCAACTCCCCCGACTCCAGGGCCAGCACCGCCCGCTCCAACCGGGCGAGGGCCTCCTCGAACGGCAACGCCTCGACCTCGTCCTCCGGTCGGACGGGCGTCTCATCAGGCTGACTCGACATGTTGGGCACCTCCCGGTCGGACCGGCCCGACGGGCCCACTTTCCCCCGCCTGCTCGGGCGGGGAGAGTACCCGGCACCGAAGGACCCCGTCGTACATCCGAAGCCTCAGGTGAGCGCCGGGGCCCACCTCGCCGGCCCTGCGCACCCAGCGGCCGGTGGCCTCCTCCTGCACCAGCGCGTACCCGCGCGCCAGCGCCTCCAGCGGGCTCGACGCCGACAGTCGACCCGACAGCGACGCCAGGGCCAGGCGGGGGCCCTCCAGGGCCCGTCGCATGGCCGCCTCGCCCCGCAAGACCATCTCGTCCAGTCGCTGGCGGTGTCGCCCCAGCCACCGATCGGGCCGCACCAGAGCGGGGTGGGAGACGGCGCGCTGGACCCGTTCGTGCAGGCGGGCCAGGTGCCGTCGGATGGCCCGCTCCAGCCGCAAGGCTTGCTGTTGCAGCCCCAGCCGGGCCGCCGCCTCGTCGGGCCCCGCCACCTCCGCGGCCGCCGAGGGCGTCGGTGCCCGCCGGTCGGCCGCCAGCTCCGCCAGCGTCACGTCGGTCTCGTGGCCGATGGCGCATACCACCGGCTTGGGGCATGCGGCTATCGCCCGGACCAGCCGCTCGTCGTTGAAGATCCAAAGGTCCTCGGCGCTTCCGCCACCCCGCGCCACGATGACGACGTCGACCCATGGCACCTGCACGATCCGCTCCAGCGCCCGGATCAGGCTCTCGACCGCTCCGTCGCCCTGCACCTGGGCCGGCGAGAGCACGAGGGGCGTGCGCGGGCTGCGCCGGCGGAAGACGGCCACCACGTCTCGCAGCGCCGCCCCGTCGGGCGAGGTCACCACCCCGACCCCCCGCGGCCACGGCGGCAGCGGGCGCTTGCGCGCCGCGTCGAAGAGGCCCTCCTGGCTCAGCCGCTGGTACAGCTCCTGCAGCCGCGCGTACAACAGCCCCAGCCCCACGGGATAGAGCCCCTGGACGTAGAGCTGGTAGACACCGGCCGCCGGGTAGACGTCGACGTAGCCGGTGGCCACCACCTGCATGCCGTCACGGGGCTCGAATCCCAGGCGCTGGGCATGGTTGCGCCACATGACGCAGGCGACGCGGCTCTGTCTGTCCTTGAGCGAGAAGTAGAGGTGGCCGGAACCCGAGTGCGCCTTGACGTTGCTGAGCTCGCCGGTCACCGCGACCTGGGAGGCGAGCCGGGGATCGGAGGCGATGCGGGCGCGGATCCGCTCGGTGAGCTGGCTGACCGTCAGCACCTGGCCCGCGGGAGCCACTCCGGCCCACGGCGCCTCGGCCGGCCACCCGGCCGCCCGCTCAGCGCTCGTGGACATGCCGCACCACGTTGCCCAGGATGCCGTTGACGAACTTGCCCGACTCGGTATCCCCGTACTTCTTGGCCAGCTCCACGGCCTCGTTGATGGAGACGCCCGGCGGGATCTCCTTGAGGTAGAGGATCTCGTAGACGGCCATGCGCATCACGTTGCGATCGACATTGGCCATGCGCTCCAGGGTCCAGTCGATGGCGAAACGTGCGAGCAGGCGATCGATCTCCTGCAGGTGGGCCAGGGTCCCCTCCACCAACTGGCGGGCGAAGGCGGCCTGCGCCGGTGCGAGCGGCACCTGCTTGAGGCTCTGCTCCAGGGCCAGCTGCGGGTCAGCCTTGCCCACGTCGACCTGGAAGAGCACCCGCAAGGCCACCTCACGGGCCAGTCGCCTGCTTCCCACGGACGCACCACCCTCCGCGCGTCGGAGGGCTACGCCCCCCTTACTCCGTCCGGGGCCGGTGCGTCTCACGCGCCACGCCGCGCACCAGCACCCGGATGTGGCTGCAACTGACCCCCGCCGTCTGCCGCAGGTACTGCTCGATGCGGGCCTGCACCTCGTCGCACAGCTCCGGGATGCTCTGGTCCGGGGCGACCAGGACGGCCACGCGCACGCCGACGTCACCGCCGCCTCCCGGGTAGACGTCGACCTCGACGTCCCGGATGCCCTGCACCTGCGCGGCCGCCCGGCGCGCCAGGGTCTGGATGGCCCTCAGGGAGACGTGCACCTCGCCCAGCCCGGTGGCGCGCACGATGCTGCGCTCGTAGCCCAGGCGCACGAAGGCGGGGCGCAACGCTGCCGCGCCCAGCAGGGCCAGCACGGCGCCCGCCGCGGCCCCCGCGACCCTCCCCTGCACCGCTCGCTCGCTCATCCAGCGGGAGAGCGCGCCCGGCCCGTCCCACCCGAAGAGCCCCATGCCGAGGCTGGCGAAGCCCGCCGCCATCACCACCAGCCCGCTCAGCAACACCAGCAGCCGATCGGTCAGGGGAAGCCGGGCGGGCAACTCACCCTCGTCCCGTCGGGGCGACGAAGGTATCAACGGCTCCACGGGCTCACCCCTCCCCGCTCAGCGGACGCGGCTCTCCTCGGTCCGCTCCGCCTGGGGCAGCTGGACTCCCTGGATGTGGACGTTGACCTCGGTGACCTCGAGGCCCGTCATGGTCTCGATCTGGCGCTTGACGTTCTCCTGGACCCGCCAGGCCACCTCGGGGATCCGCACCCCGTAATGGACGATGACGAAGAGATCGATGGCCGCCTGGTGCTCCCCCACCTCGACCCGCACCCCGCGGGAGAGGTTGCGACGGCCCAGGATCTCCGAGATGCCCCCGGCGATGCCCCCGGCCATGCCGGCGACGCCCTCCACCTCGATCGCGGCCAGCCCGGCGATGGTGCTGACCACGTCATTGGCGATGCGGACCTCGCCCAGCTCGCCCTCCTGGGACTCGATGAAGCCCCCGGGGATCTCCTGCGGCAGCTCCTGTCGCCGGTCCTCGCCCGACGAGGTGAGAGCCGGTCGCTGCCCACCCGGCCACTGCTCGGAATCCACCGAAACCCCTCCTCGCGGTGGCCCGCACGGCACGGCGACCGCACGCCGCTCGTGGCCGTCGCGGGCAAGGCCATTATAGCAGGTCGCCGGATTCCGCCTCAGACGGCGGCCGAGCGCACCTCCTGGCCCTGAAACATGCGCTGGATGAAGTCGGTCGACAGCTCCCCGCGCCGAAACTCCCGGGTCGCCACGATGCGGCGCAGGAGGTCGAGGTTGGTGCGGACGCCGTCGATGCGAAACTCCTCCAGGGCCCGGGCCATCCGGGCGACCGCCTCTTCGCGATCCTGCCCCCATGCCATCAGCTTGGCCAGCAGGGAGTCGTAATACGGCGGCACCGTGTAACCGGCAAAGATCGCCGTGTCGATGCGGATGCCCGGTCCGCCTGGAAAGTGTATCCCGGTGATGGTACCGGGCGACGGCATGAAGCTCTGCGAGTCCTCGCAGTTGATCCGGCACTCGATGGCGTGCCCGTCGAGCCGCACGTCCTCCTGGGAGAGCGACAGCTCCTCGCCTGCGGCGATGCGGATCTGGGCCTTCACCAGGTCCACGCCCGTCACCATCTCGGTGACGCCGTGCTCCACCTGGATGCGCGTGTTCATCTCCAGGAAGTAGAAGCGGCCCTGTTGGTCCAGCAGGAATTCGACGGTGCCTGCGTTGACGTACCCCACCGACCGGGCGGCCCGGATGGCGGCCTCCCCCATGGCCCGCCGCAACGACTCATCGACGGCCGGCGAGGGCGCCTCTTCGATGATCTTCTGGTGTCGCCGCTGGATGGAGCACTCCCGCTCGCCCAGGTGCACCATGTGGCCCGCCCGATCGGCCAGGACCTGGATCTCCACGTGCCGGGCGCCCTCCAGCAGGCGCTCCACGTAGACCGAGCCGTCGCCGAAGGCGGCCTCGGCCTCGGCCCGAGCCGCGGCCAGCACCCGCCGCAGCTCCTCGGGATTGTGGGCGACGCGCATGCCTCGACCGCCGCCCCCCGCGGCCGCCTTGACCATGACCGGGTAGCCGATCTCGTCGGCGATCTCCAGGGCCTGCTGCTCGTCGACGGGCTCCTGGCTGCCCGGCAGCACCGGCACGCCCGCCTCCGCCACCCTCTTGCGGGCCTTGAGCTTGTTGCCCATCATCTCGATGGCCGACGAGGGCGGCCCGATGAAGACGATGCCGTGGCTCTCGCAGATCTCGGCGAAGTCGGCCCGCTCGGAGAGATACCCGTAGCCCGGGTGGATGGCGTCGACGCCGGCCAGCAGCGCGGCGCTGACGATGTTGGGGATGTTGAGGTAGCTGCGGGCCGACGTCGCTGGCCCGATGCAGTAAGCCTCGTCCGCGAGCTGCACGGGCAGGCTATCCTTGTCCGCCTCGGAGAAGACGGCGACGGTGCGGATCCCGAGCTCGCGGCACGCCCGGATCACACGCAGGGCGATCTCCCCGCGATTGGCGATCAGCACCTTCTCAAACACGTAACGACTCCACCTCTGGAAAAGGGTCCTGGAGCGCGCTCGCACCCGCCCTGGGCCACCCGCGGGTACGAGGACCTCGCCTCCCCGGCGGGAGGCTCACACGCGCTCCAGTCGCATGAGGGGCTGGCCGTATTCGACGGGTTGGCCGTTTTCCACCAGGATGGCACTGACTCGGCCCCGCACCTCGGCTTCGATCTCGTTCATCAGCTTCATCGCCTCGATGATGCACAGCACCTGACCGGGCTCCACGGTCTGCCCCACCTCGACGTACGGAGGTGCGTCCGGCGCGGGTGCCCGATAGAAGGTGCCCACCATCGGGGCGCGCACCGTCACGTAGCGGTCGTCGTCGACAGCCGCATGATCGGCGACAGCCGGAGCTCCGGCGGGAGCTCCGGCGTGGTCCTGCGTCGGGGATGGGGCCGGCTGGGCCTGGGTGCCGGCCACCGCCGGCAACGTGGCGGCCAGCGTGGCCACCGACGGGGCGAAGGCTGCCGCCTTGCGGATCGTTATCTTGACGCCGTCGCTCTCCACGGTCAGCTCGGCGACGTCGGTCTCGTCCAGGACGCGGATGAGTTCTTTTATCTCCTTCAACGTCAGTCGGACTGCGCCGTCAATCACGTGCCCACTCCCACCTCAGTCACCAAGCGCGGAGCCAGCCGGGCCAAGCACGGCCGTTATTTCACCGTGGCGTCCCTCTTTCCTGCCATCCCCTCTACGGGCCGAAAGCGGTCAGGCTGTCGATGATAGAGATATTCTCCCGCCGCACGCCGGCCATGCGGGCCACCAGCTCGCCGATGCGGGCCGCCCCCTGGGCCGTGACGGGCCTGGGTACCACCACCTGCACCCCCGAGTCGCCGATGCTGACGGCCGCGTCCGGTACGCCGGCCGCCGCCAGCAATTGTTCGATCTCGAGCTCCTGGCGGCTCCGCTGCAACAGCTCCAGCAGCTCGCGCTGCGCCTCGCCCTTGCGAGTCTCCGACGCCTCGGGATCGTCCAGCACCTGGCGGGCCAGCTCCATCTCCTGGCTGCGCAGGCGCTCACGCTGGGCCCTGAATTCGTCGGGGCTGACCCGCACCGGCGCACTCGCGCCCTGGGAGGCGGTCCCCTGCGCCCCCGGTTCGGCCGCGGCCGGCACGACCGGCTGTACCGAGACCGTGGCCGACGAGCGGCTCGCAGGCTCGGACGTCGACGAACTGGTGGCCGGCAGCACCTGCACGGGACCGAACTCCCGGTTGAACGCCAGCGGGACCCCCGAGGCCCACGGCCCCCGCTCGACCACCGACCAGATGGCGAAGCCGAGCAGCCCGGCCGCCACCCCTACCATCCAGTGCCGTGCGGACCGCATGTTGAGGGTGTAAAACACGGCGCACACTCCCTTCCGACCGACTGGAGAATGGGGCGTCGCTCAACGGCGCTTGGCCTCCACGTGGATGCGATAGGGCGCGACGCCCAGGGCCGCCGACACCGCACGCTGGATGGCCAGGCGCACGCTCGGATCCCGGGCGCCGTCGGCCACGACCATCACCCCCCTCACGACCGCGGCGCGCTCGGTGAGCACCACGGGCGACTCCCGGCGCCCGTCACTGTCCCGCACGATGGCGAGCTGGCGCTGAAGGCGACGCTCGGAGACCGCGGGAGATCGGCCGGCGTCGGCCTGGGCTGCCGGCTCTCGTTGCTCGACGGTCTCGTCGAAGGCCAGGACCCGCTCGGGCCCCCGTTCCCACGTGATGAAGACCTTGACGCTGCCCACGCCTTCCATCAGGCCCAGGACGGCCTCCAGCTCACGCTCGACCGCCTCTGCGTAGCCGGAGTTCTCCGCCGATGCCGGAGCCGGCAGGCTCGTGGCCGCCATCAACCGCTCGTTCCCGGCGCCGCCGGGACCGCCCACGCCGACCGCAGGCGTCGCCGGCCTCATCAGATCCGGCAGACCCAGAAGCGCAATCCCCACGGCCGCAGCAGCCAGCAGGTAGGCGGCCGTGCGCGCCTGCGCGGGAGGCAGTCGCAGCAAGCCCGACCAGCGTGCCAGCCACTCCCGTTCGCGTGCCGACATGGGATGTTGGTCCTGTCGCTCTGCCATCGCGGACCCCGCTCCCGTCGTCACCACAGGCCCTCGCCGCGCCTTACGGCACCACCTCGAGCTCGAGAGCCCGGGCATCCTCCAGACCCGCCAACGCCGCCACGTAGTCGGGCAGCCGGTCCGGCTCGACGCCGAGGCGGGCCCGGCGTCGCACTCGCACCTCCAGGCGAGGCCCGCTCGCGACGTCCAGGCGCCACGCCACCTCCAGCACCTCGTACCCGGCCCCCTCCAGCGCCCGGCGCACGGCCTGCGCGCTTCTCGCCGCACTCAGCTCCAAGGCCCGGTCGTTCATGCTGGCCTCCAGGCCCTCCCGCACCAGGGGCATCCCCCCCGGCACGGGCTCCCGGGGTTCCAATACCGGCACCCATCGCGTGGCGGCCTCGTTCCAGACCCCGGCGTCCTCCACCACTCCCACCACCGGCCCGACCACCGCCGCCAACAGGGCCAGGCCCATGACGGCCCGCACCGTCCCCCTGAGCGAGCCATCGGGCATCAGCAACGAGACCAGGGTGAAGAGGACCGCCATCGCGACGATCTGCTGGGCCCACTGCAACAGGCTCGTCCACACGGCGTTGTGGCCCCCGCCGCCTCAACGGATCAGCCACGGCACCGTCGAGGCCCCCACCATGGCCGTGATGGCCAGGAGGAAGACGACCACCGTGGCGGCCAGCCCGGCCAGCAGCAGACCCAGGGTGTCGCCGATGATGCCCAGCGCCCCGGTCAGGGCGGGGTCCCCCACCGGCTCCAGCAGCGCCGAGGCCAGCCGAAAGACGAAGAGCACCGCCAGGAGCTTGAGCACCGGCGCCAGGCTGACCAACAGCGTCATGGCCAACCCGACGGCCCCCAGGCCGCTGCGGATGAGCGCCCCACCGCCCGCCACCACCTCGACGGCCTCGGAGACCATCTTGCCGACCACGGGCACCGTGGTGCCGGCGATGAACTTGGTGGTGCGCAGCGCCACGCTGTCGGCCACCGGACCGATGGCACCCCGCACCGCCACCACCCCCAGCAGCACCGTCAGGCACAACCCCAGCACCACCAGCGACACCTGCTGGACGAACCGGCTGAGCCTGAACAGCGGGAAGTCCGTGGCCACGTGGCCGGCCACGCCCAGGGTGGCGCCCAGCACCAGCCCCGGTACGACGACGCGTTGCAGCAGATCCCCCGAGAGCCCCACGACGCCCAGCAGGATGGGATGCAACGCCACCGACGTGGCCGACCCCATGCCCGCCAGGCCCCCCAGCCCCGCCAGGGTGGGCAAGAGCGCCTGGGCGATGCTGGTCATCTGCCGGATGCTGCCGCCGACCGCCTCCAGCACCACCCGGAAGCTGCCCAGCCCCACCAGCACCAGCGACAGCAGCACGACGGCCCGTCCCACCTCGACGACCGCGTCGCCACCCAGCCCCCTGCCGAGCTGGTGCAGCACGGCACCCAGGACGGCCAGCGCCAGGAGGCGTGCCAGCAGGTGGGCGTTGAGCACCAGCTCCCTCGCGAAGGCGGCCGCGAGCGCCTCCAGCAAGCGTTCCGAGGACGGCAGTCCCTCCCGGCCCATGGTGCGCAGGAAGCGCCCCCAGTCGACCTCGAGCCGGGCCCGGAGTTCGGGATCCACCATCTCGTAGAGCTCGTCGATCCCCTGCAGGTCGACGTGGGCGAGACCCTCCTCGTAGACCGCCTCCAGGAGCCCCACCGGGTCGGCCTGGGGCGGTGGGGTCGCCTGTCCACCGTTGGCCGGCGCTGCCACCGCCAGCATCACAAGCGCCCAGACCAGCGCGACGCGCATCATCCCCCGCTCTTCCTCGCCTTCACGTGATGGCCGGCAGCAGCCGCCACAGTGCATCCAGCAGCGCCACGAAGACGGGGACGGCCGTCACCAGGATGGCCACCTTGCCGACCAGCTCCACCGTCATGCCAAGCGACGGCTGGCCCGCATCCCGGCAGATCTGCGCTCCGAAGGCGGCGACGTAGGCGATGGCCATGGCGCGCAGCACCACTCCCAGGTAGGCGCCGTTGCCCCCGGCGGCCCGATCGAGCCGGGCGAAGGTCTGCACCACCTCCTGGAGCGGCCCCAAGGCCGCTCCCACCGCCAGCGCCGAGAAGGCCACCAACAGCGCCAGGGCCAGCTCGGGCGTCCGTCCTCGCAGCAGGCTCAGCCAGATGGCGATGACCAGGGCCACGCCGGCCACCCGGCCGACCAGCTCCACCGGCTACCACCACCGAAAGACGGTCTCGACGTCCCGGAACAGTTGCCCGATGAGCTGGATGATCCACAGCAGCACGATGATGACGCCGGCCAGGCTCAGCATCTGAGCCTGCTCCTCCCGGCCCGCCTGGGACAGGAAGAGATGCAGAATGGCGATGACGATACCCAGGCCGGCGATGCGGTAGATCAGGTTGATGTCCAACCGGCCGACCCCCGCCTCACACCAGCATGATGGCCACGGCCAGCCCGGCCGCCAGCCCCGAGAACCGATAGAGCCGCTCCAGACGCTGGCGTTCCTGCCCCGCCTGCTCCAGGGCCAGGTGGACCCGCGCCAGGGCGTCGGCCAGCCGGGACTCCTGGGTCGCCGCGTCGAGCCGACCGAAGTCCACGCAAAACTCCCGCACCATGTCGAGGTCCTCGGGCATCAAGCAAAGCCGCTCCCGCACCCTCTCCAAGCCGGCCCACCACGCCTCTCCTGCGGAGGCCGACGCACCGCTCTCCAGCAACCGGGCCGCATGAGCACAGGCTTCCGCCACCGGCCCTCGACCCGCCCGCGCGGCTCGGGCGAGCGCCACAGCTGCCGGCACCCGTGCGAAGGCGACGGAGGCCCGCAGGATGGTGAGGGCCCGGCGCAGCTGATCCAGGTCGCGGCAGCGCCCGCCCAGCGCGCTCGCCCGGAGCCAGCCCACCCCTCCCAGACCGCCGGCGGTCAGGAGCAGGCCTGCCACCGTGGCGATCATGGGGCGCCTTCCCCCGCCGCGGCCGCGCTGATGCGCTCGACGGTACCCGGCCCGTTGCGACGGCTCAGCACGACCACCCGCTCGAAGACCCCCAGCTCGAAGAGGAGCCCCAGCCCGGGCCGGCGGCGGGCCTGCGTGACGTCGTCGGCATGCGCGGAGGCCAGGATGGTGCAGCCCGAGTGCGCAGCCCGAGCGATGGCCTCGGCGTCGGCGGCCGTGCCCACCTCGTCGGTCACCAGCACCCCGGGACTGAGCGCGCGCAAGGCCCAGTGGATGCCCTCGACCTTGGGGCATGCATCCAGGACGTCGGTGCGGGGACCGACGTCGTGTTGCGGCACGCCGCGGAAGCTGCCGGCCAGCTCGGAGCGCTCGTCGATGATGACCACCTGGCTGCCGGGCAGGCTCAGCTCGGGCACGCCCCAGGAGGCCAGGCGCGCGAGGTCGCGCAAAAGCGTGGTCTTGCCCGCGCCGGGCGGGGAGACCACCAGGGTGCTGGCCAGTCGGGGGGCCCCTCGCATACGCGACACGACCAGCCGTGCCAGCAGCGGCCGCGCCACGTCCGGCAGGGCTCGCGCGATGCGCAGAGCGACGCTGGAGATCTCGGCCAGGGTACGGACCTGGGTGGGCGAGTCGAGGACGACGCGGCCCGCGAAGCCGAGGCGGTGACCTCCGGGCAGCGTGACGAAGCCCTGTCGGAGCTGTTCGGCGACGGCGTAGACCGACCCACCGCAGGCCCGGTCCACCACCGCCTGCAACAGGGCCTCGTCGACGACCAGGGCATCCGACGGCGCCTCGACCGGCGCTCCCGAAGAGGCGAGGAAGGTCTCCCGGTCGCCGGCCACCGCCAGCAGGGGGCGATGCCGCCGGATCCGGAGCTCGGTCAATCGGTCGGCCCAGTCGTCGGGCATCCCGGCGACGGCCCTCGCCAGGGTCTCGGGCAGCCACGCGCCGAGCGCGTCCCGCCACGACCCTCGGCCGGTGCCCCTCGACGCCGGGGCGAGGGCCGGCGAGGCCTGGTGTCGGCCGTTGCGGCGCATCGGGTCCCATCCCACCGCGGCTCGTCCTCCTCACGGAGGACCTATGCTTGACCGACCGCCGCGATGACGACCCCGATGACGGTCCCGCCGGATGGGTGAGGGAGCCGGTGCCTCAGCGCTGGGCCGGTGGCTTCCAGGCCCGCATCAGCTCGGCGCGGCAGTAGGGGCAGTGGATCGCCTCTTCGAAGGCGCCCAGCTCGCCCTCGGCCAGGCCGACGGTGCGGTGGCACCGCTCGCACTCGACGAAGACCATCGGCTCCTGCTCCTCGTGGGCGCCCAGCCGCCGGGGCCTGTCGGCCCCGGCACGGGCGACCCCGTCCGGCAGATGTTCCTCGAGGGCCGCCAGGTCCTCGTCGATGCCCCGCATGTAGGCCAGCGAGAGCCGATGGGCCTCCTGGAGGCGTCGGAGTTCGCGCTCCAGGCGCAAGAGCCGCCGGGAGAGAGCCGTCGTCCCCGACGCTCGCCCCGGCGGCCTCCACCACGTGGCCATGGTCGTCACCCCGGGCTTTTGTCTGGCCCGGCGGGCTCGACCTTATGCGCGAGAGAGGTACTCGCCCGTGCGGGTATCGACCCGGATGACGTCGCCGACCTCGATGAAGAGCGGCACCTGGACCACCAGGCCGGTCTCGACCTTGGCCGGCTTGGAGCCTCCCTGGGCCGTGTCGCCCCTCACGCCCGGCTCCGTCTCGACCACCTTGAGCTCCACGAAGGTCGGCAGTTCCACGCCGATGGGTTGTCCCTCGTAGAACTGGATGAGGATGACGTCGTTCTCCTTGAGGTACTTGGGGGCGTCGCCCAGGTTGGACTCGTGGATGGCCACCTGCTCGTAGGTCTTGGTGTCCATGAAGTACCACTCGGGGGGGCTGCTGTAGAGGAACTGCATCTCCCGGGTCTCCACGTGCGCCCGGTTGACGCGCTCGCCCGCCTTGAACGTGCGCTCGATGACGTTGCCGGTCTTGACGTTCTTCAGCTTGGTCCGGACGAAGGCCGCGCCCTTGCCCGGCTTGACGTGGAGAAACTCCACGACGCTCCAGACCTCGCCGTCGACTTCGATGGTCAGCCCCGGACGGAGATCGTTGACGGATATCACGTGACGGCACCCCTTCGCTCGCTCGTATCAGCTACCTACCACGATCAGGTCCTTGGGCGAGGCGGTCAGGATCTCGTAGCCCGTCTCGGTGACGAGCACCAGGTCCTCGATGCGGACGCCGCCCCAACCCGGGACGTAGACGCCCGGCTCGACGCTCGTCACCATGCCAGGCTGCAACACCGTGTCGGAGACCCGGGAGAGACGAGGGATCGGCTCGTGCACTTCGAGCCCCACCCCGTGCCCCAGCCCGTGGCCGAACAGCTCGCCCATCCCCGCCGCCTCGATCACCCGGCGGGCGGCCGCATCCACTTCCCGGCCCGTAGCCCCTGGCCGGACGGCCTCGATGCCGGCCTGTTGCGCCCTCAGCACGAGGTCGTAGATCTCCCGGGCCTTGGGCTCGACCGTGGGGCCGACCACCACGGTGCGGGTCATGTCGGAGTGGTAGCCTCCGTAGACGCAGCCGAAGTCGAGCACCACCGTGTCGCCCGCCTGTAGCCGTCGCTCACCCGGAGAGGCGTGGGGCAACGCGGCGTTGGGGCCGGACCCGACGATGACGCTGAAGGCCATGCCTTCGGCGCCGTGCTGGCGCATGTAGGCCTCGAGCTGCCACGCCACCTCCCGCTCCGTCATGCCGGCTCGGATGGATGGCACCACCGCTGCAAACGCCTCGTCGGCGATGCGCACCGCCCGGCGCAACAGCTCCAGCTCCTCCGGCGACTTGATGGCCCGCAGGGACTCCACCTGTTGCTCAACCGGCACCCAACGCACCCCGGGGATGGCCTCCTGCCAGCGGGTCACCTGCCGGTAGGACATGTGCTCCGACTCGAAGCCGACGCTACGGATGCCGTAGGACTCCAGCACCTCGCGTAGCGTCTCCCACAGGTAGTCGCCGTGCTGGACGACGCGGTAGCTCGGGGCTTGCACCCGGGCCTGCTCGGTGTAGCGGGCATCGACCAGCAACGTGGGTGGATGGGCCTCGTCGCGTGGGATGAGGACCACACCGGCGCTGCTGGCCAGGCCCGACAGGTAGCGGCGGTTGGGCCCGTGCACGACGGCCAGGGCGTCCAGGTCCGCCTCCTGCAGCTTGCGTCGCATGGCGGCCACCCGCCGCTCGATCTCCTGCACCCTCACACCTCCGGCCCCTTCCATTACGTGGATCCCCCATTCCTCTCCTGCTGTCGCACCATCTCCACGGCAGCCCTCAACGCTAGTACGTAGCTTTGGCCGCCGAAGCCCATGATCACGCCCGAGCAGGCCCCTGCCGTCACCATGCGCTGGCGGAAGCCCTCTCGTGCGAAGACGTTGCTCAGGTGCACCTCGATGCGGACCATCGGTAGGGCCGCCAGTGCGTCCCGGATGGCCAGGCTGTAGTGGCTGTACGCGGCCGGGTTGATGACGACCGCGTCGAAGCGCCCCACCGCCCGGGAGAGGGCGTCGACGATGGCCCCCTCGTGGTTGGTTTGCATCGTCTCTAGTTGCACGCCCAGCCGCTCGGCCTCCTCCGCCAGCCGCGCGTCGATGTCGGCCAGGCTCTGGTGCCCGTAGATCTCGGGTTCCCGCTGACCCAGCCGGTCCAGGTTGGGGCCGTGGATGACCAGCACCCGGATCACGTCGACGACGCCTCCCCGCCCCGGTGCTGCTCGCGCCAGACGGACTCGAAGAGCGAGAGCTCCACCTCGTCGCTGACCACCACCGGCTCGCCCGGTGCCTCCAGGAGCACCCAACGGCGGCGGCCGGCCTGACGTTTCTTGTCGGCCCCCATGAGCTCCCAAAGACGGCTCGCCTCGGGCGGTCGAGGGCCCGCGTCGACGGGCAGGCCATGCCGGCGCAGCGTGGCACGCAGGCGCTCGACCAGCGAGGCGTCCCGGAGCAACCCCAACCGGGCCGAGAGCATGGCCGCCGTCACCATCCCGATGGCGACGGCCTCGCCGTGGGACCATCGCTCGAAGCCGCCGGCCGCCTCCAGGGCATGGCCGGTGGTGTGACCGAAGTTGAGCACCACCCGCCGCCCGCGCTCGGTCGGGTCCTCCGAGACCACCAGGGCCTTGACCGCGACCGCCTGGCCCACGATCGAGGCCATCTCCTCCGGGCCCGGGCGGCCTGCGGCGTCGGGTGTCGCCTCGTCCTGCGAGAGGCGCTCCCACAGTCGCGGATCGCCCACCAGCCCGTGCTTGATCACCTCCGCCATGCCCGAGGCGAGCTCCCTCGGTGGCAAGGTGGCCAGCGCGTCCAGGTCGGCCACCACCGCCAGGGGCTGATGGAAAGCGCCCACCAGGTTCTTGGCCTCAGGGATGTTGACGGCGGTCTTGCCGCCGATGCCGGCATCCACCTGCGCCAGGAGGGTCGTCGGCACCCCTACCCATGCGATGCCGCGCATGTACGTGGCCGCCATGAAGCCGGCCACGTCCAGGGTCGCCCCGCCCCCCACGGCCACCACCAGCCCGCCCCGGTCGACCCCGGCGCGCACGGCCTCCCCATACAGCGTCGCGAGCTGCTCGAGTCGCTTCGCGGACTCGCCCGGGCCCACCTCGGCGAGAGCCGTCCGCCACCCCGCGCGCCCCAGCGCCTGGGCGGCCCTCTCGCCCAGCTCCCGCACCGCCCGGTCCGCCACCACCAGCGCGCCCCCGCCGAGGCCGTCGCGCTCGGCCAGCAGCGTCACGATGGCGTCGAGGCGCGCCACCAGGCCACGGCCCACCAGCACCGGACAGGCACGGCCCCCCGCCAGCACCCAGCCCGCCACCGGGCCCATCGCCCGCCACCGCCGAGCGTCCAGGACGCGTGAGGCGACCTGGTCGGGCGTGCCCTCGCGGGCGTCGACCCAGACGGGCGCTTCGGCGTACCACCACTGGCGCCGCTTCCAGAGGGCCTTCGCCCGGTCGAGGGCACCGTCCGCCGACGTGCCCAAGAGGGGCCGCGGGCTCCCCTGGGCCACCGCCCGCTCCACGGCTCGGGCCAGGTCCTGGTAAAGCCAGACGACCTCTCCGCTTTCGGCCATGCGCGCCCGGTTGGCCGGTGACTCCACGACGCCGCCACCCGTGGCCACCACCAGGTCGTCGCGCGCCGACAGCTCGGCCAGCACCGCCTGCTCGATCTGGCGGAAGTAAGCCTCTCCGTCCTGCTCGAAGATGGCCGCGATGGGCCGGCCCTCTCGGGCCTCGATCTCGATGTCCATGTCGACGAAGGTCCGGCCCATGACGTCGGCCAGCCGCCGGCCCACGCTGCTCTTGCCGCTGCCCATGAAACCGATCAGGTAGAGGTTGCCGCTCATCGTCGATCCCGGATGCGGGCCAGCCGGCGCCGGTAGGCTTCGACGGCTCCCGCCAGATCCTCCAGCGTGTCGCCCCCGAACTTCTCCACCACGGCCTCCGCCAGCACCCACGCCACCATGGCCTCGGCCACCACCACGGCGCGCGGCACGGCGCAGACGTCGCTGCGCTCCACGGCGGCCGCGGCCGGCTCCTTGGTGCGGAGGTCCACCGTGCCAAGGGGCTGCATCAGGGTCGAGAGGGGCTTCATGGCGGCCCGCACCACCACCGGCTGGCCCGTGGTGACCCCGCCCTCGATCCCGCCCGACCGGTTGGACGGACGCCAGAATCCCCGGCGCTCTGCATCCGGGGCCCACTGGTCGGCCGGGACGTCACCGTAGGCGATGGGGTCGTGCACCGCGGACCCCGGCTGGGTGGCCGCCCAGAAGCCGTCCCCGATCTCGACGCCCTTGACCCCCGGGATGCTCATGAGAGCCATGGCCAGGCGCCCATCGAGCCGCCGATCCCAGTGGACGTAGCTGCCCAGGCCCGGCATCACGCCGAGGGCCACGACCTCCAGCAATCCTCCGAGGGTGTCGCCACGGGCCCTGGCCTCGTCGATGGCGCGGATCATGGCCTCCTCCGCCGCCGGATCCCCGCATCGCACGGGGGAGGCCTCTGCCCGGCTGGCCAGCGCCTGCCAGTCGACCCCCGCATCCGCCGAGGGCACCTTGGCCCGCACCGGCCCGATGGCGACCACGTGGCCCACGAGGGAGATGCCGAGGTGCTCCAGCAGTCGCCGCGCCACGGCGCCTGCCGCCACCCGGGCCGCCGTCTCGCGGGCCGAGGCTCGCTCCAGGACGTTGCGCACGTCGTCGAAGCCGTACTTGAGCGCGCCGGCCAGGTCCGCGTGCCCCGGCCGGGGACGGGTCACCGGGCGCATGCGCCAGTCGCCGTCGACCGGCGAAGGGCCCGCCTGTGGCGCCGGGTCCATGGCCTGGCGCCAACGCTCGAAGTCTCGATTGGGGATCCGCATCGCCACCGGGCTGCCCAGGGTCCGGCCGTGGCGGACGCCGGAGAGGATCTCCACCCGGTCGGTCTCGATTTGCATGCGCCGACCGCTGCCGTGGCCGGCCTGTCGTCGCCGCAGCTCGCGGTCGATGGCCTCCGCCTCCAGCGGCAGACCCGCCGGCAGCCCCTCGACGATGACGCACAACCCCGGCCCGTGCGACTCGCCCGCCGTCAAGAAGCGCAGCAACGCCTCCCGACCCTCTCCTACGACCGGTTCCGCCGGGCCAGCCGGGCCGCGAGCTTCTCGGCCGGCACCCACCCGCTTCGCGCCATGTGACGCAGCACCCACCGCTCCACTCGCCGGGCCAGCCGGGTCAGGGCGTGCTCTCGCTCGTCCAGGGGATCGACCAGGATGGCGCGCATGCCTGCCAGCTTGGCTCCCAGCACGTCGGTCCAGAGCTGGTCACCCACGGCGGCCGTCTCGTGGGGACGGCATCCCACCAGAGCCGCCGCGCGCACGAAGGAGCCCGGCCAGGGCTTGAAGCCCCGGGGCGCCACCGGTACCCCCAGGAGCTTGGCCACGCGCGCCCGACGCGCGGGCCGGGCGTTGGAGAGGATGACCACCTGCAGCCCCGACTGCCTGGCTCTTCGCACGAACTCGAGCGCCTGCTCGTCGAGCCGCTCGTCGCCCCAGGGCGCCAGGGTGTTGTCGATGTCCACCAGGAGGCACCGGATGCCGCTGGCCAGGAGCGACGCCGCATCGATGGCGTCGCTCCCCTGTACCCACAGGTCCGGCACCAGCAGGCGCCAGGGCACCCGGAGGCGCGCGCCCTGGTCGCGGCGGCCCTCTGCGGCCGGTATGCCCATAGTGGTCCCATTATAATGGAAGCGCCGTACGGTGGACCAAGAGCCCCCTCAGCCGTTGGCCAGCTGGTGATACAGCTTGGTCAGCGCCCGCTTCTCGATGCGGGAGACGTACGAGCGGGAGATGCCGAGCGACCGGGAGATGTCGCGCTGCGTCTTGCGAATCCCATCGATGAGCCCGTAGCGCATCTGCAAGACCCACCGCTCCCGGCGGCTCAAGGTACCCAGGGTGCGTCGCAGCCGGTCGCGCTCCAGCGACGCCTCCACCTGCTCGCTCACCATGTCCTGGTCGGTCCCCAGCACGTCGAGGAGGGTAACCTCGTTGCCCTCCCCGTCGGACCCGATGGGGTCGTATAGGAGCGTCTCGCCCCGGGTCTTGCGACAGGCCCGCAGGTGCATCAGGATCTCGTTTTCGATGCACTTGGCCGCATAGGTGGCCAGACGCGTCTTGCGGGACGGGTCGAAGGTGTTGATGGCCTTGATGAGCCCGATGGTGCCGATGGAGATCAGGTCCTCGACGTCCTCGCCCGACGACTCGAACTTCTTGACCAGGTGCGCGACCAGCCGGAGGTTGTGCTCGACCAGGGTGTTGCGCGCCCGGCGATCCCCCTTGAGCATGGCCTGGACGAGCCGGGCCTCCTCCTGCTCGTCGAGAGGCAAGGGGAAGGAGCCCTCGCCCCCGACGTAACCCGCCAGCCAGACCATCTCCCGCAGGGCCGAGGCCGCCAGCTCCACCAGAGCACCGATTGCGTACAAGCCGTGCCCCCCCCGAAAAAGAACGCCTCCCTATCGTATGGGAGGCGTGGAGATCGGGTGCTGGTCCCCTCGGCCTATCGGTCCGGCCGATCCGTCAGAGGCGGACCTGCTGGCGGGCCCGGACGTGCTCCTGGAAGGTCCGGCTGAAGATGTGGGTGCCGTCTCCCCTGGCCACGAAGTAGAGATACGGCGTGTCGGCCGGCCTCAGCGCCGCCCGTATGGAGGCAAGGCCCGGGCTGGCGATGGGAGTGGGCGGCAACCCCCGGTACCGGTAGGTATTGTACGGCGAGTCGATGGCCAGGTGCTTGTTGTAGAGCTTGCGCGGCGCCGGGTCCAGCACGTACATCAGCGTGGGGTCCGCCTGCAGCGGCTGGCCCAGGCGCAGCCGGTTGTGGAAGACCGACGAGATCAACGGCCGCTCGCTGTCGCGCATGGCCTCCTTCTCGATGATGGAGGCCAGCGTGATGGCCTCGTGAAGGCTCAGGCCGCTGCCCTCGCCGAGCTCCTCGTAGACGGGCAACACCTTCTCGGCGAAGCGCGCCACCATCTTCTGGATGATGGACTCCTCGCCTTGACCCACCTCGAAGCGGTACGTGTCGGGGAAGAGGTAGCCCTCCAGGCTCCCCGGCGGCTTGGGGATGCTGCGCGGCTCATCACCCAGCAGCCACGTGTCGTCCGAGGCCAGCTCGATGAAGCGCTCGGCGTCCACCAGCCCCCGGCGCTGGAGCTGAGCCGCGATGGTGCGGATGGTGGCCCCCTCCGGGATGGTCACCTGCTCGACGGCCACCGTGCCCTGCGCCAGCATCCGCAGGACCTCCCGCAGGTGCATGTCGGGTCGCAGCCGGTAGTATCCCGCCTGCAGCGAGCCGTCGAGCCCCTCGAGGCGAGCCATCACACGAAAGAGCAACGCCGACCGGATCAGTCCGTGTCGCTCCAGTATCTCGCCCACGGCCGCGGCCGTGGAGCCTGCCGGCACCTCGACGATGACGGGCGCGACCAGCGGCCCCGTCTGCACCGGCATCAGGTAGACGGTCGCGGCAATGCCCGCCGTCGTGGCGGCCAGGGCTCCCATGGCCAGCGCGATCCCGGCGACGCGCCCCATGCGGAGCATGGCCGCCCTCTGGCCGAGCAAACTCACCCCCACACCCCCCGGTCTCGGGCCCGGGCGGGTGGCCGTCCGATGGCGGCCACCACCGTGCCCGCGGCCTGGCTGACGATCAGGCGCGACGGTGGCCCGAGTCGTCGTCCTCTTCGTCGTCGAAGTCTTCGTCCAGGTCCTCGTCGCCCTGCTCCTCGAGGGCGTGCACGACCCGGTCGAACTCGTCGTCGTCCTCGACGTTGACCAGGATCTCCTCGCCGTCCGCGTCCCGGTCCAGCCGGAAGACGTAGGCGCCCTCCTCGGGGTCCTCCTCCGGCAGCAAGACCGCGTAGCGTCGCCGGTCGACCTCGACTACGTCCACGAGCGTGAACTCGTGCTCGTGTCCCTCGTCATCCACCAGCGTGATCCGGTCCTCGTCCTCGTCGGCGAACAGACCCTCGCGCTCCTCGTCGGCCACGTGGCATCCCATCCTTTCCACCCTGCACACCTCAAGGGGACTCACCTACGCTAGGGTGCCTCACCCTGCCCTGACCTTACCCGGCGCCGGGCCAGGTAGGTATCCAAGACGATGGCTGCCGCCACGTGGTCGAGCACCTTCCGGCGACGGTCTCGGGAGAGATCCGCCCTCAGCAAGATCCGTTCGGCCTCTCGGGTGCTATACCGTTCGTCGACGAAGACCACCGGCACGCCGGCCAGTCTCTGGAGCCGCCGGGCGAAGGCCCTCACCCGGCGGGCCTCAGGGCCCTCCTCGCCACCGGTACGTGTTGGCAGCCCCACCACCACCTCCTTCACGTCATACCGTTGGATGATCGCTACGAGCTCCGTCAGCCCGTCATCGCCGCCCGTCCGCACCACCGTCTGCAGGGGCTGCGCCGTGGCGCCGGTCGGGTCGCTGATGGCCACCCCGATGCGGCGCTCTCCCACGTCCAGGGCCAGGATGCGCCCCGCCTGCTGCGTCACGGACTCGCCCACGCCGATCCCCGACCGAGGCGGCTCGTGGTCACGACGAGCGATTCTCCGGGCAGTTGACGTAGTGCTCGATGATCGCCTCCAGCAACTCGTCTCGCTCGACGGTGCGGATGAGGCTGCGCGCGTTGCGGTGGCTCGTTATGTAGGTGGGGTCTCCCGAAAGCAGGTAGCCCACCAGCTGGCTGGTGGGGTGATAGCCCTTCTCCACCAGGGCCTCGTACACCTGGCGCAGCACACGAGCTGCCCGGCGCGGGCCGGGCTCCTCCACCCGAAACCGGACGGTGGCCTGGTCGTCGAGCGCCTTGCGCTCCGGATGCGGCGTCGGGTTGGCCTCTCGCACCGCGCTCACCCTTACCTTCGAAACCGACTCGGCCGCGCCGGCGGCCCGCCCCACGCTACGACGCCTGCAGCAGCATCTCCCGCGCCCGACGTGCCGCCGCCGCCAGCGCCTCGTCGATCTTCGCCGGATCCCGCGCCCCCGCCTGCGCCATCTCCGGCCGACCGCCCCCGTCACCACCGGCGGCGCGGGCGGCCACCCGCACGATCTCGCCGGCGTGGATCCCCCGGCGGGCCAGGTCGGGCGTCGTCATCGAGACGAAGAGTACCTTGCCGTCGACGGGGCTGGCCAGGAAGACCACCGACGGGCCCAACGCCTCCCGCAGGCGATCGCCCAGGGCCCGCAGGGCCGGCGCGTCCAGCCCCTCCAGGCGAGCGACCACCAGCTTGGCAGGCCCGACCGCCTCGGCACGGGCCACCATCTCTTCGGCATAGCGGTTCATCAGGCGGGTCCGAAGCGCCTCTGCCTCCTGCTGGGCCGCACGGGCCTGCTGCATCAGGCGCTCCACCTGGCGCCCCAGCTCGTCGGGCGACACCTGCAACCGGGAGCCCAGCTCCCGGATCTGCCGCTCCCGGGTCAGCAGGTAGTCGAGCGCGGCCTCGCCCGCGACCGCCTCGATGCGGCGCACGCCGGCCGCGACGCTC
This sequence comes from Limnochordales bacterium, assembly GCA_036562495.1. Classification (GTDB taxonomy): domain Bacteria; phylum Bacillota; class Limnochordia; order Limnochordales; family Geochordaceae; genus Geochorda. The sequence goes on from DATCKA010000030.1 coordinate 52,540, forward strand.
TCCTCCGAGACGATGTGCACCAGGCCGACCTCTCCGGTGTGGCGCACGTGGGTGCCGCCGCACAGCTCCCGGCTGTAGCCGTCGCCGATGTCGATCATCCGGACCCGCTCGCCGTACTTCTCGCCGAACAGTGCCATGGCGCCCCGCGCCAGCGCATCCTCCACCGTGGTCTGCACCGCCACGACGGGCAGGTCCTCCAGCACGCGGCGGTTGATCTCACGCTCGAGGGCCTCGATCTGCTCCGGGCTCAGCGGCTCGAAGTGGTTGAAGTCGAAGCGTAGCCGATCCGGCGCCACCAGCGAGCCGGCCTGCACGGCGTGCTCCCCGAGCACCGCACGCAGGGCCCGGTGCAGCAGGTGCGTGGCCGTGTGGTGCCGGGCGGCGCCCATCCGCCGCTGGAGGTCGATGGCCGCCTCCACGCGGTCGCCCTCGGTCAGCCGCCCCTGCTCCACCCGGACCCGGTGGACGATGACGTCGGCCAGCGGCCGCTGGACGTCGACCACACGCGCCGTGCCGCCCGGCCAGCGCAACTGGCCCGTGTCGGCCACCTGACCGCCCCCCTCGGGGTAGAAGGGCGTGCGGTCGAGCACCACCAGCGCATCCTGGTCCCGCTCGACCCACGAGACCCGCTCGGAGCCGGCGAGGATGGCCAGTACCCGGGCCTCGGTCACCGCCTCGTCGTAGCCCACGAAGTCCGACCGAAGGCCGCTCAGCGCCTCGGCCAGGCTCTCCTCGTCGCCGCTGCCCAGGTACCCGTAGGTGCGGCGAGCCGAGCGGGCCCGGGCTCGCTGCGCCTCCAGCTGGGCGGCGAAGCCGGCCTCGTCGACGCGGACGCCGCGCTCCTCGGCGATCTCCCGGGTCAGCTCCAGGGGGAAGCCGTAGGTGTCGTACAGGCGGAAGGCCGTCGCCCCGTCCAGCACGGCGCCGCGCTCGAGGCCCCTCAGCTCCTGCTCCAGCACGGCGAGCCCCGACTCCAGCGTCTGCAAGAACCGGTGCTCCTCGGACTCCAGCACGCGCTCGATGAGCTCCCGGCGCTGGCGGAGCTCGGGGTAGGGCTCCCCCATCGCCTCCACGACGGAGGTCGCCAGCTCCCGCCAGAACGGGCGCCGCACCCCCGCCAGCCAGGCGTGGCGACTGGCCCGGCGCACCAGGCGCCGCATCACGTACCCGCGGCCCTCGTTGCCGGGCATGATGCCGTCCATGGCCATGAAGGTGGCCGCCCGGGCATGGTCCACCATGATCCGGATGGCCCGGTCCGTCCGCTCGTCCTGCCCATAGGGGCGACCGACGATGGCCGCCGCCCTCTCCAGGATGCGCCGCACCTCGTCGGTCTCGAAGATGGTCTCGACACCTTGCAGGATGGCCAGCATCCGCTCCAAGCCCATGCCGGTGTCGATGCCGGTGCGCTTGAGCGGGTGATACTGGCCCTGCTCGTCCTTGTGGAACTGGATGAAGACGAGATTCCAGAACTCCAGGAACCGTCCGCAGTCACAGCCCGGCTTGCAGCTCGGCGCCCCGCAGCCGAACTCGGGGCCTCGGTCCAGGTAGATCTCGGAACAGGGGCCGCACGGCCCCACCCCGATCTCCCAGAAGTTGTCCTCCTTGCCCAGCCGGACGATGCGCTCGGCCGGTACCCCCACCTGCTCGTGCCAGATGGAGAAGGCCTCGTCGTCCTCCAGGTAGATGCTGACCCACAGCCGATCGGGGTCGATGGACAGGCGCTCGGTGACGAACTCCCAGGCCCATGCGATGGCCTCGCGCTTGAAGTAGTCGCCGAACGAGAAGTTGCCCAGCATCTCGAAGAAGGTGGCGTGGCGGGCGGTGATCCCCACCCGGTCGATGTCGGCCGTGCGCACGCATCGCTGGCAGGTGGTCACCCGCCGGTGGGGGGGCTCGGCCTTGCCCAGGAAGTACGGCTTGAACTGGACCATGCCCGCCCCTGTCAGCAACAGCGTCGGGTCACCCTTGGGAATCAGTGAGGAGCCGGGAAGCCGCGCATGCCCCTTGCTCTCGAAGAAGCTCAAGTAGGCCTCCCGCAGCTCGTTGGCGGTCAGTCTGCGCATGGTATCGGAGAGCGCCCTTGAGCCTCCCTGTCTTGGGCCAGCAGAATCACCTAAAGGGTATAGGAGCCTCCAGGGGTTGTCAACGTCGGCACCTGGCGGCCCTCATGGCAGCACCTGGCCCCGCTCCTCGACCCGTACGGCTCGCGGCCGTACGGCCTCCGGCCGGGACGATGGCTCCGGGCCAGGCTCCTCTTCATGCCGGTCGGGCTCTTCGTGGCGGTCGGGCTCTGGCTCCAGGCTTCCCGCCTCCCGCAGGCCGAATCGCACCAGGCCCCGCAGCACCGAGGCGACCGGCACCGCCACCAGCATCCCGATCAGCCCGCCGAGCTCCGCACCCGCCAGGACGGCCGCGATGACCGCCAGCGGGTGGAGCCCCGAACTCCGGCTCATCACCCGAGGCTGGAGCAGGGCGCTCTCCACCTGGTTGGCGCCCACCAGCAGCCCCACGGCCCACAGCGCGGTGACAGGGCTTCGCGTCAAGGCCAGGGCGACGATGGGCACCCCCACCGCGATGGGGCCGAAGTACGGCACGATGTTGAGCACGCCCGTCAGCAGGCCCAGCAGGACCGCGTACGGCACCTGCAGCAGCACGAGCCCCACCGCGACCACGGCCCCTACGATCATCGAGACCAGCAGCTGCCCCCGGATGACGGCGGCCAGGGTCTGGTCGATCTCCAGGGCCAGCGCGATGACGGCCTGACGCCGTGCGGGCGGCACCAGCGTCAGCAGACTGGCTGCCACCCGCTCCCGGTCGCGCAGGATGTAGTAGGCCACCACGGGCGTCAGCACCAGATTGAGCACCTGGGAGAGCGTCGCCACCAGCAGCCCGCCCAGGCGGGCCGCCAGAGCCTCCACCCCGCGCTCGATGCGTGTCGTCAGGGCTTCGCTCAGCCGATCCACGCCGGCCGGCAGCGTGACGAGCCGCAGCCGGCGGGAAAGGCCCTCGGCCGCCTCCGCCCACTGGCGGCTCTGCTCGGGCAGGCGCCGTGCCAGTTGCTCCAGCTCGGCCATGACCGAGGGCATGACGCTGACCCAGGCCACGCTGGCGACCACCGCCAACGCGAGGAAGACCGTCAGGATGGCAGCCGACCGCGGCACCTGCCGCCGCTCCAGCAACGAGACCAACGGCTCGAGCAGGTAGGCCACGATCAGCGCCAGCACGAAGGGGGTGACGACGGTGCGCAGGCGCCATGCCACCGCCAGGGCCAGCGCCGCCCCGGCGAAGAGGGCCGCCTGACGCCACCACGCGCCCGTCACCGGGCCATCGTCCTACCGCAGGGCCCCTGGCGTCATACCTTGCGGCCCAACAGCGCCAGCGTCGCGTCCATGGCAGCTCGGCCCGCGTCCAGGGCCAGCTGCAGCCGGGAAGCCCGGGACGCCCGCAAGGCCTGCTCGGCCGCCTCGCCCAGCGCTGCGCGCCGCAGCCGCCGGAAGCGGTAGACGTCGCCGTCCTCCTTCAGCGTGCCCGAGCCCTGGCCCAGGTACATGGCCAGCATCGCGCCCAGCAGGCCGCCCCACAGGAGCCCTCGCAAGAAGCGCCTCATGCCTGTCGCTCGCCTGCCTCCCCCGGGAGATGGCCCCGCCCGGCGCTCACGCCTGGGCGGAGGCCTCGACGGGGCTAGTATGCCCCCCGGCAAGCGAGCCCTTGAGGGCCCGGCTGATGACACCGCCCCCGAGGACGGTGTCGCCGTCGTACCAGACGACGGACTGTCCCGGCGTCACCGCCCACTGGGGTTCGTCGAACCGGCACCGCACCCGCCGCGCCTCACCGTCGACGGGCTCGATGGTGGCCGGGGCGTGCGGCGCGTTGCGCCGGATGCGGGCCTGCACCCGGCGCGGGCCGTCGAGCTCGGGGATGGCGATCCAGTTGACCGCCCCGGCCTCGAGCCCCTCGGCCTGGGCCTCTTCGCGCTCGCCCACGATGACCCGGTTGCCCACCGGGTCCAGGTCCACCACGTAAAGGGGCCGACCCACCGCCAGCCCCAACCCCTTGCGCTGACCGATGGTGAAGAAGGCCACGCCCGGGTGCTCTCCCAGCACCTGCCCCCGGGTGTCGACGATGAGCCCCGGCCGCAGGGCGTCGGGGACCTGTTCGCGCAGGTAGCGCCGGTAGTCGTCGTCAGGGACGAAGCAGATCTCCTGGCTCTCGGGCTTGTAGGCCACCGGCAGCCGCCGAGCCCGCGCCAGCTCCCGCACCTCCTCCTTGGTGTAGGGCGCCAGGGGGAAGCGCACCCGGCTCAGCTGCTCCTGGGTCAGGGGCCAGAGGGCGTAGGTCTGGTCCTTGCGCAGGTCGCGAGGACGCATCAGGCGCCAGCGCCCCGTCTCGGGGTCACGCTCCACCCTCGCGTAGTGGCCGGTGGCCACCGCCTCCGCCCCGAGCTGCAGCGCCCGCTCCAGCAACGCGCCGAACTTGACGTGCTCGTTGCACCAAACGCAGGGATTGGGCGTCCGGCCCTGGACGTAGCTTCGGCCGAAGGGCTCGATGACCGTGCGCCGGAAGATGTCCTGGAAGTCGAAGACGTAGTAGGGGATGCCGAGCCGGTCGGCCACCCGCCGGGCGTCGTCGACCGCGTCGACCGAGCAGCAGCCCACGTGCCGGCCGGGCGGCTTCATGCCGTCGGGCCAGATCTGGAGGGTCACCCCGATGACCTCCCAGCCCTGCTCCACCAGCAGGGCGGCGGCCACCGAACTGTCGACCCCCCCGCTCATCGCCACCACGATCCGGCGGCTGCCGTCGCTCATGGCGTCTTCACCTCGACCCGAGCGGCGCTGCCGCGGCTTGCGCCCCGCAGACGCCGGATGGCCGCCGCCATCCGGGCCGCCGCCTCGTCCATCTCCTCGAGGGTGTTGGTCACGCCGAGGCTGACACGGATGGACTCCCGGATGCGCCGGGGCTCGAGGCCCATGGCCTCCAGGACGTGCGACGGACGCATCGACCCCGACGAGCAGGCGGCCCCATAGGAGCAGGCCACGCCCCGCATGTCCAGCTCCACCAACAGCGCCTCGGCCTCGGCGCCGGGCACGTGGAGGCTCATCAGACCCGGCACGCGCGCGGCATCGGCCGAGTTGAGCTCGACCGGGTGCCCCAACAGCTCCGACAGCCGCCCCAACAACCGGCTCTCCAGGCGGCGCTTGTGGGCCTCGACGGCTGCTCTCTCCGACCGGGCCCAGTCCAGGGCAGCCGCGAGGGCGACGATGCCCACCACGTTCTCCGTGCCGGGGCGCAGCCCTCGCTCCTGCCCGCCCCCGTGCCACAGCGGCTCGAAGGGGACGCCCCGCCGCACGTACAGTACCCCGGCGCCCTGCAGGCCGCCCATCTTGTGGCCCGACAGCGTCAGGAGATCGCAGCCGAGCGCGTCCACCTCCAGCTGCTCCACGAAGGGAGCCTGCACCGCATCGCTCATCATCAGGGCGCCGGCCCGGTGGGCCACCTCGGCCACCTCGGGGACGGGCTGCAGGGTGCCGACCTCGTTGTTGACCAGCATCAAGGCCACCACGGCCGGGCGCTCGCCGCGAGCCGCCAGCCGGCCGATGGCCTGCTCCACCGCGCCCGGATCGACCCGACCCTTCGGATCGCAGGGCGCCTTCTCGACCACGAAGCCCTCCCGCTCCAGGGCGGCGGCCGCCTCTAGCACGGCATGGTGCTCGATCGCGCTGACCACCACGCCTCGGCGGCCGTGCTCGCGGCGCATGGCGCGTGCCGCGCCCACGAGCCCGAGGTTGTCGGCCTCGGTGCCCCCGGAGGTGAAGACGATCTCGCCCGGGCTGGCACCCAGCCGTGACGCCACCGCGTCACGAGCCTCGTCCAGGAGGGCGCGCGCCCGCCGCCCGGGACCATGGGGGCTCGACGGATTGGCCCCGATGTGCCCGGACTCCAGCAGCGCCCGTACCGCATGCAGGGCGGCCGGGCAGGGCGGCGTGGTCGCCGCGTGGTCCAGGTAGATGACGTCGCTAGGCTTCACGGCACCGCTCCACCTTAGCACACCCGTTTTAACGGTGTCAAAAAGGAGAGCGCGGCGCCCTCGGCCTAGGGCTCGCGGCCCGGGGCCGGCTCCTCCCCGGCTTCCCCGCGCCGCTCGAGGAGCTGGCGGTAGAGTCGGGGCTCCTCGCCCTGGTCGCTCGGGTGGTAGTAGCGGCGGCCTCGCAGCGCCTCGGGGAGGTACGCCTGCGCCACCCAGTGCCCCGGGAAGTCGTGGGGGTAGAGGTAGCCACGTCCGTGGCCCATCCGGCCCGCGTCCCGGTGGGCGTCCTTGAGGTGGTCGGGCACCTCCTGCTGACCGAGGCGCTCCAGATCGGCCAGCGCCTCGAAGTAGGCGCCCGTCGAGTTGCTCTTGGGAGCCAGGGCCAGGTACAGGGTGGCCAGGGCCAGGTGATACTGCGCCTCCGGCAGCCCCACCCACTCCAGGGCCTGCGCGCAGGCGGCCGTCACCACCACGGCCTGCGGGTCGGCCAGCCCCACGTCCTCGGCCGCCAGGATCAGCAGGCGGCGCATGACGAAGCGCGGGTCCTCGCCCGCCCGCATCATCCGGGCCAGCCAGAAGAGAGCCGCGTCAGGATCCGAGCCCCGCACCGACTTGATGAAGGCCGAGATGGTGTCGTAGTGCTCGTCGCCCGTGCGGTCATAGCGCGGGGAGCGCCGCTGCATGGCATGGCGGGCCCGCTCCAGGTCCACCACCGCCGGCCCCGTCCCGCCATCCTCTCCGCTGGCCCGCTCCTGCATGGCGGCATCGACGGCCATCTCCAGGGCATTGAGCGCCGTGCGGGCGTCGCCCTCGGCCGCCGCCGCCAGGTAGTCGAGAGCCTCGGGAGTGACCTGCACGGGCAGTCCTCCCAGCCCGCGCTCCGAATCCGACAGGGCCCGCTCCAGGATCTGCCGCACGTGGCGGGGCTCCAGCGCCCGCAGCTGAAACACCCGGGCCCGGGAGAGCAGCGGCCCCACGACCTCGAAGAAGGGGTTCTCGGTCGTGGCGCCCACCAGTACCACGGTGCCGTCCTCGACGTGGGGGAGCAGGGCGTCTTGCTGGGCCCGGTTGAAGCGGTGGATCTCGTCGATGAAGAGGATGGTGCGGCGCCCTGCCGCGCGTCGCCGCCGTGCCTCGGCCACCACCCGGCGGATGTCGGCCACCCCGGCCAGTACGGCGCTGAGCGTCTCGAAGTGAGCCCGGGTGGAGCGTGCGATGATGGAGGCCAGGCTGGTCTTGCCGGTGCCCGGGGGGCCCCAGAGGATGATGGAATGGGTGAGCGCGTCGGACTCGATGGCACGGCGCAGGGGCGTGCCCGGCCCCACCAGGTGCTCCTGGCCGACCAGCTCGTCCAGGCTGCGCGGACGCATGCGGGCCGCCAGGGGCATGCCCCGGCTCGAGGCGTCGACGGGCGCGCCCGGCCCGGGTTGGCCGAAGAGGCCTCCCTGTTCGCCCACGGCCCCGCTCCGGCTCGTCGTCAAGCCCGCCTCGCCGCCGTCCCGTCCACCGGGTCCAAGAAAAAACCCCACCGTGCCGCTGGTGCTACCCGTGGATGAACCCGGCGCTCTGCAAGGTGGGTGCCCTCCTGCGGGTTTGCGGGCTACTGCCACCCACGGCGTCGGCAGCCTGCCCTCCGCCCGCAGAGCCCGAGCTCCCCGTGTGATGGTGTTGGCTCATCACATTAGGTAGCTTCACCACGAACACGGCAGGGAGGTCACCATGCCCGCTCGTGGGGCTCTGGAAGCCGGCCCGATCATATCACAGGGCCAAACGCGCCAGCAAGGCGCTCCGGCGCTCTGGGTCGTCCCGGCACCCCGCCTCAGCCTTGCACCGGCACCGTGGGGCGGATGTGCGCCTCCCGGAGCTGCCGCTCCGAGATGGGCGCGGGGGCGCCGGTCAAGGGGCAGGCGGCCTGTGCCGTCTTGGGGAACGCGATGACGTCGCGGATGGTCTCACGCCGCGCCAGCAGCATGACGAGCCGGTCCAGCCCCAGAGCGATGCCGCCATGGGGCGGCGGCCCGTACTCGAAGGCCTCCAGCAGGAAGCCGAACTGGCGGCGCGCCTCCTGCTCGTCGAGCCCCAGCACGGCGAAGAGCCGCTGCTGCACGCTGCGGTCGTGGATCCGGATGCTCCCGCCGCCCAGCTCCACGCCGTTGAGCACGAGATCGTACGCGCGGGCCCGCACGCCGCCCGGGTCCGACTCGAGGCGATCGAGGTCCTCGGGCCTCGGCGACGTGAACGGATGGTGGCGGGCCTGCCAGCGACGCTCCTCCTCGCTCCACTCCAGCAGCGGGAAGTCGACGACCCAGCAAAGGGCCCACTGATCCTGCGGGATGGCCCCGTGGGCCTGCGCCACCTCCAGGCGCACACGCCCCAGCGCCGTCGCCGCCCGCTCCTCGTCGTCAGCGGTGATGAAGAGCAAGCCGGCCGCCTCCTGCGCCGCCAGGTCCAGCAGCGCCCGCTGCTCTCGCTCGCCCAGGTGACGGGCGATGGGCGAGCGCAGCTCGCCTCCCTGCACGACCGCCCACGTCAGGCCCTTGAGCCCCAACTGCGGCGCCCGCTCCACCCATTGGTCGAGCTCGCGCCGCGAGAGGCTGAGCGTGCTGGGCAGCGTCAGCACCTTGACCCGCTGACCTCGTGCCACCGCATCGGCGAAGATCCGGTACGAGCTGCCCTCGAAGGCCGCCGACAGGTCGTGCAGCCGCCCCGGAGCTCGCAGGTCCGGCTTGTCGGAGCCGTAGCGGGCCATGGCCTCGGCGTACGACAGCCGGGGCAGCGGCAGCGACAGCCCGATGCCCAGGACCTGCTCGAAGAGCCGCGCCATCAAGCCCTCGATGAGGCTCAACACGTCCTCCTCGTCCACGAAGGCCATCTCGACGTCGAGCTGCGTGAACTCGGGCTGGCGGTCCGCCCGGAGGTCCTCGTCACGGAAGCAGCGGGCGATCTGGTAGTAACGATCCACCCCGGCCACCATCAGCAGCTGCTTGAAGAGCTGGGGCGACTGGGGCAGCGCGTAGAAGTGCCCGGGATGCAGCCGCGACGGCACGACGAAGTCGCGGGCCCCCTCCGGGGTGGAGCGCGTCAGCATGGGGGTCTCGACCTCGACGAAGCCGTGCTCGTCCATGTAGCCGCGGATGATCGCGTTGATCCGATGCCGCAGGCGGAGCAGTTGGAGCATCCCGGGCCGCCGCAGATCCAGGTAGCGATAGCGCAGCCGCAGCGCCTCGTCCACGTCCGTCACCTGGTCCACCGGGAAGGGCGGCGTGGCCGACGCGCTGTAGCGGAGCAGCCGGCTTGCCACGACCTCCACCGCGCCGGTGGCCAGGTTGGGGTTTTCCATGCCGGGCAGGCGGCGGCGCACCTCGCCGACCACCCCGATGCAGTCCTCGCTGCGCAGGCGCTCGGCCAGCGAGAAGACCTCCCGGCCCGCGTCGGGCGTGACCACGACCTGGACCACCCCGCTGCGGTCCCGCAGGTCGATGAAGATGAGCCCGCCGTGGTCACGGCGCCGCAACACCCAGCCGTCGAGCGTGACCACCTGGCCGACGTGTTGCTCCCGCAACGTCCCCGCCTCGTGCGTCCGCTTCAAGAGGGTGCCGTAGCCCTGCACTGTCATCGCTCTCTCCTCGAATCCGTCTCCTCCGTCGCCAGCCATCTCGTCAGCAGCGCGTCGAGCCCGTCGGCCGACACGTGCTCCTGCTGCCCGGTGCCGAGATGACGCACCACGTACGACCCCGCCGCCTCCGGCCTGCCCCGGTCGCCACCGACGATGACCGCCACCCGGGCGCCTGCCCGGTCGGCCAGCTTGAGCTGGGCCTTGAGGCTGCGTCCTTGATAGTCGACGTCGGCCCGCAGACCTCTGCGCCGCAGACGGTACAGCAACTGCAGCGCCTCGTCACGCCCACCCTCGCCGTCGGAGGCGACGAAGACGTCGAGCCAGCCCGGCTCCTCCAATCGCTCACCGGCCTCCGAGGCGGCGAGCAGCGCTCGCTCCATGCCGGAGGCGAAGCCGACCCCGGGCGTCGGTCTCCCGCCCAGGGTTTCCACCAGCCCGTCGTAGCGCCCACCGCCCGCGACCGCGTTTTGCGCACCCAGGCCCTCCGACAGGACCTCGAAGACGGTGCGGGTGTAGTAGTCGAACCCCCTCACCAGCCGGAAGTCCAGTACGTGCGGCACCTCCAGCCGGTCCAGGTGGTGGCGCAGCGTCTCGAAGTGCGCCCGGCAATCATCGCACAGCGCGTCGACCGAGCCCGGCGCGTCTGCGGTCACCTCCCGGCACGAGGGCACCTTGCAGTCCAGCACCCGCAGGGGGCTCCGCTCCAGGCGCCTCTTGCAGCTCTCGCACAGCTGGTCGGCCCTGGGGCGCAGGAAGGCCAGCAGGCGCTCACGGTAGACGGGGCGGCATCGAGGGCAGCCGATGCTGTTGAGGTGCACCTCGAAACGGATCAGGCCCATCCGTCGGAAGATCTCGATGGGCAGCACGATGATCTCGGCGTCGAGCGCGGGATCGGCCGATCCCAGCGCCTCGGCCCCGATCTGGTAGTGCTGGCGCAACCGCCCCGCCTGCGGCCGCTCGTATCGAAACATCGGGCCGATGTAGAAGACCTTGACCGGCTGCGGCCACAGGTGCATGCCGTGCTCGATGTAGGCCCGCGCCACCGGCGCAGTCCCCTCGGGGCGCAGCGTGATGCTCCGCCCCGAACGGTCCTCGAAGGTGTACATCTCCTTCTCTACGACGTCGGTGGCCTCGCCCACCCCGCGGCTAAAGAGCTCGGTGTGTTCGAAGATGGGCGTGCGGATCTCCCGGTATCCGAAGGAGGCCATCACCTCCCGGGTGATGGCCTCCAGGCGTAGCCAGGCCGCCGATTGGCCCGGCAAGACGTCCTGTGTCCCACGGGGCGCCTTCATCTCCATGATGCCCGGCGTCGCTTCCCTTCCGTGGATGACGCGCTCAGCGCTGCTCTGCCGCCGCGCCCTCCGTGCCGCCTCGGGCCCCCTCCGGCTGCTGAGTGGCGTCGGTGGCCCCCTCGTCGTCACGCGTCTCGCCGGAGGCGGAGCCCTGCTGCTGCTCCTGGAGCCGCCGCAAGAACTCTTCCTGCGCTCGACGCTGCTCCTCCAGCACCTGCTGGATCTTGTCCAGCTCCTGCGCCTCCCGCTTGGCGTCCTCCTCGAGCCCCATGCTGCTGAAGAGCATGTAGAGGGTCAGGTGCATCTGCATGTCCATGGGCGCAAGCGACGAGGCCTTGCGCAGCGCCTCGGCCGCCTTCTCCTTGTCGCCCTTCTGCTGGTAGACGTTGCCCAGCGCCAGGTGGAGCACCGGGTCGCTCGGGGCAAGCTCCGTCGCACGGGTCAGCGCGGCCAGGGCGTCGTCGGTCCGCTGCAGCTGCAAGAGCGCCACGGCCTTGCCGTACTGCACGTAGGCGTCGTCGGGGTAGACCAGCGCCGCCTGCTCGTACAGCTCCAGGGCCCGCTGGGCGTCGCCCCGCCCCAGGGCGTCGCGAGCCGCCAGCTGCGGGTCGAGGATGGAGACCTCGGCGCTGTTGCGCAGGTCGGCAAACCACCGGGCGAAGTGCTCGTCGGCCTTCTCCTGCCGGATCTGCTCCACCAGGTCGGGCTTGGCCTTCTCGAACTCTTCGCCCGACGCCTCCCTGCGCTCGACCACCTGGATGATGTAGTAGCCCTCGTCGGTCTCGATGGGATCGGAGACGGCGCCGGGCTCCAGCTCCCAGGCCACGGCGTCCACCGCCTCGGGCAAGACGTCATGCCCGACGAAACCCAGCTCGCCTCCCGACTCCCGGGTCAGCTCGTCGTCGGAGTGCTCCTTTGCCACCTGGGCGAAGTCCGCGCCGTCGCGGATCCGCTTCACGAGGTCCCGCGCACGCGCCAGGGCGGCCCGGGTATCCGACTCGGAGGTGCTCTTGGGCCGCACCAGGATCTGGCGCAGCTTCACCTGCTCGTAAGCCTTCGCGACCTCCTCGTCGGTCACCTGCAGCTGCTCGGCCAGCTTCGCCTGCAGCTTCTCGGCCATGAGGCTCTCCTCGATGGCCTTGCGCAGGTCCGCCTCGGTCATGTTGCGCAGGCGCAACTGACGCTCGTACTCCGAACGGGACGGAAACGCGTCACGGATGCGGGCCAGCCGGTCGTTGATCTCGCCGCGGCTCACCCGGATGCCCTCGTCTCTGGCGGCCTGCAAGAGCAGGCGCATGGCGATGAGCTGGTTGAGGGTCCGGTACTTGATCTCCTCGATGTCCGTCGGTCGCACCGAGCCCTGGAGCTGCTCGTACGACCGCAGCTGGTCCAGATAGGCCTGCTGGAAGGTCGCCATCGCGATGGAATCGCCGTTGACGTGCGCGATGGCGGCCTGCGCGCCGGGATCGCCCTGCACGGCGGGGATGCCCACGTAGGCCAGCGTCACGGCGAAGACCACCGCGACCGCGGTGATGATCCACTTCATCTGGCGGCGCAGCTGCTCCATGAACATGTCCGTTCGTAACCCCACTTCCCACCGGAACAGGCCCATTCTATCCCGGCACCCGGGGGCCGTCCAGGACCGGGCCTGTCGGCTCGGCCTCAGCGCCGGCGCTCGACGACCAGCGTGACGGGCCCGTCGCACTCGACCAGCACTTGCATCGATTGACCGAAACTCCCGGTCGCCACCGGCACCCCCCGCGCCGCCACCGCCTGCTCGAGCTTGTCCAGCCACGCGCGGGCCTCCGCGGCGGGCGCCGCTCGCTCGAAGGCGGGTCGTCGACCCCTGCTGGCATCGCCGGCCACGGTGAAGTTGGAGACCAACAGCACCGACCCCTGCACATCGGCCACGCTGCAGTTGAGCCGGCCTGTCTCGTCGTCGAAGATGCGCAAGTGCACCAGCTTGTCGGCCAGCCACTCCACGTCGGAGTCCGTGTCGCCCCGCTCCACGGCGACGAAGGCCACCAGACCCCGCCCGATCTCGCCCACCGCCTGGCCGTCGACGGTGACACGGCCCCGGCTGACGCGCTGCACCACCGCTCGCACGCGAACGCGCCCCCCCCTCTACGGCCGGGACTCCCCGGCGCCCGAGGAGACGGGCTCGGCCCGTCGCACGTCGATGATGCCCTCCACCTTGCGGACCCGTCGCACCACGTCGTCGAGGTGGTCCATGCCGGCCACGTCCACCACCACGTGGATGATGGCCACGTGCTGGCGGGTCGTGCGGGTGTGGACCGCCTCGATGTTGGTCTTGCCGTCGGAGATGGCGTTGATGACGTTGGAGAGGAGATTGACCCGGTCGTGGGCCTCGATGCGCAGCTCTACGGGGTAGACCGCGCCGGGGACCCGGTTCCATCGGACCTCGACCCGGCGCTGCGGCTCGTCGACCAGCGTCTGCACGTTGGGACAGTCGGCCCGGTGCACCGAGATGCCGCGCCCGCGCGTCACGTAGCCCACGATGGGGTCGCCCGGCACCGGGCTGCAACACTTGGAGAAGCGGATGAGGACGTTGTCGGCGCCCTCGACGCTGACGCCGACGGTGGCCGGCGTCGTGCGACCGTGGCGCGGCCCCGCCTCCTGCAGGCGCTGCTGGCGAGCCCGTGCCAACAGCTCCTCGCGCCCCACCAGGCGCCCCAGGGCGTGCACCGGGGAGATGCGGCCGAAGCCGATGGCCGAGTAGAGGTCTTCGACGCTGGCCAGCCCGTACCGGCGGGCCACCGAGGCCAGGGCGTCGTGGCGGGAGGCCTCGGCCAGGTCGATGCCGAAGCGCTTGGCCTCCCGCTCGAGCAGCTCCCGCCCCTTCTCGATGCTCTGTTCGCGGCGGGCCTCCTTGAGAAAGCTGCGGATCTTGCTTCGGGCCTTGGAGGTCTTGACGAACTTGAGCCAGTCCTGGCTCGGCTGGCCATGCTTGGCCGTGAGGATCTCCACGATCTCGCCGTTGCGGAGGCGGTAGTCGAGGGGCACCAGCCGGCCGTTGACCTTGGCGCCCGTGCAGCGCAGCCCGATGTCGGTGTGGACGGCGAACGCGAAGTCGACGGGGGTGGCGCCAGCCGGTAGGCTCTTGACGTCGCCCTTGGGAGTGAAGACGAAGACCTCGTCCTCGAAGAGGTCGATCTTGAGGGTCTCCATGAACTCATGGGGATCCTGATCCTTCATCTCCCGGAGCCATTCCATCACCTGCCGCAGCCACGCCACCTTGGCGTCGAAGGCGGTGGCCGACCGCCGCTCCTTGTACAGCCAGTGGGCGGCGATCCCGCGCTCGGCCACCTCGTGCATCTGCTGCGTCCGGATCTGTACCTCGAGGGGCTCGCCCCGGGGCCCGATGACCGTGGTGTGCAACGACTGGTACAGGTTGGACTTGGGCATGGCGATGAAGTCCTTGAAGCGGCCAGGGATGGGCTTCCACAGGCTGTGCACCATGCCCAGGACGGCGTAGCACTCCTTGACGTCGTTGACGATGACCCGCACCGCCATCAGGTCGTAGATCTCGTCCAGGGTCCGCCCCTGGGTGCGCATCTTCTGGTAGATGGAGTAGAAGTGCTTGGGACGCCCCTGGACCCGGCCGTCGATGCCCATCTCACGCAACCGGGCCCGCAGGATCTCCATGACCTCCTCGAGCTCGCCCTCGCGCTCGGCGCGCTTCTTGGCCACCGCCTGCACCAGCTGGTAGTAGGCGGTGGGGTCCAGGTAGCGGAGCGCCAGGTCCTCCATCTCCCACTTGAGCTGCCAGATGCCCAGGCGGTGGGCCAGGGGCGCGTAGATCTCCAGCGTCTCCTGGGCCACCTTGCGCTGGCGCTCCGGGGGCAGGTGGCGCAACGTCCGCATGTTGTGGAGGCGGTCGGCCAGCTTGATGAGCACGACGCGCAGGTCTTCGGCCATGGCCAAGAACATCTTGCGGAGGTTTTCGGCCTGCTGGGCCTCCCGGGATTGAAACGGGATCTTGCTCAGCTTGGTGACCCCGTCCACCAACCGCGCGATCTCGGGGGTGAAGGCCTGCTCCAGCTCCTCGACCGTGACGGGGGTATCCTCCAGCACGTCGTGCAGCAGGCCCGCGGCGATGGTCGCCACGTCCACCTCCAGGTCGGCCAGGATGCGGGCCACCTCCACCGGGTGCGAGAAGAACGACTCCCCCGAGTCGCGCAGCTGCCCCGCGTGGGCCTCCTGCGCGAAGCGGTAGGCTTTCGCCAGGAGTTCCGTGTCCACGGAAGGATGATAGGCACGCACCCGTTCGATGAGGGCCTCGAGCGGCGCATCCAGCGCCGCGGCCGCCTGCACCCCGCTACTCATGACCGACCCGGATCGGCGTGGCCACCTCCCCTATGAATCGTAGCGCACCAGCGCGAGGATTCGATCCGATTCGAAGCCCATGGCCTCCAGCCGCTGACGCCCTCCCAGGTAAGCCAGCTCGATGAGGAAGGCGAAGCCGACGATCTGGGCCCCCAGTTGCTGGACCAGCCGGGCCGCCGCCCCCATGGTGCCGCCGGTCGCCAGCAGGTCGTCCACCAGCAGCACGCGTTGACCGGGCGCCAGCGCGTCCTTGTGGATCTCCAGGGCGTCCGTGCCGTACTCCAGCTCGTACTCGACGCGTATCTTCTCCGCCGGGAGCTTGCCCGGCTTGCGGATCAAGATGAAGCCGGCGCCCAGCTCGTAGGCCAGCGGCGAGCCCAGGGCGAAGCCTCGGGACTCCACGCCGACCACCATCTCGACCCCTTCGTCGCGAAAGCGGCGGGCCATGGAGCGGATGATGTAGGCCAGGGCGGCCGGGTCCCGCATGACGGTCGTGATGTCCTTGAAGCTGACACCCGGTCGGGGGAAGTCGGGGATCTCCCGAATGAGCGCTTTCAAGTCCATGCGTGCGTCCAGACCTCTTTTCCTGAAGAGACGCAGACCAGAGGCGCCCGGTCAGGCGGGCCGTCCCGAGGCCCTGGAGGCCCCGTCCTGCCACCAGACCGTCGCCGCCTCCGAAAAAGCTCCCTCGAGCGCCTCTTGCCAGAGACGACGGGCCTCGATGAACTCATTATAGCGAGCGGACTGCGTCAGGTCGAGCTTTACGCCCGCTTTCACCCCCTTCCACCGCCACCCGGGCTTGCCGGCCGCCCGCTCGACCACCCCCAGCTCCTCGAAGACCGCCAGCGCGTTGCCCACCAGCGCAGCCGATAGCCGGGGACGGCTGCGGGGATCCAGCACCCCGAGGGAGGTGGTGAGCCGGGCAGGATCTTCCGGCAAATCGGGACCGGCCACGCTGGCCTGAGCGGTCAACAGCCGGTAGAGGTGACGCAGCGTCTCGACGTCCGGCAGCGGGGCCAGCCATCGTTGTTGGACCCGCTGGCGATCTCGCTCGCCGTAAGCCAGCACCAGTCGCCGCACGGCGCCCGACGAGACGAGCCGGGCCCAGGCCCACGGCGAGTCGGGCAGCTCCCACAGCCACAGTTCGACCGGCCACGGCAAGCTCGCCAGCACCTCGGGCGTCCAGGTGACCAGCACTGCGGCCCCCTCGCCCAGCAGACCGGCCGGCGCCGGCACATCTTCGTGGCCGCCCGCCCACGCCACCCGTCCCGCCAGATGGGGAGCGTGCCGCCAGCCCGCGGTGCAGAGCCGGATGGCCGCCCGCCCGTCGCCTACCGCCACCACCACCGGCGCGGCGCCGACAGCCCCCGTGAGGCTCGCCTCCCCTTCGCCGCGCCGGCCCCACTCGTCCCATGCGCCGTCGGGTGCCTCGTCGGCCAGGCCGCGGCGGTCCTCCACGACCAGGGGCGGCGGTCGGCGGCGCTGGTCGCCCGTCCAGGCGCCGGCTACGGCCGATGCAAGGCCCGAGACGCCGGCTGACACCAGCCCAGCGGGGGCCCTGCCATTCTCCACCTCGACGGGGGCGCCCCACCCCCATGCGACGCGGGGGGCGGTGCCATCCGACTCCCGGATCGCGATGGCCCGCATCTCGAGTTCGCCCCATCGCCCCCTGCGCGGCACGAAGGCGATGTCGATCCCTCGCCCCGCCTCGCGTGCCCGTTCCACCACCGGCAGCCACTCCTGGGCCCGGCCGAAGGCGATGACGCCGGCATCCACCCCCGTCGCCGGCTCCCGCACCACCAGGCGCAGGTGGCGGCCGTCCTGGCCCACGGGACGCGCCTCCACCGGGATGAGCTCCGCGGCGGCCAGCGTCGGCCGGGGATTGCCCTCGCCGTGGGGCTCCAGCATCTCCAGCTGGTCCACCAACTCGGGCCCTACGTCCGCGAGGCGCACCCATGCATCCAGCTCGAGGCGGCTGACATATGGCCCCCGCCAGCGCGCCGCTACCGCTTCGACCAGGCGCTCCCGCAGGGCCGGCACGTCCTGGCTCGCCATGGAGAAGCCCGCCGCCATGGGGTGGCCGCCGAACTTGACGAACAGCGAGCTGCACGTCGCCATCGCCTCGTAGAGGTTGACGTCGGGGACGCTGCGGGCCGAGCCCCTGGCCTCCTCCCCCTCCAGGGCGATGACCACCGCGGGACGGGCGAAGCGCTCCACCAGCCGGGAGGCGACCACGCCGATCACCCCCGGGTGCCACCCCTCCCCGGCTACCACCACCACGGGTGGATCGCCGGCCTGCACCTGGCGCTCGGCCTCCTCCAAGGCCTGCTCCAGGATGTGCCGCTCCATCTCCTGTCGTGCCCGGTTGGCGGCGTCCAGCCGCTCTGCAGCCTCCCTGGCCTCCTCGGGCGATCGGGCCAGCAACAGCGCCAGCCCCACCGAGGGGTCGTCGACGCGGCCGGCCGCGTTGAGCCGCGGCGCCAGGATGAAGGCGATGTGGTACGTATCGACCTCAGCGGTCGAGATGCCGGCCACCGAAGCCAGCGCCTGCAGGCCCGGCAGCGGCCGGGTGCGCAGCCGCTCGATCCCCTGCCGCACCAGGCGGCGGTTCTCTCCGGTGAGGCTCACGACGTCGGCCACGGTGCCGATGGCCGCGAGCTGGACCAGCCCGTCCACCTCGGGATCGCCCGGCCGGTCGGCGAAGGCCAGCAGGGCCAGGGCCGTGTGATAGGCGAGGCCGGCCGCGGCCATCTCCTCGCCGCCGGGCAGGCCGGTCATCCGGTGGGCCGCCACCACCGCGGCGGCCGGGGGCAGTCGAGGCCCTGGCTCGTGATGGTCGACCACCACCACGTCCAGGCCGTGCCGGGAGGCCTGCCGGATGGCCGACATGGCCGTCAGGCCGCAGTCGACCGCGACGACCAGGCGGACGCCCCGCCCGGCCATCTCCACCAGGACGTCCTCGTGCAGACCGTAGCCCTGGGCGAGACGGTGCGGGATGAAGGGCCGCACCTCTGCGCCGAGGCGGCGCAGGGCGCGGACGAGGATGGCCGTGGCCGTCTGCCCGTCGGCGTCGTAGTCGCCGTAGACCACGATGGGCTCCCGGCGCCGCACGCCCTGCAGCATGCGCCAGGCCGCGGCCTTGACGCCCGGCAGGCGCCACGGGGCCATGGCCCCATGACCCGGCGCCAGAAACTCACGGGCAGCCGCCACGTCCCCCATTCCGCGGTTGAGCAGGAGCTGCCCCACCAGGGGGTGCAGACCCAGCCGACTCGCGAGCCGCCGAGCCCGGACGGGGTCCGGACTGGGAGCGTGCCACGAGGCCGCCGCGCCGACCTCAGCCATTCGCCTCGCGCCGCCCCGACGGCCTCAACGGCCGGACCCCTCCGCATCGGCCAGGCGGCCTGTCGTCTGCGCCGCACCGGCCTCCGACGATGCCGGCGCATCTTCACGACCCGGCCCCTCTTCTTGGGGCCCCTGCTGGTCGAGCCGGCTCGCGAGGCGGTCCCGCTCCGCCTCGAGTCCGGCCAGGCGCACCTCCAGCCGCCGGATCTGGCGTGCCAGCTGACGGCTCCGCAGCCTCAGCCGCAGGTCGTCGGCCCCCACCAGGAGCAAGACGGCGGCCGCTCCCAGGGCGGCCGCGATCACCGAGAGCCGCCCCACGTCCGTCTGCCAGGTCCAGGCCAGGAAGCTCACCGTCACGCCCTGGGGGTTTTGCAGGGCGAAGGCGGCCACCACCAGGATCACCAGCACCGATGCGACTGCCAGCACTGTCACGGCTACTCGCTCCTTCACAGCCGTCCCGAGCGCCAGATGGCCCAGATCAGCACGGCCGCGGCCAACATGGAGGCCATCACCGCCCCCGCCGCCAGGACGGGTACACCCAGCAGCTTCGGCGACGGCTGCCCCCACATCACGCCGCCGGCCAGGGCCAATCCCGCGGCCAGTACCGCCAGCGCGAGCCGGTTGGCGGCCCGCTCGGCCCGTCTCAGGGCGGGATGCGTCTCCTGGCCCAGCCGCAGGCCCAGCGTCAGCCGCCCGGCTTCCAACTGCTCGAGGAGGCGGTCGACCCTCTCCGGAAGGGTACGGGTCACCTCGACGAGCTCCTGCACGTCGTCCACCGCCGCGGCCAGGTGCGAGCCCGGTCGCAGGCGACGCAGCCAGAGCCTCCGGGCGAAGGGCACCGCCACCTCCAGGGCGTTGAAGCCGGGGTCCAGGGTGCGGGCCAGGCCGTCCAGGATGGTCAGCGCCCGCGCCAGCAACAGCAGCTCGCCCGGCAGGCGCAGGCGGTGACGGGCCACCATCTCCAGCGAGTCCGCGACCACCTCACCCAGGGAGAGCTCCCTGATGGGGCGCCCGTAGTTGCGGGCGATGAGGTCCTCCAGGTCCCGCTCCAGCGCCGCCCGGTCCGCCGTGGGCGGGACGATGCCCATCCGCCGCATGCTTCGCACGGCGCCCCTGGGGTCCTGGCGCACCACCGCCATGAACGTGCGGGCGATCTGCTCGGTCAGCTGGGGCCGCAGCGAGGCCACCATGCCGAAGTCGAGCAGGCCCAGCTGGCCCCCGGGGAGCACCAGGAGGTTGCCGGGGTGGGGATCCCCGTGGAAGTAGCGGTCCACCAGGACCATCTTGAGGAAGATCTCCGCCCCGGTCCGTGCCAGCCGGCGCCGGTCCACGCCCATGCGCTCCAGGGCCTCGAAGTCGGTGATGCGCACGCCGTGCAGACGCTCCATGGTCAGGACGCGCGCGCTGCTCCGGTCGACATACACGCGGGGGATGCGGATGCGGCCGTCGCCCCGGAAGTTGCGTCGAAATCGCTGGATCTGCCTCGCCTCGACGCGGTAGTCCAGCTCACGTCGCATGATGCGGGCGAACTCGTCGGCCAGTTCGACGGGGTCGAAGGGCAGCGGGCCGAGGCGTTGGGCCGCCAGCCGGGCCAGATCCTGGATGATCTCCAGGTCGGTGCGCACCGTGGCCTCGACGCCCTGACGCAGCACCTTGACCACCACGGGCCGCCCGTCGGGGAGCTCGGCGCCGTGCACCTGCCCCAGCGAAGCCGAGGCCAGCGGCTCGGGGTCGACGTGGCGGAAGAGGCGCTCCAGCGGCGCCCCCAGCTCCTGCTCGATGACGGCCCGGATGGCGTCGAACGGCTGGGGCGGCACCTGGTCCTGCAGGCGAGCCAGCTCGTCCAGGTACTCCCGGGGCAGCAGGTCCGCCCGCAGGCTGAGCACCTGCCCCAGCTTGACGAAGGTGGGGCCCAGCTCCTCCAGGGCCTGCCGAAGGTGAACCGGCCCGGGCACGACCGGCTCCCTGGGGCGCCGGCGGGGCCATGGGCGGCGGAGCCCCACGGCGTCGGCGACCACGGCAAACCCGTGCCGCCCCAGCACCTCCAGCACCTCGCGATAGCGGCGCAGGTGCCGGAGCCGCCTCCCGAAAACGCCAACCCCCACGCCCTCGGCCCCGCTCATGGGTCCACCCCGCTCCCGGGGCCGGCGCTCTAGCTCAGGCGGCCTCGCTCACATGGGCCGTCCTCCGGCGCTCGTCCGCCGTCCTCCACATCACCCACAGCGCCGTCGCGACGAAGACGGTCGAGTACACGCCGGACACGAAGCCGGCGAAGAGGCCCAGCGAGAAGTCCCGCAGCGTGGAGCCGCCCAGGAGCAGGATGGCGAGCACCACGGCCAGCGTGGAGGCGGATGTGTTGATGGTGCGCGGCAGAGTCTCGATGATGGCCTCGTTGGCCAGGCGGTCGAAGTCGCGCCGGCGCCTCGACTCAGCCAGCCGCTCCCGGATGCGGTCGAAGATGACGATGGTGTCGTTGACGGAGTAGCCCAACACGGTCAGCAGGACGGCCACGGTCGAGACGTTGACCTCGAGCTGCAGGAAGGAGTAAAGCCCCGCCACGACCAGGGCGTCGTGCAACAGCGCCACGATGGCCGAGATGCCAAACCGATGCTCGTAACGAAGGGTGACGTACACCAGGATGCCGCCGGTCGCCAGGAGCAATGCGAAGAGAGCTTGGGAGACCAGCTCGCGCCCCACGACGGGCCCGACCACCTCGGTCCGGCGGTCCACCACGTCACCGAAGCGCGCCGCCAGCGCCTCGTCGATCCGCTGCACCTCGGCCTGGCCCAGAGGGCGGGTACGGATCAGGACGGCATGACCGCCATCGAGCGGCTGGACGCTGACGCTGCCGAGCCGCAGATCCGCCAGCGCCTCGCCCCCCAGCACCTCCTGCACCTCCTGGGCGGTGACAGGAGAGGGCAGCGCCCGCTCCAATAGCGTACCCCCCGTGAAGTCGATCCCCAGGTTGAAGCCCTTGATCACGATGCAACCCAGCGCCAGCGCCATCACGAGGCCAGCGATGGCCAGGTAGATGGCACGATAGCGCATGATGTCATAGACAGGCCGGGACTGCCGGTCCACAGCCGCCGCCGGCGCCGCCGCCGCTCGTGCCCCCCTCATCGGGACACCGCCCCTCCCGGCAACAGTTGACGGGCCGCCCGCTCGGGATCGCGAGCCACATACAGGTCGAGCATCAGCCGGGTCATCACGACCGCGGTAAACATGCTGACCACGATGCCCAGGCTCAGCGTCACCCCGAAGCCCCGGATGGGGCCGGTGCCGAAGTAGAAGAGCGCCGCGGCCGCGACGAGAGTCGTGATGTTGCTGTCCAGGATGGTGCGCAGCGAACCCCGGAAGCCGTCCTCCACGGCCGCCCGCACCCGCTTGCCCTCCCGCAGGCCCTCCCGGATGCGCTCGAAGATCAGCACGTTACTGTCGACGGCCATGCCGGCCGACAACAGCACCCCCGCGATGCCCGGCAGGGTCAGCGTCGCCTGGAGGGCCGCGACGGTCGCCATGAGGATGAGCACGTAGGAGGCCAGCGCCAGGTCGGCCAGCACGCCCGGCACGCGATAGTACAGCAGCATGTACAGGAAGACCAGCGCCACGCCGATGATGCCGGCACGGATGCTGCGCTCGATGGACTCCTGCCCCAGCGTCGGCCCGACCGTCCGGACCTCGGCCACCTCGAGCGGCACCGGGAGCGCGCCCGCGTTGAGCTGCACGACCAGGTGCCGGGCCTCCTCGATGGTGAAGTCACCCTCGATCTGGGCTCGCCCTCCGCTGATGGGCGTGCGCACCACCGGCATCGAGATGGGCTCGCCGTCCAGCAGGATGGGCAGCACCTGCCCGACGTAGCGGGAGGTGGCCTCCTCGAACTTGCGGGCCGCCTCCGGCTTGAACTCGATGGCGACGGCCGGACGACCGAACTGATCCTGGGTCAGACTGGCCCGCGCCAGATCGGCGCCGGTCAGCAAGGTCTCACCGGTGGGACTCTTGAACTCCAACAGGGCCGTCTTGCCGATGGTCTCGATGGCCTGCTCGGCGTCGTCGATGCCGGGCAGCTCCACGATGATGCGGTCTTGGCCCTGGCGCTGGACGATGGGCTCGGTGACGCCCAGCCCATTGACGCGTCGCTCCACGACCGCCAGCGCCCGTTCCATCGTCTCGTTGTCGACACGCTCCGTCCCCGCAGAGGGCTTGGCCTGCAGCACGACGTGCGTGCCGCCTCGCAGATCCAGCCCCAGGCGGATGGGACGCGTCAACAGCAGGAGAGTCGAGACGGCCAGGACGGCTAAGATGAGGACGATTCGCCACAAGTTGGCGCGTATCACGTAAATAGCCTCCTCATCGTGCGCCTTTCCCCGTCTTACGCCACCACACGCGCACAAGCGCGATTATAGCCTCGTGTCGAGTCAGGTGTCAAAGGCGATGCCAGGCGCTTACAGGAGCCTGACGCCGTTCATCTCCAGCTCGAAGCGACACCCCAGGAACTCCGCGGCGCGCCGGCACATCAGCATGCGCGTGAGGAAGATCTCGAAGTACTCCATCAACGGCACGATGGCGGTGTCGACGGTCAGCTCGAGCCGGGCGACCTTGGCCTCCGCATCCACCCGCAGGAAGGAGCGGGTCACCGCGTAGTTGACGCGGTCATGGATGTCGAAGCGGGCCGGATCGCGTAACTGCACGCGGGTGCGGTGCACGTCGCTCTTGTCCGCCAGTATCAGGGCCGCCGAGACCACGTTGACGGGCTGGCCCACGCCCTCCTCGTGGTTGCCCACCGCCCCGGCCACGACGGCGATCTCCTCGGGATCCATCCCCAGTTCCCGCAGGATCCCCACCAGGACCGCCGCGCCCACCTGCCCGTGAGCCTCCCGGGCGATGGCGTTGCCGATGTCGTGGGTGTAGCCGGCGATCTCGGCCAGCTCCGCCTCCCGGCGGCTGCGGCCCAGGTGCACCAGGACGTTGTAGCTCACCCGCGCCACGAGCTCGGCATGGCGGGAGCCGTGCTCCGTGTACCCCTGGGCCGCCAGGTGGGCGTTGGCGGACTGGATGAGGGCCCCGATCATCGGATGGGCCCTCACCTGTTCGAGCGTGACCCGCCCACCCTTGCCCGACTCGGCCACCGCCGGCTTACGCCTCCTCTTTGCCCTTCACGTAGCTGACGCCGGAGCGGCTGAGCCGGATCTCCACCTTGTCCGCGATGCGCAGCGTCAGCGTGTCGTCCTTGATGCCCGTGATCTCGCCGTGGATGCCGCCGATGGTCACCACGCGGTCGCCGCGCTTGAGCGACTTGAGCATCTGCTCCCGCCGGCGCTGCTGCTGTTGCTGAGGCCGCCAGATCAGCAGGTAGAAGAAGACGAACGGGATGGCCATGAACAGGATCAGCGTCAGGAGGTTGCCTTGCGCCTGCTGTTCGGCTGCGGCCAGAGCGACGACGTTCATGTGTCGGGTTCCCCTCCCTGTCCTCGTGGGCCGAATCGCTCCAGGATCCATGCGCGCAGCTCCGGCAAGCTGCCATCGGCGATGGCTCGGCGGATGGACTCCATGAGCCGGACGACGAAGCGCACGTTGTGCAGGGTCGCAAGGCGCATCCCCAGCATCTCGCCCGCCTTGAGCAGGTGGCGGATGTACGCCCGGCTGAAGTGGCGGCATGTGTAACAGTCGCACGCCGGATCCAGCGGCCGGAAGTCACGGGCGTAGGGCGCGTCCCTCACGATGAGGCGACCCTCCGACGTCCAGACCGCGCCGTGCCGCGCCATGCGCGTCGGCAGCACGCAGTCGAACATATCGTACCCGCGCGCCACCGCCTCCACCAGCACGTCGGGGGAGCCCACCCCCATCACGTAGCGAGG
Source organism: Limnochordales bacterium (assembly GCA_036562495.1). Lineage (GTDB taxonomy): Bacteria > Bacillota > Limnochordia > Limnochordales > Geochordaceae > Geochorda. The sequence continues at coordinate 77,017 of DATCKA010000030.1, forward strand.
GAGGTGGCCGGGCAGATGGGGCTCCAGGGCCTCCAGCACCTCGTACATCAGCGGCTTGGGCTCGCCGACGCTCAGGCCGCCGACCGCGATCCCGTCCGGCTCCAGCGCCAGTACGGCTTCGAGGCTCGCCCGGCGCAGGTCCGGGTACACACCTCCTTGCACGATGCCAAACAGCAATCGCCCGGCCGGGTCCCCGGCCGCCTGGCGCTCGAACGCCTGCCGGCTGCGGCGTCCCCACATAGCGGTTCGCTTCGCGGCGGCCTCTACCTCTTGCCGTGACGCCGGGTAGCCCACCAGCTCGTCCAGCACCACCACCACGTCGGAGCCCAGGGCCCACTGGATCTCCACGGACCGCTCGGGCGTCAGCAGCCACGAAGAACCGTCGAGGTGCGACCGGAAGTGGATGCCCTCGTCCGTCACCCGGCGCCGGTCCGACAGGCTGAAGGCCTGGAAGCCGCCGCTGTCCGTGAGGATGGAATGGGGCCAACCCATGAACCGGTGCAGCCCACCGGCCTCGCGCACCACATCGGCGCCGGGGCGCAGCATGAGATGGTACGTGTTGGCCAGGATCATGCGCACGCCCGCCGCCTCCAGCTCGTCGGGCGAGAGCCCCTTGACCGTGCCCTGGGTGCCGACGGGCATGAAGACGGGCGTTTGGACCTCGCCATGGGGCGTCACCAGGCGCCCCAACCGGGCCCGGGTACGATGGTCCTGGTGCTCGACCACGAAGCTCACGGCAAGATCAGCATGGCGTCGCCCAGGCTGTAGAAGCGGTAGCGACAGGCCACGGCCTCCCGGTAGGCGGCCAGGATCCGCTCGGTGCCGCCGAAGGCGCAGACCAGCATCAAGAGCGTCGAGCGGGGCAGGTGGAAGTTGGTGATGAGCACGTCGATCACCCGAAACCGGTAAGGAGGATAGATGAAAAGCCGCGTCCACCCCGAGCCGGGCCGCACGTCGCCCGTCTCGTCCACCGCGCTCTCCAGGGCCCGCACCACCGTCGTGCCCACGGCCCAGACCCGCCCGCCGCGCCGGCGCGCACGACCCACGGCCTCGGCGGTCGACGCCGGGATCGTGAAGAACTCCTCGTGCATGACGTGCTGCTCCACGGTGGGCGCCCGCACGGGGCGGAAGGTGCCCACGCCCACGTGCAGCGTCAGGCTCACGACCTCGACGCCCAACCGCCGGATCCGGTCCAGGAGCTCGGGGGTGAAGTGCAGCCCCGCCGTCGGGGCCGCGGCCGACCCCTCCTCCCTGGCGTACACCGTCTGGTAGCGCTCCGGGTCATCGAGGGAACGGCGGATGTACGGCGGCAGCGGCACCGTGCCGACGCGCGCCAGCACATCCGACACCGTGCCCTCCCGGCTGGCCAACTCCACGAGCCGGCCGCCGTCCTCCGTGCGATCCAGTACCCGTATCTGCAGCTGGTCGTCCCCGGCCTCCATCTCCTGGCCGACCGGGGCTCGGCGGCCCGGCTTGACCAGCACGTGCCAGACCTCGGCGCCGTCCGGGCGTCGCTCGACCCGCCTCAACAGCAGCAGCTCGACCCGACCGCCCTGGGGCCGCCGTCGGGCCCACAGGCGCGACCGCATGACGCGGGTATCGTTGAGGACCAGCACGTCGCCTTCGCGCAGGTACTCCACCACATCCCGGAAGCGGCGGTGCTCCAGCCGCTCCTCGGTGCGGTGCACCACCAACAGGCGAGAGCTGTCCCTCGGCTCGGCCGGGGTCTGGGCGATGAGTTCCGGTGGAAGCGCGTAGTCGAAGGTCGCTGGATCCATTCAGAAATCGGCCCGCAGACGCAGCAGGGGAAGGCTCTCCGTACGCCCTGCGCGCATGGGGTCAGCCGCCTGGCGCGGCCCGGTGACGCCACTGATTCCGACGGTCACGGCGCTGGCCCCTGTCGCGGCGCCGGCACCCCGGGCCCCCGAGGATCCCTCGACCGTCGCCACCCGGACCGGCTCCGTCGCCCCGGCACGGCCCGACTCGGCGGTGCTCGCCACCACGGCCCCGGCACCGTCGCCCAGCAGGGCCCGGCGCAGCGACTCCGCCAGCCCCAGGCTCTCCTCGTCGTCCGCCCGCCGCAGGGTGAGCGTGGGCCACTGCTGCCACTCCACGGAGACCGACAGCCGGGGTGCCTCGCGGCTCTCGACGATGTGGATGGCCGGCGCGCTGGGAGCCGTCTCCTGCGCCGTCATCAGCGCCGCGGGCGCACGGCTGGCGTCGGCCACCGCTTCCCCGACCATGGTGCGGGGCGAAGCGACCCCCGGCAGCAGCGGGCCCCAGCCCCGCAGGTAGACCGCGGCGAACAGGGCGCCGGCTGCGCCGAAGGCGAGCGCGGTCGCCGCCGCGGCTCGCTGCCAGCCGCCCAGTGCGGCGCGCAGGCCCTCCCACATCCGGACGTCAGGCTCGCCCCAGGCCTCGTCGCCCAGGTTCGCGCCGCTCCGCAGGCGCACCCGGACGAACTGCCCGTCCGGCGTCAGCAACACCGCGCGCTCCTCGCCCAGTCGCTCCAGGACCAGGCCTCTCACCCGGCTCAAGCCCATCCCCCTCGAGCCTCGCGACGCGCCATCAGCGCATCAGGTACTCCCGCAGGTGCGGGTAGTTGCCGCTCAGGATCAACGCCAGCGCTATGATATACTTTCGCTGCCGCTCCAGCGTCTTGCGGCTCACCCCCGCCACTGCCTCCAGCTCCTTGAGTGGCAGGTTACCCCGCTGCACCACCTGCTCGCACAGCTCCGGCTTGCCGGCCAGAAGCCGTGCCACGGCCAGGGCTCGCTCACGGGCGTCACGGTGGCGCGGCGTGCGGTCCACCAGATCTTGGAATGCAATCCCCAGGGATCGAAGCTGCTGAGCGAGGCGCTGGATCTCCTCGCGCCGCTCTCGTGCCAGGACCTCGTCCTCGAACTGCCGGTGCGCCTCGCGGGCCTCGACCTGCGCCAGCGGGTTGTCCGACGTCTCGCCGTCCTCGCCCTCCAGCGCCAGGCTCGACAGGGGCACCTCCTGCCGTCGGCTCGACTCGCGCCGGAAGTGGTCGATGAGGCGGCGCCGGATCACCATCTCGGCGAAGGAGAAGAAGGAGCGGCCGCCTTGCTGGCGGTAGGAGGTGATGGCCTCGTCGAAGGCCATCATGGCCACCGACGCCTCGTCGTCCTGGCCGGCCCGCACGAAGTGGCCGCTGACGGACGCGGCCGCCCGCATGATGAAGGGGCGGTACGTGGCGATGAGCCGCTCACGGGCATCCCGGTCGCCTTGCTGCGCCTGCCGCACCAGTTGCTGCAGGCGGATGGCCGCGGCAGCCTCGCCGGTCGTCTTGACGCTCTCGGTGAGCTTGTCCAACGAAGAAGACACGTGTACGATCCCTCACTCGGACGTCCCGTGCGGCCACCGGATCGGCCTCGTCCGCCCCGACGGCCCCGAGGCGGCGACCGTATAGGCTACCTTTTGACCTCCCGCTCCCCGATACCTGCCCCGACGACGGAGCGCCCGAGATGGCCCCATCATCTACCATCGAGGTGGCTTCGGCTGAAGGCCTGCGGCAACAGCTCGGCCAACCGGAAACGCCACCGCTGCCGGCCGTTGTCGATGACCACCGGCATGTCCTGGGCAAACTCCGAGAGCACCTGCCGGCACGTCCCGCACGGCGTCGTCGGGGAAGGGGTCTCGGCGACCACGGCCACCGCCACCAGACGACGCCGCCCCGACGCCACGGCCTGGCCCACCGCCACCCGCTCCGCGCACAACGTGGCTCCGTAGACGGCGTTTTCGACGTTGCACCCGGCGAAGATCTCGCCGTCATCGGCCATCACGGCCGCCCCGACCGCGAAGCGCGAGTACGGCGCATAGGCGTGCCGTCGCGCCTCCCACGCGGCCCGGACCAGTCGCTCTTCCTGCTCGGCTGTCAGTTGCACCCTCACCCCACCTCTCGAGATGTGCCGCCCGCTCCCGACAGGCCCCGCGCCTCACCCCAGCAGGACGAAGACCGCTCCCATCACGCCGACGCCCAGGGCGAGCCCGGCTGCCACCTCCCAGACGCTGTGAAGGCCGGCCTCCACCCGGCTCTCGGCCACCAGCCCTGCCAGCAGCACCGCCAGCAGCGTCACGCTCGGATTGGAGCTCGTCGCGTAGACGGCCGTGGCCAGTGCCGCGGCCACCGCTGCATGGCCGCTCGGCATCCCCCCCACCAGCCGGGGAGGACGGTTGAGCCACGTCTTGGCCGCCCAGGCCAGCAGCAGGGTCAGCCCCAGCCCCGTCAAGGCCAGGTAGGAGGAGGACCGGGCCCCCAGGCGCCCTCCCGAGGCCAGCGCCGCGAGCAGGGGTTCGTAGAAGAGCAGCACGCCGATGCCCACCGCCCCCACTGCGCTCACCAGCACGGCGCCTGCGGCGACGTCCTTGGCGATCCGGGCGATCTCGTCGTAGCGGGGAGAGAGGAGATCCGTCGCCGCCTCGACGGCGGTGTTGAGGAGCTCGGCCACCAGCACCACCACGATGGTCAACGCCAGCGCCGCCAGCGCCTGCCGCGGCAGCTGCACCACCGAGGCCAGCACCAGCACCAGGATGGCCAGCAGGAAGTGGATGCGCAGGTTGCGCTGCGTACGCAGCGCCCAGACCAAGCCCCGGCCGGCGAACTGGAAGCTCTGGACCACGTTGCGGGCCCGTGGCACGGGCCCCTTGTTCACCGGGGGAGGCCGCATGCGTTCAGGGCCGCTTCCTCTCGTGCGCGCATGGCTTGCCGCGAGGGCTCGTCCTCGTGGTCGTAGCCCAGCAGGTGCAAGCAGCCGTGCACCGCCAGGTAGGCAAGCTCTCGCTCCACGGAGTGCCCGTACTCCTCGGCCTGAGCCACGGCGCGCGGCACGCTGATGACGATCTCGCCCAACAGGCGGGGCCCCGCCTGCTCAGGGTCCGGCACCGGCTCCTCGGGGTCGTCCAGCGTGAAGGAGAGGACGTCGGTGGGTGCGTCGACGCCACGAAACTGGCGGTTGAGCGCGGCGATGGTGGGCTCGTCCACCAGCGCGACGCTCACCTCCACCGGTCGGTCAACCTCGTGCCCCAGCTCGCGGCGCAACACCTCCCGCACCACTCGGTGCAGCAGCCGGCGACGCAGGTAGCCCGACACGTCCACCTCGCGCTGGTGGTTGTGGACTCTCACGACGAAGGGCTCGGGGCGGCGCTCACTTGCTCTCATGACGGCGCACCTCGCGCTCGATCTGGGGGTACTCGATGCGAGCGTGGTAGACCCCCGTCAGCACCCGTACGAAGGCGCTGGCGATGGTGTTGAGCTCCTGCAGCGTCAGCGTACTCTCGTCGAGCTGCCCGTCCAGGAGCCGCTCCCGGATGACCCGCCGCACCAGCCCCTCGATGCGGCCCGGCGTCGCATGTCCGAGCGCGCGGGCCGCCGCCTCCACCGAGTCGGCCAGCATGACGATGGCCGTCTCCTTGCTGCGGGGCTTGGGGCCGGCGTAGCGGAAGTCCTCCTCCTTGACCTTCTCCGGGCCCTCCGCATTGAGGGCCTTCTGGTAGAAGTAGCGCACCAGATCCGTCCCGTGATGCGTCCGGATGAACTCGACGATCGCCTCGGGCACCTTGGCCTGGCGGGCCAGGTCCACCCCGTCCTTGACGTGGGACATGATGATGAGCGTGCTGAGGCTGGGCGTCAGCCGATCGTGAGGATTGGCGTCGCCGAACTGGTTCTCAACGAAGAAGTAGGGGCGCCGGATCTTGCCGACATCGTGGTACAGGGCCCCCGCCCGGCAGAGCACCGGATCGGCCCCCACGGCCTCGGCGGCGGTCTCCGCGAGGTTGCCCACCATCAGGCTATGGTGATAGGTGCCCGGCGCCTCCAGCAGGAGCCGCCGCAAGAGGGGCTGGTTGGGGTTGCACAGCTCCATGAGGCGCACGCTGGAGACGACGCCGAAGAGGCTCTCGACGAAGGGGAGCACGCCAAGCGCCAGCACGGCGCTCAGCAGCCCGTTGGCCAACCCGGCCCAGGAGGCCGCCAGGGTGCGGGCGTCGGCCCGCAACAGGCCCAGGGCCACCAGCGCGATGAGCCCGGCAACGCCCGCCACGACGCCCGTGCGGGTCAGATCCGACCGCTGCCCCAGTCGATGGACGTTGAAGACGGCGACGGTGCCCGTCACGAAGCCCACCGCCACCGGACGCGCGTCGAAGTCGAACACGAGCCCGCTCAGGACCGACAGCGCCGCCACCAGCACGATGCCGACGTGGGCGTCCAGCAGCACCGTGGCCAGCATGGCGGCCAGGGCCACCGGCGTGAGGTACCCGGCGACGCCCCACGGGAGCTCGTCGAGCACCCGGGCCGCCACCGCCACCATCAGCGCCAACGAGGCGACCATGGTCGCCATCCGCCGCGAGCGCACCACCGCCCCGTGGAAGCGCGCCAGGTAGAAGGCCGTGATGGCCACCAGCGCGGCCAGCACCAGGCCCACGCCCAGCAGGCTGCTGAGCCACTGGCCGCCCTGCTGCAGCATGCCCAGGTCCCGCAGCAGCTGCACGTGCTCCTCGGTCACCACGTCGCCGCGCCGCAGGATGACCTGATCCTGCAGCACCATGACCGGCTGGACGCCGCGGATGGCCTCCTGGCGCACCCTCTCCAGCCGAGCCGGGTCGAGGATCAGGTTGGGCACCAGCGCGGCGGCCGCGATCTCCCGGATGACGCCCCGGACCTCCTCGGGCGCGTCGAGGGCCGCCACGTCCCGGGCCAGCCGCTCGCGAGCGTCGTCGACGTCACCGGCGCCGATGCGAGTGGTCCCCATGAGCCGCTCCACCACGGCCGGCGCCTGCTGCGTCACGGTCGAGAAGGCGGCGTCGGGCAGGCGCAGGGCCGAGGCCACCACCGAGGCCGGCAGCAACAACTGCGCCTCGTCCACGAGCCGCGGCTGGAGGGTGCCGGCCCGGGCGTTGGCCGCCGACGACGAGGGGGCCTCCCCGGACGACTCCCACAGGCCGGCGCGCTCCTCCTTCAACAGGGCCAGGGCCTTGCGCACCCGGTCGCCGGCCTGCACCGCCGCGGTGGGGTCGATGGAGTAGTTGGCCGGATCCTCCGAGGCCCGGCGCAACGCCTCTTTGACGGCCTCCTCCTGCAGGAGGGCCGTCCGGTAGCGGTTTTCGATGGTCCGAGGGGCGGTGATGTCCACGGGGCTGACCTGACCGGGCGCCAGCTGCACCGTCGGCTGGGTGACCGCGGGCAGGAAGAGGAGCACCAAGAGCGCCCACGCGTAGACGGCGACCGCGGCCGGATGGCCCGCCAGGCGCGCGGCCCGCTCCAGCGGCAGACGCCCCCGGTAGGTCCCCAGCCTCTCCGTGATCCAGCGCCAGGTCATCCTTGCCCCTGCAGGGGGCCGGGCCGCCACCAGGCTCCTATGGCCCTCCCCGGCCTCGCTCTTGCTCCCTGACAGGGCTCGCAAACGTCCGCCTCCCCTTGCCCCCGGACTCGTGTCCAGTATAGTGCGGCGCCCTCCGGAAAGCCAGTCTGCCCTGGCGGGGCCGCCCCGAGGCGTCACGACGCCCCCGATGGCGAGTCAGGGGGCACCTGGGAGGGCCCCTGGTGAGGGGCAAAGGTCGAGATGTCCTGGACGGCTTCGATGACCACCCGGCTGCGCACCAGGACCTGCCCCTCGCCCGTCGCCTCCTCCCACGTCCACAGGCGTTGCGTCAGCACCTCCGGCGTCGGCCCCAGGCGCGAGGCGGCCTGCTCGAGCGCTCGCTCCTCCACCAACCGGCGTGCCTGCTCCAGATCCATCGCGAAGCGCTCCAGCGCCAGCTCCTCGTGGATGACGTGATCCCACCGCAGGGGCAACGCGGCCAGCGGCCCCGGCAGCCGGCGATGTCGGATCTCCGTGCGGAAGCGGACGAAGGGTGGCTCCACGGCCCCCAGGCGGAACTGCCACGGGCCGACCTTCAGAAAGAGCCCCCTCGCCCTGTGCCCCGACGGCCGCTCCACCCGCAGCTCGAGGCCTGTCTCGGCGAATCCCTCAGCCCAGGTCCGGGCGTAGACGACGCCGGCCGCCCGGACGGGCTGCGCATCGGCCGGGGCCCCCAGGGGCGGGCGGCCGCTGATGAGGATCTGCCCCCTCCGCACCACGTCGCCGGGCTGCACCACCGGCCACCCGGAGGCGGCCACCACCTGCACCACGAGCCCGTCCGATGCCGCGACCACGTCCCCGGGCGCCAGGGCCAGCCGCTGATCGTCCCGGCGTGTCCTCGCCTCCACCCGCGCGAGGCTGCCCCGGATGTGCACGTCCACCCAGGCCAGTTCAGGGATGGCCGCCATCAGCTCTTGCTCCAGCCGCCTCGGGTCGACCGCCGCCCTCGCCGCACCGGGCTGCAGCCCCAGCGCCAGCAGGGTCGACCGGAGCTGTTCGGCCTGCTCCCCGGTGACACCGTCTACCTCCACCGCCCAGATCCGGGAGTAGAGGGCCACCATGATGGCAAGGGCCACCACCGCGCCGGCCACGAGACCGGGGCGGTGCGCCACCCGACGCAGCACGAAGGGCAGGCCCCGCCGACGCACGAGCCGCACGCGGACACCCGCCCGCCGGGCCGGGTGCCGCAACCGGGGGTACTGGCTCGCGCTCACCCGCGCCACCAGGGCGTGGGGGCCGGGTCGGCTCACCTGCCGCAGCTCGATGCCGCCCCGTGACGCCAGGTTGAGGAAGGCCGGCAGGCGCTCGCCCACCGCCCGGACGACCACGTAGCCCCGCACATAGTCGGCCAACCGCTCAGACAGTCCCATGCTGCTCGCCCAGGCGCACCTCCTCGATGAGCCCCGCGATGCGCAGGCGGTCGGGCCGGATGGCCTCGATGACGAACCCGCGACCCGTCACCGCGACCCGCCCGTTGGGTGTGTCCACCACGACCTCGCGGGAGGAGAAGGCCAGCAGCCCTCGATGGTTCTCGATGATGAGCCGGCGACGCCCCACCATCTCGATGCGCGTCTCGCCGAAGGCCTCGGGCGGCAGATCCAGCGCCCTCGCCGCCCCGGCCAGCCATCGTTTTCCACTTCTTGCCATAGGGTCCCCCGCGAGGTTGTCTCGGTGCCCCCACGAGACCTATGCACCAGGTGGCCGGGACAGCCCAGGCAACCGGTCGCGAGGAGAGCGACAGGGGCGGGTGGAAAGTGCCCCGGGGGGATGCACGATGGTTGGTCCTTTCGTCAACGAGCCCTTTGCCGACTTCGGCTCCGCCCCGGTCCGGGCCGCCATGGAGGAGGCCATCCGACGGGTCGAGGCGCAGCTGGGCCGGACGTATCCCGCCTTCGTCGACGGCCAAGACGTGCTCACCGACGCCCGCATCGTCTCGGTCAACCCCGCCCGCCCGCAGCAGGTGGTGGGGTACGTGGCCAAGGCCGACCGGGAGCTGGCCGAGCGGGCCATCCAGGCGGCTTCCCGCGCCTTCGAGCGGTGGCGCCGTTACACGCCCGACGCCCGGGCGCGGGTGCTGCTGCGGGCCGCCGCCATCCTGCGACGCCGCCGCTTCGAGTTCAACGCCTGGATGGTCCTGGAGGTGGGCAAGACCTGGGTCGAGGCCGACGTGGAGACGGCCGAAGCCATCGACTTCCTGGAGTACTATGCCCGGGAAATGATGCGGTTGGGTGCCCCCCAGCCCCTGACGCCCCTGCCCGGCGAGGAAAACGAGCAGCGCTACATCCCACTGGGCGTGGTGGTGGTCATCCCGCCCTGGAACTTCCCCCTCTCCATCCTCCTCGGCATGACCTCCGCGGCCCTGGTGGCAGGCAACGCCGTGGTGCTCAAGCCCTCCAGCGTCTCCCCCGTCGTCGCCGCCAAGGCCGTCGAGCTGTTGCGGGAGGCCGGCATCCCCGACGGCGTGCTCAACTTCGTGCCGGGCAGCGGCGGCGCCATCGGCGACTACCTGGTGAGCCACCCGCTGACCCGCATGATCGCGTTCACCGGGTCCAAGGAGGTGGGCCTGCGCATCAACGAGCTGGCGGCCCGCACGGCTCCCGGGCAGCGCTGGATCAAGCGGGTCATCGCCGAGATGGGCGGCAAGAACGCGATCATCGTCGATGACAGCGCCGACCTGGAGGCGGCCGCGGCGGCCATCGTCACCTCCGCCTTCGGCTTCCAGGGGCAGAAGTGCTCCGCCGGCTCCAGGGCCATCGTGCTGGATGGGGTCTACGATCGGGTGCTGGAGGAGGTCGTGGCGCGCACCCGGGCCCTTCGCATCGGCGATCCCGCGCGCTACGAGACGCAGATCGGGCCGGTGGTGGATCGCTCCCAGTTCGACAAGGTGTCGAGCTACCTCGAGATCGGCCGCCGGGAGGGGCGGCTGGTGGCCGGCGGCGGCCCATGGGGCGAGTCGGCTCGGGATCCCGAGGCCCACGGCTACTTCATCGAGCCCACCGTCTTCGCCGACGTGGATCCGTCGGCCCGGATCGCGCAGGAGGAGATCTTCGGGCCGGTGCTGGCGGTCATCCGCGCCCGCGACTTCGACCATGCGCTCGAGATCGCCAACGGCACCGAGTATGGCCTGACAGGCGCCGTCTTCGCTCGGGACCGGGCCAAGCTGGAGCGGGCTCGGGAGGAGTTCCACGTCGGCAACCTCTACTTCAACCGCAAGTGCACCGGCGCCCTGGTCGGGGCGCACCCCTTCGGCGGCTTCAACATGTCGGGCACCGACTCCAAGGCCGGGGGCCCCGACTACCTGCTCTTGTTCACCCAGGCCAAGGCCATCTCCGAGGCGCTGTGACGGCATAGGCGGCGCAGCCGGGGGCAAACTGAGCGAGGCGGGCGGAACCGGTCCCGCTCGCCTCTCGCTCTCGAAGGGACGGGAACGCGATGGCGCCTCGACAGCCCGGCCGGCGCAAGCCGGCCGACGCCCCCAACCGGCTGCGGCCCCTGCGCACGACCCAGGAGGTCGCCCAGGAGCCGGGAGCGACCCTGGTCGGCATCGACAACCCGGACGACGCCGACGTCTACCCCCCGACCGAGACGCCCGACAGCGGTCGTCGCCGCCGTCAGGCACCGCCACCTCGCCGGGAGGGGTGAGACCCGGCTGATGCCCCGACCAGCCCCGGGCAATCGGTAAAGGATATTGCTTGCACCTACCGAAATCGTTGCCCCCAAAGGAGTGCCGGCACGGCCGGCGAGGGGGGAGACGATTGGGTATGCGCTGGCTACGAGCCCGGGTCGCACTGGCCGCCGTCCTCGTGGCGGCGTTATGGGTCGGTACGGCCACGGCCGGGGTGACGACGCTGGATCCGGAGGTCCGTCCGGTCTCTGGCGGCAAGTACGGTGGCGTCTTCCGTTACTCCGTGCTGGGCGATCCCAAGACCTTCAACTATTTCCTGGCCAAGGAGACCTCGTCGACCGACATCCTCGATCGCGTCTTCGAGGGCCTCACCGCAGCCGACGGGGTCACCACGGAGGTGGTCCCCTCCCTCGCGAAGAGCTGGGAGATCAGCCCTGACAACCGGGTGATCACCTTCCACCTGCGCCGAGGGGTCCAGTGGCACGACGGGCGGGAGTTCACCGCCGACGACGTCATCTTCACCTTCGACCTCGTCTACGACCCCAACATCCCCAACAACTTCCGAGACGGACTCACCATCGACGGCCAGCCCCTCAAGTATGAGAAGATCGACGACTACACCGTGCGCTTCACGCTGCCCCGGGTCTACGCCCCCATCCTGCGGGCCATGTCGGTTCCCATCGTCCCGAAGCACCTGCTCCACGACGCCTGGCGCGAGGGCCGGTTCAACCAGATGTGGGGCATCGACACCGACCCACGCCAGATCGTCGGGACGGGCCCCTACCGGATGGTGGAGTACCGGCCGGGTGAGCGGATCGTCTTCGAGCGCAACCCCAACTGGTGGCAGGTGGACCAGGATGGCAACCCCCTGCCCTACATCCAGCGCCTGGAGGCCTACGTCGCCGGCAACCAGGACGTGCAGGTGCTCAAGTTCCTCAACAACGAGATTGACTACCTGGCTCCCAACCTGGCCCGGGTCGCCGATCTGGAGCTGCAGGCCGAGGAGAAGGGCTTCCGGCTCATCAACGGCGGACCGGCCTTCGGCACCAACTTCATCGTCTTCAACCAAAACCCCAACACCGTCCCGCAGCCCAAGCTGAGCTGGTTCACCGACAAGGCCTTCCGCCAGGCCATGGCGCATGCGCTCGACAAGGAGTCCATCATCGACCTGGCCTACGGCGGGCTGGCGCAGCCCCAGTGGAGCCCCATCGAGGCGGCCAACGTCTTCTTCCACAAGCCCGACGTCAAGCAGTACCCCTACGACCTGCAGCGGGCCCAGGCCATCCTGGCCGAGGCCGGCTACCGCAAGGGGTCCGACGGGCGGCTTCGGGATCCGCAGGGCAACGTGGTGGAGTTCGAGCTGCTCACCAACGCGGGCAACCGGGCCCGTGAGACCATCGGCACGCTTTTCAAGGCCGATCTCGAGCGGCTCGGCATCCGGGTCAACTTCCAGCCCATCGACTTCAACTTGCTGGTACGCAAGCTCTCCGAGACCTTCGACTGGGACGCCATCATCATCGGCCTGACCGGCGGCGTCGAGCCGGCCAGCGCCAACAACGTCTGGCCGTCGTCCGGCGCGCTGCACATGTGGTATCCCTTCCAGGAGCAGCCGGCCACCGATTGGGAGGCGCGCATCGACCACCTCTTCGAGGAGGGCACCAAGTACCTGGACCCCCGCGAGCGCAAGAAGTACTACGACGAGTTCCAGGACATCGTGGCCGAGCAGGTGCCGCTGCTCTTCACCGTCAATCCCGAGGCCTGGTTCGCCATCTACGACTACGTGAAAAACGCCAGGCCGACCGCCTACGGCGGGCTCTTCTATCAGATCGGCGAGATCTGGCTGGAGCGCTAACGCCGTCATTCTGTCCGTAGAGGTCGCGGGGGCGCCGACCGGGCGCCCCCCGCGACCGGCCAAGGGGTGTGCGGGGGGTCCATGTGGCGCTTCATCGGCCGCAGGCTGATCCAGATGATCCCGATGCTGCTGGGCATCAGCCTGCTCAGCTTCCTCATCATGTACGCGGCACCGGGGAGCTTCGTCAACGCGTTGAAGCTCCGTCCCGATCTCTCCCCCGAGACCATCGCCCGCATCGAGGCGCAGTTGGGCCTCGATCAGCCCGTGCTGGTGCAGTACCTGCGGTGGCTGTGGAACCTGCTGCGGCTCGACCTCGGCCAGTCCTTCACCTATCAGGTCCCGGTCACGTACCTCATCGGCAGCCGGGCCGTCGCCACGCTGCTGTTGGCCGTCAGCTCGGCCGCCATCTCGTGGCTCCTGGCCTTTCCGCTGGGCGTCTACGCCGCGGTGCGGGCCCACACCGGCTACGACCGCGTTCTCACCTTCGTCTCGCTGTTGGGCCTTTCGATCCCCAACTTCTTCCTGGCCATGTTGCTTCTCTTCGCCGTCGTGCGATGGCGGCTGCCGCTGCCGGTCGGCGGCATGACCAGCCCCGGAGCCTCCAGCTGGAGCTTCTGGGAACAGGTGCTCGACGTGCTGCGTCACCTGCTCATCCCCGCGGTGGTGCTGGGCACCGCCGGGGTGGCGTCCCTGACCCGCTATCTGCGCTCGGGGCTCCTGGACGTGCTCCGGCAGGAGTACATCACCACCGCCCGGGCCAAGGGCCTGCCGGAGCGGGCCGTCATCTGGCGTCACGCCCTGCGAAACGCCCTCAACGTCATGATCACCCTCTTCGGCTTCGAGCTGGGCGGCTTGTTGAGCGGCGCAGCGCTGACGGAGATCATCACCTCGTGGCCGGGCCTCGGGCAACTGATCCTGGAGGCCGTGCAGAGCCAGGACTACTACCTCGTGATGGGTAGCGTCACCATCGGAGGCGTCATGCTGGTGCTGGGCAACCTGATCGCCGACATCCTGCTGGCGTGGGCCGATCCGCGGGTGAGGCTGACATGAGGCAGCCAATGCAGACCACTGGCGGTGCGCACGCCGGCGAGTCACTGTGGCAGGCGGGCTGGCGGCGCTTGCGCGCCAACCGGTCGGCCCGCATCGCGGGCGCCATCCTCATCGTCCTGCACCTGTTGGCCATCTTCGCCGACTTCGTGGGACCCTACTCGGAGACGTGGCAGGATCGGCGCAAGTTCTACCATCCGCCCACCCGGGTCCGCATCGTGGATGCCGAGGGCAAGTTGCGCTGGCCCTTCGTCTACGGCACGGAGCTGCAGGATCGCCGTCTGCGCACGTGGGTCGAGCGCACCGACCAGATCTATCCTGTCCGCTTCTTCGTGCGGGGCGAGCCCTATCGCCTGCTCTGGCTCATCCCCACCGACATCCACCTCTTCGGCGTCGAAGCCCCCGGCGCCATCTTCCTGCTGGGCACCGACGAACTGGGGCGTGACATCTTCACGCGCCTGCTCTTCGGAGCCCGGCGCTCGCTGTTCATCGGCGTCCTCGGCATCGTGCTGACGTTGACCATCAGCCTGCTGTACGGGGGCATATCGGGCTACTTCGGCGGCGTCGTCGACAACGTCATGATGCGGATCGCCGAGGTGGTCCTGGCGATCCCGGGGTTGTACCTCCTGATCGCCCTCAGCGCGCTCCTGCCCCTCAACGTCCCCTCGCAGACCCGCTTCTTCTACATCGTCGTCATCCTGAGCTTCGTCGGGTGGCCGGCCGGCGCCCGGGTGGTGCGCTCGCAGGTGCTCTCCATCAAGGAGCAGGAGTTCGTGCTGGCGGCGCGGGCCATGGGGGCGAGCCACCTGCGCATCATCACCCGTCACATCCTGCCCAACGTGATGTCGTGGGCCATCGTCAGCATGACGCTGTCCGTGCCGGGCTTCATCCTGGCCGAGTCGAGCCTCTCCCTCATCGGGGTGGGCGTCCAGGAGCCTTACGCGAGCTGGGGCAACATGCTGAGCCGGGCCACCAACATCGCCTCCATCGCCCGCTTCCCGTGGACCCTGGTGCCCGGCCTCGCCATCTTCGTCGCCGTCCTCTCCTACAACTTCCTCGGCGACGGGATCCGGGACGCCTTCGATCCCAGAGTGCAGTCGCCCCGCGGGCGCCCCGCGGCCTGGAGGCGCAACCTGGTCGACCGGCTCCGCGGCCTGTTGGGGCTGTCCCGGCAAGGCCATGGCGACCGCGTGGCCACCGTGACCGGCGGGCTCTCTTCGAGCGGGCGGTAGCCGGGCGCGGCGGCGAGGATCAGAGGCCGAGCACGTTGGTGGCGTTGGTCCGGTACACCCGCACCAGCACCTCTGCCGGCAGGTCCAGCCCTCGGATGACCGGCATCCCGTCGCAGTCCGGGTCTTCGATGGGAGAGGGGCAGACCAGGTCCGTCTCCCAGAAGACCCGGTGGGTCCAGTACCGTGAGGTGTAGCGCACGAGCGCAGAGCCGGCCGTCACCACCTGGTCGGTGCCGAAGAGGATGCGGTCGGCATTGCGCACGATGAAGTCCCGCGCCGCCTCCCGCTGGCGCCCCAGCTCCCGCACCATCCACTTGGTGGCGCTGGTGTCCAGATAGAGGTTGGGGTGGCGGTCCAGCAGGGCCTGCAGGTGATCGAGGTGCTCCGGGTCGCCGCCCATGTGCGCGGCGATGATGCGGACGCCCCGGTGGCGGGCCAGCACCGCCTCCAGCTGCGGATACTGCTCCTCCTTGGTGCCGTAGAGGGAGCGGTCCGTGTAGACCCGCTCGAACCAGATGTCCGGGTCGGAAACATGCACCAGGGCCCCGAGCCCCAGCTCCTCCATGCGCGCGAAGACCGGCTCGAGGCGAGCGTCGTCCAGCCGTAGACGGGCCGTGGCGTAGAAGCGAGGTGTAAACCAGAACTTGATCAGCCGCGCACCCAGCCGCCAGGCCTGCTCGACCCTGGCGACGTTGGTGCGCACGAAGGCCTCGGGGTCGTCGAGCTGGCTGTAGTCCAGCTGTGGCGCCGTCAGGACCCGCCCGTCCCACCCCTCGGCCAGACGGGCGGGCTCGATCCACTCCCGTGTGATGACCACCAGCGTGTCGATGCCGTAGAGCCGGGCGGCGTGCAGCAGGTGGGCCGTCTCGGGCATGACGGCGGCGTGGGTGTGCACGTCGATGGCGGCGACGTCCACCTTCGACGGTGGCGGCTCGGTGAAGTCCCGGGCGGCCGCTCGCTCCGTGACTGCGAAGTCCAAGGCCGGTCCGACCTCCTCCTCGATGGGGCCGCGGGATCGCTTCGACAGATTCTGCCGCGTCCAACGGTCTCGTTGCAAGGGCGCCCTCGGCCTGGACGGGGGCAAGAAGCGGCAGGAGCGTCGGTCGCGCCGCACGAACATGGCGCCGCGAAGGGCAGGGACGGAGCCCGTTGGCGATGCGACGATGGTCCGCCTCCGCCCTCGTCGCCGTCCTCCTCGTCGCCATGGGGGTGGCATCGGCGGCGGGCAGCGTGGAGATGGGACGACGATACGTCATGCTAGCGGCGACGATGGGCCGTTTCGAGTCTTCGGTAGAGCCCATCATCCTGGCCGACGGCCGTCCGGGGGTGCGCATCGCTTATGGAAACCCGGGGCCGTGGCCCATCGACCTGCTGGAGGTGCAGGTGCTGGCCTGGCGCGACGGTCGTTACGTCGGCGCCGCCAGCCTCGACATGCGGGCGGGTGCCCTGCAGGTGCCGGCTGGAGGCAGTCGGGCCGTAGAGCTCGCCTTCCCGGGCCTCCCGTCGGACATGCCGGCGGTCGTGGGAGGCGACCACGGCGGCGCCTGGACCTTCCAGGTGTCGGGCCGGGTGTCGCTGCCGGTCATCGGCCCTCGGCCGTTCGTCCAGCGGAGCGTCTATCCGGCAGGGATCGCACCATGAGCGTCACATCGTCGAGGCCTGCCAGGCGTCCCTGGGGCAAGCAGGTCGGCTCCCTCGTCGTCGACGCCCTGGCCGTCGCGGGCGCCGGCAGCACGCTGACCTTCGCCCTGGCCGGGTGGTGGATGCCGGAGATGAGCCCCGTGCGCTGGCTGAGCGATCGGGGGCCGGTCGTACCCGTGGCGACGGCAGCCCTCTTGGGCCTCTTGCTCGGGTTGCGGGCCGCACGGATGGGGCGGGCGGCCTTGCAGGCGGCGATAGCCCTCGTCCTCGGGGCGGCGGGATTCGCCCTCGTCATGGCGGCCCCGGCCATGACGGGCATCCTGGAGGCGGAGCAACATCAGCCCCTGGCGTCTTTCGTCGCCTCGCGCCTGATGGTCTCGCTGCTGTTCACCACCCCGGCCGCGTTGATCGGGGCCATGGTGGGTGCCGCGCGCAGCGGCGGGCGGTGAGCCGGCCCTTATCTATCCGTGCCGCCAGCGGGCGTTGACGGGGCTCCGGTACGGCCGGAGGGCCCGGGGAGGCCCCAGCACCTCCGCCATCACCATCGCCCACGCCCATGCCGACGCTGCCGGAGGCCGGCTCGATCCGCCGAGGGGGGGTCGCTCCTGCGCGGCAGCCACGAGGCGCGGGCCTGTGGCCTCCGGCCACTGCCACTCGAAGCTGACTCCCTCGTCCTCTAATGTTGGGATGGGCTCTACCGGAGGCGGCCCCTCCTCTACGGAGCGCGGCCGGGACGAGGGCCTGGGCCGGCGCGCCTGAGGGGGGCGGGGCCGGGCCTGCGGGCGCCGGGGCTCGGGTGGGCGCGGACGAGACCTCTGCTGGGACGCGTTGCGAAGGGCCCCCAGCACCGCGATGGCCACCCAGATCAGGAAGGCCAGCAGCTCATCCACGGCCCACGCGCCCCCCTCTCGGGCCGATCAACGCCCGGCTCCGCCGCCCTCACCGGGTATCGGAGGCTTGCCCCGTCCGGGCTCGCCCGCAGCGGGCGGAGTCTCGAGCCCCGGCACTCGCCCCTCTCCCGAGCGCCCGATGGCCTGTCGCATGGCCGTGTCGGCCAGGATGTTTTGCATCGTGTAGTAGTCCATCACCCCGAGCTTGCCCTCGCGCAACGCCGCCGCCAGGGCCAGGGGCACCTCGGCTTCGGCCTGCACCACCTTGGCCCGCATCTCCTGGACCATGGCCAGCATCTCCTGCTCCCGGGCCAGGGCAGCGAAGCGGCGCTCGGCAGCCTTGGCCTCGGCGATGTTCTTGTCGGCTATGGCCTGGTCCACCTGGAGCTGGGCGCCGATGTTGCGCCCCACGTCCACGTCGGCGATGTCGATGGAGAGGATCTCGAAGGCCGTGCCGGCGTCCAGCCCCTTGGCCAGGACCGTCTTGGAGATGCGGTCCGGGTTCTCCAGGACCTCCTTGTGGGTCTCGGAGGAGCCGACGGTCGTCACGATCCCCTCCCCCACCCGGGCAATGATGGTGGCCTCCCCGGCGCCGCCCACCAAGCGGTCGATGTTGGCCCGCACCGTCACCCGGGCCTTCACCTTGAGCTCGATGCCGTCCTTGGCCACCGCCGCTACGGTGGGGGTCTCGATCACCTTGGGGTTGACGCTCATCTGGACGGCCTCCAGCACGTTGCGGCCGGCCAGGTCGATGGCCGCCGCCCGCTCGAAGCTGAGGCCGATGTTGGCGCGCTGCGCCGCGATGAGGGCGTCCACCACCCGATCCACGTTGCCACCGGCCAGGAAGTGGGCCTCCAGCTTGTCGATGGCCACGTCCAGGCCGGCCTTCTGGGCCTTGATGAGCGGCAGGATGATGCCCGCGGGCGGCACCCGCCGCAGCCGCATCCCCACCAGCGTGAAGATGCTGACCGGCACCCCCGCTGCCCAGGCCGAGATCCAGAGCCCGACGGGCACGAAGTTGAGCAGGACGATCAGGAAGAGCAGGACGACGATGACGGGAAGCCAGAAGACCAACATCTGCTCCACGCTGGCTGACCCCTCCCTATGGCTCTTCGAGCCTTCGCACCACGATGCGCAGCCCCTCGGCCCTCACCACGCGCACCGGTGTACCCGGCTCCAGGTACTCCCCCTCGGTGCTCGCGTCCAGGCGCTCCCCATCCACCTCGATGACGCCGCCCGGCCGCAGGGGCGTCAGCGCCCGCCCCGTACGCCCGACCCAGCGCTGGAGGTCCGCAGGGGCCGTGTAGCCCTGCTCGGACGTCAGGCGCTCCCGCAGCACGATGCGCTGCCCGGTGCGGCTCACCTTGAAGTAGCGGAAGGCCAGCGCCCCCACCAGCGCCGTCATCACCACCGAGCCGCCGACGACGTAGAGGGCCGAGCGCGCGTCACGAAACGAGAGGTAGAGGCTGGCAAAGACGGCGACCAGGCCCGGGATCCCCGCGATGCCGAAGCCGGGGAACGCCACCAGCTCCAGCACCAGCAGCGCCACGCCCACCAGGAAGAGGATGACGACCTCCCACCCCGCCAGCCCCGTCAGGAGGCGAGCCCCGAAGAACAGGGCCAGCGAGACCAGGCCCACGCTGCCCGCCACGCCCCACCCGGGCGAGGCGAGCTCGTACAGCAGCCCCAGGAAGCCGACGGTGAGCAACAGCGAACTGACCGTGGGCTCCGTCAGGAACCGGGCGATCCGCTCGGCCCAGTTGGGCGAGCGCTCCACCAGCCGGGCCCCGGCCAGCCCAACGGCCGCCGCCGCGGCGGCCCGGTCCTGCGCGAGGGCGTCGGCGAAGCCCAGCTCGACGGCCTGCGCGGCGGTAAGGGTCAGGATCTTGCCCGCATCCACCACGCCGGGGATCTCGATGCTCTTGTCGACCATCGCCGCCGCGATCCGACCGTCGCGCCCCTTGGCCTGGGCCGTCGCTTCGAACTCGGCACGCAGCGCCGAGATGATCTTCTCCTCCGCCGGGATGGGCTCGGCGGCTCCGATGCTGGAGCCCGGCGCCATGATCAGGTAGTCGCTGGCCAGCGCCACCAGCGCCCCGGCGGACTGGGCCCGCCTCGAGACGAACGCGACGGTGGGAAGACCCGCCTCCAGCAGCGCGTCGCGGATCTCCTCACCTGCGTCGACACGGCCTCCCGGCGTGTCGAGGTCGACCATGAGGGCCGTAGCCCCCGCCTGCCGCGCCTCGGCGACGGCTCGCTCGACGAAGGCAGCGAGCCCCAGATCGATGACGCCATGGATGGGCACGACGTAGACGACAGGGATCGCACCCGCCGGCGGCGTCAAGGGCTCACGCGCCCGCGCCCTCTCGAGGCCGCCCAGCAGGCCGGCGACGAGCACCCCGAGGGCCACCCACCGGGTCCATGGGACGTGGCGTGCTCGCACCCGCGCCCTTACGCTCCTCCCAAGACACGACTCCCCAGACTCGGGTCGAAACAAAACAGCCGCCCGGCCATCTCTTCGATGCCGGGCGGCCCAAACCCTAGCCACCGCGCCGGTGCCGCTAGCCGCGGCGGCGCTTGGCCCGAGCCTTCTGCTTGCGGCGGTCGCTCGGTTTGACGTAGTGCTCGTGACGACGCATCTCCGCCAGGATGCCGTCTTGCCGCATGATACGCTTCAGACGCCGCAACGCCGCATCCAGCGACTCGTGGTCGCCCACCCTGACCTCGGCCATGCCGGACCTCCCCTCTGCCCGTCCGGCGACCGGTCGGCGGGAGCCACCCTGGCCTCTCGAGCCCCCTCCGCGGTACCGGGGATACAGTTTGCCTTTCCACACGTGGTAGTGGCCTTCCTGCCCGAGCCGTCCAGGCGGATCGGGGAGGCGGCCCTCACGCCTGCGTGAGCCGGCTGACGACCGACACCGGCACACCGAAGTGCAGCAGGCTCAGGTAGGCGAAGCCCATGCCGATCAGCGCCCCGACCAGGACATCCGAGGGGTAATGGTGACCCAGGTAGGTGCGGGAGAGCCCCACCAGCGCCGCAGCCCCCAGCGCCACCCCGGCCCACGAGGGCCAGAAGGCGCCCAGCACCGTGGCCAGCGCGAAGCTGGCGGCCGTGTGACCCGACGGAAACGAGTAGTCGGCCAACGGGGCCACCACGCTGCGGCTCTCGGCAAGCACCAGATAGGGGCGGGGTCGCTCGGTCCGGCGCTTCAACACCTGCACCACCAGCTGGCTGCCGGCCAGCGCCAGCAGCGAAGCCATCCCTGCCCGGCGCGTCTCGCCCCCCAGGACCAGCAGCAAGACGGCGGTGCCCACGGTCGCCACGAAGCCGCCCAGGTGGGTATAGACGCGCATCACGCCGTCGAGCCAACGCCGCGCGAGACGCAGGTGCACGTATCCGAAGACCCACCGGTCAATCCGCATCAGCGCTCGCCGCAAGCGAATGGCCCCTCACCCCCACCCGGTCGTGCCCACCGCTCGACCCCTGGCCGCCTCTCCCGACTCCGGGTCCCGAGATGCGCTCTGGGCAGCCAATCGCTCCAGCTCGCGAGCCGCATGCTCCCACGGTGCCAGCGCCGGGAGGACCACCTCGGCGCCCGTGGCCGCCAGCTCGCTCACCCCGTAGGGCCCCGTCGCCACGGCGACGGCCTTGTAGCCGGCGGCGTGGGCCGCCTCCACGTCCAGGGGCGTGTCGCCCACCACGACCACGCACCGGACAGGTCGGCCCCAGTGCGATGCCGCCCGCCGCACCGCCGCCTCCAGGAGCGTCCGGCGGTCCTCGCCGTCCTCGGCGAAGCCTCCGACGGGGAAGTAGCCGTTGAGGTCGAAGGGCTCCAGCTTGCGGCGCGCCCCGGCCTCCAGGTTGCCCGTGCCCAGCGCCAGCGCCCAGCCGCTGGCCTGGGCCCATCGCAACAGCTCGACGACCCCAGGCAAGACCTCGCCGGCCCCCCGCGCAAGCTCCCGGTCCAGGGCCTGGAGGTAGCTCTCCACCAGCCGCTCCCGGTGCCGCTCCAACTCCGCCTCAAGGCCGCTGCGGCGGGCCATCTCGCGGAAGATGGCCAGATCGGTCCGCCCCGCGGTCCAGCGCGGCTCGAGCGACACGGCGCGACCGAAGACGGCCGCCCAGGCCTGCTCCATGGCACGGCGGCCAGCCCCGGCGCTCCTGATGAGCGTGCCGTCGAGGTCGAACAAGAGCAGACGCACGCCCTCATGGTACCGTCACGGCGCGCGGGCGGTCAAATGCCGCGGACCACCGTGAGCCTCAGGAAGCAGGTGAGCCCGGCAGGCGGGCGCCGTCGACGGCAAGGACGCGGGGCAACAGCCAGTTGGCCACCAGCGACGGGACGTCGAGGGTCACCCTCACCCTGACGCCCTGGGCCAGGTAGTACCCACCTCGGCGGCTCGCCTCCAGGACCGGGCGACGCGCCACGCTGGCCAGCTGCTCGCGCAAGGACCGGATGGCCGCCGAGAAGAGGCCCTCCATGCGCCCCACCGCGCCCGGCGTCGTGGGCCATAGGGCAGAGGTCCACGCGTGTCGCTCGAGGCCCTCGCACTCGGGCCCGTCGTGGCCGGCCTCGCCGGCGCCCCTCCCCTCGCCCGACGGCACCGCCGCGTGGTCGGCACCGCACGCCAGAGAGAGAAACGCCAGCCATAGCTCGCCCTCCATGGGGGCCAGCCGTCGCGTCCCGCCCGGCCCGTCCACGGTGACGGGGCTTCCTGCCACCGCCTGCACGTGCAGGCACGGAGGGGCATCGTCGAGACCGCTGGCCCTCACCGGGACGGTCGTCTCGACGCGGAGCGCCTCCGGCCGGTCGGCCGCGGCGGCCGCATCCGCCAGGGCCCGCACCATCGGGTCCCGAGCGATGGCGTCGCAGTGGCGCCCTCGATGCGACGACGGTGCGCGAGCCTCTCCCATCAACAGCGCCACACACGCCAGCGCCGCGGCCCCATCGCTCTCCTCGCCGGCCAGCCGCTCCGCCGCCTCCAGGGCGCGCCACCCCTCGGCGGGCCGCCCCTCCAGCAGGTAGAGGGCGCCCAACCAGAGGGCGGGCCGAAAGTCATCGGTGAGCCGCTCGCGCTGCAGGCGCAGCATGGCGCGCGCCTGGGTCTGGTAGGCGCGCTGCAGGCGACGACACCGCACCGAGCGGATCACCAGCAGACGGGCCAGGCTCTGCAGCGACGGGTTGATGGAGGCGCCCGGCAGCAGCCGAGCCGCTACGTCCACCGGCAGACGGGCATCCTCCCGGCAGGCCACCAGCCAGCCGACGCCTCGCAACATGTCGCGCTCCGCTGCCGGGTCCGTACGAGCGAGCCCTCTGGCCAGACGATCCAGGTGCGCCCGGGCCAGGCGGTCCGCCACGGGGGCCCAAGCCCTTCCTCCAAGGATGGGTACCCCCCATCGCCTGGCCGCAGAGGGCGAGCGCGTGTCCAAACCGTTTTCAAATTCCCTCGATGATTCAAAGAGGGTCTCGATGGACGTTGCCCTCCTTGGTCCGGACCCCACGCCCCCGGACCCTAGCTCCTCACTTAGCCGTCCGGGCCGCTCCTCCTCTCTTACCAGCCGAAGCTCGTCTGTCCGTCGGCCGTCGAGTCAACGGCTGACGCCGGCAGGCTCGTGAAGCCGGCCTCCTGCTTGAGCCGGTGGATCGTCGTCTCGAGGCGAACACGCATCGCCTCGTCGACGTGGTCGCCTCCCCGGTACAGGTCCCGGTACAGGGCGCTCAGCCACGGCGTCCGGCGTCGCAACCACGCCAGGTAGACCTCCCTGGCCCCCTCGCACAGGCGCAGTGGGCTGGCATGAACGTCCACGGCTCCGGCCTCCCGCGCGGCCTGGACCAGGGCCGCAAGGCCGGCCGGATCGTCCGTCAGGCCGGGCAAGATGGGGGCGATCATGACGCCCACGCGTACCCCCGCCTGCGCCAGCATGCGCACCGCTCGCAGCCGCTGAGCGGGCGGCGGCGCGCCCGGCTCTACCGAGCGTGCCAGCGTCCGGTCCAGCGTGGTGATGGTCATCCAGACCGTGGTGGCGGGCGCCCGGCGGCAGAGCTCTCCCAGCAGATCCCGGTCGCGCACCACCAACGTCGACTTGGTGACCAGCGAGATGGGGGTCCGATGCGCCAGGAAGACGGCCAGGCTCCGACGGGTGAGGCGGAGCCTCCCCTCCGGCGGCTGATAGGGATCGGTGGCCGTGCCGACGGCCACCAGCTCCCGTCGCCAGGTGGGCCGCGTCAACTCGGCTCGCAGGCATCGGGGTGCGTCCAGCTTGGCGAGGATGATGCGGTCGAAATCGTCCTCGGCGTTGTAACCCAAGAACTCGTGCGTGCGGCGGGCATAGCAGTACCGGCAGGCATGGGCGCAGCCGCGGTACGGGTTGAAGGACCACCGGAAGGGCATGCCCCTCACCGGGTTGATGACCCTGGAGGCCGGCATCGGCACGATCCGCAACCGGCCGTAGACGCCGATGGCCGTAGCAACCACCTCGACGCACCCCCTACCCGAACACATGTTGGGCGATGGGGTGTTCGGATCTTATCCCAGGCGGTGGCCCGCGTCAACCCTCGAGACCGCGACGACCGGGGCCCGGCCGCACCGGCCGGGCCCCGGCGGATGGGATCCTCTCGACGGCTCGCCTCAGCGGGCGGCCTGTTGCACCGCGGCCACGGCCGCGTCGTAGTCGGGGTGCTGAGTCACCTCCGGCACGTACTCGACGTACGTGACCCGGCCCTGCCGGTCCACCACGAAGACCGCCCGGGCCAGGAGCCGGTGCTCCTTGATGAGGGTGCCGTAGGCCGTCCCGAAGGAGGCCTCCTTGTGATCCGACAGCGTGATGACCCGCTCGATGCCCTCGGCGCCGCACCAGCGCTTCTGGGCGAAGGGCAGGTCCATGCTGATGGTCAACACCCGCACATCCGGGCCGAAGCTCGCAGCACGCTCGTTGAAGGTGCGGGTCTCCGCGCTGCAGACGCCGGTGTCCAGCGAGGGCACCGAGGCGATCAGCAGCACGTGGCCCTTGAAGTCGGCCAGGCGCTTGGGTTGCAGCCCCGTGTCCACGACCGTGAAGTCAGGGGCCTGCTGCCCCACCTCGATCTTCGGACCCACCAGGGTCACCGGCTTGCCAAACATGGTCACCGCACCGGGCCGCTCGACAGCGGTCGTTGCCACGTCGGACCCCTCCTTGTCCGCCTCTCTCCAGGCTGGGCTCCCGTCGCACCCCTAGGGTGCCGCGCCGGAGCCCCGGTCGCACTGTTTTCCCCGTGCTAACCAGGCTTCCTGCCGGGGTCCGGTGTTCAAGCCGCCGCAGGCGCGTGGCCGGTGATGGCGTCGATGGCCTGCAGCAGATCGTCGCTGAGACGCAGGCCGGCGGCGCCCAGGTTCTCCTCCAGCTGCTCGAGGCGCGTCGCGCCCACGATGGCGGAGGTCACCTCGGGACGCCGGAGCACCCACGCCAGGGCCATCTGGGCCGGTGTCATGCCTGCCGAGCGCGCGAGGTCGGCCAGCCGCTGGACCTGCTGGAGGGTCTGTTCGTTCATGAAGCGCCCGATGAACATGTTGCTGCGCGGGTCGGCGGCGCGGCTGCCGGCCGGCGGCGGCTGACCGGGGGCGTACTTGCCCGTCAGCACGCCCTGCGCCAGCGGAGAGAAGACCACCTGGCCGATCCCCTCCCGGGCGCAGACGGGCAGCACCTCTCGCTCGATGTCGCGCTCGAGGATGTTGTACAGCGGCTGGTTGGAGACGATGGGATCCAGGCCGAGCTGGCGCGCCAGGTGCACCGCGTCCGCGATCTGCACCGCCGTCCACTGGCTGACGCCGACGTAGAGGACCTTGCCCTGGGTCACCAGGTCGTCCAGGGCCCGCAGCGTCTCGTCCAGCGGCGTCTCGGGATCGAAGCGGTGGCACTGGTAGAGATCGATGTAATCGGTGCCGAGCCGCTTGAGACTGGCGTGGCACTGCTCCATGATGTGCTTGCGTGACAGCCCCCGGTCGTTGGGACCGTCGCCCATGGGGAAGAAGACCTTGGTGGCCAGCACGTACGAGCTGCGGGGAAAGACGCGCAGGGCCTCGCCCACCACCTCCTCGGCCACTCCCCGGTGATAGACGTTGGCCGTGTCGAAGAAGTTGACCCCGCGCTCGTAGGCCGCTCGGATGATCTCGATGGACCGCTGCCGGTCGACCGAGCCGCCGAAGGTCAACCAGCTCCCCAGCCCGATCACCGACAGCCGTACACCGGCCCGCCCGAGGCGTCGATACTCCACCGGACCTCCTCCTTTCATGCGCTCATCGACGGTCGGTCAGGAGGGCAGGCTCTTGTGGGGCCCACCCCGAACTCATGGTCGTCCCACCCACCGGCGGCGGCAGGCCGACGCGGCCGGCCGCCCGCCACCCAGACGGAGGGGAGAAGGCGAGACGTTGGCCTTCCGCAAGGCGCTCCTCATCGCGCGTGTCGTCGTCGTCCAGGACGGCCAGGTGCTGCTGGCTCACCATCGCCACCCCGACGGCCGTGACTTCTGGTGCTTCCCCGGTGGCCACGTGGAGGAGGGCGAGGGCTTCGTCGACGCCGCCATCCGCGAGATGGCCGAGGAGACCGGCCTGACCGTCGAGATCGTCGACGTGGTCTACGTCCAGGACTTCGCACGCCCTCCGGGGCCCGATGCCGCCGAGGTCTTCTTCCGCGCCCGCATCGCGGGCGGCCGGCTCTCGCCCAAGCCGGAGCCCAACCTGGTGGAGGTAGCCTGGGTGCCGCTATCCCAGCTGGCGCGCTACCGGGTCTTGCCTCCTGCCCTGGCCGAGGCCGTGGCCGACGGCCGCTGGGAGAGCTGGCACCTGCCGGTGCCCTGGCCTGCCCACAAGGGCGGCTCCTGAGGCGGGCTCGGGCCGGGCGACGCCCCCCGCCCCCTCATCCCTTGCGAAAGCCCAGCCAGAAGCCCAGGCTGAAGCTGCCGGCGGCCGCGATGCTGCTGGAGAACCACGCGATGATCCGCTCCAGCGCGCCCCGTGCCCCGCCGGCCTGGGTCACCGCGCCGGTGTAGGCGGCCTCCAGGGCCTCCCAGTGGATGGTGATGAAGCCCATCTTGGCCATCCCGACGAAGAGCGCGGTCATGGCCCCTACCAGCAACAGCGCCACCTTGATGGCCTTCTTGAGGCTGTAGCCGACGGCCAGGCCGAGGACGAAGCCGAGACCCGCCTGACCTCCGAGAAGCGACCAGTTGATCCCGCCCGGCTCCACGCCCTCACCCCCACGGCGCCCCGGATCGCCACCGCCCCGACGGGCTCGAGGACGGCCGGGGGCGGAGCCTCGCCCTCTCCGTGTTGGCCCCGCCCCCGGTCGTCTCCTGCATGCCGCCCCCGGCGGCGCTCATGCCGCCGTATGCGGAGGCCTGTCCTCGATGGGCACGTAGCGCAGTTCCATGGGCCCCGTGTACTCGGCCCGCGGCCGGATGAGGCGGTTGTCCGCGTACTGCTCCAGGAGGTGGGCGGTCCACCCGCTGATGCGGCTCACGGCGAAGACGGGGGTGAACAGATCCACCGGGATGCCCAGCAGGTAGTAGACAGAGGCCGAGTAGAAGTCGACGTTGGGGTAGAGGTCCTTCGCCGACCGCACCGCCTCCTCCACCGCCAGCGAGATGGCGTACCACCGGGGCTCGCCCTTGAGGCTGGATAGCTCTTCGGAGAAGCGCTTCAAGATGAGGGCCCGAGGATCCCACGTCTTGTAGACCCGGTGACCGAAGCCGGGGATCCGTTCCTTGGCCAGCAGCTTGGCCTGTACCACCTCGGCCGCTCGATCCGGCTCGCCGATCTCCATCAACAGCCGCATCACCTGCTCGTTGGCGCCGCCGTGCAGCGGACCCTTGAGCGTGCCGACGGCGGCGGCCACGGCCGAGTAGATGTCCGACAGCGTCGACGCGGTGACCCGCGCCGCGAAGCACGAGGCGTTAAACTCGTGGTCGGCGTGCAGGATCAGCGCCACGTCCATGATGCGCGCCGAAGTGGGGTCGGGCCGCTGCCCCGTGAGCATGTACAGGAAGTTGGCGGCGTGGCCCAGCTCCGGATCCGCCTCCACCAACGGCAACCCCCGGCGCAGCCGGTGAAACGCCGCCACCACCGACGCCATCTGGGCCGTCAGGCGCACCGACTTGCGCAGATTGGCCTCCCGGCTGTTGTCGTCGGCCTCGGGATCGTACAGCCCGAGGGCCGCCACGGCCGTCTGCAGCACCGCCATGGGCGACCGAGCGGGGAGGCTCGCCAGCAGCGAGACCACGCCCGACGGCAGTGCACGGGCGGCGGCGAGCTCTCGACGCAGGCTCGCCAGCTCCGCGGAATCGGGCAGCCGACCGTGCCACAGCAGGAAGCACACCTCCTCGAAGGTGGCGTGCTCGGCCAGGTCCCGAATGTCATAGCCCTGGTAGATCAGCCGGCCCTGCTTGCCATCGACGTAGCTGATGGACGAGCGGGCCACCACGACGCCTTCCAAGCCTCTTGCGATCTGAGTCGCTTCGCTCATGGCCTCGCACCCACGCCCCCCGTGTCAAGATCGGTTTCCACGCCCGGCCGCGCTGAAACCTATTGGCTCCTATTCGTGCTAGCGAACACGAGTACCTGCAGGGCGCCGCATGGTGGCGGGTTCGCGGCCCGTCTTCAACCCGGTGATGCCAGTCGGACGTAGCGGCCCCGGAAGAAGACCAGGGGATCCTCCGACTCGCCGACGTCAGCGTGCTCGACCTCGGCCACGAAGATGGAGTGGTCGCCCCCGGGGAAGACGTCCACCACCCGGCACTCCAGGTGCGCCAGCGCACCAACGATGAGGGGCACGCCCGTCGTCCCGGGCACGACCTCGAGGCTGCCCGGGGGGAGCCGTTCCCGCTGGCCGGCGAAGAACTCGGAGAGGACTTGCTGGTCCGCCCCCAGCACGCTGACGCCGAATCGGCCCTCCTGCAGGATGCGGCCGTGGGTCACACGGCTCTTGTCCACGCAGACCAGGATCAACGGAGGCCTCAACGATACCGACGTGAAGGAGTTGGCGGTCATGCCGTGCAGCTGCTCGACCGTACCGGTGGTGAGCACCGTCACCCCCGTCGCGAACTGCCCCGCGACACGGCGAAAGTGAAGCGGCTCCACCCGCCCCCCTCCTCTCGTCGCATCATATGGATGCCCGGCAGGATCGGGTCGGCCCCCGCTCGAAGCCTGGCCGCGCAGGAGGCAGTCGTGCCATGCCGTCCGACGCCCAGCGGCCGCGTCTGTCCAACCGCATGGAGCAGGCCATCCTGAGGCTGCTCGACCAGGCGCTGGGCTACCATCCCGACGCCTGCCGCTGCCCCCGTTGCCGGCGCGACGTGGTGGCCCTCGCCCTGAGCCGGCTGCCGGCCCGCTACGCCGGCAGCCCCACCGGGGAGGTGCTCATCGACGTGGAGCTGCAACGGGTCCAGGTGCAGGCCGAGTTGCTGGGAGCCCTGGACCAGGCCATCCGCATCGTCAAGGCGCGCCCCCATCATCACCGGCCGGCCTGAGGGCGAAGCCGCGAAGCTCACGGGAGTCCCTCGACCTGTCGCTGCGCCTTCGCCCGGCCCGCCCACGGCCCCGCCTGGGCCAGCTCCGCCCACACGGTCCCGGCCAGGATGGCCAGGCCTCCCGCCACCACCCGCACCCCGAAGCGCTCGCCGGCCAGGACCGCACCCGACAGGGCTGCGAAGATGGGCTCCGTGGCGAAGATGAGGGCGGCATGGGTCGCCGGAGTGTGCCGCTGCGCCCAGACCTGCAACACCAGCAGCAGTCCGCTGACGAGGGTTCCCGTCAGCAGAAGGGTGCCGGCCACGCGGAGGTCGATCCCCTCGAGCCCCCACCCGCCCAGGGTGGCCACCAGGGCGCTCACCAACGTCACGGCCATCACCTGCCAGAGCGTGTAGGGCAGCATGGGGAGCCGCCCCGCGTGAGCCACCACGGTTACATGGGCGCCGAAGGCCAGCGCGCAGCCGAGCACCAGCCAGTCGCCGCGCCGTACCGAGATCTCCGCCGGCTCGACGAACATGACGGCCATGCCCATGACGGCCAGCGCTACGCCCATCAAGGCGGCTCGCGGCTGCCGGCGTCCGTACAGGAGCCGGTCCAGCACCGGCACCAGCGCCACCGAGAGCCCCGTGATGAAGCCCGCCTTGCCCGGCGTCGTGTACTGCAGCCCCAGCGTCTGCAGCGCGTAGCCCGAGAAGAGCAGGAGCCCCGTCCCGAGGCCCGGGAGCAGGGCCGAGCGCAGGCCATCGAGGCCATCGCGCCGGGTGACGGCCAGCGTGCCGCCCAACGTCAGGGCCGCCAGGGCGAAGCGCAACGCCAGGAAGGAGAAGACCGGGATCTGGGCGACGGCGTCCTTGACCGCCACGAACGTGAAGCCCCACGACATCGTGATGACCAGCAGCGTCAGCTCGGCCACCAGGCGCGACGGGCGCCGGGCCTCCGGCCAGCTCAGAGCGCCTCGGCCCATCGCTCCACCTCGGCCAGCCGGCGCAACGAGTCCAACGTCTCCCGCCGCCCGAGGCGGGCGAGCCGTACCGCCCGCCGCCAGACGGCGATGGTCCGGTCGTACAGCTCCCGATCGACCGGGAACGGGATGCCGTCCTTGCCGCCGTGCGCGAAGGCGTAGCGCACGGGGTCACGATAGCTGGGCCGAGCCCCGTAGACGACCTCGGCCACCATGGCCAGCGCCCGGATGGTGCGCGGCCCGACGCCGGGGGTCGCCAGCACCTGCTCGAAGCCGGTGGGCGCCGCCCGGTACAGCGCGTCGAGGGCCCGCTCCAGTTGGGGCGTGTCGGCGATGGCGTGCTCGGCCGGCATCGCCAGGTGGCGGCTCTGGAGCCGCTGGAGCTCCCGCCGCCACCATCCGATGTCGCGGGAAGCCAGCTCCACCGCCGCCGCGCGAGCCTCCGCGCTCTCGGCGGCGACCATGTTGAGCACCCCGCCGGGTTGCCGCACGCCCAGCACCGCGGCGTGGGGCTCCTCGGTGAAGGCACGCACCGTCTCCGACAGCCAGTGGTAGCGCCTCGCCCAGCCCGTCCGTTCGTTCATGCCCTGCTGCACCACGCACCAGCGGCCCGAGGCGGTGAAGAAGAAGGTGTGGTGGTAGAGGGTGTGGCCGTCCTGCACGGCGGCGCTGTCGACCTTGGCGGCCATGCGGCTGGCGTAGGCCAGCGAGTCGGCGTCCAGCGACAGGTGGGCCTCCTCCACGTGGCGGGCGATCTCGTGGGGCGTACGGCGAGAGGTGCCGCCCTTGCCGCCGCAGACCCACAGACCCAGCCGCGCCATCCGGCCCTGGAGCCCCTCCTTCAGCGCGCCGCAGACCACCGTGGTGACGCCGGAGGAGTGCCAGTCGTAGCCCAGCACGCTGCCCAGCGACTGAAACCAGAAGGGATCGGCCAGGCGGCGCAACACCTCGTCGGGCCCCCACTCCTCCACCATGGCCTCGACGATGGTGGCCCCCAGCCGCTTCATGCGATCGAAGAGCCACCGAGGGCAGCGCCCCCCGTGGAGGGGCAGCGAGGCCGTCCCCGTGCGGCCGGCCAACTCGTCTCACCCCGACTTTCGCTGGGATTATACTCCGACGGGGGTGCATGCGGCGTGTCGAGGGCCGCCACACGACCGGACCCGTGGGACGAGCTGGTGAGCCGCATCGTCCAGTGCCAGCGATGCCCGAGGCTCGTGGCATACCGGAGGCAGGTCGCCTCGGAGAAACGGCGGGCCTTCGCCGACTGGGAGTACTGGGGCCGACCCGTCCCGGGCTTCGGAGACCGGCAGGGGCGGCTGCTCATCGTGGGCCTGGCGCCGGCCGCGCACGGCGCCAACCGCACCGGGCGCATGTTCACCGGGGACAGCTCCGGCGACTTCCTCATCGGGGCGCTGTGGCGCGCGGGCTTCGCCAACCAGCCCCGTTCGGAGCACCGAGACGACGGGCTGCGCCTCATCGACGCCTTCGTCACGGCCCCGGTGCGTTGCGCCCCGCCCGACAACAAGCCGCTGCGGGAGGAGTTCGAGCGCTGCTTCGGCTACCTGGAGGCCGAGTGGGCCTTGCTGCCCCGGGTGCGGGTGGTGCTGGCCCTGGGCCGCATCGCCTTCGGGACGGTCAAGCGCCTGCTGGCGCCGCGCCTCGATGACGAGGGGCGCAGGGCGCTCGCGGCGGCTGACTTCCGCCATGGCGCGGTGGTACGGCTGGGATCCCTGGCGCTGGTGGCCAGCTACCACCCGAGCCGGCAAAACACCCAGACCGGCCGGCTCACGCCGGCCATGATGGACGCCGTGCTGCAGGAGGTGCGACGGCTGCTGGACGCTACGGAGTCGGCAACAGGCGCGCCCCCAGTCGCACCGTAGGCCCTGCCGAGACGGCAGCGAACAGCTGCAGCTCGCCGACGGCACGGCTGGCCATGCCCAGCGCCACCCCCGCCCCGGCGGCCGTCTGGGCGCCGTGAGAGAAGGAGGGGTCCGGCGCCGCCACGGCGGCGTCCGCGAAGAGGGCCGCGTGGGCCGTCGCGTCGGGCCACCATCGCAGCGGGTCCGGCAGCTCCGGCAACGCAAACCGGCGCTCGACGGTCAACCCGATGGCCGCGCGCCCCGGTGTCTGGCCGCCGGCGGGCGCGGCGCCTCGCACGAAGAACTCCGCGGGCCATCCGCCCGCCCGAAAGCCGAGCCTGCCCGGCTCGTCAGCGGGCGGGTACTCGTCACCCGGCACGAGCGCGCCCTGGGGAGGCCAGGCCAGCCCCACCTTCGCTTCGATGCGGAAGTCACCGGCCGCGAACGGGAGAGTGCCCGTCACAGCGCCGAAAAGTGGTCGCGCTTGCTGGGAGCCGGGCTCGCCGCTGCCGACGACGACCTCCAGCGACGGCTGCACCGCCAGCTCGGGAGCCAGATCCCAGGCCGTGTCGACCCGGCCGACCACCGCCCTCACCGGTGCGGCACCGTCGCGCCGGGCCCACACGTTGCCCACCACCGCCCCGAGGCGCCAGGACCACACCCCGGCCCCGGCCTGGCGCCAGGACACCATCAGCCCCGTCGTGCCGTCCCATCCCGGCACCCAGCTGATCGGCCAATGCACGACCCGCATGTCGACCTGACCATCGGGACTCACGGGGATGGTGAGGCCCATGCGACCCCGCACCCCGGCTCGGGCCCCGCCCTGGGGATCGGTGGGATCGGGCAGTTCGTAGCCGAGCCCCAGGTAGCCCACCCACGCCTCGTCGAGCATCCAGCCCTCGGCCCCGAAGACGGCGCCGTTGACGTCCAGGATGGGCACGACCTCCAGCTCGTACCCCTGCGCCCGTACCACCGGCGGGGTCGCCAGCGTCGCTGCCACCAGGCACCCGATGAGGAGAGCCACCCGCACGCTCCGCTCTCTTCCCC
The DNA here is from genome assembly GCA_036562495.1 of Limnochordales bacterium. Lineage (GTDB taxonomy): Bacteria > Bacillota > Limnochordia > Limnochordales > Geochordaceae > Geochorda. The sequence goes on from DATCKA010000030.1 coordinate 110,052, forward strand.
TGCCGACCTCCGACACGTGCACCGCCATCCTTTCAGAGGCTCTGATGCGCTCGGAGACGTCCTCGCCACAGGATCACGTGCTTGACGCCCGCCCGCCGCATCCATTCCCGGGCTCGCTCGAAGCCGTAGCCCACCTCGCTGGGGTCGTGGGCGTCGGAGCCGAGGTGCACGTCGAGCCCGGCCTCCACCATGCGGCGCAACAGCTCCTCGGCGGGGTAGATCTCCCCCACGGGCTTGCGCAGTCCTGCCGTGTTGACCTCGACGGCGATCCCCCGTGAGGCGGCTTCCCGTAAGAAATCCTCGAAGGCCGCCTGGGGAAAGTGCCGGGGACGGTGCCCGAATTTCTTGGGGAGATCGGGGTGGGCCAGCACGTCGAACAGCCCGCTGGCAGCGGCCCGGCTCATCAGGCGCCAGTACCGCTCCCACAACGCCTCGCCGTCGGCCTGTGGCCAGGTGATGTCGGCCGAGCAATCGATGCAGGCCCCGTCGACGAAGTGCACGGAGCCGATGACGTAGTCCCAGGGAATCCCTTCCAGGGCCCGAGCGATGGCGGCTTCCTGCCCGGGTAGGTAGTCCACCTCGATGCCGAGCCGGACCGCAAGCCCCTCCTCTCGGGCGGCGAGCACCGCGTCCGCGTAACGCCGCAGCGACTCGCGAAACTCCGCGGACAGCCACCGGCGCACCTCTGGATGCTGGGGACGGCCCTCGGCGAAGAGCCCCTCCATCACCGGGCGGAACTCGGCGAATCGATGCGAATGCTCGCTGATGCCGATCTCCGCCACGCCCGCCCGCCGGGCCGCCTCCACGTAGAGTCGCACCCGCTCGGGCGTGTAGGGGCAGGGCGCGGTGACGTCGTCCCCCTCCAGGTGCATGTGGTAGTCGGGCAGCATCCCTCGACCATCCCCCGGGGCATGGTAGGCGCCGGCCCCAGGCCCGGTCAAGGCGGCCCGGAAGGAGTCCGCCTCGTAGTGCAGAAGGTGGAAGCGAGGGAGGGGAAGCCGACTTGGCCAGGGTGACAGCGATGACGACCGGCAGGCATCTGCGGACTTTGGTGACTTGGGGCCTCGCCGCGGCCCTGGCGCTCTCGACGGCCATCACAGCCCTGGCCGCCGGCGCGCCAGCCGGGGCCGGCTATGCGACGGTAGAGCTCTCGGGGGTGATCATCCTCCGGGTCCGGGACGCGGGCGGGTGGCCGTCCGTCTACGCCCGGGCCGATGAGGTCTACAAGCGGCTCAACGAGGCCATCAACGCGTACAAGGATCGGCTCACGCCGGAGATGGTCCGCATCGGGCAGGTGGGCTCGGCGCCGGCCATCTTCATCGGCGAGCACCTGCTGGTGACCGTCGACGAGACCAGCGCCCGCCTCAACGGCACCACGCCCGACAAGCTGGCGCGCATCTGGGCAGCCAACCTCAAGGCAGCCCTGTCTCGCTTCGTGCGGGGGCAGCAGGGGCCCGCCACCTCCGACCTCTGAGGGCTGTCACAAAGCAGCGGGGCCCGCGGCAGCGGGCCCCGCTCTCTTTTCTCTCCCTTTCTCCTCGCGTCGCCGGACTCTTCAGCCTGGCTCGCCGACCTCGGCGGGCGCGGCGGGCCGGTCCAGATCGCCCCGCCACGCCTGGAGCAGGGCGAGGGCGAGCCATCCCGCCGTCTCGGTGCGAAGGATCCGGGGGCCCAGCGATACGACCTCGAAGCCGTACCCGATGGCGTCCGCGGTCTCCTCATCGCTCCAGCCCCCCTCGGGCCCGACGGCCACCACCGCACCCGAGACGCCCTCGGGCGACCGCTCCCGTAACCAGCGTGTGAGCGGTAGCCGGGCCCTCTCCCCGGCCATGAGCCGCAGCCAGCTCCCCTCGAGGAGCCCGGCCCGATCCAGGGCTTCGCGCCACGGCACCGGCGGGTGCACCTCGGGGATGACGGAGCGACCGGCCTGACGGGCGGCGGTCTCCACCACCCGCTGCCATCGCACCACCCGCTGGCCTCCCGCCTCGGGCCTCGCGACGCAGCGGTGCGTCACCACCGGCCAGATCTCGTGGACGCCGAGTTCGGTGGCCTTCTCCAGCGCGAGCTCCATCCGTCCGCTCTTGGCCACCGCCTGCATCAGCACGAGCCGCAGCCGCGCCTCCGCCATCGAGGCCCGGTCGGGGCTCGTCCCGCCGAGCCTCACCACGACCCGGTCTCGCTCCACGGCATGGATGCGACCCTCGACGCTGCGGCCCTGCCCGTCGAAGAGCTCGATGGCCTGCCCCGGCCGTGCCCGCATGACCAGGCGCAACCGGCGCGCCTCGGGCCCGTCCACCACCACGGTCGCCGCCTCGATCCCGGCCGCCAGCCGGCGCGGGTCGACCCGGGCCCGCAGCCGGCTCACGAGGCCACCTCCACGGGTCGGCGGGCCGAGACCCAGGCCCATCCTGACCAGACCCCTCGCTCCTCCGGGACCAGTCCCCGCTCGGCGAAGGCCGCCTCCACGTCAGGCGCCTTCTCTTCGACGATGCCGGCGCCCACCAGCCAACCGCCCGGTCGCACCAGGCGCGCCAGCGGCTCCGCGAGCTCCACCAGCGTCTCGGCGACCAGGTTGGCCAGCACCAGGGCGGCGCCGCCGGTCCCCACCTCACGAAGCGCCTGCTCCACCGAGCCGACCCGCAGCACCAGGGACCGCACCCCGTTGAGACCGGCGTTGTCACGGGCGGCACGCACGGCCTCGGGATCGCGGTCCACCGCCACGACCCGCTCGGCCCCCAGACGCCGGGCTGCGATGGCCAGCACGCCCGTGCCCGTGCCGATGTCGACCACCGGCCCCGGCGACAAGGTGCCCCGCATGGCCAGCTCCAGCGCCCACAGGGCCTGCTGGGTGCTAGGATGGTGGCCGGTGCCGAAGGCCATGCCGGGCGGGATGACCAGATGCAGCAGGCCGTCCGGCCCAAGGGAGTCCCGCTTCACCCGGCTCCCGCTGCGGCGTCGAGCCGGACGGCCCGAGACCCGGATCCCCCCCACCCTGACGGGGCGCAGCGTCTGGCGCCATGCCTCTCGCCACGCGCGGGGGTCGACCGTCACGGGCTCGACGACGATCCGGCCGGTATCCGCACGCTCATCCGCTCCGGCCGGCCGGACCGACTCCCGCCACGACTGGAGCTCCCGGCGGAGGGCCCGGGCGGCGCCGGTGGCCGCGGCGCGCGTCGAGAAGAAGGCGCGAAGGCGCACAGGGCCGCCCCGCGAGCGCTCGTCGTCGGCCCCCGGCTCCTCGAGCTCGATGCCGGCGCTCCCGTCTCGACCCAGCGACCACGCAGCCAGGTCCGCCTCCGCCGGCGACAGATGGGCGGTGACGGCCCACCAGCGCGAGGGAAGTCGACGTCGGATGCCCATGGCTCTTCAACGCCGATGCCAGCGCCCGAAGACGCCGGACTTCGACGAGCGGTGACTCTCCCGCGGGCCGGCGCCCTCGGGCCCCCCCGGCCCCTCGGCAGGGCCCAGGGCCTCTCTGAGCAAGGCCTTCTGGCGTTCGGTGAGGCGGGTCGGCGTCACCACCCGGAAGGTGACGATCATGTCCCCGCGTCCGCCCGAGGGGCGGACGATGCCCTTGCCCGGGATCCGGTAGGTGTCGCCGGTCTGGGTGCCCTCCCGCACGGGCACCCGAGCCTCGCCGTCCAGCGTGGGGACCCGCACCTCGCCTCCCAGCGCGGCCTCCAGCATGCCCACCGGCACCTCGCAGTGGACGTCGAAGCCGTGGCGCCGGAAGATGGGGTGCGGCTTGACGGTGACGAAGACGTAGAGATCGCCCGGCGGGCCGCCGTCCTGCCCCATGTCGCCCATGCCGACGACCCGCACCCGCATGCCGTCCTCGACTCCGGGCGGCACCTTGACGCTGACCCGCCGGCGCTGCCGCACCCGTCCCTCGCCGCCGCACGCGCGGCAACGCACCGGGATGTCAACGCCCCGACCCCCGCAGCGCGGGCAGGTCCGCACCTGCACGAAGCGCCCCAGCAAGGTCTCGCTCACCTGCTGGACCTGCCCGGCTCCACCGCAGACGCCGCACCGCTGCGGAGGATGGCCGGGCTCGGCACGGGAGCCGTTGCAGCGGGAGCAGATCTCCATCCGCAGGACCTCGACCGGCACCTCGACCCCGAAGGCCGCCTGTTCGAACGTCAGCTCCAGGTCGTAGCGCAGGTCGTCGCCCCGCACCGGGACGGGGCCGCCCCGGCTCCGGCCGGCCCCGCCGGTGAAGAGGTCGAAGAGGTCCCCGAAGAGATCGCCGAAGTCTCCGAAGCCCCCGGACCACGGCCCTGCGGCGCCGGCCCCTGCCCCGTCGGCGCCCGGCGGCGCCTGCCCGTCGAAGACGTGCCCGAAGCGGTCGTATTGCGCCCGCTTCTCCGGGTCGCTCAGGACCTGGTAGGCCTCGGCGATCTCCTTGAACTTCTCGGCCGCCTTGGGGTCGTCTTTGTTGACGTCGGGGTGATAGCGGCGCGCCAGTTCGCGAAACGCCCGCTTGATCTCGTCGGGGCTCGCGTCGCGGCGGACCCCCAGCACCTCGTAGTAGTCACGCTTGGCCGCCATGGCGTGCCCTCACCCCGCCCAACGGGGCGACGTCACCCGCTGGTCCCGCCCGGCCCCGGGTTTTCGACTCGAAACTCGGCGTCCACGACCCGGCCGCCCGACGAGTTGCCGTCGGTGGAGGCGCCACCGGGGGTCCCATCGGTGCCGGGCGCCTGGTTGCCGGCGGAGGCGGCGTAGACGGCGGTGGTCACCTCGTGCAGCGCCTTGCTCAGGTCCTCCATCCGGTCCTTGATGAGGCGGACGTCGTTGGACTCCATGGCCTGGCGCAGCTGGTTGCGGGCCTGCTCCACCCGCTCCTTCTGCTGGGCCGTCACCTTGTCGCCCATGTCCTTGAGCATCTTCTCGGCCGAGTAGAGCAGGCTGTCGGCCTGGTTGCGCGCCTCGGCCAGCTCCTTGCGCTTGCGGTCCTCCTCGGCGTACCGCTCGGCCTCCTGGACCATCCGCTTGATCTCCTCGTCGGAGAGCCGGGTCGAGCGCACCGTGATGGCCTGCGACCGACCGGTGGCCAGGTCCTTGGCCGAGACGTTGACGATGCCGTTGGCGTCGATGTCGAAGCTGACCTCGATCTTGGGCACGCCCCGCGGCGCCGGCGGGATGCCCGTCAGCGTGAAGCGGCCCAGCGAGACGTTGTCGGCCGCCATGGGGCGCTCGCCCTGCAGCACGTGGATCTCCACCGAGGTCTGGTTGTCGGCGGCGGTGGTGAAGATCTCCTTCTTGCTGGTCGGGATGGGCGTGTTGCGCGGGATCAGCACCGTCATGACGCCGCCCAGGGTCTCCACGCCCAACGAGAGCGGCGTCACGTCCACCAGGACGATGCCCTTGACCTCGCCGGCCAGCACCGCCCCCTGGATGGCCGCGCCGATGGCCACGGCCTCGTCCGGGTTGACGCCCTTGCTGGGCTCCTTGCCGAAGATCTGGCGGATCTTCTCCTGCACGGCCGGGATTCGGGTGGAGCCGCCCACCAGCAGGATGCGATCCACCTCCGACGGGCTCAGCTTGGCGTCCTCCAGCGCCCGCATGACGGGCCCCACCGTGGCCTCGACGAGATCGGCCGTCAGCTGGTTGAAGAGCGCCCGCGTCAGGGTGCGCTCCAGGTGCACCGGACCGGTCGGCCCGGCGGCGATGAACGGCAGGCTGATGGTGGTCTCGAGCAGGGTCGAGAGCTCGATCTTGGCCTTCTCGGCCGCCTCCTTGAGCCGCTGCATCGCCGTGCGGTCCGAGGAGACGTCCACCCCGGACTCGCGCTTGAGCTCGTCGACCAGCCAGCGTACGATGCGCTCGTCGAAGTCGTCGCCGCCCAGCCGGTTGTTGCCGGAGGTGGCGCGCACCTCGAAGACGCCCCCGCCGATCTCCAGCACCGAGACGTCGAAGGTGCCCCCGCCCAGGTCGAAGACGACGACCTTGAGGTCCTCCTTCTCCTTGTCGATGCCGTAGGCCAGGGCCGCCGCGGTGGGCTCGTTGATGACGCGCAGCACCTCGAGCCCGGCGATGGTGCCGGCGTCCTTGGTGGCCTGCCGCTGGGCGTCGGTGAAGTAGGCCGGGCAGGTGATGACGGCCTTGCGGATGGGCGTGCCCAGGTAGGCCTCGGCGTCCTGCTTGAGCTTCTGCAGGATCATGGCCGAGATCTCCTGGGGCGTGTAGCTCTTGCCGTCGATGGACACCCGGTGGTCCGTGCCCATCTTGCGCTTGATGGATATCACCGTGCGCTCCGGGTTCAATACGGCCTGCCGCTTGGCGGCCTGGCCCACCAGGCGCTGGCCGTCCTTGGTCCACGCCACCACCGACGGCGTCGTGCGGCTCCCCTCCGCGTTGGGGATGACCGTCACCTCGCCGCCTTCCATCACGGCGATGACCGAGTTGGTGGTGCCGAGGTCGATGCCGACGATCTTCTCGGTGCCCTTGTCACTCATCTGCGATCCCTTCCTGGCCATCGGGTATGGTCTCAGACGGAGCCTCCGGCGTCGTCGGAGTCGGCTCATCGCCAGCGCGCCGGTAGACCCCTACCTTGACCATGGCCGGGCGCACCACCCGGCCCCGTAGGGTGAATCCGCGTCGGAGCTCCTCCAGGACGCGCCCATCCTGAGACGGGTCCTCCACCTCCACGGCCTCCACGGCCTGATGGAGGGCCGGGTCGAAGACGGCGCCCCTGGCCTCCATCGCCTCGATGCCCGCCCGTGTCAGAGCCGAGAGAAGCTTCTGATGGACCATTCTAATCCCCGTGGCCACCGATGACCACGATGGATCCGCGGGGATCGCCGACAGGGTCCGCTCCAGGTCGTCGACCACCGACAGCAGGGGCTCCGTCATGCGCTCGATGGCCTCGTCGGCCATCCGCTCCGCCTCGGCCCGGCTGCGGCGGCGCAGCGCCTCGAAGTCGCTCATCAGGCGCTGGACCTGGGCCTCGAGCTCCCTGGTGCGCTCCAGGGCTGCGGCGAGCGCGGCCTCGGCCGCCTCGGCGGCGTCTCGGGACGTCTCCTCCTGGCTCACGTCCTGCGCCTCGGAGGGGCCTCCCTCGGGCGCCTGCTCGGCGGTCGTGGGCTCCTGCTCGGTGGCCGTGGGCTCCTGACCGGTGGCGTCGGGCTCGCTACGCGCCTCCTGGCTCGCGTGTGGCTGCTGCTCGTGCAGGGTCGTTACCCCCTTCGAAGACGATGGCCTGCAGGCCTCCGCCGCAGGCCATCGTCGAGACGCGATGGTCCGTATCGGGTCATTCGTCGCCCGGCAGACGCTCCAGGGCCTCGCTGAGCATGTCGGCCATGGCCTGGACGGCCGCCATGGTGAAGCGGTAGTCCATCCGAGTCGGCCCGATGAGCCCGATGACCCCCACCGGCCGGTCACCCGGCCCGTAGGGCGCCAGCACCACGCTGCACCGCTGCAGCTCGGTGACGGGCTGCTCGCGGCCGATGACGACCTCCACGTCGCCTACCTCGCCGCCCATCATGATGGTGAGCAGCGTCTCGGGCTCCTGGAGCCGGTCCAGCACCTGACGCGTCCGCTCCACATCCCTGAATTCGGGTTGCTCCAGCAAGAAGGGCATGCCGTCCAGGTAGGCCTGCTCGCCCTCCTGGCCTTGCCCCAGCAGATCCAACAACGGCGTCAGAGCCATCTCCCGCACCCGGCGCGAAGGCACCTCGTCGCTGAGCTGCTGGAGCAGGGTACGGTCCAGCTCCCGCGCCGAGACCCCGGCGAGGGCCTGCGTCAGGATGGCGGAGAGGCGCTGCAGCAGCTCCACCTGGTCGGACGCGTCGGCCCATTGCAGCAGGCGGTTGTAGACGAAGCCCGCCTCCGCCACCACCACCAGGAGCACGTGCCCTCGATCGACGGGGGTAAACTGCACGTGCCGTACCGTCAATCGCTTGAGCGATGGCTTGAGGACCAGGGTGGCGTAGCGGGTGCTGCGGCTCAGGGCCCGGCCCGCCCGGTAGATGAGCTGGTCTGGATCGGGCGCCGCGGCCAGCTCCCGCCGCATCTCCTCGCGAGCCTGAGGCGGGAGCTCGGGGCGCGGCATCAGCTCATCGACGTAGAAGCGATACCCTCGGTCGGCCGGGATGCGACCCGCCGACACGTGGGGCTGCTCCAGATAGCCCTGCTCCTCCAGGTCCGCCATCTCGTTGCGGATGGTGGCGGGGCTGACGCCCGGCAGGTACTTGCGCGCGACGGTGCGCGACCCCACCGGCTCCGCCGTCTGGACGTAATCGTCGATGATGGCCTGGAGTATGCGCCGCTTGCGCTCCTCCATCCGGCATCCCCAAACTTGCCGCCGTTTAGCACTCGACCCCCTGGAGTGCTAAACCTGTCCTTCAGATTACCAGTCAAGGCCCGTCGTGTCAAGAAAACGCGGCTCCGTGCGATACCTTTATGCAGGGATCGCCCCCGAAGGGGTGACACCGCCATCCCGCGAAGGAAGGGAAGGATGCGGGTGACCGTACTTCAGACGACGTCGAGGCGATGGACGAGGCGGGGGCTCGCGGCCACCGCCGTGCTGCTGCTGGCCCTGGTGGCCGTGAGCGCGCCGGCGTCGGCTGAGCCTCGTCGCGTCCTGGGCTTTCACTTCTTCGCCGACGCCGTCGGCGTCGACATCGAGCGGGAGAGCGCGGGCGGCAGCTCGTGGTTGGCCGGTCTCAGCCTGTCGCCTGTCGGCTTCTACGGCGGCATCCGCCAGTACGGGTCGGCGGCCGCGGCCGACCGGACCTTCTGGAGCGTCTACGGCAGCGTACGGTCGGGCGGGAGCCACGACGACGAACTGGTGCCCGGCCTCTGGGCCTCCGCCGGCTACGAGGTGCGGCTGGATCGCTCGGCCCGGGGCACGGGAGAGGTCGGCTTCGGCCTGGTGGGGACCGGCAAGGGGCTCAAGCCGAGCATCTTCATCGGCCTGGCGTTGGGGTGGCGTCTGCAGTAGCAGGCCGAGCCCGGGGGAGCGTCGCGGTGATGGTGGCCACGATGGCGTCGGCCACCATCATCCCCCGGTCCGTGAGCCGGATCCGATCGGCCTCCCGCACCAGCAGGCCCGCCGCCTCCAGCTCATCCCACGCCGCCCCGCCGAAGGCCTCCTCAGGCCACAGCCCGAAGTCGGCGGCGAAGCGCCGCCGGTCCAGCCCTTCCTCCAGCCGAAGCGCCAGCATCAGCCGCTCCTCCATCCGCTGCCGGACCGTCAGACGCTCGGCGAAGGCCACCGTCGCCCCCGGACGACGAGCCCAGGCTTCGGCCGCGCTGGCATAGGCGCCCGGATCCCGTATCGTGGCGAAGCGCACGCCCTGCCAGAAGGAGTGAGCCCCCGGCCCCAGCCCCAGGTACTCCTCGTGCCGCCAGTAGATCAGGTTGTGGGCCGACTCGTAGCCCGGGCGGGCGAAGTTGGAGACCTCGTAGCGCCGCCAGCCTCCCTGCCGCAGCCGCTCCACGACCCGACTGTACATGATCGCCTGCTGCCGTTCCTCCGCCACGCGCAGGCGCCCCTGCGACCACTGCTCGAAGAAGGGGGTGCCGGGCTCCAGGGTCAGGCAGTAGGCCGAGACGTGCTGTGGCTCCAGGGCCAGGAGCGCGTCGAGGGTGTGCATGAGCGACGCCAGGCTCTGGCCGGGGATGGCGAACATCACGTCGAGGTTGACGTTGGCGATGCCGTGGGCCCGGCACAGCCTCACGCCGCGCTCGACCTGGGCCGGGCTCTGCCAGCGGCCGAGCCGCCGCAGCTCCAGGGGGTCCATGCTCTGAGCCCCCAGGCTGACCCGGCCGACGCCGCCCTCCACCAGCGCCTCCAGGCGAGCCGGCGTCAGGGTGCCCGGGTTGGCCTCGACCGTCACCTCCTCCAGGGCGTCGAGGGGCAAGAGGCGACGCAACCCGGCCAGCAGCCTCCGGATCTGGGCGGGCGTGAGCAGGGTGGGAGTGCCTCCCCCCAGGTAGAGGGTGCGAAAGCCGCCCTCCCGGGCGCCGCCGAGCCGGGCCCACCCCTCCGCCTCCCGGAGGATGGCGTCCACCACCTCGTCCGCCTGGGCACGGCTGCGCAGCACGTAGGCGTTGAAGTCGCAATAGGGGCAACGGTAAGGGCAGTAGGGCAGGTGGACGTAGAGCCCCTTGGGCCAGCGGCGGGCCTGCCGGGCCGCCTCCACGGCCGCCTCGCCCGGATCGGCGCCGGACTCGGGCGGCTTCATGCCTGGGCCTCCCTCAATCGATGCGCAGCACCGCCATGAAGGCCTCCTGGGGTACCTCCACGACCCCCAGTTGCTTCATGCGGCGCTTGCCCTCCCGCTGCCGCTCCAGGAGCTTGCGCTTGCGGGTCACGTCGCCTCCGTAGCACTTGGCCAGCACGTCCTTGCGCAGCGCCCGCAGCGTCTCCCGGGCGATGACACGGCTGCCGATGGCCGCCTGGATGGGCACCTCGAAGAGCTGGCGGGGGATGAGCTCCTTCAGCTTCTCCACCAGCCGCCGTCCCCGGTGGTAGGCCTTGTCCCGGTGCACGATGCAGGAGAGGGCGTCCACCGGCCGGCCGTTGATGAGCACGTCCAGCTTCACCAGGTCGCCCTCGCGATGCTCGATGTAGCGGTAGTCGAGGGAGGCGTAACCCCGGGTGACCGACTTGAGGCGGTCGTAGAAGTCCAGCAGGATCTCGGCCAGGGGCAGATCGTAGGTGACGACGGCTCGGCTCGGCACCGGGTACTCCATCCCGACGAACTGGCCGCGCCGGTCCTGGCACAGTTCCATGACGGGGCCCACGTACTCGCCCGGCGTCACGATGGTCGCCCGCACGTAGGGCTCCAGCACCGCCTCGATGCTGCCGGGGTCCGGCCACTCGGCCGGGTTGTGGACCGTCACCTCCCGCCCCCCGCGCAGCTTGACCCGATACGCGACGCTAGGAGCCGTCGTGACCAGGTCCAGATCGAACTCCCGCTCCAGCCGCTCCTGCACGATGTCCATGTGCAAGAGGCCCAGGAAGCCGCAGCGAAAGCCGAAGCCCAGCGCGGCCGATGTCTCGGGCTCGAACGAGAGGGCGGCGTCGTTGAGCCGCAGCCGCTCCAGCGAGTCGCGCAACCGGGGGTAGTCTTCGGAGTCGACCGGGTAGAGGCCCGAGAAGACCATGGGCAGCGGCGGGCGATAGCCCGGCAGGGGCTCGGTGGCGGGGCGCGCCGCCGAGGTGATGGTGTCCCCCACGCGGGCATGGCGGATCTCCTTGATGCCGGCCGTGATGGCGCCCACCTGCCCCGCCTCGAGGCGGTCGACGGCCACCAGCTCCGGCCTGAAGACGAAGAGGCCGTCGGTCTCGTACTCCTGGCCGCTGCTCATGAGCCGGATCCGGTCACCCACCTGGATCTGGCCGTCCACCACCCGCACGTAGGCGACGACGCCCCGGTAGCTGTCGAAGTGCGAGTCGAAGATGAGCGCCCGCAAGGGCGCCGAGGGGTCCCCGGGAGGCGGCGGGATCCGGCTGACGACGGCCTCCAGCACCTCGTCGACGCCCTGACCGGTCTTGGCGGAGATGCGCAGGGCCGAGTCGGCGTCGAGGCCCAGCGTCTCCTCGATCTCCTGGGCCACCTCGTCGGGCCGGGCGTTGGGGAGATCGATCTTGTTGATGATGGGGATGATTTCCAGGCCGTGCTCCAGCGCGAGGAGGAAGTTGGCCAGGGTCTGGGCCTCCACGCCCTGGCTCGCGTCCACCACCAGCAGCGCGCCCTCGCAGGCCGCCAGGCTCCGGGAGACCTCGTAGGAGAAGTCGACGTGGCCCGGCGTGTCGATGAGGTTGAGCAGGTAGCGGGAGCCGTCGCGGGCCGTGTACTCCATGGTGACGGCGGTCAGCTTAATGGTGATGCCCCGCTCGCGCTCGAGCTCCATCTGATCCAGCACCTGGTCCACCATCTGGCGCGAGCTGAGCGTGCCGGTCCGCTCCAGCAGGCGGTCGGCCAGCGTCGACTTGCCGTGGTCGACGTGGGCGATGATGCAGAAGTTGCGGATGCGTGAAGCGTCCACGGTACGAACTCCCGGGCTTTGGTGTGGGTCCAGCGCCAGTGATTATAGCACGGCCTCGCCGACGCCCGGCAGGAAGCCCTCTCGGGCGCATCGAAGGCCCCCCAGCGTTGCGAGCCCGGCCTACGTCAGCGAGAGGATGCAGTCCGCGGTTGTCCGATTCGGCCAAGACGTCGGCCTCACCCACGGCATCCCTGGCGCGTGACGCCACCCTTACCATGTCCCTCATCCTGGTGAGCCGCCTCCTGGGATTCGTGCGGGAGCGGGCGGTCGCCGAGGTATTCGGGCGCACGGCCGAGACCGACGCCTTCAAGGCCGCCTTCAACCTGCCGGATCTGATGTACTTCTTGCTGGTCGGCGGGGCCATCACCGCCGCGTTCATCCCTGTCTTCACGGGCTACCTGGCGCGGGGCCAGGAGAGCGAGGGGTGGCGAGTCGCCAGCACCTTCCTCAACGGCACGGTGGCCGCCCTGGTGGTGCTGACGCTGGCCGGCATGGCCTTCGCGCCCCAACTGGCGCCGCTGGTCGCCTACGCCTTCACGGGACGCCAGCGCGAGCTCCTCGTGGAGCTGATGCGGTGGATGTTCCCGGCCGTCTTCTTCACGGCCCTGGCGGGGCTCGGCATCGGGGTCCTCAACAGCTATCGCCGCTTCTCCCTGCCGCTGGTGGGCCCCATCGTCTACAACGCGGCCATCATCGCCAGCGCCTACCTGCTCGGGCCCCGCATGGGCATCCGGGGCATGGCCGTCGGCACCGTCGTGGGTGCGGCGCTCAACGCCACCCTCCAGTGGCTGCAGGTGGCGCGCTGGCACTGGCGGTGGCAGCCGGTGCTGGACCTGCGCCACGAGGGAGTGCGCCGGCTCTACCGCATCATGGGGCCGGCCCTCTTCGGGCTCTCCATCACCCAGCTATCCCTCATCATCAGCACGAGCCTGGCCTCCACCCTGCCCGAGGGGGCCATCACGGCCCTGGGGCTGGCCAACCGGGTCATGCAGTTCCCGCTGGGCATCTTCGCCATGGGGGTCTCCACCGTCACCTATCCGGCCATGGCCGCGCACGCGGCCTTGGGGGAGATGCAGCGCTTCGGCGCGATGGTGACGACCTCGCTGCGGGGCGTCCTCTTCTTCACGGTGCCGTCGGCGGTGGGACTGGGCGTCCTGGCCGAGCCGGTGGTGAGGGTGCTGTTCGAGGCGGGGCAGTTCTCCTGGGAGGACAGCCGCGCCACCGCCGAGGCGCTGCGCTACTACGCAGGGGCCCTGGTCTTCCAGAGCGCCATCCAGATCCTGACCCGGGCCTTCTACTCCCAGCAGGACACCCGCACCCCCGTGCGGGTGTCGGCCATGGCCCTGGCGCTCAACACGGCCCTGAGCCTTGCCTTGCTGCGATGGACCAGCCTGGAGCACAGCGGACTGGCGCTGGCCTTCACCCTGGTCAGCCTGGCCAATGTGTCGGTCTACCTGGCGGTGCTGCACCGGCGGCATGGGACCATCGACCTCGGCGGCCTGGCGCGCTACCTGGGCAAGGTCGGAGCAGCGTCCGCAGCGGTGGGCGTCGTGGCCCACCTGGCCGCATCCTGGACCAGCGCCGCCATAGGGACCCAGACGCTGGGCGCCCGCACCGTGGTGCTGATGGCGGGCGTCGTGGCGGGCGCGGGGATCTACGCGGCCCTCACCCGGGCCATGGCCCTCGACGAAGCGGTGCTGGCCTCCCGGGCCGTGCGGCGTGCGGCCGCCCGGCTGTGGCGCGCGGTGGTGCGGCTGCGCCCCTAGCCCCACATCCCCCGGGGCACGGGGTGGCGCAGCAGCATGGCGGCGATGGCCTGGGCCAGAAGCCTCGCCGTGCGCATCGCGGCCTCCTCCCGGCTACGGTACGAACCCACCTCGATGAGCAGCGCGCCCGGGTGCACGTGCTGGTTGTAGCGCCGTTGCGGCTGGGCGATGATGCGCCGCAGCAGGCCCGGAAACCGGGCGTCCAGTTCATCGGCCAGCAGGCGTGCCACCGCCATGTTGTCGGCGCCTTCTCGCCCTCCCTGGCCGGTGCCGACCACGATGGCGATGCGCGCCACCTCCTCTCCGTCGACGGAGGTGATGAGCTCGCCCCCTTCCTGCGGGGCGTCCCGGTGCAGGTCGATGAGCAGGCGCAGCGAGGGATGTCGGGCCACCAGCGAACGGGCCGTCTCCAGCGAGCGGGCGTAGGCGGCGTTGAAGTCCGGCGTGTCGTGGAGCGTCGTCACGTGGATGGCCGGGATGCCGTACTCGTTGAGCGCCCGCACCAGTTCGGCGCCGACCCGCAGGACCCCCGTCTCCCGGCTCCCGAACCGGTGGTAGCCCTGCGGGTCGTCGGGGTCGTCCCGACCCGTCCGGTACATCTCCGAAGCGTGCGTGTGGTAGACGGCCACCCAGACGCCTCGCAGCGGGGCGGCGGCGGGTGGCCGCGCCGGCATGTCCCGGGGCGCGGCAGCGCTCGAGGAGGAGGCCGACGCCAGCGCCGGTCGAGCCTGCAGCGGCGCGGGCGCGATGGCCTCGTCCGCGTCGGCTGCTACGGCGGTCGATGCGGCGAGCGGCCCCTCCGGGGGGACCCCGACGGGGGCGATGGCCCGGGTCGCCTGGGCGACGAGCCACCGTCCCCAGGCCTGCAGCCGCTGCCGTGGCGTGGGCGTCGGTCCCGGGTCCCGTTCCTCGAAGGAGGCCACGGCCGGCCCGGCCAGCCAGTCGACCACCCATGCCGGCAGCCGGGCCAGGGGCGGCATCACGGACGGCCCCGCCACGAAGCCGGCGACGGCCACGACCAGCAGGGCCGCACGCCACAGGCTCGTCCCGCCGGGGACCATGATGACGACTCGCCGGTTTGCCCAGGGCACCCCCGCTCCCCCCTCCGGCAGGGCAAGGTATGCCCCCGGCGACCGGCGCATGCCGGCGCTTCACGCGGCGCCTACGCCCGGGTGCGAGCAGACAGCTCCAACAGCCACAAGAGCTGGTCGTAGAGTCGCGACAGTTCGACGAGGCTGTGGTAGGAGAAGCGGACGATGACGAGGATGCCTGCGGCCCCCGGGCCGGCCAGGAAGCGGTAGGAGGGATGGGTCTCGAGCAGGCTCAGGAGGCGGCCGAGCCGCTCCTCGGGGCCAGGCTCGGCACGCCGGCGGGACGTCGGCCGCTGGGATGCCAGGCGGATCCGGACCACCGCCGTGCCCCCACCCTCGGCCGATGGGAGAGCATGCACCTGCGGCGGCCCTTCCAGCCGGATCGGCCCGACCGGGCGCCGGCGGCGGCCGCCCTCCAACGGGTGCGACGGACTACCCCGCAGCACGTGAGCCCCCTCTTCGCCAAGCCCATCTTCGGCTCGCGGCGGGGGGACTCCTCCGCCTCCCACCAGGTCCGGTCGGCTACTGGATGTAGCGGAGCACCTCGTCCAGGTCCAGGCCGGGGTGGAGGGCGGCGTTGATGGCGCCCGCCAGCAGTTCGGCGGCGTCGTCGATGAGCACGTCGATCTCCTTGGGCGTGACGATGAGGGACCCCATCCATTCCGCGGCCGTCGCCGCGGCCTGGCCTTCGGCGCCCGCCATGGGCGTGGCCTCGGCGTGCGCGTCTCGCAACAGCGGCGGGAAGGCTTGCGGGCGAATGGGCGGGGCCTGGCCGCCCCTACCGTCGGCATCCGCTCCAGGTCCGTCGGATGCCCCCTGGGCCAGCCGCAGGGCATGGATGACGGTCGGGACGCCCATGGCGATGACGGGGATGCCGAGCTCCTGGCGGTTGAGGGCCCGCCTCACGTTGCCGACGCCCGCTCCCGGCTGGATGCCGGCGTCGGCCAGCTGCACCGTCGTGCACAGCCGCTCGGGCGAACCGGCGGCCAGGGCATCCACGCAGATGAGGGCGGCCGGCTGGATCTGGCGCACCACGGCGGAGACGATCTCGCTGGTCTCGATCCCGGTGAGGCCCAGCACGCCCGGCGAGATGGCAGCCACGGGGCGCAGCGACCCGCGCTTTTCGGGTGGGAGCAGCGCGTGCAGGTGGCGGGTCACCATCAGCAGTCCCACCACCCTCGGCCCCAGGCTGTCGGGAGTGGCGTTCCAGTTGCCGAGTCCGGCCACCAGCACCGGCGATTCCTCGCCGACGCCCTGGTCACGCAGGAGGGCCTGCAGTTCCTCGGTCACCAGGCTCAGGACCTCCTCCCGGGCCTCCTGTGAGCGATCCCGCAGCCCCGGAGACTCCACGGTGGTGTAGGTGCCGGGCGCCTTGCCCAGGGCCCTGGCTGCCTGCATGTCCCGGATGCGCACCCGATGCAGCGTGGCATGGGTGCCTGCCCGTCGCTCCTGCTGCACCCCGGGGAGGGCCCCTCCCTGACGGGCCTGCGCCCAGGCGAACGCTTCGACGGCCAGGTCGGTCCGGGCGGCCCCCGAGTCACCCTGAAGACCCACGAGGGCGCCGCGGCGCTGGGCAGCCTCGAGCGCACGGCGGGCTTCGGGTCGCAGCCACCCCGGGGGTGGCGTGCCCGCAGGCACGGCCGGCATGGCCGGACGACTCGCGGGCAGCCGCAGGGCCTGCTGGTCCGGTTGCGAATGGGGCGGCAGCACGGGAGGGCGATCCTCCATGGGGTGAACGGCTCCTTTCGACGGTCGACGTCGCGACGCGCTGGTCCCTAGCATGCCCGCCCGCTCGTTGCCGGGACGTCCCCGGCTGTGGTAGAATCACGGCGTCCATGCCAAGGTTTCATGGCGGCTGCCAAGCCAGAAGGAGGTCGAGGGGTGGCCACCACCCGTTCCGCAGCCAAGAGGCTGCGCCAGTCCATCAAGCGACATCTCGCCAACCAGGCGACCAAGTCCGCGATGAAGACGGCCATCCGCAAGTGCCAGCGGGCGGCCCAGCAGGACCTGGCTGAGGCCTGGCGACTTCTCCCGCTCGCGCAGAAGGCCATCGACAAGGCCGCCAAGCGGGGTGCCATCCACCCCAACCAGGCAGCCCGACGCAAGTCGCGGCTGGTCGCGTACCTCAAGCGGCTCGAGGCTCAGAGGGCCCAGGCCACACCCGCCCAGCCGGCGGCTTCCTGAGGGGCGCATCTCCGCTCCGAGCTTTGCGCGTGGCCCGGTGTCCGCGTCACGACCGGGCATCGAGCCAGGCGGCCATGCGGGAGAAGAGGCGGATCAGGGCCTCGTGAGGGGTCATGCCGCCTCTTTTCGCGTCGTAATCGGCCTCGGCCGTCCACTGAAGCAATCGCCACAGTCCCTCGGTGCCCCACCGGCGGGCTCCCTCGGCCCACCTCCGCAGGGCGACCGGAGGCCGCCCCGGGAAACGGGGTGCGACCTCCCGCCACGCACCGGGGGGCCAGGCGTCGGGAGGCCCCCAGCGCGCCTCCAGGGCCTCGGCCATCTCCCAGGCCTCCATGACCTGCCGGCTGATGTCCCGCCAGATCCAGGCGGCAGGGACGCCCTCTCGCTGCAGCGCCAACGACAGCGTAAGGGCGCGGCCGATGTCGCCGGCGAGCACCGCATCCCCCACCTCGAAGCGCCGCGAGTCGTGCGCCTCGGCCGGCGAGGCTGTGCCATCCTCCGCTGATTCCAGCAAGTCCTGCGACACGACCAGCCGCAGGGTCGCCTCGTCGAGGGCTTCTCCTGCCAGGAGCTCCAGCTTGGCCAGCTCCTGGGGAGCCCGGTCCGGGTGCTGGCGCAACACACCCCGCAGCCACGCCGCCGCCGAGGTGCTCAGCCCCAGTCGGTCGACGAGCCGGGCGACGGCTGACGCTCGGTCGCGGCCCTCGCGGCGGTCGACGACCGTGATCGAGCGTCGATGCGCCGCCGTGATGGCCTGCAAGAGCCGCGCCTCGGCCGATTGGTCCCACAGCACCAGCCACTCGTCCCGCAGCGGATAGCGTGCCAGGGCGTCCAGCAGCGCACGCGCCTCCCCCGCGGGCATCGCCTCGGCGTGGCGCACCAGCACGAGCCGTGGGGTACCCGTCAGGGTCGGCGTGCCCAGGAGCTCCAGCAGGCGAGCGACCTTGACATCGTCCCCGAAGAGGACGAGCCGCTCCACCTCCCCCTCGGCCATCGCCTCGACGAAGGCCTCGCCATCGGAGGCCGAGGCGGCCAGCAAGAGGTAGGCGCCCGGTGGATGCGCACCGGTGGATGCCGTCTCGTCGTGGGCCTCGCCGATCTTGCGCTCGCGCACGCGACATCCCATCCCGTTGCGAACGGTCCTTCTCTCGCATCACCGCAGGGTCAGGTAGACCGGGCCGTCGCCGCGGCAGTGGCGGATGCCCACCGCCTCCCAGGCCAGGCAACGGGCATCGACGTCGAGGAGGAGGCTTCCCGCCCCCTCCATCGCCATGCGCAGGACCGGGCGCGCGCCGGGCCTGATGGAGCCGTCCTGTCGCTCGACGCGCAGCCGGATCGAACCCGCGTGCACCTCGACCACGGGATCCGGCGTCGCCGAGCCTAGCACGACGGGGCCCTGCTCCCCCATGCCCAGCCAGACCTGGCTCATCGCCATCACCTTGGGCGGCAGGCCGTGGAGATCCGGACCTGTCCCAGAGGATGCGCTCCACAGCGCGACCCGGCCTCGTGCCAGCCCCAGGCCGCTCAGGGCGGCCGCGGCCTTCTCCAAGGCCTGAGCCAGTTCCTGCCCCGGTCGTGCGTCGAGCCAGAGCCAGCCGTCTCCCCCGGGCGAACGGCCCGCCACCACCCAGCCGGTGCCGACCGGCGCAACGGTCAGGGCGGCCGGCCTGCCGCTCGCTCCCGGCAGCCCGGCTGCCAGGGCCCAGCCCCCCAGCAGCAGCGCCGCCAGGGCGGGACCCGTCGCGGCCCTGCGCCCGTCTCCCGCCCCTCGCGAGGCGAGCCACGCCAGACCCGCCACGGCCGGCAGGCTCCACCCCATCGCGCTGAGCCGCAGGGCACCCAGCCGTCCCTCCAGCTGAGCCCCTGCCAGCGCCAGCGCCCGGAGCGCGGCGGCCGACCTCTCGGCGACCCACGCCGCCGGCCCGGCCATGGATGACGGCACCAGCGCGGCGGCCAGCGCTGACCACAACAACAGCCCGCAGACCGGCCCCGCTACCACGCTCACCACCGCCCCCAGCACCGACACCCGGCCGAAGTAGAGGGCCGTCAGAGGCGTGATGGCCGCCCACGCGGCGAAGGAGAGCCCCAGTGCCTCGAGCAGCCGGCCCGCGACCTTTCGCAGGGGGCGCCTCGCGCCTCGATCGCCGGCCGGGCCCGGCGGTGCTTGGCCCGACCCGGGGCGGCCAACGAAGAGCGCGATGGCCAGCGTGGCCAGGTACGACATCTGAAAGCCCGCATCGGCCCCGAGCCCCGGGCTCGAGAGGAGCATCTGGGCGGCGGCGGCCACCCCCAGGATGGAGGGCAACGAGGCCCGGCGCCCCACCATCCACAGTGCCATGCCCAGCGACTGCATCAGACCGGCCCTCACCGCCGGCGCGGCCAGCCCTGTCATGCCGGCGTAGGTCCATCCCGTGGCGCAGGCCACGACGGCAGCGCACAGCCTGACGGCCCACCGGGAGCGGGGCAGGCGCCGGACGAGGGCCACCACAGGACCGGCCAGCAGGCCCACGTGCAATCCCGAGACCGACAGGACGTGCCCCAGCCCGGCCTCCCACAGCGCCTGCTCGTCCTCGTCGGCCAGGGCGTCTCGATGGCCCAGCACCACCGCCCGCGCCCAGGCAGCCCCCTGCGGCCCCAGTCTCCGCTCTAGCCGCCGTGCCATCGCCTCACCCATGGCCGCGAGGGCGGCGCGCAGGCGGATCGTCGGAGGTGCCCGCGGCGGGTCGGCGGCCACGGCCAACCGGCCCTCGGATCGCACCTCCACCACCAGCCCCACGCCCCGGGCACCGAGGTAGCGACGCAGCGAGAAGTCGCCCGGGAAGGCCCCTGCCTCGGGAAGGCGCACCAGGCCGCGAGCCGCGACCCACATGCCCGGCTGCCAGGACCGGCTCCGGCGGTCCTGGGCCGGCACCGCCACCTCCACGTCCGAGGGAAGCGCACGCCAGCCGTCGCGAGGCGGCGCCACCGACGCCGCCTCCGTCAGACGCGCTTCCCGCAGGAGCAGGTACGTGGCGAAGCGCGTCGTGACCGGGGGCTCGACGACCCAGCCGCCCACCCAGGCCACCCGGCCCGGCTCCAGGGAGCGCAGGGAGTCGGCCTGGCGCTGGAGCCGTATCGCCTCCACCCACGCCCCCACCGCCACGGCCAGGGCCACCAGCGCGGCCAGGCGGCGTCTTCGCACCCGGGCCCTTGCCGTGACCGGCATCTCGAGCTCCCCTGGCCAGGGCTGGTAGGCTGGCGGCCAGCCGGGCAGGACGACCGGGACCGGCCCGCACCCTCGCAGCCACCTCAGCCACCTGCGAGCCCCACGGCCGACGGCTCGCACCAGCACCAGCCCCGCAGCCAGCCCCAGCACCGAGGCCGGCCCGGCAGGATCCCACCCTGCGAGGGCCGATGCCGCCATGCCGACGGCCATCCCCCACGCCACGGCGCCGATGCCCATGGCCCGCCGGCGGCTATCTCACGAGTCCCCGACGCAGACCGTCACCAGCGGCCGCAGCCGCTCCAGCGTCTTGGGGCCGATGCCGGTCACCTCGAGCAGGTCGTCCACCAGTCGAAACGGCCCGTGACGCTCCCGAAAGGCGACGATGCGTGCGGCCAGCACGGGGCCGATGCCCGGCAGCGCATCCAGTTGCTCGACGGTGGCCACGTTGAGGTCGAGGCGCCCGTGCTGCCCGTCCGGACAGGTCCCCCCGCCGTCCGCCACAGCCCCCTCGGCCGTGGTACCGTCGCCGGCACCGGCCGGCGGCTCGACTCCCGCCTCGGACGCACCCGGCGGCGCCGCGGCAGCCTGCACCACCCCCGCAGCCCCCACCTCCGGGGCCCCATGCATCAGGGGGCCCGGCACGATGACCACGGGGTCGCCCGCCAGCTCCATGCCGACCCGGACGCCGACGCCGACGAGCGCCACTGCCAGCAGAAACCGGGCCGTGCCGCCCGACAGGCCGGCGCGCGCCAGTCGCGCTAACGTCAGACGCCTCCGCACCCCTGCCGGGTCCGGCCATACCCTGGCCGCCCACACGTCCATCGCCGCCCCTTCGGGTTCGTGCGGTCGCGGAGGACCGTTAGACAGACTAGCGCCCTACTCCTCCCAGTGGGGCGGTCACCCCTCCGGGTCGTGCTGGCGGCGCAGCCAGCCCGAGGGGGCGGGCTGGGGCAGCGGGACGTACTGGACCGACGGCCGACGCTCCGGCGCCTGAGGGTAGAGGTCCATCAGGGTGTAGATGGCGGCCGGCAGGCCGCACCGCACGGGCAGTCCCCACTCCTGCAGCCGCCGGCAGTCGAGGGGGTAGTCGTGGGTCCAGTGGCCCTGGGTCAGGTAGTCGGCCACCTCCGCGGCCCGCTCGGGCGGGAGGTGGTCTGTGAGGATGTCCGTCACCAGCTCCTTGACCTGAGCCAGAGCCTTGCGCGCCATGTCGGCCATGATGAGGGTCTCGTCGTCGACCCGGTTGAGGTCCTTCTGCTCCACGGCCCGCACGATGGAGGCCGCCGGCCACTGGCCCAGCTGGGGATCGACCGGCCCCAGCACCGCGTTGTCGTCCATCCAGATCTCGTCGGCCGCCAGGGCGATGAGGGTGCCGCCCGACATGGCGTAGTGCGGTACGAAGACGCTGACCCGGGCAGGGTGGCGGCGGAGGGCCTGGGCGATCTGCTCGGCGGCCAGCACCAGGCCGCCGGGGGTATGCAGGATCAGGTCGATGGGCACGTCGGGCGGCGTCGTCCGGATGGCCCGCAGGACCTTTTCCGAGTCCTCGATGGAGATGAACCGCCGCCCCAACAGCCCCAGCAACCCCCACGCCTCCTGACGGTGGATGAGGGTGATGATGCGGCTATTGCGGGCCCTCTGGATCTGGCCCATCACCTTGAGGCGCTGCCGCTCCGTCTGCCGCTGGCGCAGGACGGGCCACAGCGAGAGGGCGAATATCAACAGCCAGAAGAGCTGGAAGAGATCCATAGGCCGCTCGGCCGATAGTCTCCGAAGGCGCCGGCTCCTCTATGCGACGTCCGGAGACGGGCCCACGAAGGAGGCACCCGCCGGTGATCAGCATCGAACTGTCCACCTCGGCGCAGAGCGAGATGGTCGACATCACCGCCCGCGTGAGCCGCGCTCTGGAGGAGGCGGGCGTCCGGGCCGACGGGGTCGTCCACCTCTTCTGCCCGCATACGACCGCGGGGCTGCTCATCAACGAGAGGGCCGATCCCGACGTGGCGGCCGACATCCTGGCCTACCTGGAGCGAGCCGTCCCCTGGGAGGGGCGCTGGCGTCACGCGGAGGGCAACGCGGCCGCCCACGTGCGGGCCTCCCTGGTGGGGTCCTCGGTCTTTGCGCCCCTGGAAGGCGGGCGCCTGCGTCTCGGCCGCTGGCAAGGGATCTTCTTCTGCGAGTTCGACGGCCCTCGCCGCCGCACCGTCTGGCTTCAGGTGTTGCCCGCGCATCCCTCGCCTGTGGGGGCGTCCCGATGACGACCGACGAGCGCCCATTCGCCGGCAAGGTGGCAGTGGTGGGGGGCACGGGGCGCCAGGGCTTCGGGCTCGCCTTGCGGTGGGCGGCCGTGGGCATCCCCGTGGCTGTCGGCTCCCGCGATCCCCAGCGAGCCGACGAGGCCGCCCACCGGCTGCGCCAGGCCCTCGAGCGGGCCGGTCGCCCCCGGGGGGCCGAGGTGGTGGGCCTGCCCAACGCCGAGGCCGCGGCATGGGCCGACGTGGTGGTGCTGACGGTGCCGTCTCAGGCGCTGGACTCCTCACTGCCCCCGCTGGCCAACGTCCTGCAGGAGCGAGTGGTCGTCGACGTCTCGGTGGCGCTGGTCCGCACCCCCGACGGACGCTGGCGGGCCGACCTGCCACCCGAGGGCTCCACCGCGCTGCGGGTGCGCCGGCTGCTAGGAGGCCATCGACGGCTCGCCGCCGCCTTCCACACCGTCTCGTCGGCCCTGCTGGCCGATCCGGGGCGCTGTCTCGAGGGCGACGACACCGCGGTCTTCGCCGACGATCCCGAGGCCGCCGAGACGGCCGCGGCGTTGGCTCGGGCCGTGGGGCTGCGCCCCGTGCACGCCGGCGATCTCCTCGACGCGGCATTGGCCGAGCAGGCGGTGGCGCTGCTCCTGGCGCTGGGCAGCCGCCACCGCCGCCGGTCGGTCGGGTTGCGCTTCACGCACCTGGGGCCCACGTGAGGGACGTCAGGCCCCTCCGCGGGTCACCACGCTGACGAGACGGCCGGGCACGACGATGACCTGCTGCACCGTCCGCCCCTCTACCCACCGCTGCACCCGGGGGCTCGACAGCGCCGCCTCCCGGGCCTCCTCCTCGCTGGCGTCGACCGGCAGCTCGATGCGGTCCCGCACCTTGCCGTCCACCTGCACCGGCACCGTGACCCGCTCCCGCTGCAGGGCACCGGGATCGTAGGCCGGCCAGGGCTGCTGGTGGATGCTGCCCTGGTGCCCCAGGGTCTCCCACATCGACTCGGTGGCGTGCGGGATGAAGGGCGCCAGCGCCAGCACCAGGATCTCCAGGCACTCCCGGACCACGGCCGGATGCGGCTCGCCGCCGGGGCGCTCCTTGTAGCGATAGAAGGCGTTGACGGCCTCCATCAGGGCGGCGATGGCCGTGTTGAAGCCCAGCCGCTCCTCGCAGTCGGCGGTCACCTTCTTGAGGGCCTGGTGCACCGCTCGCCGCAGCTCGCGCTCGTCGGGGCCCAACGCCGCGCCGTCCTGCCCGGGGCGGTACGGCTCCACGCCGGCGACGATGGGCGCGTACGACTCCACCAGGCGCCAGACCCGCTGGATGAACCGCTGGGCGCCCTCGACGCCCGCCGTGCTCCACTCCAGATCCCGGTCGGGCGGGGCGGCGAACAGGATGAACAGCCGCGCCGTATCGGCCCCGTAGCGGTTGACCACCTCGTCGGGATCCACCACGTTGCCCCGGGACTTGCTCATGGCGACGCCGCCCAGCGTCACCATGCCCTGGGTGAACAGGCGCCGGAAGGGCTCCACCTCGCTGACGAGCCCCTCGTCGTAGAGCACCTTCATGAAGAAGCGAGAGTAGAGCAGGTGCAATACGGCATGCTCGATGCCACCGATGTAGTGGTCCACCGGCATCCAGTACCGCACGGCCCGGGGGTCGAAGGGCCCCTCCTGCGTCGTGGGGGAGCAGAAGCGCAGGAAGTACCACGACGAGTCGATGAAGGTGTCCATGGTGTCCACTTCGCGCACGGCCGGGCCACCGCAGCGCGGGCACGTGGTGTGGTAGAAGTCAGGAGCCGTCGCCAGCGGGGCCTGCCCCTTGGGCGCGAACTCCACCTGCTGCGGCAGCAGCACCGGCAGCTGCTCCTCCGGCACCGGCTGCTCGCCGCACCGCTCGCAGTAGACGATGGGGATGGGACAGCCCCAGTAGCGCTGGCGGCTGATGAGCCAGTCCCGCAGGCGGTACTGCACGCTGGCCCGCCCCGCCTGCCGGCGCTCCAGCTCCGCGATGACGGCGCGCTTGCCCTCCTCGCTGGGCATCCCGTCGAAGGGGCCCGAGTTGACCATGACGCCCGGCCCCTCGTAGGCGGCCTCCAGGCGCTCGCCGTCCAGGGGCACCCCGTCGGCGGCGATCACCACCCGCACGGGCAGCCCGTACTTGCGGGCAAACTCGAAGTCTCGCTGGTCATGGGCCGGCACCCCCATGACGGCGCCGGTGCCGTACTCCATCACCACGTAGTTGCCCACCCAGATGGGTACGGCCTCGCCGTTGATGGGATTGATGGCATGGGCGCCCGTCGGCACGCCGACCTTCTCCTCCTCGGCCAGCTCGTGCTCGCGCAGCGCCAGGGCCCCCGCCATCTCCTCCACGGCCTGCTGATACGGCCCACCCGCCACCAGCCGACTGGCCAGCGGGTGATGCGGCGAGATGACCACGTAGGTGACGCCAAACAGCGTGTCGGGCCGGGTCGTGAAGACAGGTAGCTCGTCACCGGTCTCCTGGACCCGGAAGCGCACCTCCGCGCCCTCGCTGCGGCCGATCCAGTTGCGCTGCATGGTCTTGACCCGCTCGGGCCACCCGTCCAGCAAGTCCAGATCCTTCAGCAGCCGATCGGCGTAGGCCGTGATGCGCAAGAACCACTGCCGCAGCCGGCGCTGCTCCACCTTGCTGTGGCAACGCCAGCACTCGCCGTCGCCCACCACCTGCTCGTTGGCCAGCACCGTCTGGCAGCCCGGGCACCAGTTGACCCGCGCGTCGGCCCGGTAGGCCAGCCCCCTGCGGTACATCAACAGGAAGAGCCATTGCGTCCACCGGTAGTACTCGGGGTCGCAGGTGGACACCTCGCGGCTCCAGTCGTAGCTGAAGCCCAGCCGCTTGAGCTGGTCCCGCATCACGGCGATGTTGTCGTAGGTCCAGTCCGCCGGATGCCGGCCGTACTTGATGGCCGCGTTTTCGGCCGGCAGACCGAAGGCGTCCCAACCCGTGGGGTTGAGCACGTTGTAGCCCCGCATGCGGGCGAATCGCGCCACCACGTCCACCAGCGTGTAGTTGCGCAGGTGACCCATGTGCAGGCGGCCCGACGGGTACGGAAACATCCCGAGCGCGTAAAACTTGGGGCGGGACGGATCCTCCACCGCCCGATAGATGCCCCGCGCCTCCCACTCTCGCTGCCAGCGAGCCTCGATCACGCTCGGGTCATACGAGCGTACCTCGACCGCCTCCTGACCTCGCGCCTCGTCTTGCGCCATCACGTCCCTACCCCCTGCCGTCAAACGAAAGGCGCCTTCCGCCCCTAGAGGCGGAAGGCGCCGGCCCTCCGCGGTACCACTCTAATTGGCCCGCCGGCGTGCCGCCACGCCACGGCGAGCCCCCTCTCGGCGGATAACGGCCGCCCGGGCGCCGACCGGCGCCCCCTCCAGGCCGTCCCGGGCTACCCGGCCCTCGTCGCACGCCGCCGCGGCCGCTCGCCCGAGAAGCTCCGGGGCGAGTTCGCAACCGGCGGGCCGCTGCCTCGCACCGCCCGGCAGCTCTCTTGCAGGCCCGTCCCGGCTGCTACTGCTCCCCTTCGTCGCCTCTGGCGGATAAAGAACGGAGGGTGATCCCCCTCACCCTCCGCCTCGCCATGCTCACTGAAGATGGTGGAGCCGAGCGGGATCGAACCGCCGACCTCGTGAATGCCATTCACGCGCTCTCCCAGCTGAGCTACGGCCCCACCGCTGACGCCCCTGATTATAACGAGGCCGTCCGGGACCGGTCAAGTGGAGCGGCCCGCACGGCCTCGATCCTCGTCAGCCCTTGATGTCGGACGCTGCAATCATGACGCCGGTCCAGACCTCTTCGTAGCCGGCCTCCTCATTGGCCGGCAGGCCCACGAAGGCCGTCATGAACGGCGCCTCGACACGCTCGAACCGCAGCCGCACCACCGCCTCAGAGGCGCTCAACGGCTCGACGACCTCCACCTCGATGGGCTCCAGCATCTGCTCCCCACTAGAGGTGAAGGCGACCAGGCGCCCGCTCACCTGGGGGAAGGCGCCTTGCGTCCACCCCTCCAGCTGGACCTGCACCACCACGTCGATGCCGGCCTTGCCATCGGGCAGGTCGACGGCCCGCACCCCGTCGAGGGTGGCTCTCACCATGACGCTGGCGGGCGACTGTGCGAGGGCCAGCGGCCCCACGACCCCCATGGCCACGACGAAGACGCTCGAGAGCGCGAGCGCGAGAAGGCGACGAATCGGCGACAACTGAGCTACGCCCCCTCCTGAGATGGAAGATGATCTCGCTTCGCCTTTCTTCTTGCGCGGGACCGTCGCTCCTGCCGCCGGCCGGGCGACCTGCGCCGTCACGGTGCCGTCTTGGGTGGCGGGCCGTCCCAGAGGGCCTCCAGGGCGTAAAACTCTCGTTCGGCGTGATGGAAGATGTGCACCACCACGTCGCCGTAGTCCAGGAGAATCCAGCGAGCCCCGTCGCCTCCCTCGCGGCGAGGCCGACGGGCCCCGGCGGCCTCCAGGGCCTGCTCCACGTGCTCGGCGATGGCGCGCAGGTGGGGGGTCGACGTGCCGCTGGTCACGACGAAGAAATCGGCCAGCGGGCTTCGCTCCCGCAGGTCCAGCACCACCGTGTCGGATGCCTTGCGCTCGTCAGCCGCCCGGGCTGCGAGCTCGGCCAGGCGTGCCGACTCCAGCAGCCGGATCACCTCCCGGTGATGGCTTCCATGGACCCTGGATCGTGGCCAGGTCCATGCCCACGATGACGATGACGTCCTGCTCCGTGCCTTCGGCCGGATCCAGGGCCAGCAGCGCGTCCTGCCGGACCACCGGCAGGTCGCCCAAGAGCTCGGCGACCCGTCTCGCCAGCGGCAAGGCTGCGTCGCGCACCACCAGCACCTGGCTGTGGGCCCGACCGAACTCGCGGGCGTTGTCCACGCGCTCCACCGGCACCCCGGCGGCCTCGAGGCTTGCGGCCACGCGGGCAGCCGTCCCCACCACGCCGTTGGCGTTGAGCACCGCGACGCCCTTCGGGCCGGCCGGCCCGCCCAGCACCTGCCGCGCCACTGCCCGGGCTCGGCCGCGGTCCGGCAGCCAGTAGCTGGCGCCGGCGACGGTGGCGGGCATGCCGGGTAACACGCCCGTCACCAGCTCCAGCGAGCCCCGCCGCATCACGTAGGAGGCCGCCGCCAGCCCCAGATCCAGCGGCAGGTCGGTCTCGATCATCGCGTACACCTGCCGGATCAACTGGGGCAAGCGCGTCAGCACCTGTGGCCGGCTGGCCGCCTCCATCAGAGCCCGGGCGAACTCCTGCTGGCGCTGTACCCGACCGTAGTAGGCGCCCGTACCGGGGTCGTAGGAGATGTCGCCCAGCCCGTCGGCCCGGTAGCGCACGTACTGCAACGCCTCCTGGCCGGTGAGGCGCCGGCGGCCTGGCGCCAGGTCGATGACCAGGCCCTGGGCATGGTCGACGTAGTGGAGGCGACGCGGGATCGTCATCTCCACCCCGCCCACGGCGTCGATGAGATGCTCGAAGGCCTCGAAGTCGACCCTCACGTAGCCGTCGAGGGACACGCCCAACAGCGACGACAGCGCCTGCACCAGGGCGTTGGGCCCGTAGGAGGTGTAGAGGGTGTTGATCTTGTTGAAGGTGCCGTTGGGCGTCTGG
This sequence comes from Limnochordales bacterium, assembly GCA_036562495.1. GTDB lineage: Bacteria > Bacillota > Limnochordia > Limnochordales > Geochordaceae > Geochorda. The sequence goes on from DATCKA010000030.1 coordinate 138,205, forward strand.
ACGCGGGTGTCGCGAGGCACCCAGAGCAAGCCTATCTGGCCTTCGTCCAACCGAAGGCTGGCCACCACGATGGTGTCGGTGCGGCCGGGATCGTGGGCTCGCGTGTCGAGCCCGACCACCACCACCGACAGATGCCCGTCCGAGGCCGGGCCGCCCCGCAGGCGCCACTCCATCAGACCGGCCACCCAGCCGGGTCCCCACCGCAGGGTCGCGGCAAAGGCCGCCGCCGCGCACAACAGCCCCACGACGACCGCCGCGACCCACCGACGGCGGCTGGATGGTCGCCGTACCCCGATACGCCTCCCCGGGCCCGCCGGCTCCAGTTCGACCCGGTCAAGCACGGCAGCCACTGGCGCGGCGCATCAAGAGCCAGTTACGCGCCTCCACGGTACGTGGGTGGATGAGATGCCCCCCGTCTAGAAGGTACCGCAGGCGGGCATCGAGGCTCAACAGACAGGCGGTTTCCAGACTCTGGACGGCCGCATCCCGGATGGCCGCGGCCGCGGCAAACTCCCTGCCTGGCTCGCTGTAGTCGGCCACCACCAGCACCATCTCCAGCGGGCTCATGCCAGGGCGCCCCGTGGTGTGGTAGCGTACCGCGTCGAGCACGGCGTCGTCGTCGACGCCCAGCTGCGCTCGGGCCCAGTGAGCCGCGGCGGGCCCGTGCAGGAGCTCCGGCGAGGCCTGCTCCAGGGGCGACGGGCGCTCGCCCGCGTCGGCCAGGGTGGCCGTGAGCCGGGAGACGGGCCAGTCGCGCGCAGCGTCGTGCAACAAGGCGGCGAGCTCGGCCCTCTGCTGGTCGACGCCGAAGCGGCGGGCCAGCTCCCGGGCCGTCGTCACCACGCCCTGGATATGGCGCCACCGGGGCGGCGTCACCATGGCCCTCACCCGCTCCTCGAGGTGGCCTCGCTCGGCCGGCACCGGCGACCTCATCCGCGGTGAGAGCCCCCCCGTCGGCCGCACCTCACGCCCGTGCCAGCGGCCGGCCCTCGACGGGGTCCTCCGGTCGGGCCTGGGCCGGCTGCTCCCGGGAGCCGTAGAGGCGATACTTGTAGATGTAGTCCGCGACCGCCTCCGGGACCAGGTACCGGATGGGATGGCCCCGGCGCACCCGCTCGCGGATGTCCGACGACGAGATGGCCATGGCGGGCACCTGCACCACGTGGATCCGGCTGGAGAAACGCGTCCACAGATCCCCGATGGCCCCCTCCAGCCGGCTCAGATCGTAGCCGGGCCGGGTGGCGGCGATGACGTGGCAGCTGGCCAGGAGCCGCTCGGGGTCCTTCCAGGTGAGGATCTCCAGGATGGCGTCGGCCCCGGTGATGAAGAAGAGCTGAGCCGAAGGCCCCCACTGCCGGCGGGCCTCCTCGATGGTGTCGACGGTGTAGCTGGGCCCCGGGCGGTCGATGTCGATGCGGGAGACCTCGAAGTGAGGGTTGCCCAGCGTGGCCAGCACCGTCATGAGGTAGCGGTGCTCGGCCGGCGTCACCTGGTCGGCTGCCTTGTGCGGGGGGCGCCCCGACGGCACGAAGAGCACCTTGTCGAGGCCGAACTCCACCCGGGCCCCCTCCGCCGTCACCAGGTGGCCGTAGTGGATGGGGTCGAAGGTGCCCCCCATCAGCCCGATGCGCGGCCCGCTCACGTCCGCACCTGCCCATCTCCCACCACGACGTACCGGGTGGTGGTCAAAGCCTCGAGGCCCATGGGGCCACGGGCGTGCAGCTTCTGCGTGCTGATGCCGATCTCAGCCCCGAAGCCGAACTGGCCCCCGTCGGTGAACCGTGTGGAAGCGTTGACGTAGACCGCCGCTGCGTCCACGTCGCGGGTGAAGCGGCGGGCCGACGCCAGGTCCGCCGTCACGATGGCCTCGGAGTGACCGGTGCCGTAGCGGGCGATGTGCTCCACGGCCGCCTCCAGGTCGTCGACCACCCGCACCGCCAGGATGAGATCGAGGTACTCCGTCTCCCAGTCGGCCTCGGTGGCCGGCCGGGCCTGCGGGACGTACCGGCGGGTGCGGGGACAGCCCCGGATCTCCACCCCGTGCTCGACCAGACGATCCGCCAGCCGCGCCAGATGCCGCTCGGCCCACGCCGCGTGCACCAGGAGCGTCTCCACGGCATTGCAGACCGACGGACGCTGGACCTTGGCGTTGAGCACGATGGCCTCGGCCATCTCGTAGGGCGCCGAGGCGTCCAGGTAGATGTGGCAGTTGCCGACCCCGGTCTCGATGACCGGCACCCGGGCCTGCTCCACCACTGTGCGGATCAGCTCCGCGCCCCCCCGGGGGATGAGCAGATCCAGCAGCCCCCTCGCCTGCATCATGGCCACGGCGGCGGCGCGGTCGGCCGTGGGCACGGCAGCGATGGCGCCCGCCGGCACCCCGGCGCTCGTGACCGCCTGCCGCAGCGCGTCAGCGATGGCCAGGTTGGTGGCCAGAGCCTCGGAGCCGCCCCGCAACACCACCGCGTTGCCCGACTTGATGCAGAGCCCCGCCGCGTCGGCGGTGACGTCGGGCCGGGCCTCGTAGATCACCCCCACGACCCCGAGCGGTACTCGCACCTGGGTGATCTCGAGCCCGTTGGGGCGTCGCCACGCCCGCACCGCCTGCCCCAGCGGATCCTCCAGCGACGCCACCTGCTCCAGACCCCGGGCCATCCGCTCCAGGCGTGCCTCGTCCAGGTAGAGGCGATCCAGAAGCGCCTTGCTCAAGCCGGCCGCCCGGGCCCGGGCCATGTCCTGGGCGTTGGCCTGCAGGATCCTCGGCCCCTGAGCCCGCAACGCAGCCGCCATGGCACGAAGGGCCTCGTCGCGGCTCGCCGCCGGCAGCCGTGCCAGCACCCTGGCTGCCTCGCGAGCCTCCTGCGCCAGCCGGCGCACCAGCTCGACCGGGTCGGCGGCCACCTCCGGCGTCGCGCCGGGCACCCCGGACGTGGCCATCCGCGGCGTCGCCTCCATGTTCATGCGCCCTCCTCCCGGGCTGGCTCCCTGGCGGCGGTCAGCACCAGGTTGTCGCGGTGGACGACCTCCCACGAGGTGCGGGCGTGGCCCAACAGGCCGGGCAGCTCGTGGCTGCGCCGACCTTTGATGCGCCGGAGCTCCTCCGCCCCGAAACCGACGATGCCACGGCCCACCTCCTGCCCGCCCTGCGTCACCAGCCGCACCACGCTGCCCGCCCGAAACTCGCCCACCACGTCCACCACGCCGCTGGCCAGCAGGCTGCGCCCGCGCTGTGCGATCGCCTGGGCAGCCCCCGCATCGATGACGACCGTGCCCGCCTCAGCCGGATAGAAGGCCAGCCAGCGCTTCTTGCCCCGCAGGCCCTGAGGCGACGGCAGGAAGAGGGTCCCGCAGGGCTCGCCCGCCGCCACCCGCTGCAGCACGTCGGGCGCCGCACGGGCGATGAGGGTGGGGATGCCGTTGACCGCGGCCATGCGGGCCGCCTCGACCTTGGAGCGCATGCCCCCCGTGCCCATGGGGCCCGGCTCCCCCACGGAGACCGCCAGCGACGGGTCACCGGGATGGGCCACCACGGGGATGAGCCGGGCCGACGGATCCCGCCGGGGGTCGGCCGTAAACAGCCCGTCGACGTCGGAGAGCAGGATCAGCAGGTCCGCCTGGATGAGCACCGCCACCATGGCGGCCAGGCGGTCGTTGTCGCCCACCTTGATCTCGTCGACCGCGACGGTGTCGTTCTCGTTGACCACCGGCACGGCGCCCCGAGCCAGCAGCGCCTCCATGGTCCGATGGGCGTGGTTGAACCGCCCCCGGTCGCGCAGATCGTCGGCTGTGAGCAGCACCTGCGCGGCCGGGCGGCCTCGCCGCGCCATCACCTGCTCGTAGTAGGCCATCAGCAGGCCCTGGCCCACCGCGGCGGCGGCCTGCTTCTCGGGCAGCGTCGAGGGCCGCCGCTTGAGGCCCAGACGGGGCCAGCCGAGGGCGATGGCCCCGGAGCTGACCAGCACCGCCCCGCGACGAGGCGCCCCCTCGACCCAGTCGAGCAGGCTCGAGCAGAGCGGATCCAGGAGGTCGGCCCGCACCTGGCCTCGCCCGTCGACGACCGTGCTGCTGCCGACCTTGACAACGAGACGCCGCGCCCCCGAGAGCCAGTCCGCGGCGTTGGCGTTGACAGCCATCGGCGACGGCATTGCTTGCTCCGTCATGGTTGCGCCATCCGTTCGTCTCCGACGAGGTCCGCTCCTGCCGGATCAGGGGCCGCACGCCCCGGCCGTGGCGGCCAGGTCCCTCACCCCTGGAAGGGCAACATCCGGTCCCCGATCCAGACGGGGTCACCGGCCGATGCGCCACGCTGGCGCAATCGGTCCAGCACCCTGGCGCGCCGCAGCACGTCGTAGAGATAGGGCTTGGCGTCGAGCTGGCCCTCGAGGTCGAGGCGCGCCGCCAGGCGCTCGAGCCAGGGTGCCTTGAGCACCCAGCCCTGCGCCGTCCGCTCCACCTCGACGTGGCGGAGCGACCGCCGCTCGGCCCCGGTGCTGCGCACCACCCGTATGCCTGCCGCCTGCACCCCGTCCCCCACCGGCAGCCCTTGGGCGCCCTCCCGCTCGGGCTCGCGAGGCGTGGCCATCAACAGGGCGTAGGCCCTCGCCACCAGCTCCTGCACGCCCTGGCCCGTGGCCGCGCTGATGGGCAGCGCCTCCAGCCCCTCTCGGGCGAGAGCCTCTCGTAGGGCTTCCCAGCGGGCCCTGGCCTCGGGAAGGTCCATCTTGTTGGCCGCCACCAGGGTCGGCCGGCGGGCCAGCTCCGGGTCGTAGCGCTCGAGCTCCTGGCGGGTCATGGCCACCGCATCCAGCGGCTCGACGCCGTCCTGGGCGCTGGCGTCCACCACCAGCACCAGCACGCGGGTCCGCCGCACGTGCCGCAGGAAGGCATGGCCCAGGCCCACCCCCCGGTGCGCGCCCTCGACCAGGCCCGGGATGTCCGCCATCACGAAGCTGGCCTCCTCGCCGACGCGCACCAGCCCCAGGTTGGGCGCCAGGGTGGTGAAGGGGTAGGCCGCGATCTTGGGGCGGGCATTGGAGCAGGCGGCCAGCAGGCTCGACTTGCCGGCGTTGGGCGGTCCCACCAGGCCCACGTCGGCCAGCAGCTGCAGCTCCAGCCGGAGCCGTCGCCGCTCTCCGGGGTCCCCCGCCTCGGCCAGGCGGGGAGCCTGGCGTGTGGGCGTGGCGAAGCGCGCGTTGCCCCGCCCGCCCCGACCGCCCCGCGCCACCCGCACCCGGACGCCCGGCTCCACGAGATCGGCCAGGCGCTCGCCCGTGTCCGCGTCGTAGACGACGGTGCCCACCGGGACCCGCAACACCAGGTCCTCGCCGTCCCGGCCACGCTTGCGCGCGCCGCTGCCATGGCCTCCTCGCCCGGCGCGGAAGTGGCGTCGATAGCGAAAGTCGAGCAGCGTCAACAGACGCGGATCGGCCTCGAGGTAGACGTGTCCGCCCCGTCCGCCGTCGCCACCATCGGGGCCGCCCCGGGGCACGTACTTCTCCCGCCGGAAGCTGATGACCCCGTTGCCTCCGTCACCCGCCTGCACCTCGATGACGGCTTCGTCGACCAGTCGGGCCTCCCTGGCCGGTCCCTGCATCCTGCTCCACCCGCCCCGCGACTGCCGGCCCAGGAGTCAAGAGCCCCCGGAGCCAACGCCCCGGGGGCCCCCACAGGCCGGAATGGCCGCGTCCTCGTTGCTCAGGCCGTGACGGCCTCCACCGTCGGCACGGCAGGCTCGACGGTGACGACCCGGTTACCTCCGCGGGTCTCGAAGGAGACCCGCCCGTCGACCAGGGCATACAGCGTGTGGTCTCGACCCATGCCGACGTTGCGCCCGGGGCGCAGCCGGGTGCCGCGCTGGCGCACGATGATGCTGCCCGCCGTCACCCACTGGCCGTCGGATCGCTTGACCCCCAGGTACTTGGGGTTGCTGTCGCGGCCGTTGCGCGAGCTGCCGACGCCCTTCTTGTGGGCGAATCGCTGGAGATCCATCACCAGCGCCATCGGCTCATGTCCCATGGTCATCGCTCTCACCCCCATGCCGTTGCACCAACCGTACGTGCCGGGCGTACTGCTTGGCGATCTCGTCGAGGCCCAACACCGCCGTCTCCAGGACGGCCTGGGCCTGACCCCACGCCTCGACAGCCTTGCCGACCGCCTCCCCGCCCGGCTCCAGCCGGAGCTCCAGGTATCCGTCGCCTGCCTGGACACGTGCCGGCAGGCCCACGTGCCGGGTGACGCCCAGGACAGCCGCATGCAGGATGGCCGACGCCCCCGCGCAGACGATGTCCTGACCGTGCCGGCCCCATCCGGCGTGACCCCGGGCCCGCAGGCCTAGGATCTCTCCACCCTCGCCCCGAAAGACCTCGACCACCAGCATGCGGTCGGGTCGGCTACCCAGCCACCTCGACGCGCTCGATGGCCAGCCGGGTGTAGGGCTGGCGATGGCCGTAGCGACGCCGGTAGTTGACCTTGGGCTTGTACTTGAAGACCAGCACCTTGCGGTCTCGCCCGTGCTCCAGCACCCGGGCCACCGCCTTCGCGCCGGCGACCAGCGGCTCGCCCACCAGCACTCGATCCGCGTCGCGCACCATCAACACCCGGTCCAGCGTCAGCTCCTGACCGACCGGCGCATCCAGGCGCTCCACCGTGATGACGTCGCCGGGGGCGACCCGGTACTGGCGCCCTCCCACGTCGACGATGGCGTACTCAGCCACGCTCCATCACCCTTCTACTCCTCGCGCCGCACGAGTGGCATTGTAGCATCCCAGTCCAAGACCGTCAAAGCCCGTGTCGACGCCCATCCACCCGGCTCCCTCCGGCGGCCGTGCCGGCAGGCGAGGCCGGGCCCCCCGAGCGCTCAACTCGCCGAGACGACGCGACCCTTGGCATACGTGCGAAAGACCTTGGTGATCTCGACCCGCAGGCGCTGGCCGACGTGGCGGCCGCCCCCCTCGATGTCGACCACGTACCCCTCCAGCCGGGCGATGCCATCCCGCGGGTTGGAGACGTGGGGCTCCTCCACCTCCAGGTCCACCACCTGGCCCTCCTTGACGGGCAGGGCCATCTGCTCCACCTCACGCCGACTCCCGACGGCGAGGACCCGCATCTCTTCGATGTGCACCTGGTCGCTGCCCCGCACGTAGATCACCTTGCCGGTCTCCGCCTCGAGACGGCGCAGGTTGGCCCCACCGACCCCGATCACCTGGGCGGCCACCGACGGGTGGGTGGCGACCAGCATCGCCTCGGCATCGGAGCTGCGCGCCAGCCGACGGATCTCCCGCTCGATCTTGTGGGCGACCGTGGCCTCCGAGAGGACCCGCCCGCTCCCCTGGCAGTAGGGGCAGGGCTTCTGCAACACCGCGTAGAGGTCCTCTCGCACCTTCTTGCGGGTCATCTCGACGAGACCCAAACGGGTGAAGCCCAGGACGTGAGTGCGGGTGCGGTCCTTGGCCAGCTCGGCGGTGAGCCGGGCGAGCACCTGGTCACGATCCTCCTTGCGGTCCATGTCGATGAAGTCCACCAGGATGATGCCGCCCAGGTCCCGCAGCCGGATCTGCCGGGCGATCTCGACGGCCGCCTCCAGATTGGTGCGCAGCACCGTGTCGGCCAGGCTCGTGGTGCCGATGTAGCGGCCCGTGTTGACGTCGATGGAGGTGAAGGCCTCCGTGCGGTCGATGACCAGGTAGCCCCCGCAGTCGAGCCAGACCCTCCGATCGAGGGCACGCTCCAGTTCGGCCTCGATGCCGTACGCCTCGAAGAGGGGACGCTCGCCCTGGTACAGCTCCACCCGGGACCGGATGGAGGGCCCCACCAGCGACTCGGCCAGCTCCAGGACCTTCTGGTACTCGGCACGGGCGTCGATGACCACGCGGGCCAGATTCTCGTCGAAGACGTCGCGCACCAACCGGTAGATGAGGTCGTGGTCCCGGTAGAGCAGGGCTGGCGCCGAGGCCCGCCGCGACTTCTGGACCACCCGCTCCCAAACCTTCAGCAAGAATCGCAGGTCGGCTTCCAGCTCGGCCTCCTCACGCCCCTCCGCCACCGTGCGCACGATGAGGCCCATCCCCTTGGGGCGGATACGCCGGGCGATGGCCTTGAGCCGGTTGCGCTCGGCTTCGTCGGCGATGCGTCGGGAGATACCGACGTATTCGGTCGACGGCGCCAGGACCAGGTAGCGCCCCGGCAGGGTCGGGTGCGTCACCACCCGAGCGCCCTTGGTGCCGATGGGGTCCTTGACCACCTGCACCAGCACCTCCTGGCCCTCGCGCAGCTTGCTCCGGCGGGGGCGGCGGGGCACGACGTCGACGGTCTCGGTCTCGGCGTCTTGCTCCCGAGCGTCGACATAGAGGGGGGCATCGGCAAGGTAGAGAAAGGCGTTGCGTTCGAGCCCGATGTTGACGAAGGCAGCCTGCATGCCCGGCAGGACGTTTTCGACTCGGCCCTTGTAGATGTTGCCGGCCACGGACTGGTGCGCCTCACGCTCGATGTGGACCTCGACCAGGCGCCCATCCTCCAGCATCACGGCGCGGGTCTCGCCGTGGCTGACGTTGATGAGGATCTCCCTTCTCATCTCCCCCGTTCAACTCCTATCACCTTCCCCCGGACCGTCCCACCGACGGCGCTCACACCTTTCGATGCGGCACACTGGAAAGGGGCGTCGCGATGCCTCGCTCGATGAGAGCCTCCACCACCTCCTGCTCGCCCGTCAAGCCCACCATCTTCCCGCCCGGCCCGGTCAGCACCACCAGGTGCCACCGTCCCGGCAGCAGGCGCAGGGCCACCTCCTTGACCGGGGTCTGCTCGGGAGCCACGAGCACGCGGCCTTCCTGGACGGGCACGTCCGCCTCGGCCCCGAGATCCAGCCGCCGGGCCAGGTGGCGAACCCAGGTGCCGGGGGCACGGCGACGCTCCATTCGTGCAGCATACAACAAGAACAGCCCCATGACCACGGCGCTGGCCCCGCGCCCGTACAACGCCCAGGTCAACAGGGCCACTCCCGTCATGACGGCGCCGGCCAGCTCTCCCAGGCGTCCCACCAGCCCCGTCGCCAGGCGAAACCCGAGCCGTCGCGCCAGCGCCGCCCTCACCAGGCGCCCTCCGTCTAGGGGGAAGACCGGCAGGAGGTTGAACACCCCGAGCCCCAGGTGATCGCCCGCCCACTGGCGCAGCCATGCCACGGCAGCCTCGCCCCCCGGCCCTGGCCCACCCGCCGTAGGCCCTGCCGTCGCTTCCAGGATCCAGGCGCCGGCCAGCAGGGCCGCCCCGAGCACGAGATTGGCCAGGGGGCCTCCCAGCGCGACCCGGCTCTCCACCGCCGGCTCCGCCAGCTCGGCCTCGTCCAGGTGGGCCACGCCCCCGAAGGGCATCAGGACCACATCCTGGACGGGGATGCCTCGGAGCCGGGCCGCGACCACGTGGCCCGCCTCGTGGAGCAAGACCGCGGCAAACAGCATGGTGGCACGGCCACCCTGGCCGATGGCCACCATCAGGCCCACCAGGGCGAGGAAACCCGGATGGAGCCGCAGACGCACACCCAGAAGGCGCAAGGGGGAGCCCCACCCCCGGCGGTCGGCGACGAGTTGGCGACCTCGTCCCATGTCTATGAGCCGCCAGCTCGCCTCTAGCGGGCACGTCCTTCGCTACCAGCCGAGCCGCCGCGCGCCGACGCCCGCCGCCAGGCCCACCGCCGTCAGCATTGCGATGAGGTGGGAGCCGCCGTAGCTGAGCAGCGAGAGCGGGATGCCCATGACCGGGGCCAGGCCCAGGGTCATGCCGATGTTGAAGACCACGTGGAATCCGATGGTGACCGCCACGCCCGAGGCCAACAGGGCACCGGCCCGGTCCCGGGCCCCGCCTGCGACCGCCATGCACCGCCGTAGCAAGAGCCCGTAGGCGGCCAGGGTGGCCGCCGCGCCGAAGAAGCCCAGCTCCTCGCCCAGCGTGGCGAAGATGAAGTCGGTATGGCGGGCCGGGACGAAGGCCAGCTGGGTCTGAGGCCCCTGGAAGAGTCCCTGGCCGAAGAGCCGCCCGGAGCCGATCGCGATCAGGGACTGCGTGACGTTCCACCCGGCGCCCTGCCGGTTGCCCTCGAGATCCAGGAAGACGGCAAGACGCTGGATCTGATGGGGCTTGAGCACTGCCACCCAACCGTACCAACTGGCCATCACGGCCAGGGCCACCGCGGCCACCGCCAGTCCCGTCATGGTGGCCAGCATGCGGGATGGCACCTGTGCCACGTACAGCATCCCCAGCAAGATGATGCCAAACACCACTGCCGTCCCCAGGTCCGGCTGCAGCAGCACCAGGCCCGCCACGCCGGCCGTCATGGCCAGGGGCCCGAGGAGATCCCGCCAGCTCTCGGGTGGACGGCGATCACCCAGGTAGCGGGCCAGCGCGACGATGAGGGTCACCTTGGCCAGCTCGGCGGGCTGCAGCGACAGGGGCCCGAAGACGAGCCACCCCTGCGTGCCAGCCACCCGCCGGCCCACCAGCAACACGGCCACCAGCAGCAGCACCGACAGGCCGTACAGCCCGTAGGCCATCCGGAGCACCTGCCGGTAGCCGTAGAGGATCCCCCCCATCAGGCCCACCAGCCCGATGGCCAGGCTGACGGCCTGACGCCGCACGTAGTAGGCGGGATCCCCCACCACCCACGAGCGCGTGGCGGAGTAGACGATCACCAGGCCCAGCAGGCTCAGCGCGACGGCCAGGCCGGCCAGTAGCCAGTCGCCGCTGGCCACCAGTCGACGGATTGGCCCCTGCAAAGCCCGATGCCCCATCGTCTCCACCGTCGCCGGGGCCGCCGGCATCAGGGCCGGCCCCGCACGGTCTCCCTCGGGCCTCGGATGGGCACGTTGGCCACCAGCACCACCGACGCGTCGGCCACTCGAGCCTCGCCGGTCAGCGATACCTCGATCCCGTCCTCGACGACGTCGACGTAACGGGAGATGACGGCCAACAGCTCATCCTTGAGCGTCTCGATGAGCCCCGGCGGCAGCCTGGCCCGATCGTACTTGAGCACCAGTTGCAGACGCTGGGCGGCAACGTCCGCGCTCTTGCCGCCACGGGTCCCCATAACCTTGGACAGCCACGACATCGTCTGGTCGGCCCCCTGCCCCACCCCCGTGCCCGACGGGGATCGCTCACGACGCCGCACTCGAACCCCGCATCAGCCGCCGCAGCCGGGCCATCAGCCCGCCCTCCTCCAGCTCGAGGAACGGCACCTCGTGGCCCTCCAGGCGCATGGCGATGTTGCGGAAGGCCTGGCCCGCCCGGGACCGCCCGTCCAGCACCGCCGGCTCGCCGCGGTTGGTGGTGACGATGATGGCCTCGTCGTCGGGCACGATGCCCACCAGGGGGATGGCCAGGATCTCCATCACATCCCCCACCTCCATCATGTCACCCCTCCGCACCATACGCGGGCGGATTCGGTTGATGATCAGCCGGGGTTCGAAGATCTCCTTGCTCTCCAACAGCCCGATGACGCGGTCGGCGTCCCGCACCGCGGCCACCTCGGGTGTCGTGACGATGAGCGCCTCGTTGGCCCCCGCCACCGCGGTGTGGAAGCCGTGGTCGATGCCCGCCGGCGAGTCGACCAGCACGTAGTCGAACTCCTCCTGCAGCTGGGCCACCAGATCCCGCATCTGCTCCGGGGTCACCGCGTCCTTGCCCCGGGTCTGCGCCGCCGGCAACAGGGCCAGGTTGTCCACCCGTTTGTCGCGGATGAGGGCTGCCTTGAGCTTGCAATTGCCCTCGACCACGTCGACCAGGTCGTAGACGATGCGATTCTCCAGGCCCAGCACCACGTCGAGGTTGCGCAGCCCGATGTCCGCGTCCACCACCACCACGCGCCGCCCCGCCTGCGCCAGTGCCACGCCCAGGTTGGCGGTGGTGGTGGTCTTACCCACGCCACCCTTGCCGCTGGTGATTACGATGACGCGCCCCGCCATGCCGATGTGCCCTCCTCGAGTATCCCTGCCAGTGGCTCCACTTCGACCACGCCGTCTCGGACCCGCGCGATCTCGGGTCCGCGCTCGGCCAGCGGCTCGTCCGGGGCCCGCGCCACCCGGTGCGCGATGCGAAGCTGCAGCGGCTGGAGCTGGAGCGCGACCACCACCGCGCTCTCCTCGCCCCGGGCGCCGGCGTGGGCCACCCCCCGCAAGGAGCCCATCACGACGATGTCGCCGCTGGCCACCACCTCCGCGCCGGGGTTGACGTCGCCCACCACGACCACGTGCCCGTCGTAGGCGATCCGCTGCCCTGAGCGCAGGGTCCGTCGCACCAGCAGCGTGCGATCCGGAGGGACGGCGGGCCCTCCCCTGACCCTGCTCGCGAGCGCGCCGATGGCCCGAGCCAGCTCCGCGGTCAACCGGGCGCTGCCCACCACCGCCCGCACCCCGCCGTCCGTCTCTCGCCAGCTCCGCCGCAGGCTCTCCGGGCCGTCCTCGGGCTGTGCGTCGGGCTCCGTGGGGCTGTCAGCGACCCGTAGCCCGCACTCCCGCAGGGTGCGGAGCAGGAGGCTCCACTCGGCCCAGGTGGCCTGGCGCTGGCCGGCCTCCAGCGTGGCGGTGGCACCGGCGAAGAAGCGTCGGGCCGGCCAGAGCTTGCGTCGCAGCGCGGCCACCAGCTCCTCCAGGCTGCTGGTCTCGTCGAGCACGATGCGCAACCCCCGCCGGGTCCCCTTCAGGATGACCCCGTCGGAGTGGCTCGGCTCGGCCTTGCCCGTTGCCTGTGACACCGGCGTGGGCCTACCTCCCTGCCACGGCTCCGCGAAGCCATGTTCTGGCACCTCAGGCCCTTTCCTGCCCGACCGGGTGCAGCTCGAAGTAGGCCTTCAGGATGTCGGCGGCGATGGGGGCCGCCACGCTGGCCCCACCCCCGCCGTGCTCCACCACCACCACCACGACCACCTGCGGATCGTCGATGGGTGCGACGGCCGCGAACCACGCATGGGACTGCTCGCCGGCCTGCACCTGGGCGGTGCCCGTCTTGCCCCCGACCCGCACCGGCACCCCGTCGAACCTTCCCCTCGCCGTACCGTGGGGCCCGTTGACGACCGCATCCAGACCCTGCCGCACCAGCCGCCACGTCCGGGCCGAGGCGGGCACCTGCAGGAGCACCGTCCGCTCGTTCTCCCAGACCACCGCGCCGTCGGGAGTCGTCACCTTCGCCACCAGGTGCGGTCGGTAGACCACGCCGTCGTTGGCCACGGCCGCGTAGCTGAGCGCCACCTGCAGGGGCGTCACCGTCAAGAACCCCTGCCCGATGGCCATGTCCATGGTCTCGGCCTCGTACCAGTTCTGCTCCCAGGGGGGCCGGTTTCGAAACTGCTGGCGCTTCCACTGCCGGTCCGGCACCAGGCCCGGACGATCCCCCGGCTCCAGGTCGATGCCGGCGCTCCGACCGAAGCCGAACCGCCGCGCCCAGGTGGCCAGGCGGTCGACCCCCACCCGCAGACCGAGCTCCCAGAAGAAGTCGTTGGACGACCACTCGAAGCCGGCCACCAGGTCGATGAGTCCGGGCGGGGCGATGCCGACCCGGATCATCCAGTCCTGCTTGCCGTACGGCGCCAGGCCGTCGACGTAAAACCGCTCCCCCGGTGCGAAGACCCGCTCTTCCAGGGCCGCCACCGCCGTCACCAGCTTGAAGACGGAGCCCGGCTGGTAGGTGCCCATGGTGGCACGGTTGAGGAAGGGGGCTGCCGGGTCCCGCTCCAGCAGCGCGAAGTAGGCCTGCCGATCCGGCGCCCACGGCAGCAGCCTTTCCGGATCGAAGCCGGGGAAGCTGGCCATGGCCAGGATCTCGCCCGTCGCCGGCGCCAGCACCACCGCCGCGCCCGCCTGCACAGGGCGGGCCGCCCGCACCTGCGGGTCGGTGGAGGTCTGCCGGCTGCGCTCGGCTCGCTGGATGCCCAGGACCAGCGCCTCCTCCGTGCGCCGCTGCAGCTCGAGATCCAGGGTCAGGTGCAGGTCCAGCCCCGGGGTCGGCGGCTGCTCCGAGACCAGGCGACGGAAGCGCCCCAGGGCATCCACCTCTATCTCCCGATAGCCACGGCTTCCCCGCAGGTAGCGCTCGTAATGGCGTTCGACGCCCGCGGCGCCGATGAGGTCCGTGCCCTGGTAGCCCTGGTCGGAGAGCCGCTGAAGCTCTTCGGCGGTGATGGGGGCGATGCGCCCGAGGACGTGGGCGGCCAGCGCGCCCTCGGGGTACTGGCGGACGGGCTCCTCCTCGACGAAGATGCCCGCCAGCTGGCTACGGTGCTCCTGCACGGCCACCATCTGGGCCAGGGTCATGTCACGGAGCAGGCGCACCGGTTCGAAGCTGTAGCGGCGGGTGGCCTGGCTCCAGCGCTCCGCCAGCTCGGCCTGGGGGATGTCCAGGATGGCCGACAGCCTGGCCAGGAGATCCTCGACGGATCCGTCGACGGCCTCGGGCAGGACCGAGAGGGTGAAGGAGAGCCGGTTGCGGGCCAGCTCGTTCCCCTGCCGATCGTAGATCCGGCCCCGGGGCGCGCTGACCGGTACCACGCGGATGTGGTTGCGGTCGGCCATGGCCACGAAGCGGGCGCCCTCCATGATCTGCACGTGCCAGAGGCGCGCAGCGAGGACCACCAGCGCCACGGCCATCACCGCGCTCAGCCGCACCAGCCGCGGCTGCATCTCCTCGGGGTGCCGACCGTCCACCGACGGCGGATGCCGGCGCATCATGCCTGCCACCGCCGCCCCAATCCCTCGACCGAGTCGGCCAGACGGGCCCAGCTCACCGCCGTGTAGGCCACCGCGAAGAGGGCGCCCGTCAACAGGACGAATCCGACAGCCCTCGCCGCCACCACCCACGAGAAGGGCGTCTCCACGCCGAAGGCCACCGCCCCGGCCCGCTGGGCCGCCTCACAGGTGGCCGCCGACAGCGCGGCGATGGCCACCGTCACGCCGAACCGATCCGACGGAGCCCGGGCCACGAGCCAGTCGGCCAGCAGCACGGCCAGGGCTCGCGCGGCGCTGCCCAGGCCGATGAGGACCCCGCCGGCTAGATCGCAAAGCAGCCCGCCGCCCACCGCCACCCACAGCCCGGGTCGGCGATCCCCCGTGACCGTCAACGCCAGCGCGACGGCCAGCACGGTGTCGGGCAACACGCCGAAAGGGGCCACCACCGGCCAGACCAGGAGGTCGGCCAGCACGGCGACGACCACCGCGGCGCCCACCACCCATCGCAACCGCGGGCCGGCGGGCGGCGTCACGCCGGGGCCGCGTGTGCTCATGACCGGCCCCCGCTCGCCGTGGTCCGCGAGCGCTGGGGCACCACCACGTAGACGTGGAAGAGCCGCTCCACGTCGGCTCCCGGGACCAGCCACCCCTCCCGCCCCAGCCCCGCCTGTCCGGGCCGTACCTGCTCGAGCGTCCCGAGGCGGACGCCTCGCGGGTAGACGCCGCCCAGCCCCGAGGCTACCACCTCGTCCCCCGGCTCGAACGAGGCCGCCGGCGTCAGCGCCCGGACGCGCAGGGGACCACCGGTCCCGGTGCCCTCGACCAGCACCAGGTCCCCGGTGCGCACCACCAGGCCACCGGCCGCGCTGCGCACATCCGTCAGGAGGGTGACGACGGCGGTCCGGGCCGTGACGCTCTGGACCTGACCGATGACGCCCCCCGGGGCGACGACCGCCATGCCGCCCCGGACGCCGTCGCCGCTGCCCCGGTTGATGACGATCTGGCTGTACCAGCGAGAGGGCTCCCGCTGGATGACGTCCGCGGCCAGCAGGCGGTGGTCGTCGAGCTCGGGCAACCCCAGCTGCCGGCGGAGCTCCCGGTTTTCAGCGGCCACACCGGCCAGCATGGAGAGCTCGAGGGCGAGGCGCTCGTTGTGCGCGAGCAGCTCCTCGTAGCTGCGACGGAGGGTGGTCAGCTCCCGCAGGTTGTCCAGGCCCTCCTGGACCCGCCGCTCCAGGTTGGCCACCAGCGTCTGGCCGGGCGCGAGGAGGTCGGCGAGCCAGCGCTCCGGCGCGCTACGCTCGGGCCGGGGCTGCGCGCTGAGGAAGGCCGTGCTGACCAGGACGATGGCGCCCACGACGGCCAGTCCCGGCGCCAGCCGCCGGGGTCGGCTTCCCTCCGTGTGGGGCTGCCCCTTCCCCCTGGCACGCATCGCGGCTCGGTCTCCTCACGCTGCCGTCCCTCCTCGGGACCCGCCGGCTCGTCCTAGACGCGCCGGGGATTGAGGAGGACCCGGTTCATGCGGTCGAACTGCTCCAGGGCGATACCCGCTCCGGTGACCACCGCCGTCAGCGGGTCCTCGGCCACGTGGACGGGCATGTGGGTGGTCTCGGCCATGAGCCGGTCCAGCCCCTTCAAAAGCGCCCCGCCACCGGCCAGCACCAGGCCTCGGTCCACGATGTCGGCCGCCAGCTCGGGGGGCGTGCGCTCCAAGGTCACCCGCACGGCCTCCACGATGGCAGCCACGGTCTCGGCCAGCGCCTCGCGGATCTCCTTGCCCGTCAGCGTCATCGTCTTCGGGAGACCCGTCACCAGATCCCGCCCGCGCACCTCGAAGGTCTGGTCGTCCACCACCGGGTAGGCCGAGCCGATGGCCTTCTTGACCTCCTCGGCCGTGCGCTCGCCGATGAGCAGGTTGTAGGTGCGGCGCACGTACTGCACGATGGCCTCGTCCATCTCGTCGCCGGCGATGCGCACGGAGCGCTGGGCCACGATGCCCCCCAGCGAGATGACCGCCACCTCGGTGGTGCCCCCGCCGATGTCGACCACCATGCTGCCGGTAGGCTCCTGCACCGGCAGCCCGACCCCGATGGCAGCCGCCATGGGCTCTTCGATGAGCCGGGCGTCTCGAGCGCCGGCGGAGAGGGCGGCGTCCACCACGGCCCGCCGCTCCACCTCCGTCACCCCCGAGGGCACGGAGACGACCACCCGGGGGCGCCCCATCCAGCGCCCGCCGCCAGCCTTCTCCATGAAGTAGCGCAACATGCGCTCGGTCACTTCGAAGTTGGCGATGACGCCGTCGTGCATCGGGCGCACCGCCACGATGTTGCCCGGGGTCCGCCCCACCATCTGCTTGGCCTCGTCGCCGACGGCCAGCACCTCGCCCGTCTCGCGATCGATGGCCACCACCGAGGGCTCCTGGAGCACCACCCCACGGCCCTTCACCCACACCAGGGTATTGGCCGTACCCAGGTCGATTCCCATGTCCCGCCCAAACCACGAAGGCATGGATGGCTCACCCGTTCCCTTCTGGCCGCGCCCGATGAAGGCCGGGCCCCTAGCGCCCGGCGCCCGCCGGCGAGTGGGGCAACACGCCCATCGCCCGCAGGCTCTCGTATCGACCGTGACCGATCACGACGTGATCCAGCACCTCGATGCCCAGCGTCTCGCCCGCCGTCGCCAGCCGCTGGGTCAGCGCCACGTCCTCCGGGCTGGGCGTCGGATCCCCGCTGGGGTGGTTGTGCACCAGCACCACGGCCGCCGCGGAGTGCCGCACCGCCGCCTTGAAGACCTCCCGGGGGTGGGCCGGGACCTGCGTCAGGTGGCCCACCGCCACCGGACACGCCCGGATCAGGCGGTGGCGCGCGTCCAGCAGCAGGACCGCGAACTGCTCCCGGTCCTGCCGGCTCATCTCGACGGCCATCAGGTCGTAGACGTCCGCCGGCGTCCGCAGCACCGGCCGCTGCTCGGGACCGGCCCGCACCATGCGGCGTGCCAGCTCGATGGCCGCCAGTACCTGAGCCGCCTTGGCCGGGCCTATCCCCGGCACCGCCGTCAGGGCTGCGGGGTCGGCCGTCGCCATCCCCGACAACCCACCCAGGGCCAGCAAGAGCTCGGCGGCGAGCTCCACCGCGGGGCGCCCTCTCCGCCCCGTGCCCAGCAGCACCGCCAGCAGCTCCGCGTCCGACAGCCCGGCTGCGTCGCCCGAGACGAGCCGCTCACGGGGCCGCATGGAAAGCGGGCGCTCCCGCATCGTCACCATAAGGAGAGGCCAAACCCCTCCAGCATCCGATGCAGTCGCGCCAGCGGCAGCCCCACCACGTTGAAATAGCAGCCCTCCAGCCGCTCCACGAAGACGGCCCCGACCCCCTGCACCGCGTAGGCGCCCGCCTTGTCCATCCCCTCGCCGAGCTGGACGTACCGGTCCACCTCGTCGGCGCTCAGCGCCCGGAAGGTGACGTCGGTCCGCTCGGCCTCCACCGCGACGCGGCCGGCGACCAGATGGACCACGGCGACGCCCGTCCAGACCTGGTGGGTGCGCCCCGAAAGACGGGTCAACATGCGCCGCGCCTCCTCGCGATCACGGGGCTTGCCCAGGATCTGGCCGTCCAGCACCACGACGGTATCCGCGCCGACCACGACGTCGTGGGGCCGGCGCGCTGCCACGTCACGGGCTTTGGCCTCGGCCAGGCGCATGACGAGCCGATCGGGCGACGCGGCGTCATCGAAGGCCGACTCGTCGACGGAAGGGGACTCGAGCTCGAAGCGGGTCCCCAGCATCGCCAGCAACTGGCGGCGCCGGGGCGACGTGGAGGCCAGCACCAGGGTCACGGGGGCCCCTACCTCCCCCGCAGGAGCCACGCCGCGATGATGAGCCCCAGGGCGGTGCCGAGGTTGACCTTGAGGTGCATGTTGAGGCCGAAGTTGAGGACGCCGGCCAGGGAGACCTCATCCACACGGAAGCCCATCTCGGCGGCCTTGCCCATGATGGGGAAGACGTCGGCCAGCGCCTCCGAGATCCCGCTCCCGATGACCGCCCCGACCACCAGGATCAGCAGCACCCAGCCAAGACGCAGGCTACGCGTGTAAGGTCGAATCACCTGGCGCACCTCTCAGCCGTCTCGCGGCAGCGCTCTAACCCCGCCCACCCCTCGTCGATTCGTGCCGGATATTCTCGGAGGGCGGGGCCGTTCCTGCCCGGCTCAGCCTCGGGCCGCCGGTATCTTACCACGGCAACCTGTCGATTCCATGCCAGGTGACGCGTCCCGGAGAATGACAAAAGATCCCTTGCCTGTTCAGCGCAGGTAGCGAAGGATGACGTCCGTCAGCTCGCGGATGGCGGCGTCGGCCGACTCGTCGTCGAGCAGGGCGCGTCGCACGCAGCCACGGGTATGCTCCTCCAGCAGCGCCATGCCGACCTTGTCGAGAGCGGCCTTGATGGCGGCGATCTGGATCAGGACGTCGACGCAGTACTTCTGCTCCTCCACCATTCGCTGCAGCCCGCGGACCTGCCCCTCGATGCGGCGCAGCCGCCGCAGCAGGTCCGCCCGTCGCTCTCCGTACGACCCCTCCCGGGGGCGCCCGCCGGCCGATGGGTGCTCCCTCATCGTTCCTTCGGAAGAAGGGTGCCCTGTCGTGCTCATGGGATGAAGGCATCCGGCATGGTGGGCTTGAGTCGCTGCAGCACCAGCACGGCGTCCTCCCGGCGAGCGTAGGGCCCCACCCGGACCTTGTACAGCACGGGGTTGCCCGATTGCGTCTCCACCACCACGGGCAGCCCCTGCTGGCGGAGCTGCTGGGCGAGATCGGAGGCGCGCTCCGACGACCCGAAGGCGCCCACCTGCACGAAGAAGGACGCCCCTCCGCCGACGGCCGGGGACGGCGTCGTCGCCGGCGGCTGGGATCCCTGCGTCGGTGGGGTGGTACGGCTGCTGGACGACGCCTGTGGCAGCGTGGCGGTCGGCGCCGGCTCGGGGCCTGCCGCCGGTCCGGGCGAGGGAGAGGTCGCAACCGACCGGGGTGCCTGCGCCACCGTGCCTCCGGTCATCAGCCGATCGAAGACGTAGCGGCCCAGCATGTAACCGCCCAGCGCGCCCACGACGATGACCACGACGAGGGTGAGCCCAAACGAGATCCCGCTGCGCAGGCGGCTCGACATGGCATGAGGCTCCGGCCCTTCGTCCACGGCTTCTCCCTCCTCGCCGGCGCCTTCATTATGGGGGTGGCCGACAGATCCCTGCTGGCTTCGAGAGAGTCGTGGCCCTCAGGCGACACCGCCGGCTTCGGCCAGGATCTCGCCGGCCAGATAGAGCGAGCCACAGACCGCGACCAGGTCCTCGGGGCCCGCGAGCTCCAGGGCGCGGGCCAGCGCCCGCGCCGGCGGCTCCACGCACTCGGCACGGCCCGCCCCCAGCTCCATCGCCAGCTGTGCCATGCGCTCGGGGGGCATGGGCTCGGTGCGGCTCGAGCGCGCCCGGGTCGCCACCACCGTGCACCCCGGCGAGAGCAGCGCCTCCAGCACCCCCCGCACGTCCTTCTCCGCCAGCATGCCGATGACCAGCAGCCGGGGAAGCCTCCCCAGCACCTCGACGAAGCTCTGCGCAAGGGCCCGGGCGGCCGCGGGATTGTGGGCGCCGTCGACCACGACGGTCGGACGGGTGCTCAGCACGTGGAAGCGCCCCGGCCATCGCACCTGGCGTAGCCCGGCCTCGATGGCCGCCTCGTCGATGCGCCACCCGCGCGCCCGCAGGCGGTCCGCGCACGCCACCGCCACGGCCGCGTTGTACAGCTGGAAGCTGCCGACGAGTCCCACCCAGAGGCCCTCGAGCCGCGCGCCCTGCGGCGTCACCACGTCGAGCCGTCCGCCGGACAGCCCCGCGACCCGGCCCTCCCACCGGTAGGTGCCGGCCCCGGGCAGCGCCGGACGGTTCCCCACCGGGGCCACCTCCCACAGCGGCGCCCCCACCTCGCTGGCCCGGGCCGCCACCACCGCCGCGGCCTCCGCGGGAGGCGACGCCACCACCGCATCGGCCCCCGGCTTGAGGATGCCCGCCTTCTCGGACGCGATGGAGGCCAGGGTGGGGCCCAGCACCTGGGTGTGGTCCAGGCCCAGCGCGGTGATGGCGCACACCTCGGGGTGCCGCACCACGTTGGTGGCGTCCAGCCGCCCGCCCAGCCCCACCTCCAGCACCGCCAGCTCCACGTCCGCCTGTGCGAAGGCCCACAGGGCCATGGCCGTGGCGAACTCGAACTGGGTGGGCGGTTCGTCAGTCCCCACGGCCTCCACGGCACGGCGGGTCGCCTCGAAGGCCTCCAGCAGCGCCGCATCGGCGATGGGGCGGCCGTCCACCACGATCCGCTCGTTGAAGCGCACCAGGTGCGGCGAGACGTACAACCCCGTCCGCAGCCCCGCGGCACGGGCGATGGAGGCGGCCATGGCCGCCGTGGCGCCCTTGCCGTTGGTGCCGGCGACGTGCACGACCCCGTAGCGCCGCTCCGGGTGCCCCAGGCGCTCCAGGATGGCCTCCATCCGCTCGAGCCCCAGGCGCATCCCGAAGCGGGCCAGGTGCGCCAGGTAGGAGCGCAGCTCCTCGAGCTCCGTCAGCGTGGTGTCCTCAGCGGACAAGTCGCCTCAGCTGCTCCATCTGCTCCACGAGACGGGCCCGGCGCTGCTCGGCCTGCTCCTGCTTGCGCCGGGTCGCCTCCACCACGTCCCGGGGTGCCCGGTCGACGAAGGCCGGATTGGACAGCATCGCCTGCCAGCGGCTCAGGAGCTGCTCCACCTCGGCCAGCTCCTTGCCCAGTCGGCGCAGCTCCTCCTCGGCGTCGACCAGCCCCGCCAGCGGCACGAAGACCTCCACCTGCGGCCCCGCCACGGCGGGCACCGCGTCCTGCGGGCGTTGGGGGCCCGGCGGCTCGATGCTCAGATCCGACACGCCGGCCAGGCGACGGATGTCGTCGGCATGCTCCGCCAGCGTGGCCCGGACCTCCTCGGGCGCCCAGACCCGGGCCGGGATCCGGCGGCTCACCGAGACGCCCTTTTCCGCACGTACGTTGCGGATGGCGCGGATGACGTCCATCACCTGGCGCATCTGCTCCTCGGCCGCCTCGTCCACCAGATCGTCGTCGGGCTGCGGCCACGGTGCCAGCATGACCGTGGGGCCCTCGTGCGGCAGGCGCTGCCAGATCTCCTCGGTGACGAAGGGCATGAAGGGGTGCAGGAGCCGTGCGGTGCGCTCCAGCACGTACCAGAGCACGACGGCCGTGCGCTCCCTCTCGGCCTCGTCGGCCTGCGCCGACAACCGGGGCTTGGCCAGCTCGATGTACCAGTCGCAGAGCTCATCCCAGGCGAAGTCGTACAGCGCCCTGGCAGCCTCGCCCACCTCGTAGCGCTCCAGTAGCTCCGTCACCTCGCGGGTGCGCCGGGCCAGCCGCGACAGGATCCAGCGGTCGGGCAGCGCCAGCTCCCCGGCGGCTGCCCAGCGCCGGATGCGCTCCGGCGAGAAGGCGCTCGCCGCCTGACCGTTGCGCGTGCCCGCCCCGTCCGCGGCGATGCGCATCAGGGCGAAGCGGGCGGCGTTCCACAGCTTGTTGGCGAAGTTGCGGCTGGCCTCCACCCGCTCGGGATGCCAGCGCAGGTCGTTGCCCATGCCCACGCCCATCACCAGGGTGAGCCGCAGGGCATCGGCGCCGTACTCCTCGATCACCTCGAGGGGGTCGACGCCCGTGCCGCGGGACTTGCTCATCTTGCGCCCCAGTGCGTCCCGCACGAGCCCGTGCAGCAGCACGTCCCGGAAGGGCACGTCGCCCATCAGCTCCAGGCCCATCACCATCATCCGGGCGACCCAGAAGAACAGGATGTCGAAGCCGGTCACCAACAGCGACGTCGGGTAGTAGAAGGCCAGATCCTCGGTGCGCTCCGGCCATCCCATGGTCGAGAAGGGCCACAGCGCCGAACTGAACCACGTGTCCAGCACGTCGGGGTCCTGCTCGATGTCCGGACTGCCGCAGTGCCGGCAGGCCGTGGGGTCCTCCACGCTGACCGTCTCGCGCCCGCAGGCGGAGCAGTACCAGACCGGGATCCGATGGCCCCACCACAGCTGGCGGGAGATGCACCAGTCCCGGACGTTCTCCATCCAGTGGAAGAAGTGGCTCTCGAAGCGTTCGGGCAGCAGCCGCACCCGCTTCTCCCGCACGGCCCGGATGGCCGGCTCGGCCAGCGGCTTCATCCGCACGAACCACTGCTTGGAGACCAGGGGCTCCACCACGGTGCCGCACCGCTGACAGTGCCCCACCGCGTGGCGGATCGTCTCCTCGCGCACCAGATAGCCGCCCCGGCGCAGCGCCTCCACCACCCGCTGGCGCGCTTCGGCCCGGTCCAGGTCCACGAACTCCCGCGGCGCCGCCTCGGTGATCCGCCCGCGCTCGTCGATGACCTTGATGATGTCGAGGCCGTGCCGGCGGCCGATCTCGAAGTCGGTGGGGTCGTGGGCCGGCGTCACCTTGACGGCCCCCGTGCCGAAGCCCATGTCCACCGCCTCGTCGGCCACGATGGGCAGCCTGCGGCCCACCAGGGGCAGGATCGCGGCCTTGCCGATGAAGGGCAGGTAGCGGGTGTCCTCGGGGTGGACGGCGATACCCGTGTCGCCCAGCATGGTCTCCGGCCGGGTGGTGGCCACCATGATGTCGCCGCTGCCGCCCTCCAGCGGGTAGCGCAGGTACCAGAGCCGGCCCTCGGTCTCCTCGTGCTCTACCTCCAGGTCCGACAGCGCCGTGCGGCAACGCGGACACCAGTTGATGATGTAGTCGCCGCGGTAGATGAGGCCCTTCTCGTACAGGTGCACGAAGGCCTCCCGCACGGCCCGCGAGCAGCCGGGGTCCATGGTGAAGCGCTCCCGGGACCAGTCGCAGGAGGAGCCCAGCCGGCGGAGCTGCTGCGTGATGATGCCGCCGTAGCGCTCCTTCCACGCCCAGACCCGCTCCAGAAACTTCTCCCGGCCCAGGTCGTGACGGCTCTTGCCCTCGCGGGCCAGCTCCTGCTCCACCACCACCTGGGTCGCGATGCCGGCGTGGTCGGTGCCCGGCAGCCACAACGTGGAGTAGCCCTGCATGCGCCGGAAGCGCACCAGGATGTCGGCCAGGGTGTTGTCCATGGCGTGGCCCACGTGCAGCGAACCCGTCACGTTGGGCGGCGGCATCACGATGCCGAACGGGGGCCGGGACCGGTCCGGATCCCCGTTGAAGTAGCCGTTGCTCTCCCAGTACGCGTACCAGCGCGGCTCGATCTGCCGGGGCTCGTAGACCGGCGGCAGGGCCTGTCCGTCGGACGGCCCCGGTGCCGCAACCGAAGCTGCCGCCTCGTGGGCGGTGGAGGTCTTGGGATCGTCACGCATCGCGCAAGCGGCCTCCTCGTCGCATCGTGGCTGTAACAAGAGACCCCCTCGCCAAAGGGCGAGGGGGTCCCCGCGGTACCACCTTTGTTTCCCCGCCGTGCCCGCGCCATCACGCGAGCCCCGGCGAGGCTCTGAGGCTGTAACGGGCCACCCGTCCGACCCTACCCGGCCGGGGCTCGAGCCCCGCCGCTGGGGCCGGAGGCTCAGGGGCGACCTTCGGCGCCATCGCCACCCAGGAGCCTCGCAGCCATGGGCTCCCTCTCTGGAGGGGGGATGGGGCGCCTACTCCTCCCCGTCGTCGCCGACACGCTCGAATCTTTGGCGGAAGTCTACCAGCCGGCTCCTTTTCGTGTCAAGGGCAGGCCCTCATGCCGCAGGGCCAGCCTCGCGCGGGGCCGTGCGGTGGAGCCCCCTCGACCTCGGATCCAGCAGGTCCCGCAGCCCGTCCCCCAACATGTTGAAGGCCAGCACCGTCACCATGATGGCCAGCCCGGGAAAGGTGACGGTGTGGTGAGCCAGGCGGAGGTAGGGCCTGGCGCTGGCCAGCATGCTGCCCCACTCCGGCGTCGGAGGTTGCGCCCCCAATCCCAGGAAGCTCAGTCCCGCCGCCGCCAGGATGGAACTCGCCATGGCCAGCGTCCCCTGCACGATCAGGGGGTTGATGGCGTTGGGCAAGATGTGTCGCAGCATGATGCGAAAGTCGCCAGCTCCGATGGCCCTGGCCGCCGCGACGTAGTCCAGCTCCCGGACCGTGAGGACGGTGGCGCGGGTCAACCGGGCGAAGATGGGGACGTAAGAGATGCCGACCGCTATCATCACGTTGTTGAGCCCGGGGCCCAGCACGGCGACCACGGTCAGGGCCAGGAGGAAGGCGGGCAGGGCCAGCAGCACGTCGACCAACCGCATCAGCACCTGCTCCAGCCAACCTCCGTAGTAAGCCGCCACGAGCCCCATGGCGCCACCCAGGAGCAGGGCGATCCCGACCGACACGAGACCGAGCCGCAGCGAGATGCGAGCGCCGTACAGGATGCGGGCAAACATGTCACGCCCATACTGGTCGGTCCCCAGCCAGTGCTCCCAGCTCGGGCCGCGCAGCCGCTGGCTGAGGTTTTGCTGGATGGGATCGTGAGGGGTCAGCCAGGGGGCCAGGACGGCCCCGACCGTGATCACGGCGAGGATGGCTGCGCCGGCTGCCGCCTTGTGGTTGCTCAGCAGACGCTGGATCGACATGACCTCTCACCCGTAGCGAATCCGCGGATCCAATAGCGCGTACGTCACGTCCACCACGAGATTGATGAGAGCGTAGCTGGCTGCGAAGAAGAGGACGCATCCCTGGACCACCGGCAGGTCGCGGGAACGGATGGCATCGACCACCAGGCGGCCGACCCCGGGCCAGGCGAAGACCGTCTCCGTGATGACCGCACCTGCCATCAAGCTGCCGAACTCCAGCCCTACGATGGTCACGACCGGGACCAGGGCATTGCGCAAGGCGTGGTGGAAGAAGACACGCGCTTCGCTCACGCCCTTGGCCCGGGCCGTCCGGATGAAGTCGAGCCCCAGGACCTCCAGCATGGTGGACCGGGTCATCCGCGTGATGGCGGCTGCGGCACTGGTCCCCAGCGTGACGGCCGGCAGCACCAGATACTGCCATCCGCCGAGCCTGCCCGATGGCGGCAACCAGCCGAGGTAGACCGAAAACAACAGGATGAGCATCAGGGCCTGCCAGAAGACAGGCATGGCCACGCCCGCCATGGCGACGATCGTCACGACCTGATCGACCCACGTGTTGGCTCGACGCGCCGAGACCACCCCTGCGGTGACGCCGATGGCGACGGCCACTGCCACGGCCGTCGCCGCGAGCTGAGCCGTGGCCGGGATGCGCGCGCCGATCTCCTCGACGACGGGGCGATTGGACCGGATAGACCGCCCCAGGTCCAGCTGCACCAGGCGCCCCAGCCACCTGACGTACTGGACGACCAGGGGCTGATCCAGGCCCAGCTCCTGGCGCAACCGCTCCAACTGTTCACGGGGCGCCACCTCGCCCAGCATGATCTGGGCCGGATCGCCAGGCGCCAGATGGAGGGCCAGGAAGACGAGAACCGAGACGCCGAGCAGGACCAGCGGAAGGGCCAGGAGTCGTCTTGCAATGTATACCCACATCGATGGGCGCCCTCCGGCGAACTCGCGTGAGGGCACGGGTGCCTCGCGCAGAAGGCCCCGTGCCCTCAGTCACGAGCGGCTTACCGCTTGACGACTTGCTGGAGTCGATGGTGCCCGGCGGGGTGCGGGACGAACCCCGTCACGTTGCTCCGCACGCCGGTGACCTCGGTGAGGAAGAGCAGGAAGACCCACGGTGCCTCGCGGACGATGATCTCCTGGGCCTCCCGATAGGCCCGGAGCCGTACCTGCGGGTCGGCGGTCGTGCGACCGAGGTCCAGCAACTCGTCGACTCGAGGATGGGACCAGAACGTCCGGTTGCCGGGATCGCCGAAGGTGCTGCTGTGGAACAGCGAGTAGAGCCCGTAGTCGGCATCGGCCGTCACGGTCACCCATCCGAGGATGAACATGTCGTGGTTGCCCTGCGCCGTCTCCCGCAGGTAGGCGCCCCACTCCATCACGTTGACCTCGACGTCGATGCCCACCTTGCGCAGGTCGGACTGGACGACCTCGGCGATCTGCATCCGCAAGGGGTTGTCGTTGGTCCAGATCGTGGTCTTGAAGCCGTTGGGATAGCCCGCCTCCGCGAGGAGCTGCCGGGCGCGCTCGGGATTGTACTCGTACGGCCTCAGCTCAGGATGGGCACCCCAGACCATCTGCGAGATGGGGCCGGCGGCCCGGGAGGCCTGGCCGGTGTAGATGTGCTCGATGATGGCGTCGACGTTGATGGCGTGGTTGATGGCCTGCCTCACACGCGCGTCGTTGAAGGGAGGCTTTCGCGCATTGAACCCGATGTAGGTGGTCGAGAGGGTCTCGACCCGTACGAGGTCGATGCCCGGCACATCCGCAAGGCGAAGCTCGTCCTGCGGCTCGATGTTGTAGGCGAGGTCGACCGCGCCGGTCTCCAGCTCGATGGCCCGCACCGTGCCCTCGGGGATGGCTCGGAAGACGACGCGGCCGGGCTTGACCTCCCCGCCCCAATAGTCGGGGTTGCGGCTCAGCACGATGTGCGAACCGGTCACCCACTCCTCGAACCGGAAGGGCCCGGTCCCGACCACGACCCGCGTCCCGTACGCGTCACCGGCCCGGGTCACGGCGTTGCGGCTCAGGATCGACGTCGTGGTGTGGGCCAGGTGGTTGAGCAGCGGAGCGAACGGATACGACGTCTCGATCACGATGGTGTAGTCATCGACCACTTCGACGTTGGCCACGGGTGACAGGATGAAGGCTCCCGGAGCGGCCGTCGCCGGGTCTCGCAGCCTGTCGAAGGTAAACTTGACGTCGTGCGCGGTCAGCACGTCGCCGTTGTGAAAGCGTACGCCCTGGCGGATCTTGAACTCCCACCGGGTCGGGCTCAGTTGCCGCCACTCGGTGGCCAGACCGGGGTACAGCTGCAGGTCCTCGCCCTGGACGAGCAGCGTGTCGTAGATCTGCCGCATCACACGGGAGGATGGCTGATCGTTGGTGCGGTGAGGATCCAGGCTGACCGCATCCGCGCCCTGGGCCACGACCAACTCCGGCCCCTGGGCCAGCGCACCCGAGCCCAACGTCAGCGCCAGCCCGAGGGCCAGTGCCACCACCCAAGCGAGGCCCCTGCCAGGATATCTGTGGCGCATGCTTGCTCACTCGCCCCCCTTTTGACAACAAGATTGGCAGCCACTATGTACGACGACCTGGCAGAGCGCCCCTGCTTTGGTCATGGTAGCCATCCTCACGGCGAGGCCGGCACCGTCGCCACCAGCACGGCCTCGTGGGTCGCGCTGGGCGCGACGGCGATGAAGCCGCCATCCTCGTCTCCCAGGGCCTCGTAGCCGCCCGGCCGCCACAACTCCCGCCGGGCGGTGACGATGGAGGACTGCCCCTCGAAGCGCAGCCCCAGGAGCTCCCCCACCATCATGGGGTTTAGCCCCCAGCGAAGCTGGGGCCACCGGCGCACGGCCGTCCAGGCGCTGCGCTTCCAGTCGAGCTGCTGCTCCGGCGTCCAGGGGCCAGGGTTGGCCGAGGGCTGCACCAGGATGTCCGCCCCGGCGGCCACGAGCCGCTCCAGCACGGGCTCCTGAAAGGCGTCCAGGCAGACGGCCACGCCCAGCCGCCCGATGCGGGTGGGGATCACCCGCAGTTCGTCGAGGGGGGCGGGCGCGATGTCGAGCTCCCCGGGACCTTCGATGGGGGTCAGGTGCGTCTTGGGCTGCCAGCCCAGCAGCTCGCCGTTGGGGCCGAAGACGTAGGCGACGTTGGCGGTGACACAGGGCCGGTACGGCGCGGGCAGCACGGCGGACCCCGCCACCACGAAAGCCCGGTACCTGCGGGCCGCCTCGGAGAAGATGCGCCGGTAGGCCTGTCTCACCGCCGGGCCCAGGGTCAGGGCCAGGGCCCGCACCCACCCGGCCCGGCAGCGCAGCCGCCGCAGGATCACCTCGAGCCGGTGGCGCCGGATCAGCGCGGCGATGGCCTCGGGCAGCGTCTTCGCCCCGCGCAGGATGTCGCCGTGGCCGAAGAAGACCATGAACGTGCCGATGTCCTCGGGGAAGGCCACCAGCAGGGGGTCGTCCTGCCCCACTCGACGCCGGATGGTGCTCATCCAGGCCTCGACCCGCCTGTAGAAGGCTTCCTCCGAGGCGTAGTCGTCGGCTCGCAGCTCCTGCTGGACACAGGCCAGGTGCAAGCGCCCCTCGGGCATCGCCATCCCCCCTCGGTCCGACCTGCGGGAGGTCTCTTGCCCGCCTCAGCGCCTGGCTCCTGCCGCCGCCAGGCTAGGGTCGGTCCGAGGGGCGGGGCCACAGCTCGTAGAGGCCCACGGCCAGCAAGAACAGCCCGTAGACCCGGCTGAGCATGGCGCTGGCCATCTGGTTGGCGAGCCAGGCCCCTGTCACCGCCCCGACCAGCACCCAGGGCGCCAGGCCGCGCAGCAGCCTCGTCTCGATGCGACCGGCCCGCCAGTGCACCCAGGCCGCCGCCAGGGCCGTCGGGATGAAAGCCGCCAGGGAGATGGCTTGCGCTCCCTGTTGCGTGAGCCCGATGGTCAGCACCATGACGGGTACCAGGAGCTTGCCGCCGCCGATGCCCATGCCCGTCAGGATCCCCATGGCCACGCCGAGTCCGACCGCGACCAGGATGGCCGTCACCGCCTCATCCCCACAGCATCCGCACCGCTGCTGCCACCAGCGCCAGCCCGAAGAGCCGCCGCAGGCGCGCGGGCGAGAGGTGGCGCATCAGCCACGCGCCGATCAGCCCGCCCAGGGTACCGCCCACCGCGACCAGCAGCCCCACCGCCGGAGGCAGGCGCCCGTGACTCGCGTAGACGCCCAGGCTGACCGACGAAGCCAGGAGGATCAGGGGAAGCGCGGTGCCGTGGGCGGCCGCCCGGGGCGCCCCCATGATGTGGTCGAGGGCGGGCACCAGCAGCGTGGCGCCCGCCCCCAACAGCCCGTTGAGCAGGCCGACCAGGAGCCCGATGACGGCTCTGACGGCACCTTGCCAAGCCCGTGTCGCCACGGGCTTAGTATGCGGCGCTCACACCTCCAGCGTCTCACCCGGGCGGAGCACCTTGACCTCGACCCCGGCCTGCCGGGCCCTGGCGGCGAAGGCCTCAGCGTCCTGGCGGATCACGTCGAAGGTGTCGTAGTGCATCGGGACAGCCAGCTTGGGTTTGATCAGCGAGAGGGCGTGAAGGGCGTCGTCGGGCCCCATCGTGTAGTTGTCGCCGATGGGGACGAACGCGACGTCGATGGGATGCCGCTGGCCGATGAGGGCCATGTCGCCGAAGAGAGCCGTGTCGCCGGAGTGGTAGAGGGTCTTGCCGTCGATCCTCAACAGATAGCCGCACGGGTTGCCCGTGTAGACCGTCCGCCCGTCATCCTCCACCACCGCCGAGCCGTGCCATGCCGGCGTCAGCTTGACCCAACCCCAGTCGAACTCGCGGCTGCCCCCGATGTGCATGGCGTGGACCGAGGCGCCGTGGCGCTGGCAGTACATGGCCAGCTCGTAGGGCGCCACGATGGTCGCGCCGCTGGCCCGGGCGATGGCCAGGGCGTCGCCCAGGTGGTCGCCGTGGCCATGGGTGAGCAGGATGGCCCGGGGCCTGAAGGCTTGGGGTCGAGCCCCCGCGCCTTCGGCCTGCGGGTTGCCCGTCACGAAGGGGTCGATCAGGATCACGGCCCCGTCGCGCCCGGTCACCTCTACGAAGGCGTGTCCCCAAAACCGCACTCGCATCTACGGCAACCCCCCATCCGACATGGACGGGCGCCCGGCCGCGAGGTACCGGTGGCCTCGATCAGACGCCCGCCTTCAACGCCGCGATGATGGCGTCGGCCATCTCCTGGGTGCCCACGGCCGTGGGGTCGTCCCGATGAGGCTTGAGGTCGTAGGTGACGTAGCGGCCTTCGGCGATGACGTGGGCGACGGCCCGCTCGAGCCGGTCGGCGGCCTCCTGCTCGCCCAGGTGGCGCAGCATCAGCATGCCCGACAGGATGAGGGCGGTCGGGTTGACCTTGTTGAGCCCCTTGTACTTGGGCGCGGAGCCGTGGATGGCCTCGAAGACCGCATAGCCGTCGCCGATGTTGGCGCCCGGCGCCACACCGAGCCCGCCGACCAGGCCGGCTGCCAGGTCCGAGACGATGTCACCGTAGAGGTTGGGCATCACCAGCACGTCGTAGAGCTCGGGCTTCTGCACCAGCTGCATGCACATGTTGTCGATGAGGCGCTCCTCGTACTCGATCTTGCCCTCGTACTCACGCGCCACCTCGCGGGCCACGCGGAAGAAGAGGCCGTCGGTGAACTTCATGATGTTGGCCTTGGTGACGGCCGTCACCTTGCGACGGCCATGGGCCAGGGCGTACTCGAAGGCGTACTTGACGATGCGGCGGCTGGCACCCGGCGAGATGGGCTTGATGGAGATGGCCGCGTCGGGCGCGATCTTGCCCCGGCCCATCTCGACGATCTGCTTCGCCTCGGGCGTGCCGCTGTCGAACTCCACGCCGGCGTAGAGATCCTCGGTGTTTTCCCGGATGATGACGAGGTCCACGTGCTGGTAGGGCGAGCGCACGCCCTTGTACAGCTTGCAGGGCCGCACGCAGGCGTACAGCCCCAGCTCCTGGCGCAACGCCACGTTGACGCTGCGAAAGCCGGTACCGATGGGGGTCGTGATGGGGCCCTTGAGGGCGACGCGGTTCTTGCGGATCGACTCCAGCACCTGCGGGGGAAGGGGCGTGCCGTAGCGATCGATGACGTCCGCGCCGGCCTCCACCACCTCCCACTCGATGTCGACACCGGTGGCGTCGATGACCCGCCGGGCGGCCTCGGCCAGCTCGGGGCCGGTGCCGTCACCAGGGATGAGGGTTACGGTGTGTTTCAACGCTGTCAAACCTCCTCTTCGCGGGATGGGCGGTACCGTAACGAGATTAGATCTCGTAGGCCCGAATGCCTTCCCGGAAGGGCACCGACGGCACCGCGAAGTCCGCGTAGAAGGCCCGGGTATCGCCGGTGCTCCCTCGGGTGAGCAGCTCCAGCTGCTGCACCGTGATGGGGAAGCCCGGCAGGCCCTGGCCCACCCGCGCCGCCGCCCTCACCCACCCCAGCGGCACCCGCACGAAGGCCGGCCGAGCGCCGACCCGCTCGGCCACCGCGGCCAGGAGCTCCCGATAGGTGAGCACGTCCGCCCCGCCCACCTCGTAGAGCCGCACGCGTCCCGGCTCACCGGCAGCCGGCAGCGGCGCCCCCGCCGCCTCGGCGACGGCCTGCGCCACCACCCAGACCGGCACCGGCTGCAACGGGAAGGCCCCGTCGCCGAAGACCGGAAAGAGCGGCAGCCGGCGCATCATCCGGGCCAGCATCCCCACGAAGCCGTCGCCGGGGCCGTAGATGATGGAGGGGCGGAAGATGACGAGATCCGTGAAGCCTGCCTCACGCGCGATGGCCTCGGCCAGACCCTTGGTGCGGGGATAGGGCCACGGGTCGTCGGCATCCGCGCCCAGCGCGCTCATCAGCACGAAGCGCCCGATGCCGGCCGAGCGCGCCGCGGCCACCAGGCGGCGAGTGCCCTCCACCACGACGCGCTCGAAGGTGACGTCCTGGCGAGGATGCTCGCGGATGATGCCGACGAGATGCACGACGGCATCGGCCCCGGCCACCAGTTCCGAGAGGGCGCCCGTCTCCAGCAGGTCCCCCTCGACGACTCGCCCGCCGCGGCGGGCCACCTCGGCCAGCGTGCGGTTGGCCTCGCGGGGACGCTGCCGGTCCCGTCCGGGCCGGCGCAGGATGGTCACGTGGAGGCCTCGCTCCAGCAGGGCGGAAACGACGGCGCGCCCCACGAAGCCCGTGCCTCCCGTGACCGCCACGTGCCGTACGTGCGTACGGCACCCCTCCTCTCGGGCCTCGCCGGACGGGCAGCCCCGTGAGGCCCGCTCCGGCGAGGAACTCCTCGGATCACGGCGAAACGAATGACGACGTCGTCGCCGACGCCGGTGGCTCTTTCGAGCCGGCCCCGTCTTACCCTCCGTCGGGACACGGGAGGCAGCCTTCGCCATGGTCGGAACCCTCGTCAACGCCGCCGCCATCGTGGCCGGCAGCACGCTGGGCATGGTGCTGCGTCGGCGCGCGGCCTCTGCCGCCACCGACACCGTTATGCAGGGCCTCGGGCTCGTCACCCTCCTCGTCGGGGGCCAGATGGCGTACGAGGCCATCAGCACCCGCCAGCCCGCCGCCCCGCTCCTGTCCGTGCTGGTCGGCATGGCGCTGGGCGCCTACCTGGGCGAGCGGTGGGCCATCGAGCGACGGCTGAGCAGGCTCGGCGAGCGAGCCCGAGAGCTGGTCGAGCGGCGCTTCGGACGGCAGGACGGCGAGTTCGTCAGGGCCTTCGTCGCCTCCAGCCTGCTGTTCGCGGTGGGGCCCATGGCGGTGGTGGGCAGCCTGGCCGACGGGATATCGGGCGACGCCCGCATCCTTTTGACCAAGTCGGCGATGGACGGGATCGCCTCGGTCGCCTTAGCCTCGGCGATGGGACCCGGCGTCTTCCTGTCGGCCGGGACGGTGCTGGTCTATCAGGGTTCGCTGACGCTGGCCGGGGCCGTGCTGGGCAGGGCGTTCGATCCCCTGACGATGAGCGCCATCGACGCAGCCGGGGGGCTGCTGATCCTGGCCATCGGGCTCAACATGGTGGGCGCCACGCGCCTGCCCATCGGCAACCTGCTGCCGGCCCTGGCGGCCTCTCCGCTGCTGGCGTGGGTTTGGAAGGGCCTGGGCCTGCCCTGACCCCCGCGCCGGCCCGGACGCTCAGCCCAGGCTCACCCAGGCCAGTCTCGCGAGCCCTAGCAGCGGCTCCGGCCAGACCCCCAGGGCCACCAGGGTCACCGCCGCGGCCACGACCGCCACGGCCAAGAGCCGCCGCCGGCCCCCACGCCCGGCCGCCGGGGATGCCGGCGCCGCCGTCTCCGGCGAGCGGCGCACGGCTCGCTCCACCAGCTTCAGGTAGGGATAGGCCAGGATGGCGGTGGAGGCCACCAGCATGAAGGCCAGCCACTGGGCCCCCTCGCGCACTGCCGTACCCACCAGCAGCACCTTGCCGACGAAGCCGCCCGTCAGGGGCATGCCCACCAGCGCGAGCACAAAGGCCACCAGCGCCCACCCCGCCAGCGGATCCCGCCCGACCGCCCCCTCCAGGAGGTGGAGCGGATAGCGGGAGGCGGGGACAGGCTGAAGCAGGGCCACCGCAGCGAAGAGGCCCAGGTTGATGAGCGCGTAGCTGCCCAGGTAGAAGAGGGCCGCCTCGATCCCGGGCCGGGTCATGTGCGGCAGGGCGATGAGCAGGTAGCCCGCGTTGGCGATGCCGGAGTAGGCCATGAGCCGCCGCAACTCGGTCTGGCGCAGGGCGCCCAGGCTGCCGACGGCCATGCTGAGTGCGGCCAGCAGCCACAGCGGGCGCTGGGCCTGCTCGGGTGCAGCCAGCGCCACCCGCAGCAGGGCGGCGAAGGCGGCCGCCTTGGTCGCCACCGACATGAAGGCGGTCACCCCCAGCCCCGCGCCCTCGTAGGCATCCGGCGCCCACAGGTGCAGCGGTGCCAGCGCCAGCTTGAAGGCGATCCCCACCAGCACCAGGACCAGGCCGCCCAGCCACAGGCGCTCGGCCCCGGGCATCACGCTGCCACGAGCGATGCCCTCGAGCGCCAGCTCGCCTGTGGCCGCAAAGACCAGCGCCATCCCAAACAACAGCAGCCCCGACGCCACCGAGCCCAGGAGCAGGTACTTGAAGGCCCCCTCCCGGGCCGCCGGCTCCCGCCGGTGGTAGCCCACCATGACGTAGAGCCCCAGCGACAGGAGTTCGAGCCCCAGGAAGAGCACGGGCAACGTCGTGGCCGATGCCAAGAGCCCCATGCCCGCCGTGACCAGCAACAACAGGGCCGAGAAGGCGGCCGGCTCGCCGGGGTCCAGGGCCGGCGCCGAGATGACGAGCGTCACCAGGGCCGCGACCAGCACGATCCCGTACGCCAGCCGGCCGATGCCGTCCTGTGCCAGCCGGGCGGCGCTCGAGGCCGGGTCGACGATGACCGCCGAGCCACCGATGGCCACGGCCAGGCCAGCCAGCACCAGCGCCGCCGCCGTCAGGCCCAGCACCCAGCCCGCTCGGCGGCCCGGTGGGGCCGCCAGCTCCACCACCAGCACCGCCAGGGCGCCGGCGGCCAGGATCAGGGCCGGCATCGCGGTCGAGGGGAAGATCTGCCCGATGTCGAGTTGCATGTCAGACCCCTGCCACCACCCAGATGAGCAAGACGGCGGCAGTCGCCAGCACCACCAGCGTGTACCGGCGGACGAAGCCGCTCTGGAGCCCCTTCAACCACTCGCTGGCCTGGGCGGCCAGCAGGGCCACGCCGTGCACCGACTCGTCGATGCCCCCGGCCTCCACGTGTCGGCTCACCCAGCCCGCGAAGCGCAGGGCGGGTTCTACCAGCACGCGCCGGTAGGCATGGTCCACGTACAGCCCAGCGGCCCAGGCCGCCGCTACCCCGGCCGGGGCCGGGATCCGGGTGCGGGACGGCCCCGCCGCCCCGGCGTAGACGGCCAGTGCGGCCGCCGCTCCGACGGCGGCGGCGGCGAGAGGCGCCCACAGTACCCACGCCGGCAGCGAGCCCGCCGCGTGGCCGGCCGCCTCCAGCCCATCCCGGAAGCGACCGAAGAAGCCGTCCAGCACCGTGGCAGCCCATGCCGTGCGGCCGGGGATCCAGACCCACCCGCCTGCCGTCGCCAGCACCGCCAGCACCGCCACGGGTACGCCCATCGACCGCACCACCCACGCGGGCTCAGGGTGCCCGTGGCCGCCACCGTGCGAGGCGGCCACGACAGCCGGGCCGGGCGACCCGCCGAAGATGAGCGCCAGCATCCGCACCGAGTAGAAGGCCGTCAGGGTCGCCGCCAGGATGCCGATGGCCCACAGCGCCACGTGCCCGTGGCTCCAGGCCGCCTCGAGGATGGCATCCTTGCTGTAGAAGCCCGAGAAGGGCGGGATCCCCATCATGGCCGCAGCTCCGACCAGGTAGGCGCCGAAGGCCAGGCGCATGGTCCGCGCCAGCCCGCCCATGCGGGTCATGTCCTGCTCGCCGCCCAGTCGATGGATGACCAGGCCCGCCGCCAGGAAGAGCAGCGCCTTGAAGAACGCCTGCGTGAAGAAGTGGAAGACGCCCGCCGCCTCGGCGGCCACCCCCACCCCCAGCAGCATGTAGCCGATCTGGCTCATGGTGGAGTAGGCCAGCACCCGCTTGATGTCGGTCTGGCCGCAGGCCACCAAGGCTCCCATCAGGGCCGACAGCCCTCCGACCCACGCCACCGCCGCCTGCGCCACCGGCGCCGCCGCGTACAGCGGGTACATGCGGGCCGTCAGGTAGACCCCGGCCGTCACCATGGTCGCCGCGTGGATCAGGGCGCTGACGGGCGTCGGGCCCGCCATGGCATCGGGCAGCCAGACGTGCAGCGGCAACTGCGCCGACTTGGCCGCTGCCCCCCACAAGAGCAACAGCCCCGCGGCGGTCAGCACCCCCGCGGGCACGTGCTCCAGGCGCTCGAAGAGGACGTAGTACTGCACGGTGCCCGTCTGGTTCCAGAGCAGGGCCGTCGCCAGCACCAGGCCCACCTCGCCCGAGAATGTGACCAGGAAGGCCTTGATGGCCGCCGCCCTGGCGTCCTCCCGCTGGTACCAGAAGCCGATGAGCAGGTACGAGGCCAGGCCTACGTTGGCCCATCCGGCGATGGTGCCGACGAGCCCGTCGCTCATCACCAGCAGGCTCATGGCGAAGATGAAGTAGTTGAGCTGGGCGAAGTAGCGGCGAAAGCCGGGATCGTCGGCCATGTAGCCCACCGAGTAGACGTGGATCAACAGGCCGACCCCTGTCACGATGAGCGCGAACCACAGCGACAGCCCGTCACCCAGCAGTCCCAGCTCGATGCCGGGCGCCTGCGGCCCACCGAACGACCACAGCCGGGTCGAGAGCCCGACGAAGGCCTCGCCCATGGCCTCCCGCCGGGCCAGATAGTCGAGCAGCGCCGCCACCGTCGACGCGAAGGCCACCCCGACCGCCGAGATGGCGATCCAAGCGACGGTCCGGGGATGCATGCGCCGCCCCGCGGCCGCCAGCACCAAAGCGCCCGCCAGGGGCACCCCGACCACCGCGGCCGGCCAGAGGCTCGCCACCATACCCTGGGGCTCTGTCACCACGGTACCCGGTCGCCTCCCCTACCCCGCCAGATCGTGCACGTCGTCGACGTCCACCCGCTCCCGCGGGCGGAAGATGATGACGACCAGGGCGAGCCCGATGGCCACCTCGGCGGCCGCCACCGTCATCGCCAGGAAGGTGAGGATATGGCCGGACATGTCCAGCCACCAGCGGGCCGCGGCGACGAACGCCAGGCCCGCCGCGCTCCACATGATCTCGACCGACATCAGCATGGCCAGAGGCGAGCGCCGCAACAGGACGCCCATGGCCCCGATGCCGAACAGGAGGGCCGCCACCGCCAGGTAAGCCTCCAGCGTCGCACCGGGCATCACCTGGGCCTCACCCCCGTCGACTCACCCGAGGCCGTCACGGCCACACCGACCGGCTCCCGGACGCTGCCATCGGCCACGGCATCGACGGTGGCCGGCATCTCCCCGGTGCTCGACGGCAACCGGGTCTCGACCGTCTCCACCCGGCGACCCACCAGCACCATCACGCCCACCAGGGCCACCAGGAGTACCAGGCCCGCCAGCTCCAGCTCGAAGGGGAAGGCCGTCAGCAGCACCCGCCCGAAGGCCTCGACCCCGCCGAACCCCTCGGGCACCGGCCGCCACGACCCCGCCGCGCCTCCCATCGTGGCCGATGGCCCCGCCACGGTCATGACCAGCCCGGCCACCACCACCGCCGCCGTCGCGACCCCCGCGGGGAGCTGCCCCCAGAGGCGGTCCTCGGGCCCCTCGGTAGGCCGGTTGCGGGCGCTCAAGAGCGAGATGACGAAGAGGAAGAGCACCATCACCGCGCCCGCGTAGACGATGATCTGAGCCACCGCCATAAACTCGGCCTGCAGCGACAGGAACAGCGCCGACAGCCCCGCGAAGTTGGTCAGCATGGCCAGCACGCCGTGCACCGGCGTCCGGGCCGCCACCACGCCCAGGGCGCCGGCGATGGCCACCGTCGAGGCCGCGATGAAGAGGATGGTCATGCCCTCTCACGCTCCCCTTCGGCGCGAGCCGGCTCACCCTCGCCCCGGCGGGTCACGCCGTGATACGGCGGGTAGACACCTTCGGGGATGGCGAACGGGCTCGCCTCCGGCGAGACCAGCAGGTCCCGCCCGTAGACCAGAGCGTCCCGGGAGAAAGCCGCCAGCTCGAATTGCTGCGTCAGGTGCAGGGCGTCGGTCGGGCACGCCTCCTCGCAGAGCCCGCAGTAGATGCACCGCAACAGGTCGATCTCGTAGCGGAAGGCGTAGCGCTCGCCGGGAGAGTGGGGTTGGGCCGGGTCGTTCTCCGCCGCGTACACGGTGATGGCGTTGGCCGGGCAGGCGACCTGGCACAGCTCGCAGCCCACGCACATCTCCATGCCGTTGGCGTAGCGCCGCAGCTCGTGGCGGCCGCGAAAGCGCGGGCTGCGCACCCTGCGGCGATCCGGATAGGGCACCGTGTGCTTGCGCTCCCACAGCAAGCGCCAGGTGGTCCCCAGCCCCTTGAGGATCCCCTTGACCGCAGACATCTCGCTCGGGCCCTCTTTCTTCTCTCGTCCTGTCATCCGACCAGGGCGACCCACGTCGAGTAGGCCACCAGATTGGCCACGGCCAGCGGCAGCAGCACCTTCCAGCCGAGCGCCATCAGCTGGTCGTAGCGGAGTCGGGGCAGCGTGGCGCGCACCCAGATGAAGAAGAACAGCACCGCCGCCACCTTGAGCACGAACCACGCGACCGGCGGCAAGAAGCCCGGCCCCAGCCAGCCGCCCAGGTAGAAGAGGGTGATCAGGCTCGACTGGGTGATGAGGTGGATGTATTCGGAGATGAAGAACATGGCCATGCGCATCCCGCTGTACTCGGTGTGGTAGCCCGCCACCAGCTCGGTCTCGGCCTCGGGCAGGTCGAAGGGCGCCCGCGCCGACTCGGCCGCCGCGCAGATCAGGTACAGCACGAACCCCAGGGGCTGCACGATGGCATAGGGCAGCGAGCGCTGGGCCTCGACGATGTCGGCCAGCCGCACCGATCCCGCCAGCACCAGCACCGACAGGATGTTGATGGCCATCGCGACCTCGTAGCTGATGAGCTGCGCGCTGGAGCGCAGCCCGCCCAGGAGCGCGTACTTGCTCTGGGAGGCCCAGCCGCCCAGGGCCACCCCGTATACCGCCAGCGAGCCGAAGGCCAACGCCACCAGCACCCCGGCACCGGGATCGGCGATGCTAAGGGGGATGGTGTAGCCCGCCACCTCCAGCGGCGGCCCCACGGGGATGACGGCATAGGCCGCCAGGGCCATGAAGAGGCTGATGACGGGAGCCGCCAGGTAGACGGTACGGTCGGCCTCTGCCGGGACGATGTCCTCCTTGAAGAGAGCCTTGACCCCGTCGGCCACGG
Organism: Limnochordales bacterium; assembly: GCA_036562495.1. GTDB lineage: Bacteria > Bacillota > Limnochordia > Limnochordales > Geochordaceae > Geochorda. Next base: position 177,521 of record DATCKA010000030.1, read on the forward strand.
GTTGCAGCAGCCCCCACGGCCCCACCCGGTTGGGCCCCACCCGAAACTGGAAGTAGCCGAGGATCTTGCGCTCGAAGAGCAGCAGGTAGGCGAAGCCGCCCAACAGCAGCAGCACCAGGATGAGCGACTTGATGGCGACGCCCGCCACCCACAGCAGCGACGAGAGAGCCGTCATGACCGCTGCTCCACCACCTCGGCCCGCACCACGAGCGACGTCACCGCGGGGTGCGGGTCGTCCCACGCCGTCACCTGCGCGGCGCCACCCTGGGCCGCCGCCAGCGGCACGCCCGCCAGGCCCTCCGCCATCGCCGGGTCGATCCGCGCCGGCGCCCGGATGGCCCCGTGGGCGGTGCGCAGTTCGATCTCAGCCCCCGAGACGACACCCAGCCGCTCGGCATCCGCGGGGTGCAGCCAGACGGCCAGCCGCTCCCGGTGCGGGGCGAAGGCGGGATCGAAGGCCACGGTGCCCCCGCCACCGTACAGCCGCACCAGCGGCACCACCCGCAGCCCCACGTCCGGGGCGTCGGATGGGCGTGCCGCCTTGTCGGCCGCCGATGCCTGTCGCGCAGCCCCCCACAGCCGGCGAGCATCCCCGGCGCTCAGGGCGGCGACCCGGTCGCCCCAGGCGGGCCCCTCCTCGCGGCGCCCGTCGGCACGCACGCTCGCCAGCAGCGCGGCCAGGATCTCGCCGTCGGCCCGGCCCCGGCCGTCGGGGGGCAGGGCCGCCTCCAAGCGGTGCGTGACCCCGTCCAGGTCGACCAGCGTGCCCGCCCGCATGGCGGACGGCAGCGCCGGCAGCACCAGATCGGCCATGGTGGCCGTCGCCGTCACGAAGAGGTCCTGTACCACCACGAAGGGCGTCCGCTCCAGCGCCCGCTCCACCAGGGAGCGGTCCGGGAAGGTCTCCAGCAGGTTGGCGCCCACCAGGTAGAGCACCTGGATGCCTCCGTCGGCGGCGCGGCGCAGGATCCCCGCGGTGTCGAGCCCGTCGGGCCCCGGCAGCACGCCCGCCGCCTCGGCCGCCCGGCTCTGCGCCTGATCGCCGGGCACCAGCACGTGCACCTCGGCACCCGCGGACTCCAGCGCCTGCGCCAGCTCCAGCACGGCCTCGCCTACCACGGCCGCCGTGCCGTCCCAGGCGCCCCGGCCATCCCAGAGCACGCAGGCCACCGCCCCCGGGGCCTCGGCCACCGCTCGCACCAACTCGGCCTTCCAGGCCCGCAGGGCGTCGGCCAGTCCGGCACCCACCGCCTGGCGGGTCTGCACCCGGCCTGGGTAGCGGGGGCGCACCGGCCCGGTGGCGTAGATTGCGGCGCCCGACTGCGCCGCCCGGCGCACCGCCAGATCCAGCACGGGGGCCTGCTCTACCAGGGGCTGTCCGACCAGCACCACCAGGCGCGCTCGCTCCAGCGCGTCGGCGCTGCCGGTGCGCCCCGAGGGCGACGCCAGCGAGGCGACGGCCTGATCCGAGACCCGGTGATCGCGATGGGGGGTGCCCAGCGCGTCGGCCAGCTGGCGCAGCAGCCACGCCTCCTCGGCCATCAGCCGGCCACCGCCGACGATGGCGACGCTGCCGGGCCCGTGGGTGCGCACCGCCTCTTCGAGAGCCCGGCGCACCCGGTTCAGGGCTTCGTCCCACGACAGCGCCTGCTTGAGGGCACCTCGCCCGGCCAGCGGGCCGTCGGGACGGTGGGGCGAATGGAGATAGCGGTAGTCAAACCGCCCCCGGTCGCACAGCCACCCCATGCCCCTGAAGCCCGGGACCTCCTCTGCCGGCGTCCGGTAGGCCGCCATCATGCCGGGAGTGCCGAAGATGCGCTCCTCGGGGGCTCCCTGCGACACCACTCGCATCAGCTGCCCGTGACGGAAGTCGAGCCGCACGGGGCAGTGCACCGAGCAGAGCGTGCAGTACGACGCCACCGGGCTCAGGTCCCACGGGCGAGCTCGGAAGCGGTAGACCCGTGAGGTGAGGGCGCCCACCGGGCACAGCTCGATGGTGTTGCCGGTGAAGTAGTGGTCGTAAGGCTGGCCATCTGCGGTGGTGATGAGGGTGTCGATGGCCCGCTCGCTCACCACCAGCTTGGACTCGGCCGCCACCTCGTCGTCGAAGCGCACGCACCGGCGGCAGAGGATGCAGCGCTCCTCGTCCAGCACGATGAAGGGCCCGAGCTCGACCGCCTTGCGCCGCTTCACCTTGGCGTCGGCGAGGCGGCTGGTGGCGGGGCCGTACTTGAAGGTCAGGTCCTGGAGCTCGCACTCCCCGCCCTTGTCGCAGACCGGGCAGTCGAGGGGGTGGTTGATGAGCAAGAACTCCAGCACGGCCTGCTGCATCTGCCGGACCTCGGGGTCCCGGGTATCCACCACCATGCCGTCGGTCACCGGCGTGGTGCAGGCCGGCACCAGCTTGGGCATGCGCTCCACCTTGACCAGGCACATGCGGCAGACGCCGACCGGCTTGAGCTTGGGGTGGTAGCAGAAGACCGGGATGTGCACCCCCGCTTGCCGGGCCGCCTCCACCAGCAGGGTCCCGGGCGCCACCTCGACGGTCCGGCCGTCGATGGTGACGGTCACGCGCGTCGGCTGACCATTGGCGCCGCTCATGCCACGTACGCCTCCCGGACGCAGCGGCCCAGCGTCACGTGGGCCCGGTACTCGTCCACGAAGTACTTGAGGCTGGAGCTCAAGAAGCCCACCCCCGCATCGGCCAGCGGGCAGATGGTACGCCCGGCGATGCGGCTCGGCAGGCTCTGGAGCACCTCGATGTCCTCCGGGCGACCGCCACCTGCCATGATGCGCCGCAGCACCCGGGCCGCCCAGTGGAGCCCCTCGCGGCACGGCGTGCATTGCCCGCACGACTCGTGGGCGTAAAACTCCGTCAGCACGCGGGCGGCATCCACGATGCAGTCGCGATCGTCCAGCACGATGACCGCGGCCGAGCCCAGCATGGAGCCGGCCTGGGCCACCGAGTCGAAGTCCATGGCCACGTCCAGGTGCGCCTCGGTCAGGATGGCCGAGGAGCCGCCACCGGGCTGGACCGCCTTGATGCGGCGGCCCGGCTCCAGCCCCCCGGCGTGCTCGAAGAGGATCTCCCGCAGCGGCGTGCCCAGCGGCAGTTCGTAGTTGCCCGGACGGCGTACCCGGCCGCTGACGGAGAAGATCTTGGGGCCAGGGCTCTTGGGGCTGCCGATGGAGGCGAACCAACCCGCCCCCCGGCTCACGATGGAGGGGACGCAGGCCAGCGTCTCCACGTTGTTGACGACCGTCGGCTGTCCGTACAGCCCTGCCACGGCGGGGAAGGGTGGCTTGAGGCGAGGCTCGCCCCGCCTTCCCTCGAGGGAGTTAAGCAGCCCCGTCTCCTCGCCGCAGACGTAGGCGCCGGCCCCCCGGTGCACCACGATCTCCAGCGAGAAGTCCGACCCCAGCACCCGCTCGCCGACGTAGCCCCGCTGGCGGGCCTCGGCCAGCGCGCGCTGGAGCACCTCGTAGGCCTGGCGAAACTCGCCCCGCAGGTAGACGAACGCTCGGGCCGCCCCGATCGCGTAGCCCGCCAGCATGATCCCCTCGATGACGAGGTGGGGGTTGCGCTCCAGGAGCAGCCGGTCCTTGAAGGTGCCCGGCTCGCTCTCGTCGGCGTTGCAGACCAGGTAGCGGGGTCGCCCGTCGTTGGGCAAGAAGCTCCACTTGCGGCCCGTCGGGAAGCCGGCCCCGCCGCGGCCCCGGAGGTTGGAGTCGGTGACCTCCTTGTGCACCTCCTGGGGCGTCATCTGCCGCACGGCCTTGCGCAGGGCCTCGTAGCCCCCCTGGGACTCGTAGACCTCGATGCGCTCCAGCTCCAGGCGGCCGATGCCCGCCGTCAGGACAGGCTCAAAGGTGCCGGCCATCGGCGCTCGCCTCCTTCCCGGGTGACGCCGGGGGCTCGGGCCGGGCCCCGCCCTGGCCGTCGCCATCCGCCTCGTGGGGCAGCGTGGCGCGGTCGGCCAGCTCGGCCATCGGCACGCCCCGCCGCAGCGCCTCGAGGAGACGGTCCACCTTGTCGGGCGTGGCGCGGTGGACGTAGTAGCCGTCGACCTGGAGCACCGGCGCCTGGTCGCACGCCGCCAGGCACTCGCCCGTCACCTGCAGGGTGAAGAGCCCGTCGCCGGTGGTCTCGCCCGGCTCCACCCCCAGGCGCCGGCGCAGGTGGTCGACCAGCGACCGGGCCCCGCCCAGCACGCAGGCCAGGTTGGAGCAGACGGTCAGCGTGTGGCGGCCCTGGGGCCGGCGCACGTACAGCGCGTAGAAGGAGGCCACCGACTCGACCTGGGCCGGCGTCATCCCCAGGATCTCGGCGATGGCCTCGATGTCCTCGAGAGCGATGTAGCCCCGGCTCTCCTGCGCCAGGTGAAGCAGCGGCATGATGGCGGAGCGCCGCTCGGGATATCGCTGCAGGATCTCTTCGACGACGGCGCGTCGCTGGGCCCACTCGGGCGTCATCGGCGTCAGCGGTCCACCTCTCCGAAGACGGGGTCGATGCTGGCGATGATGGCCACCATGTCCGCGATGAGGTGGCCCCGCATCAGTGCCGGCAGCGCCTGGGTGTTGTAGAAGGAGGGGGGCCGCACCCGGACCCTCAGCGGGCGGTTGCCGCCGTCGGAGACCACGTAGAAGCCGATCTCCCCCCGGGGGCTCTCGATGGCCTGGTAGACCTCGCCCGCCGGCACGTCGAAGCCGTAGGAGACCAGCTTGAAGTGATGGATGAGCGCCTCCATGCTGCGCTTGACCTCTTCCTTGGGCGGCAGCACGATCTTGCGGTCCTCCACCCGCCAGGGGCCCTCGGGCAACCCATCGAGCGCCTGGCGGACGATGCGGGCGCTCTGCTCCATCTCCGCCATGCGCACGCGGTAACGGTCGTAGACGTCGCCGTGCTCGCCCACCGGCACCTCGAAGTCGAACTCGTCGTAGCCGCTGTAGGGGAAGGCCTTGCGCACGTCGTAGGCGACGCCGGTGGCCCGCAGATTGGGGCCCGTCAGCCCCCAGGCCAGGGCCTGCTCGGCCGAGATGGCCCCGATGCGCTTGACCCGGGCCAGCCAGATGGGGTTTTCGTCGAGGATGGCCCGCAGCTGCTCCATCCGCTTGGGGAACTCGCGCAGCCACGCATCCACCATCCGGGCGAACGTCGGCGGGATGTCCTGGGCGAGCCCCCCGACCCGGAAGTAGCTGGGGTTCATCCGGGCGCCCGTGGTCTCCTCGAGGATGTCGAGGATGCCCTCGCGCAGGTCGAAGCAGTAGAAGAAGATGCTCTGCGCGCCCAGGTCCAGGCCGTGGGTGCCCAGCCAGACCAGGTGGCTGGCGATGCGCTGCAGCTCCGTCAGCAGCACCCGCACGTACTGCACCCGCCGGGGCACCTCGAGGCCCAGCAGCCGCTCGACGGCCAGCACGTAACCCAGGTTGTTGGAGAGCGGCGACAGGTAGTCCATCCGGTCCAGCACCGTGATGGCCTGCTGCCAGGTCAGGTTTTCGGCGTGCTTCTCGATGCCGGTATGCAGGAAGCCGATCTCCGCCTCGGCATCCGCGATGGTCTCGCCCTCGAGCTCGACGATCAGGCGCAAGACGCCGTGGGTGCTGGGGTGGTGCGGGCCGATGCTGACCGTCATGCGCTCCTGGCCGGTCTCGTCGACCCACAGCTCCCGCCGGACCTCGCTCATGCGCCACCCTCCCCGCCGGACTCGCGTCGGTCCGCTCGAGCATCGCCGGCCGGACGTGAGGCGGGCTCGCCGGGCGGGCCGTCCAGCCGCAAGGGGAAGAATCGCTGCCGCAGCGCCTGGGGCGTCCCCGCCTGGCGGGGCCCGCGTAGCGGATAGTCCTTGCGAAGCGGGTGGCCCTCCCAGTCGTCGGGCATCAGGATCCGCCGCAGGTACGGGTGCCCCGTGAATCGGATGCCGAAGAGGTCGAAGACCTCACGCTCGGCCCAGTTGGCCGAGGGCCAGAGGTCGCTGAGGGTCGGCACCTCCGGGCTGTCCTCCGGCAGGGCGACGCGCAGCCGGATGCGGCGCAGGCCCCGCACGTCGAGGAAGTGGTAGACCACCTCGAAGCGCTCCTCGCGGGGACGCCTCCCCAGGTAGTCCACGCCGCCCACGTCCAGGAGCATGGCGTAGCCGTCCTCCTTGAGGAAGCGCGCCACATCCCGGAGCGCGCCTGGTCGCACTTTCACAACCGGCATATCAAAGGAGGTGGGCAGAGGCTCCACCTCCGGGCCGAAGCGCGCGACCAGCTGCTCCACGGTCCGCTGCGACGCCTCGACCGGCGACATCGCCGCCCCCTGCCTCACGCCGTCTCCTGCCACGATCGGATGCCTGCCTTCGCGTCGCCGGAGCGGATGCGCCCCTGCAGCTTGAGGATGGCGTCCAGCACCGCCTCGGGGGTGGGCGGGCAGCCCGGCACGTAGACGTCCACCGGGACCACCTGGTCGACCCCCTGCACGATGGCGTAGTTGTCGAAGATGCCCCCGCTCGAGGCGCAGGCCCCCATGGCCACCACCCACTTGGGCTCGGCCATCTGGGCGTAGAGCCGGCGGATCACCGGCGCCATCTTATGGGAGACCCGCCCCGAGACGATCATCAAGTCGGCCTGGCGCGGCGAGGCCCGGAAGGCCTCCGCGCCGAAGCGCGCCGCGTCGTAGCGGGGCGAGACCAGGTTCATCATCTCGATGGCACAACAGGCGAGCCCGAAGGTCATGGGCCAGATGGAAGAGCGCTGGGCCCACCTGGCGAACTTGTCGACGGTGGTCAGGAAAAAGGGCGTCCCCATCACTTCCATTCGAATCCCCCCTTCTTCCAGACGTACGCGTCGCCGATGGCCAGGATGGCCAGGAAGAGTCCCATCACGGCCAGTCCGTAGGCACCGAACTCGCGTACCTGTACGGCCCAGGGGTAGAAGGCCACCGTCTCGACGTCGAAGATGACGAAGAGCATGGCCACGACGTAGAACTTGACGGGGAACCGCCCCATCAGCGGAGGCGTGGGATAGCCGCTCTCGTAGGGCTCAACCTTGACTGGATCGGGGCGGCGCCGCCCGATGCGGCCCGCGAGGACGCTGATGGTGAGGACGATCGTAAGGACGACCGCGAGGTAGATCGCGAGCGCGCCGTAGGCCTCCACGGTCTGTTGCAAGCCCCCCGAGCCCCCGGCCCGTCGCCCGTCGGCCGTCTTTGTGAAGGACGGCACGAATCAGGCTCAAAATAAGCCGGGTCACCGATGTCGACCCGTTACGACGAAACCCCAGCCGTCTCTGCACAGTATAAACGACGAACCGTTTGCTTGCAATGCTCATCATCCTCACGTGGCGCGCCACCCCGCCGGGCCTATCCAGGGAGGACCGACGGCCCTCCCGGACAAACCAGGTACCGTGGCACGACTCGTCGTGGTGGCCAACCGCCTGCCGGTCAGCGTCGTCAAGCGAAAGGACGGCCTGCGGGTTTCCTCCAGCCCGGGCGGGCTCGCCTCGGGCCTCTCGGCCTGTTTCCGCCCCGAGTCGGACCTGTGGGTGGGCTGGCCCGGCATCGCCGCCGAGCGGCTCGGCGCCGCGGAGCGCGAGAGCCTGGAGGGCCGCCTTCGCCGCAAGGGCCACTGTCCGGTCTTCCTGAGCCAGGAGGAGGTGGATCGCTACTACCTCGGCTTCTCCAACCGGACCCTGTGGCCGCTGGCGCACTACTTCCCCCAGCATGCCGTCTACGACCGCTCCCTGTGGGAGGCCTACCGCCGCGTCAACCAGCACTTCGCCCAGACGGTCGCCGAGGTGGTTCAACCCGGCGACGTCATCTGGGTGCACGACTACCAGCTCATGCTGCTGCCCGACTTGCTGCGCCGGCGCCTGGGGGCCGACGCCACCATCGGCTTCTTCCTGCACATCCCCTTCCCGTCGTTCGAGGTCTTCCGCACGCTGCCTTGGCGGCGGGAGATCGTCGAGGGGCTGTTGGGCTCGGACCTGGTGGGCTTCCACACTTACGACGACGCCCTGCACTTCCTGGAGAGCGTGAGGCGCCTGACGGGCGCTAGCGACAACGTCGGGCGCATCACCTGGGAGGGCCGGGTGGTGACCGTCGACGCCTTTCCCATGGGCATCGACGTCGAGCGCTACGCTGGCGCATCCGAGCTCCCCGAGGTCCAGGAGCAGATCCGCCGCGTGCGCCAGCAGCTCGGCGCCACCCGCGTGGTGCTCTCCGTCGACCGCCTCGACTACTCCAAGGGCATCCCCCAGCGGCTGGAGGCGTTCGAGCTCTTCCTGGAGCGCCATCCTCTGTACCGGGAGCGGGTCACCATGGTGATGGTGGCCGTGCCCTCACGCACCGAGGTGCCGGCATATCAGGCCCTCAAGCGGGAGGTGGACGAGCGGATCAGCCGCATCAACGGCCGCTACGGCACGCTCGGCTGGATGCCCATCCGCTACCTGTACCGGTCGCTGCCCTTTGCGTCCCTGGCCGCCCTCTACCACGTGGCCGACGTGGCACTGGTCACCCCACTGCGCGACGGGATGAACCTGGTCTGCAAGGAGTTCGTCGCCAGCAAGACCGACGGGCGGGGCGTGCTGATCCTGAGCGAGATGGCGGGGGCCGCCAAGCAGTTGCCCGAGGCGCTTCTGGTCAACCCCCACAACGTCGAGCAGATGGCCGCCGCCTTGGACGATGCCCTGGCCATGAGCCAGGAGGACCAGCAGGAGCGCAACCGTGTGATGCAGCAGCGGCTGCGCCAGTACGACGTCGACTGGTGGGCCACGACCTTCTTGAAGCGCCTGGAGGAGGCACGACGCGTGCAGAGAGCGCTGGCTCAAAAACGCCTCACCGAATCCGACCGCCGCACCTTGGTGGAGGCGTACCGGCTGGCGCAACGCCGCCTGATCCTGCTCGACTACGACGGTACCCTAGTGCCCTTCGCCGGTCGTCCCGACTACGCATGGCCGGATCCTGAGCTCTTGGAGCTGCTGCAGGCGTTGTGCGACCAACCGCGCAACCGGGTCGCCTTCGTCAGCGGCCGGGACCGCCATACGCTGAGCCGCTGGCTGGGCCACCTGGGAGCGGCCATGGCGGCGGAGCATGGCATCTGGCTGCGCTCGCCCGGGGGCGAGTGGGAGCTCATCGAGGAGCTGGCCGACCCCCAATGGAAGCGCGCGGTCCGCCCGGTCCTCGAGCAGTTCGCCGGGCAAACCCCCGGCGCGTTCGTCGAGGAGAAAGACTTCTCCCTGGTCTGGCACTATCGGCAGGTCGATCCGACGCTGGCCGCGGTACGGGTGGGCGAGCTCAAGTCGGCCCTGATGCAGCTGACGGCCCGCCTCAACGTGGGAGTGCTCGACGGCGACCGCGCCGTCGAGGTCAAGGATGCGGCCATCAACAAGGGGCGGGCCACCGGCCGGTGGCTGGAGGGCGGGCGCTACGACTTCATCCTGGCCGCAGGCGACGACGTCACCGACGAGGACATGTTCGCCGCGTTGCCGCCGGAGGCGTACACCATCAAGGTGCGCTTCGGGCCGACCCGGGCCCGCTACTACGTCGACGACTCCCGGGCCCTGCGAGATCTGCTGGCGGAGCTGGCGCGCCAGTGACAAGGGCGCCCGGATGGGCCGCTCAGCCGTCGGCTCCGCCCAGTGCGAAGCCTACCGCCAGGAGGGCCAGCACCGCCACCGTCAGCGCGGCCCTCGCCTTGACAGCACAGGCACCAGGTGGCACGCTCGTCTCGGATCCGGGACGGCAGGACGTCCGTCCCCGCATCGAAGCGAAAGGAGACGCCCCATGCCTGACCACCTCCCCCATGCTGCCCCGGATGACGTCGCCCCTTCCTCCCTGGTGGGGTCCTTGCGCGCCGTCGGCACCGAGCCGAGACGGCTGGTCCTGGAGGACGGGGCCGGCGCTCGCGTCGAGGTGAGCGCGTGGGCGCCCGATCTGGTCCGCGTCGTCGTCACACCTGCCAGCCGCCCGCCCGCCACGGTGGGCTGGGCCCTGGCCAAGCCCGAGGCGCAGTGGGATGCCGGCTTCCCAGTCAGGATCGAGGAGGGACAAGCCGGCTGGGAGCTCGTCACCCCCTCGCTCACCGTCCGGGTGGCCCGTGCCACCGGCGCCGTCTCCATCGAGGCGGCCGGGCACCAGGGCCCCATCGCGGAGGATCTCCCGGACGGGCCCGTCGTCATGGACACCCGCCTGCGGCTGCGCAAGCGGCTGCCGGCCGGCGCGCTGTGCCTGGGCCTTGGGGAGAAGACCGGCTGGCTCGACCGGCGCGGCCGCATCCTGGAGATGTGGAACACGGACGTAACGCCGCACATGCCCGACACGGACCCGCTCTACCAGTCCATCCCCTTCCTGGTGGTCTACCGGCGGGGCCGGGCGTGGGGGCTGTTCGTGCACAACACCCACCGCTCGTCCTTCGACCTGGGTGCGACCGACCCGGAGCGCCTCGAGATCGCGGTGGACGGCGGGGTGCTCGACTACTTCGTCATGGCCGGCCCGACGCTGGAGGACGTGGTGCGCCGCTACACGGATCTGACGGGCACCATGCCGCTGCCGCCTCGCTGGGCCATGGGCTTTCACCAGAGCCGGTGGGGCTACGAGAGCGAGCAGGACGTCCGCGCCATCGCCGATGAGCTGCGTCGCCGGCGCATCCCCTGCGACGCCATCTACCTCGACATCGACTACATGCACGGCTACCGGGTCTTCACCTGGGACGCCGAGCGCTTCCCCGATCCCAAGAAGCTGGTGGCGGACCTGGCCCAGCAGGGGTTGCGGGTCGTCACCATCGTCGACCCCGGCGTCAAGATCGATCCCGACTACCCCGTCTATCGGGAGGGGCTGGAGCAGGGGCTCTTCTTGCGCAAACCCGACGGGCGCCCCTACGAGGGGATGGTCTGGCCCGGTCCCACCGTCTGGCCCGACTTCAACCAGCCCGCGGCACGCCGGTGGTGGGGGCGCTGGCACCGGGTCCTGCTGGACGCCGGCGTGGCGGGCATCTGGAATGACATGAACGAGCCCGCCAACTTCCGCCCCCCGCTGCCCGCCGGCACCCTGGACCTCGATGTCGTGCACGGGCCCGACGACGAGCGGCCGCCCGAGGAACGGCGCGCCATGCGTCACGCCGAGGCCCACAACGTCTACGGCCTGCTGATGAGCAAGGCCACCTACGAGGCCCTGCTGGAGCTGCGGCCTGGCACCCGCCCGTTCGTCCTGACCCGGGCCGGCTTCGCCGGCATCCAGCGCTACGCGGCCGTCTGGACCGGTGACAACTCCAGCTGGTGGGAGCACCTGGCCATGATGGGGCCGCAGCTGATCAACCTGGGCCTGTCGGGCCTCGCCTTCGTGGGCGCGGACGTGGGAGGCTTCGCCCGCCACGCCACAGGGGAGCTGCTGGCCCGATGGACCCAGGCGGCGGCCTTCACTCCCTTCTTCCGCAACCACTCGGCCAAGGATACCCGCCCCCAGGAGGTCTGGCGCTTCGGCGAAGAGGTGGAGGCCATCTGCCGGGAGTTCATCGCCTGGCGCTACCGGCTGATGCCCTACCTGTACACCCTCTTCTGGGAGGCGGCCTCACGGGGGACGCCCATCGTGCGGCCGCTCTTCTGGCACTACCCGGGCGACGAGGTGGCCGAGCGGGTCCAGGACGAGTGGCTGCTGGGGCCACACCTCCTGGTGGCGCCGGTGACCCGCCCCGGCGACCGGGAGCGGCTGGTCTACGTGCCCGAGGGCGAGTGGGTGCACCTGTGGCAACCGGTCCGGCTGCAGGGGCCTGCATATGCGCCGGTGGAGGCACCGCTGGACCAGATCCCGGTCTTCGTACGGGCCGGCGTGCCGCTGCCCCTGGGGCCCAGGGCCCTCCACACCGGGGAGCTGGCCAGCGACGGCCGGTTGACCCTCGGCATGGCGGCCCCGTCGTCGATTGCCCTGGCCCGGGGCGACACCGGAGGCTGGACGTGGCTCTACGAGGATGACGGCGAGAGCCTGGCCTACCAGGAGGGCGACTTCGCGCGGCGGCGCGTCGAGACGACCTGGTCGCTGGCAGGGGGCAGGCTATCCCTTCGGGCCGAGCTGGGGCCGCGGGAGGGGCGATACGCGCCCCGGCGCGCCTGGTTGGAGTGGGTCGTCGAGCGCGTCGAACGGGGCCGGCCCGCCGCGGTTCGCTGGCAGGGCGAGCCCGTGGAGCCGTCGCGCGAGGCGTTGACGCCGGTCTTCGAGCAGAGTGCGGACGCCGCCCAGGCGCTGGCCGGGCCGTGGGCCGATCGGCCGGCGTGGTGGTGGGATGCGTCGCGGAGTCGCCTCGTCGTGCGCGTGCCCGAGCCCAAGGGTGCGGCCCGGCTCGACGTGGAGTGGGCGTAAGGAAGGACGAGCACATGCAGCGGCGGACGCCCCGAGAGGCTCTCAAGCCGGGTGCGGTCATCACGGCGGTCGAGCCCGGCTCCATCGCCGAGGAGGCGGGCTTGCGCCCCGGCGACCGCATCGTCTCCATCAACGGGGCGCCCGCCACGGACCTCATCCAGCTCCACTACGCCGCCGCCCACCCCCATCTCTCCATCCTCGTGCAACGGCCCGACGGCGACGAGCTCCTGGTGGAGATCGACAAGGACGAAGAGGAGGACCTGGGGCTGCGCTTCGAGGACCCCCTCTTCGACCGCATCATCACCTGCGTCAACCGGTGCATCTTCTGCTTCGTGCACCAGTCGCCCAAGGGCATGCGGCGTAGCCTCTACATCATGGACGACGACCTGCGCCTGTCGGTCCTCGACGCCAACTTCATCACCCTGACCAACTGGACCGAGGAGGACTGGCAGCGGGTCCTCGAGCAGCACCTCTCGCCCCTCTACATCTCCGTCCACGCCACCGACGACGACGTGCGGGCCTTCCTGATGGGCACCGAGCGGGCCCGGGGGATCATGGGCCAGTTGCGACGGCTCGCCGAGGCCGGCATCGTCATGCACACCCAGCTGGTCCTCTGCCCGGGCATCAACGACGGCCCGCAGCTGGACCGCTCCATCGCGGACCTGGCATCCCTCTTCCCGCAGGTGCGCACCATCTCGGTGGTGCCGGTGGGCCTCACCCGCTTCCGGCGCCACCTGTACCCCCTGCGCCCGTACCGGCCCGACGAGGCGCGGGCCGTCCTGCGCCAGGTGCGGTCCTGGCAGCGCCGCCTCCTGGCCGAGCGGGGGACCCGGCTGGTCTTCGCCGCCGACGAGTGGTACGTGCTGGCAGGGCGCTGGGTGCCGCCAGCCGAGGCCTATGAGGATTTCCCACAGCTCGGCAACGGCATCGGGCTGTTGCGCAAACTCATCGACGAGGTCCGCCAGGCCGAGCGGGAGCTCAGGGAGACAGGGCGCCTGGCGGCCGCGGGGTCGGACAGGCGGCGGCGCGTGCTGTGGGTGACCGGTGTCTCGGCGTCGGCCGTGTTGCGGGCGCTGGCGAGCCGGCTGGCTCGGGTGGCGCCCGGGGTCGACATCGAGGTGGAGGCGGTGGTCAACCGCTTCTACGGGCCCACGGTGACGGTGGCGGGGCTGCTGACCGGTGGCGACCTGCGCGACGCGCTGGTGGCACGGGGCGACCTGGCGAGCTTCGACGCGGTGTTCCTGCCCGACGTGACCCTCAGAGCCGGCCAGTCCGTCTTCCTGGACGACATGTCCGTCGACGATCTGTGCCGAGCCGTCGACCGGCAGCTCGAGGTGCTGCCGGTCGACGGCCGTGCCCTGGTGCAGGCCAGTCTGGGGCTGCCCCTCACATCATCGGGACCTGTCGGATGAGCCGCCCCTCGATGCGCTCGAAGATCTCGTCGAGGCTGGGGCCGGTGATGGTGAGGCCGTGGTTGCGCAGCCCGATGACGGCCCGCGCCGGATCCGGCGCCTCCCGCACCAGGTTGGCCACCGACTGCGCCAGCTCCAGCGTGCCGCAGGGGTAGTTGACCTGGGTGGAGCGCACCCCGTCCATCCACGCGTGGACGTGCAGGATGGCCCCCACCTCGGGGTGCTCGGTGTAGATCATCCAGTGCTCGATGGCGTCGACCGAGACCCGCCTCGGCGTGACGTGGGGCGGCACGCTCAGGATCATCGCGTTGCGCTCGGCATCGTAGCCCTTGACCAGCAGGATGTCCTGCCCGACGGTCTCGAGGCGGTACTTGTTGACGCCGCTCGCGCTCATCCAGAAGGAGGTGCGGTCCCGGCGCGCGCTCAGGTTGCCGTAGCTGAGCCCGCCGATGCCGTAGAGGTGCTGGACGTGCCGCATGTCCTCGGGGGGCAGGATCTCCTGGATGGGAAAGGGCGCCGGCAGCAGGTCCAGCTCCCCCAGCCTGCGGCTGGCCCGGCGGATCTGGTCCACCGCTTCGTCGCCTTCCCACAGCGACTCGGGGAGATCGGGCTCGAAGATGTTGTCGATGATGAGGTTGGACGAGGCCAGCGGGTGCAGCCGTGCGTACAGCCGGTCGAAGAAGACGGCCTCGTCGGGGTCGTAGGGGATCTCGTAGTAGCCCTGCTCGAGCGTGACGAAGAAGGTGCGCACCCGGTCGCCCTCGGGCACCACGTACAGCAGCAGATTGGACAGCGACCGGATCAGGAGCGGGTAGGCCGCCTTGAGCACGTCCTGCGGCAGCTCGGACGCCTCGGCCACCGAGCAGACGAAGGTGGCTCTCGCTCGCCGCCGGTACGGGCGTGGACGCCCGGGTTCGAGGAAGTTGAGCACCAGCCGCAGGTCCCGGGAGGTCGGCTCCTCGTAGACGTGCCCCCGGCGCTCCAGCTCCCGTCGGAGGCCCTGGGCCAGCCACTGGCGCACGGGCGAGTCCAGTTGACCCACGATGCTGAAGATCATCGCGTCCGCCGGCACCCCTTCTCGACGCGTCGTCGTCCGGCCAGTCCGGGCCCGCTGCCCTACCCGATCGCCCGGCTCCGAGACAGCTCCAGGATGCCGGGTCGTGGCAGGCTTTGGCCGTCCACCTCCACCTCGACGGTCGGCCAGGCGGGCGAATGGGCCGTAATGATTTCGATTCCGCCTTGGGAGTTCGCCCCCACCAGGATGGTATCCTCTGACTTCGTCCCCGTGATGCTGGGGTTCCAGGCGAAGGCTGCCGGCGCCGTCACCACCTGGGAGCCGTCAGGGGTGGCCACATACTCCCGGTTGGCATAGCCGATGGCCCCGCCCTGGTGGTGCAGCCGCCACTCCTCTCCAAAGCCCTCCTTACGGTACGCCTGCGCGCCCGTCTCCAGAATGTCGGCGACCCGCACACCGGGTCGGGTGGCGGCGATCATGGCCGCATCGACGCGGCAGACCGCCTCGTGACGGGCCCGCAAATCGCCCGGCACCCGCCCGAAGTGAGCGAGCCGGGTCAGCGCCACCGTCAGCCCGCCCCGGCGAGCGCAGACGACCCCCATGACGTAGCGCTCGATAGCTCGGGACGTCGGGATGGGATGGCGAAACTGGCGCACCCGTTCGTCGGCCGCCACCAGCACCACGGTCGGCTCCAGGCCTCGCTCCCAGAGGGCTCGGCTTATGCGGCCGGCCAGCTCCAGCTCCGTCTGGCCCGGCGCCAGCTCGCGGGTCATGACCGCCTCCAGCGCCTCGGACGCCTGCCGGCCCACCGCCCGGATCCGCTGGCACTCGGGGGCGGTCAGCGGAAGCCGCAGCTCCCGGAGCGCGGCCCCGACGTTGGGGGTGCCGGCGACACCCGTGTCGGACCCCACCCGGCGCCCCTTGATGAGGCGCTCGATGGTCAGCTCCACCCCTTGCCACCACGGCGCAGCCTCCACGTCGAGCGGCACCGGGAGATCGGCCAGCTCCTCCCGGGTGAGGCGGGGCGTCTCGATGTTGGTGGCCACCAGCGTCCACCGGTCCGGCTCGATCAACAGGTAGCCCTCGCCCGCCTCGGTGGCCAGCGCCACGTGGTTGTCGCCGCCGGCCGTCACCCAGGCGAAGTTGTCGCGGCGGCCGACCAGCAGTGCGTCCAGCTTGAGCGACTGCAGCAGACGGTTGATGCGCTCCCGCTTCTCGGCGATCTCCTGCCGCCGAAGCGCCGACTCCTCCGGCGTCATGACCCCGGTCTACCCCCCTCGCGTCCTTACGCGCTGCCCTCTTTCGCCGGCCGTCAGGCCCGCCCCTGGTGTGGCGGCGCCCTTCGTGGTAGATTGCTGATCCCGGATACCGTGCCCCGGACCCGCTGGGGCAGAGGAGTGCGAGCATCGGTGCGCGAGCACATTCGCAACGTCGCCATCATCGCCCACGTCGACCACGGCAAGACCACGCTGGTAGACGCCATGCTCCGCCAGAGCGGGCTTTTCCGCGCCAACCAGGCGCTGGAGGAGCGCCTCATGGACTCCAACGAGCTGGAGCGGGAGCGCGGCATCACCATCCTGGCCAAGAACACCGCCATCCACTACGGCCCCTACAAGATCAACGTCATCGACACGCCCGGCCATGCCGACTTCGGCGGCGAAGTCGAGCGCGTGCTGCGCATGGCCGACGGCGCGCTCCTGGTGGTGGACGCCTTCGAGGGGCCCATGCCGCAGACCCGCTTCGTGCTGCGCAAGGCCTTCGAGGTGGGGCTGCGTCCGCTGGTGGTCGTCAACAAGATGGACGTGCCCAACGCCCGCCCCCGCGAGGTCGTCGACGAGGTGCTGGACCTCTTCATCGAGCTGGGCGCCGACGAGGCGCAGATCGAGTTTCCCGTGCTGTACGCCTCGGCCCGCCAGGGTTGGGCCAGCACCGATCCGGACAAGCCCGGCGACAGCCTGCAGCCCCTGCTGGACGCCATCGTGCGCGAGGTACCGCCCCCGTCGGGCGATCCCGACCAGCCGCTGCAGGTGCTGGTCACCACCCTCGACTACAACGACTACCTGGGCCGGATCGCCATCGGGCGCATCTTCAACGGCGTGGTGCGCCCCGGCATGGCGGTGGCCGTCGCGAGCCGCTCGGGCGAGCTGCGGCCCGGCAAGGTGGGGCGGGTGCTGAGCTTCCTGGGCCTCAAGCGAGAGGAGGTGGCCGAGGCGGTGGCCGGCGACATCGTCGGCCTGACAGGCCTCGAGGCCATCGAGATCGGCGAGACCGTCACGGACCCCGAGCGCCCGTCGCCCCTGCCTGCCATCCGGGTCGAGGCGCCCACCATCGGGATGTACTTCATGGTCAACGACAGTCCGTTCGCGGGCCAGGAGGGGCGGTTCGTGACGGGGCGGCAGCTGCGCGAGCGCCTCTGGCGGGAGATGCAGACCGACGTGGCCCTGCAGGTGGAGCCCACCGACTCCCCCGACACGCTGGAGGTCAAGGGCCGCGGCGAGCTCCACCTGGCCATCCTCATCGAGAAGATGCGCCGGGAGGGGTACGAGCTGCAGGTCTCCCGGCCCCGCCCCATCCTGCGCGAGCGCGACGGCAAGCTCGAGGAGCCTTACGAGGAGGCCGTCCTGTACGTGCCCGCCGACTCGGTGGGAGCGGTCATGGAGCGGCTCGGGCAACGACATGCCACCGTGCTGGAGGTCGAGCCGCAAAGCGGGGGCATGGTGCGCATCCGCGCCCACGTCCCCTCGCGGGGGCTCATCGGGTTTCGCTCGGAGCTCCTATCCGAGACCCGAGGCTACGGGATCCTCTACCACGTCTTCGACCACTACGGGCCCTACGTGGGCGAATGGCGCTCACGCCCGGGCGGCGCGATGGTGGCGACCGAGACGGGCACCACCACCGCGTACGCCATCGAAAACCTGCAGGAGCGCGGCACCCTCTTCTTCGGGCCCGGCGTGCGGGTCTACGCCGGGCAGGTGGTCGGCGAGCACTCACGCCCGCAGGACATCCAGGTCAACATCTGCAAGGAGAAGCGCCTGACCAACATGCGCGCCAGCACGGCCGACGTGGCCACCAAGCTGGACCCGCCCCGGATCATGGACCTGGAGCGGGCGCTGGAGTGGATCAACGACGACGAGGTCGTCGAGGTGACGCCGTCCAGCGTGCGGATCCGCAAGTTGCCACGCCTCGCCGGTGGCGCCCGGCCGGCGGCCGTCGCGCAGACCAGCCGGCCACACTGAGCCCCGCGGCGCGCCCCGGCCGGGTTTCGCCAGGCTGCTAGGCGGCCGGGGCGCCCGCGTCGCCGGCGCCGGCACGACTCGTCGTCGGCGTCGGGGTCTCGTCACCCCCGACATGCTCGGCGCTGCCACGCCCGTCGACCTGCGGGGTACCGCCCAGCGCCCGGTCCACGGATGCCCGCAGGTCCAGGGAGCTGCGTCCGCCCGCGCTGCGGGAGGCCCATGCCGTGGCGGCCTGCGCCGCCTGTCGGGTACGGCCCTGCAGCTCGCGCAGCCGGGCCACCAGCTGGCTGGCCTGCTCCCGCACCCGGGCCACCTGCTGCGCGCCCTGCTCCGCCTCCGCGCCCGCCTGGGCCGCCGCCTTGCGAGCGCCTGCCGCGGCCTGCTCGAGGCGCCCCTCCAGCTCGGCCAGCAGGCGCACCGTCTCCTTGGCCTCCGACGCGACCCGCCGCAGCTCCTCGGCCACCACGCCGACCCCGTGGGCCTGCCCTTCCATGCGGGCACTCTCGATGGCCGCGCTCAAGGCCAGCACCTTGGACTCCCCGCCGAACTCCCGCATGCGGTCGGCCAGCGTGCGAAACTCCTCGACGCCGTCCGAGAGCGACGCCGCCTCCCGGTCGAGGCGCTGGGCCGCCGCCGCCACCGCATCCATCCGTGCCTGAAGGGCGGCCAGCGCGTCGAGGTGGCGGGTCAGCTCGGCCGCTTGCTCCCCCAGCCCGTCGCCCACCCGGGTAAACCATGGCGCCAGGGCCGTGGCGAGCGCCTGCTGGCCCTGATCGGCCACCTGCAGCTGGCGCCGCAGCTCGCTCAACGGCCGCGCACTGACCCGTGCGAGCCAGCCGCCTCCGATGAGGGCCGCGACCAGGATGCCCGCCGCCACCGCCCAGAGGCTGGCGCGCACGTCACGCTCCAGGGTCTCCGATGTGCGACCGATGATGGACTGGCGCTGCGAGACGACCCGCCGCAGGGAATCGACGGTGGTCGCGGCGCTGCTCAGGCGCTGGGCGACGTCACGGGCCTGGTCGCGACTGATGACCAGCACGCCGCCCGGTGCGCCGGTCTCGTCCAGGGCCCCCCACTCGCTGAGCTGGCGCTGGAGCCCCTGGATCTGCGCCTGCACCTCGGCCAGGCTGTTGTCATGCTCCTGCCAGGCTTCGTAGAGCACCGAGAAAGCGTCGATGACGCCTCGCCCCAGGTGCCCGCTGACGTACCAGCCGCCCGCCAGCGCCAGGGCCACCAGGATGACGCCGACCGCCACGAAGTGCCCCGTGACCCCTCGCGAGGCTACCGGTGGCACCGCCACGGCGCTGACCTGCGCCACTCCCGCTGCCCGGCCCGTAGTCGGCCCGCCCGCTTGTTGCGACATGGGGCGTCCCTGCCCTCCCCCACTCGCGGGCCCTGACAGGGCCCGCCGTGACGCCGCGCATTTCGACGCCGGGCCGCCGCTGCCCTCTATTTGGCAACGGAGGGGAGCTCTGGTGGCCAGCGACCGCCCTCCAGCAGCAGGCGCGGATCGACGAAGGCCTCCGGCACCCAAGCCGCCCAGTGCAGGTGCGGGCCCGTGGAGAAGCCCGTCGAGCCCACGTGCCCGATCACCTGGCCCTTGCGCACCAGCTCGCCCTCCTGCACGGCCATCGCGCTCAGGTGGAGGTACGAGGTGAAGAGCCCCCAGCCGTGATCGAGGATGACGGTCTTGCCCGTCACCAGGTGCTCTCGGGCCAGGACGACCCGGCCTGCGTTGGCCGCTCGCACCGGCGTCCCCGCGGGAGCGGCCAGATCGAGCCCCGAGTGGCGCTCGGTGATCCGACCGTTGACCTCCCGCACCAGGCCGAACTCGCTGGTGATCCGGCGAGCCCCGTCCAGCGGCCAGATGAAGGGCCCGTCCCAAAGCGGCTGCGGGCTCGAGCGCGCTCGGGCCGCCGCCACCTCCGCGGCCTCCCGGCGCCGGCGCTCGACCACGGCCGGATCCTGGGGGCGCACCAGCGCCTCCTGCGAGGGCGGCACCGTCAGGCGCTGCACGGTGAACTGACGGGGCTCCACGGGGAGGCTGAGCCGGACCTCCCGGCCCGAGGGTGCGCGCACCAGCACCGGGTAGGCGCCGGGTTGCTGGTGGTAGGAGACCGCCACCAGCGCCGCCATCCGCCCCTGGCCGGCGGGGTAGAAGCCGAAGCGCTGCCCGGCCAGTTCGCCCACCCACCCGTCCGGCTCCCCGGCGACGCCGGCCCCGGTCACGACCACCGTGACCAGCTCGCCGGGCCTCACCCGATCCGGCACCAGCGTCACATCCCACGGCCGCTCGGACGCAGCCGTGCCACGGTGCTCCAGGAGACCCCCGCCGAGCAGCGCCAGGACCAGCACCACGAGGCCCAGGCCGGCCAGCCGGCCGCCCGCTACGCGCCCCTTCATCGTGCGTACCCCCTCCTGACCAGGTGCGTCACCGCCTCGACGTGGGCGGTGTGGGGAAAGAGGTCGACGGGCTGCACCGGCCCCCACTCGTAGGCGATGCCCGCCCGCCCTGTCCGCTCCAGCAGCTGCCGCAGGTCCCGGGCCATGGTGGCCGGGTTGCACGACACGTAGATGATGAGATCCGGAGCGGTGCGCGCCAGGGTCTCGACGACGCGGGCATCCACCCCCTTGCGGGGAGGGTCGACGACGACCATGACCGGGCCCCCGGCTTCGGCCCGCCGTTTGGCCATCTCCTCGGGCAGCACCTGCTCGACGGGCCCCACCACGAAGTGCGCGTGGTCGACCCCGTTGAGCGCCGCGTTGTGGCGGGCGTCAGCGACGGCCCGCGGATCCTCCTCGACGCCCACCAGCCGCTCCACGAGGTCCGCAGCGGCGAGGCCGATGCCACCGATCCCGCAGTAGAGATCCAGCAGCAGCCCCTGCCCCGGCCGCAGCCCCTGGCTCGCCAGGAAGCCCTCGATGCGCCGGCGCACCTCTCGGTACAGCACCTCGGCCTGCCGCGTGTTGACCTGGAAGAAGGCGGTGGCCGACAGCTTGAGCGTCAGGCCGCCGACCCGCTCGTAGAGGTGGTCCCGCCCCCAGACCAGGCGATTTTGCGGGCCCAGCACCACGTTGGTGCGGCGAGGGTTGACGTTTTGCACCATCCCCACCAGCTCGGGGACCCGTTCCCGCACCTGTCGAGCCATGGCCGCCAGCACCCCCGGGCGCGGCTCCTCGAGGGAGGTCGTCACCAGCACCAGCAGCGCCTCGCCCGTCGCCTCACCCACCCGCGCCAGGACGTGCCGCACCCAGCCCCGGCCCGAGACCTCGTCGTAGACCGGCAACCCCAGCGCTTCGATGGCGTCACGCGCTGCGGCCGCGAGCCTCACGTTGGTCGGGTGCTGGACCGCGCAGTCCGAGACGGGCACCACCTCGTGGGTGCCTCGCCGGTAGAAGCCCACCACGGGGCGCCCCTGCTCGTCGCGCCCCACCGGGTGCTGCGCCTTGTTGCGGTAGGCCCAGGGACGCTCCATCCCCAGCGTGGGCCGTACCTGCTCCTCGGCCCCCGCGACGCCCCCGATGCGCGACAGGGCGTCCACCACCGTGCGGCGCTTGGCCTCCAGCTGCGCCGGGTACGAGAGGGTCATGAGCGGACAGCCGCCGCACGCCTCCACCACCGGGCACGGCGGCGCCACGCGCTGGGGCGACGGCTCGAGCAGCCGCTCGAGCCTGGCGCGGGCGTAGCGGGCGGCCCGTTGGGTGACGATGGCCTCGACCCGGTCGCCGGGCAGGCCCCTCTCGACGAAGACCACGAAGCCGTCAGGGGTGCGTGCGACGCCGTCACCGTGCGGATCCAGCGACCGCACGGCCAGCTCCAGCCGGTCTCCTACCTCGGGCCCGCTCACCGGGCGGCCCGCCCCCGTCTCGCGCTCGGTCACGGTCCCGTCGCCCTCCCGTACTATCCCGCCGGCCTCCCGGCGTATCCATCGAGGCGAGAGTGGACAACGGAGGGACGCTTCGATGGTGAAGAGCCGCCGCCTGCTGGGGCTTCAGGTCATCGACCTCGACGACGGTCGGGCGGTGGGCCGCGTCAACCGCCTCATCTTCGACCCGCGAGCCCGGCGGGTCTGTGCCCTCATCGTCGCCTCGGGCCACTGGCCGGCCGAAGACCACGTGCTGGAGTGGAGCCAGGCGGTCGGGGTCGGCCAGCACGCCGTCACCATCCGGGGCGCCCAGTCGCTGACCCGACCGGGCGCCTTGCCGGAGCTGCAGCCGCTGCTGCGACGCCCGCTGCGCGTCTACGGCACCCGGGTGCTGACCGAGGACGGGGAGTTCCTCGGCAACGTCGAGGAACTGCTCCTCGATCCCCGCACCGGCGAGGTGGGGCGGGTCATCCTGGCGCCGACGGGGCTGGCCCAGCGCCTGCGCGGGCGGGCCTCCATCCCCGCCGACGCCGTGCTCGTCATGGGCGAGGATGCCATGGTGGTGCGGGCTTCGACGGTGGCCCAGCCGGACCGTGCCTGGCGCAACGGCTCCCAGGCTTCCGGATCTCGCATCCGCTGGGCCCGCAACGGCTCGACGAGCCGCTCCTCGACCGAGACGCCCGACGCCCCCTCAGCGGGCGACGGCCAGCCGTCCCCCAGCTCCGATGCTCCGGGCGGGCCATCGGCCAATGGCAACGGACCCGGCCATCCAGCGTCGTCGCCCCTGGTCGCGCCGCTCCAGCTGGCCGCCCGTCGGGGGTGGGCGTTGTTGCGGGGTCGACGCTCGCCGCCCTCCGAGGACGGCGATCCGGGCAATACGCCACCGACGGCGTGAGCGGCTCGGTCGACCGGGCCCGTGACGCCCCTCAGGCCTCGCCGTGCCCGTGGGGGCCGTGGTCGTCCCCGGGCTCCTCGGCCAGCCCCACCGCCGCCAGCACGTACTCCAGCATCACCGCCTCGGGCACGGCGCCCTCGATCTCCTGGCGGTCGTTGATGACGGTCTTGGGCACCCCGTAGACCCCGTAGCGGTCGGCAAGCTCCGGAAACTCCAGGGCTTCCACCATGTCGGCCCTCACGAAGGGGCTCTCCATGGCGAACTGGTGGGCCAGCCTCACGGCCTTGGGGCAGTATGGACAGGTGGGCGTCACGAAGACCTGGATGTGCACGGGCTGGGTGATGCGGCTCAGCTTCTCTCGGGTCGCTGGCGACAGCCGGGTCGCCCCGTTGGAGACGTCCACCAGGTCCTCGATGAGGCTGCTAAATTCGTAGCCCGCCGGGATGCCGAAGTAGCGGACTCGGGTATCGGTGCCATCCTCCCGCAAGAGCACCAGGGCCGGCACCTTGTCGACGTCGTAGCCCTGGGCACGCTCAGGATGCTGGCCGATCTCGATCACCTCGTAGTCGATCCGGTCGCTGAGGCTGGCCAGCTCGGCCATCAGCTCCGCGGCCTGATGGCAGTACGGGCAGCGGCCCGACTCGGAGTCGACGAAGAGCAGCACCTTGACCTTGCGGGGCACCTTGGCGAAGAGCTCCTGCAGGTACGATCGATCCCTGGCCGAAAGCAGCGGCACGGTCCATTCTCCCCCAATCACTACGGTACCCGGTAGGGTATCCTCACATGCACTATAGCCTTCCCCTCCACGCCGGTCAATGCCTCGGGGCCGGGGCGGGCTAGCGCGCCCCGGCCTGCCCCTTGACCTTCGGCACGATGCGCTCTTCGAGCACCTCGGCCAGCGTCGGCCGGGTGCGCTCCCGCAGCTCGTAGCGCACGCGCACGGCCGGCTTATCCAGCGTCATGATGCGGCGCAGGTCGATGGGGGTACCGATGACCACCACGTCGGCGGGCGTCGCCCGGATGGTCTGCTCCAGCTCCCGGATCTGCTCGGCGCCGTAGCCCATGGCGGGCAGCACGTCCTGCAGGTGCGGGTAGCGGGCGAAGGTCTCCCGGATGGAACCCACAGCGTACGGCCGCGGGTCGACCAGGGTGGCCCCGTGCCGACGGGCCGCCAGCGCCCCTGCACCGTAGCGCATCTCCCCGTGGGTCAGCGTCGGGCCGTCCTCGATGACCAGCGCGCGCCGTCCGGCCAGCTGTTGCGGCTCATCGACGGTGATCGGCGACTCGGCCTCGATGACGATGGCGTCGGGGTTGAGGGATGCGATGCTGGCCCGCAGCGCCTCGACCGCGTCGGGCGGGGCGGTGTCGACCTTGTTGATGACCGCCACGTGGGCCATGCGGGCGTTGGTCTCCCCCGGGTGGTAGCTGCGCTCGTGATCCAACCGATGCGGGTCCAGGACCGTGATCTGCAGATCGGGCCAGTAGAAGGGGAAGTCGTTGTTGCCGCCGTCCCAGATGAGCACGTCGGCCTCGGCCTGGGCCCGCTCGAGGATGGCCCCGTAGTCGACGCCGGCGTAGACCACATTGCCCCGGTCCAGGTGGGGCTCGTACTCCTCCCGCTCCTCGATGGTGCACTCGTGTCGGTCCAGATCCTCGTAGGAGGCGAACCGCTGCACCGCCTGCTCCTCGAGCCGCCCGTACGGCATGGGATGGCGCACCACCGCCACCTTGAGCCCCCGGGCCGTCAGCACCTCCGCCACCCGCCGCGTCGTCTGGCTCTTGCCGGCCCCTGTGCGTACCGCCGTCACCGCCACCACCGGCACCCGCGCCCGCAGCATCGTGCTGCGCGGGCCCATGAGGCGGAAGTCCGCGCCGGCCGCCAGCACCGCCGAGGCGTGGTGCATCACGTAGGTGTGGGACACGTCGCTGTAGGCGAAGATGACCTCGTCGACCTCCAGCTCCCGCACCAGGCGCACCAGCTCCGTCTCGGGGTAGATGGGGATGCCCTGCGGGTAGCGGGGGCCGGCCAGCGCCGGCGGGTAGGTGCGGCCCTCGATGTTGGGGATCTGGGTGGCGGTGAAGGCCACCACCTCGTAGGCGGGGTTGTCGCGGAAGAAGACGTTGAAGTTGTGGAAGTCTCGCCCCGCGGCTCCCATGATGATGACACGGGTCGGTCGGGTGCCCATCGGATGCCCTCCTCGCTGCTCTGCCTAGAAGTTGCCTCCCATCAGGAGCAGTAGCAGCGCCTTTTGGCTATGCAGGCGGTTTTCCGCCTGGTCCCAGACGACCGAGTGGGGCCCGTCGATGACCTCGTCGGTGATCTCCTCGCCCCGGTGGGCCGGCAGGCAGTGCATGACCAGCACATGGGGCGCCGCCTCTGCCACCAGGCGCGCGTCGACCCGGTAGGCCGCCAGGTCCTTGACCCGCCGCTCGTGCTCGGCCTCCTGCCCCATGCTGGCCCAGACGTCGGTGTAGATGACGTCCGCCCCCCGCACCGCCCGGTGGGGGTCGTCGGTCAGCTCCACGCTGCCGCCCGACGCCTCGGCCTCGATGCGGGCCAGGGCCACCGCATCCTCCTCCAGCTGGTAGCCCGGAGGGCTGGCCACGACCACGTGCATGCCCAGCCGTGCGCCTCCCCACATCAGCGCCCGCGCCACGTTGTTGCCGTCGCCCACGTAGGCGAGCCGCACGCCCGCCAGCCGCCCGAGCCGCTCCTGGATGGTCATGAAGTCCGCCAGAGCCTGCACCGGGTGCAGGTAGTCGGTCAACCCGTTGATGACCGGCACCGAGGCCGCCCGCGCCAGGGCCTCCACGTCCTGGTGGGCGTAGGTGCGGATCATGATGGCATCGACGTAACGCGACAGCACCCGCCCCGTGTCCTCGATGGTTTCGCCCCGACCGAGCTGCAGCTCGTGGGCATTGAGCGTCAGGGCGTGGCCTCCGAGCTGCGCCATGGCCACGTCGAAGGAGACGCGCGTGCGAGTCGATGGCTTCTGGAAGATGAGGGCCAGGCTGCGCCCCGCCAGCGGAGCGATGCGCACCCCCGCTCGCTGCAACGCCTTGAGCCGATGCCCCAGCTCCAGCACCCGCTCGGTCTCCGCCCGGGAGAGGTCCAGCGGCGAGAGCAGATCCCGCCCCCGCATGCCCGCTCCCAGCTCATCCTCCACGAGACGCCGCAGCACACCGAGCCCGTCCAGTGCCCACTCCACGGCCTGGTCCCACCTCCTGTCGGGCGCCTTCCCTCATTCTACCATCGAGGGCCTGGCCTGCCGGCGGAGCCAGACCCACCACGCCACCCCCACGGCCACGCCTCCCAGGCTCACCCACTGGGCCAGCGTCATCCCCATCGCCAGCGGCTCCCCGATGCGCACCCACTCGACGCCCCACCTCACGGTCGAGTAGACGACCAGGTAGAGCGCCGCCAGCTCCCCCGGCCGGCGACGGACGCGACGCCGGTAGGCCAGCAGGCCCACCACGCCCACCAGGGCCAGGATGGACTCGTACAAAAAAGCTGGGTGGAAGTAGGCCGCCGCCTCGTAGCCGGGCGGGCGCATCGCCTCGGGGACGTAGAGGCCCCAGGGCCGCTCCGTCGGGTAGCCGAGCACCTCGCGATTGAAGAAGTTGCCCCATCGCCCGATGGCCTGCGCCAGCAGCATCGAGGGCGCCACCACGTCGGCCAGCACCGCCGCGTCGAGCCGGCGCCGCCGAGCCAGCCACAAGATGGCCAGCGCGGCACCGACCAGGACCCCGTGGATGGAGAGCCCTCCCATGCGCGTGCGCAGCATGTCCAGGGGATGCAGGGCGAAGTAGTCCAGGTTTTGGAGCACGTAGCCCAGCCGGGCACCGACCAGCCCCAACGGGATTCCCAGGAGCGCCAGGTCGACCAGGTCGTCCGCGGCCAGCCCCGCTCGCACCCGCTCGGGCTGCGCCACCAGCCAGGCCGGCACGAAGGAGAGGGCTATCAGCAGGCCATACCATCGCACTCCGACGGGCCCGATCCAGAAGGCGACAGGGTCGAGCGGTCGCCGACCCCGCCACGCCTCGGCCAGGGGGCCACCGACGACGATCGCTGCCAGGGCCGCTGCCAGCACCCCGGCCACGCCCCACGCGGCGCCCCGCAGACAACGATGGGCGGATGCGGCGCCGTCGCGCCTCAGGCGGGCTCCGGCCACACCTGCTCGCCGCCCATGTCCGCCTGCTCCACCGGCGGAACGTCCACGGCAGCGTACGGCCCGGGTGTCTGGGCCAGGGCGGGTGCCACCGGCTCGGCGAAGGCGAGGCGCAGCACCTCGTCCATGTGGGCGACGGGATGCACCTCCAGCTGGCGGCGTACCGGTGCGGGGACCTCGTCGAGGTCCTGGAGGTTCTCCCGGGGCAGCACCAGGTGTCGGATGCCGTAGCGGTGGGCGGCCAGCACCTTCTCCTTGACCCCGCCCACGGGCAGCACCCGCCCCCGCAGCGTGATCTCGCCGGTCATGGCCACGTCGCGACGCACCGGTCGCCCCAGCAGGGCCGACACCAGCGCCACCGCCATGGTGATGCCGGCCGAGGGGCCGTCCTTGGGGATGGCGCCCTCGGGGACGTGCACGTGGATGTCGACCCGTTCGTAAAAGCCGGGGTCGATGCCCAGCTGCTGGGCCCTGGAGCGCACGTAGCTGTAGGAGGCCTGGGCCGACTCCCGCATCACCTCGCCCAGCTTGCCCGTCAGCCACAGCTTGCCCCGGCCCGGCACCACCGCCACCTCGATGGCCAGCAGATCGCCGCCCCACTCGGTGTAGGCCAGGCCCAACGCCAGCCCCACCCGGTCCTCTCCCTCGGTGTGGGAGTCGTGGTAACGGGGCGGCCCCAGCCACCGCGCCAGGCTCGCCGCGTTGACCCGCACTCGCGTCTCGGGGTCCTGCACCACCCGTCGGGCCGTCTTGCGGCACAACGTGGCGATCTGCCGCTCCAGCTCCCGCACCCCCGCCTCCCGCGTGTAGCCGCGGATGATGGCCGCCACGGCACTCGGCGCCACCGACAGGTGCTCCTCCGACAGCCCGTGCGCCTGGCGCTGGCGGGGGATGAGGTGGCGCACGGCGATCTGCACCTTCTCGTCGTCGGTGTAGCCGGGGATGGTGATGGTCTCCATCCGGTCCCGCAGGGGACGCGGGATGGCCTGCAGCACGTTGCCGGTGGTGATGAAGAGCACGTCCGACAGGTCGAAGGGCACCTCGAGGTAGTGGTCGGCGAAGGCGTGATTCTGCTCCGGGTCCAGCACCTCGAGCAGCGCGGCGGCGGGGTCGCCCCTGAAGTCGGAGCTCAGCTTGTCGACCTCGTCCAGCAGCAAGACGGGGTTTCGTACGCCGGCCTGCCGCATGGCCTGGACGATCTTGCCCGGCATGGCCCCCACGTAGGTGCGGCGGTGGCCCCGGATCTCGGCCTCGTCGCGCACGCCTCCCAGGCTGATCCGCACGAACCGTCGCTCCAGCGCCCGCGCCACCGAACGCGCCAGCGACGTCTTGCCGACCCCGGGCGGCCCGATGAGGCAGAGGACGGTGGCACGGGCTCGCTCGCGGGCCAGTTGCCGCACCGCCAAAAACTCCAGTACCCGTTCCTTGACCTGTTCGAGGCCGTAGTGGTCCTCGTCCAGCACCCGTTCGGCGGCTTCCAGGTCGAGCCGATCCGTCGTGCGGGCGTTCCACGGCAGGGCCAGCAGCCAGTCGAGATAGGTCCGCACCACGACGGCCTCGGCCGCCAGCGGCGGCATCTTCTCCAGGCGTGCCACCTCGTGCTCGGCCTTGGCCTGCACGGCCTCGGGCAGCCCCGCCTGGCGGATGCGCCGGCGCAGCTCCTCCACCTCGGAGCCGCGCTCGCCCCCGGCCTCCCGCTCGGCCGCCTCCCGTGCGAGCGGCCGGACGGCGGCCCGTCCCACCTGTTCCCGGCCAGGCTCGCTCGCCATCCGCCCGCGGCCGCCACGGGGCTGGACCAGCAACAGCTCGATCTCGCGGTGCAAGAGCGCCAGCAGCCGCTCCAGCCCCTCGATGCCGCCCGCCGACTCCAGCAGCATCTGCTTCTCCTCGAAGGGCAGCGCGAGCTGGGCGGCCACCACGTCGCACAGCTGCTCCGGCGAGGCGGACCGCGCCAGCGACAGGGCCAGCTCGGGCCACGGCTGGCCGCTGAGACGCGCGTACTCTTCCAGGGAGGACAGCACCGCCTCGACCAGCGATCGGCGATGGGCGGCAACCTGCGGCTCGACCGACCACGGAGCGGTACCGTCCGACTCCAGCGGCACGGCCCTCACCCGCATGCGAGACTCCACGCCGGCGAAGGCGGTGATGCGGGCCCGGAAGAGGCCCTCCACCGTCACCCGCAGGCGCCCGCCGGCCACCTGGAGCACCTCGTCGACCCGGGCGACGGTGCCCACTTCATAGATGTCGGCCGGCGACGGCTCCACCACGTGAGGGTCGCGCTGCGCTGCCAGCATGAGCAGCGGCGGCGACTGGGCGACGGCCTCCTCGACGGCCGCCACCGACCTGGGTCGTCCGATCTCCAGGGACGCCGCCATGTGAGGGAAGATGACCATCCCCCGCAACGCGAGCAGGGGCAGGTGCAACACCCGCCCGGGCTCCTCCCCCACCGGCCACACCCCCCTGCCTCCGTTGGCCGTCGCGTCCTCTCTTGGCGCCCGGCGGAGTCGCCCTCATCTTACCCCGTGCCCGAGCGCACCGTCAAAACGCCGTCCCGACGGGCCCCCATCGGGGCTGGCAGGGACGGCTCCACCGCCCGCTCGACCACGTCCCGCAGGTGCTCCGTCGGGACCACCTCGATGCCCTCGAGCTGCTGCAGGATGGCCAGGTGGTTTTCCCGGGGAATGAAGACGGTGCGGATGCCGTTGCGACGGGCCGCCTCAACCTTGGGGACGATGCCACCCACCGGGCGGATGAGCCCTCGCACCGACAGCTCGCCGGTGATGGCGATGCCGGGCCGCACGGGCCGCCCCGTCACGGCCGAGTAGGCCGCCACCGCCATGGCCGCACCCGCCGATGGCCCGTCGATGGGGGCGCCGCCCGGGAAGTTGATGTGGACGTCGTGCTCCCGCACCGGCACGCCGAACTGATGCTCCAGCACCGTCTGGAGCACGTCGACGGAGCTCTTGGCCAGGCTCTTGCGGCGTAGCGTGTGGCCAGGCCCTCCCAGCTCCTCCTCCTCGGTCACCCCGGTCACCGTCAGCCGACCGCCGCCCGGGGTGGCCGCCGGTTTCGCCGTCGCCTCGATCTCCACCACCATCCCCGAGTTGGGGCCCCAGACCGCCAGCCCGTAGACCAGCCCCACCGCCGGCTCCCGCCGCACGGTCACGTGAGGCCGCGGCGAGTACTGGCCGTTGTTGACCACCCACTCGAGATCCGCCGCCGTGATGGCCTTGCGCCCCTCCGAGATGACCAGCCCCGCCGCCACCTGCACCATGTTGACCGCCTCACGGCCGTTGCCGGCGTAGCGCTGGACCACCTCGACGGCCGCCTCGTCCATGGGCAGTCCCACCTTCTCAGCGGCACCCCGGGCGATGCGGCCGATCTGCTCGGGCGTCAGCGGCTTGAAGAAGACCTCCAGGCAGCGGGAGCGGATGGCCGGGGAGATCTCCTCGGGCAGTCGGGTGGTGGCCCCCACCAGCCGGAAGTCGGCCGGCAGGCCGTTCTGGAAGATGTCGTGGATGTGGGACGGGATGTTGGTGTCCTCGCTGGAGTAGTACGCGCTCTCGAAGTAGACGCGCCGGTCCTCCAGCACCTTGAGCAGGCGGTTGAGCTGGATGGGGTGCAGCTCGCCCAGCTCGTCGATGAAGAGGATCCCGCCGTGCGCCTTGGTGACGGCCCCTGGCTTGGGCTGGGGGATCCCGGCGATGCCCATGGGGCCCGCCCCCTGGTAGATGGGGTCGTGCACCGATCCCAGGAGGGGATCCGCGATGCCCCGGTCGTCGAAGCGCGACGCGGTGGCGTCCACCTCCACGAAGCGGGCATCGGCCTTGAAGGGGGAGAGAGGGTTGCGCTTGGCCTCCTCCAGCACCAGCCGCGCCGCCGCCGTCTTGCCCACGCCCGGCGGCCCGTAGATGATGACGTGTTGCGGGTTGGGCCCGCAGAGGGCCGCCCGCAGGGCCCGGATGCCCTCCTCCTGCCCCACGATCTCCTCGAAGGAGCTGGGGCGGGTCTTGGCGGCCAGCGGCTCGGTCAGCGAGATGGACCGCAACCGGCGCAGGCGCTCCATCTCCCGCCGCGACTCACGCTCGATGGCCGAGCGGTTGACCTGCTGGGCCCGCAGCAGGTTGAAGAAGTACAAGCCGATGACGGCGGCAAAGAAGAAGTTGAGCAGGGCGAAGACCGCCAGGAGATCCGACATGACCGACCCTTCCCCCGCGGCCGGCGCCTGGAGGGTGGCCCCCGTGGCGCCGGACCCGCTTCCAGACTGTGGCTAGTATGCCGCGGGACGGAAGGTCTAACACGCCGGATCCGCAGGCGAGCGCGAGGACGGGCCCCTCAGGCGCTCTCCTCTCGCTTGCGGGCGCGAGGGGCGCTGGCGGCCGGGCGGTCTACCCGGATGAGGCGGGGCGGCACCCCTCGCTCCACCACCTCGGCCGTCACCGTGCACTTCTTGACGTCACCGGCCGAGGGCACCTCAAACATGACGTCCAGCATGATCTCCTCGATGATGGAGCGCAGGCCCCGGGCGCCGCTCTTGCGCTCCATGGCCTTGCGGGCGATGGCGCGCAGGGCGTCCTCGGTAAACTCCAGCTCCACCCCGTCCATCTCCATCAGCTTCTTGTACTGCTTGATGAGGGCGTTCTTGGGCTCGACCAGGATCCGCACCATGTCGTCCTCGGTCAGAGCGTCGAGGGCGACCACGATGGGGAGCCGGCCGATGAACTCGGGGATCATGCCGAACTTGAGCAGGTCCTCCGGCATCACCTGGCGCAGGATGTCGCCGATCTGGCGCTCCTGCTTGCTCTGGATGGTGGCGCCGAAGCCCATGGTCTTCTGGCGGATGCGGTTTTCGATGATCTTCTCCAGGCTCTCGAAGGCTCCGCCGCAGATGAAGAGGATGTTGGTGGTGTCGATCTGGATGAACTCCTGGTGGGGGTGCTTGCGTCCGCCCTGCGGCGGCACGCTGGCCACCGTGCCCTCCAGGATCTTGAGCAGGGCCTGCTGCACGCCCTCGCCCGAGACGTCCCGGGTGATGGACGGGTTCTCCGACTTGCGGGCGATCTTGTCGACCTCGTCGATGTAGATGATGCCGCGCTCGGCCCGCTCCACGTCGTAGTCGGCGTTTTGGATGAGCCGCAGCAGGACGTTCTCCACGTCCTCGCCCACGTAGCCGGCCTCCGTCAGCGAGGTGGCGTCCGCGATGGCGAAGGGCACGTTGAGGATGCGGGCCAGGGTCTGGGCTAACAGCGTCTTGCCCGAGCCCGTGGGCCCCAGCAAGAGGATGTTGCTCTTCTGCAGCTCGACGTCATCGGCCCGCATGCCGGCGTTGATGCGCTTGTAGTGGTTGTAGACGGCCACCGAGAGCACCTTCTTGGCGTGCTCCTGGCCGACGACGTACTGGTCCAGGATGGCCTTGATCTCGGCCGGCTTGGGCAGCGTGCCGAGCTGGGCGTCGATCTCCTCGGCGCCCTGGTCGTCGATGATCTCGTTGCACAGCTCGACGCACTCGTCGCAGATGTAGACGCCCGGGCCCGCGATGAGCTTCTTCACCTGCTCCTGCGGCTTGCCGCAGAAGGAGCACTTCAGTTGCGCCTTCTCGTCGGAAAACTTGATCATGCCCTCTGTGTCGCCCCCCGCGGGCCCGGATCGGTCCTGGCGCCGGGTAGGTCCCTAGCGCTTGGCAGGCCGTGCGGGCTCCCTGAGGATCTCGTCGACGATCCCGTACTCCCTGGCCTCCTCGGCCGACATGTAGAAGTTGCGGTCGGTGTCCTTCTCGATACGCTCGATGGGCTGGCCGGTGTGCTTGCTCAGGATCTCATTGCCGATGTGCTTGAGGCGCAGGATCTCCCGTGCCTCGATCTCGATCTCGGTGGCCTGCCCCCGCACACCGCCCATGGGCTGGTGGATCATGACCCGGGAGTACGGCAGCGCATACCGCTTGCCCTTCTGGCCCGCCGCCAGCAGCAGGGCCGCCATGCTGGCCGCCAGGCCGATGCAGATGGTGGAGACGTTTTTGACGTACTGCATGGTGTCGTAGATGGCCAGCCCCGCGTACACCTCGCCGCCAGGGCTGTTGATGTACAGCGAGATGTCCTTGTCGGGGTCCTCCGACTGCAAGAAGAGCATCTGCGCGATGACGAGATTGGCCAAGGTGTCGTCGATGGGGCCGCCGATGAAGATGATGCGCTCCTTGAGCAGGCGCGAGTAGATGTCGTAGGCCCTTTCGCCGCGGGGGGTCTGCTCCACGACGATGGGCACCAGCTGGCTGGTCACCATGTCGGTCCTCCCACCTTCCGTGATGGGGTCGTCTGCAGCGTCAACCGGCGTGGGCCTCGGGCCGGGCCGGCTCGCCCGTGGCCTGCTGCTGGACCTCCAGCACGGCCGTCAGCTCGGCGGCCTCGTCCTCGCCGAGCCCCTCCTCCTCACGCTCGGTCACCTCGGCCTGCTCCACCAGCCAGGCCACGGTGCGCTCCCGGCGTAGCCCGATCCGCACCGACTCCCGCACGTCCTCCGCCAGCTGCTGCTGGCGGGCCTGCTCCTGCCGGCGGCGCCGCTCCGAGAGCTGGGCGGCGTCGCCGCGGCCCCGGATGGGCCCGAGTACCTCCTCGACGCGGCGCTCCACCTCGGCGGGGTCCGGCTCGATGGACTCCTGGCGGGCGATCGCGTCGATCACCATCTCCTCCACCAGCTGCCGGCGCGCCTCGGGCTCCAGACTCTGCACCAGCTCCGAGGCGCTCCGCCCCGTCAGCTCCAGGTAGCGCTCCACCGTCAGGCCCTGGGCCGCGAGGCGCTCGGCCAGCTCCCGCAGGAGCCGGTCGGTCCTTCGCCGCAGCATGGGCTCGGGCACCTCGACCTTGGCCTCCTGCGTCACCCGCTCCACCACACGCCGGCGCAGCTCGGCCCGTCCCTTTCGGTCGGCCGACGCCTCCAGGCTACGGCGGATGGCCGCCTTGAGCTCGCCCAGGTCGGCGTAGCCGCCCACCTGCTGCGCCAGCTCGTCGTCGATGGCCGGCAACCGCTTGGCCTTGACCGACTGCACGGTGACGGTGAAGGCCAGGCGCTTGCCCGCCAGGTCCTTGACCGGATAGTCGGCCGGCACGTCGAGCTCGAACTGGCGCTGCTCGCCGGGGCGCATCCCCTCGATGGCGGCGTCGAAGCCCGGCAGCACCTGCTCCGAGCCCACCTCCAGCGTGCGCCCCCGCGCCGCCCCGCCCCTGAAGGGCCGCCCGTCGAGGAGCGCGTCGTAGTCCACCTCGACGTAGAGCCCTCGTTGGACGGGCTGGTCCACCGGCTCCAGCACGGCCAGCTGCTCCTGCAGCCGGCGCAACACCCGGTCGACGTCGGCGTCGCTGACCCGGCGGACGACCCGCTCGACCTTCACCCCTCTATACGTACCCAGGGTGACCTCGGGCTTAACCGTCACCTCGGCCTTGAAGACGAGGGGTTTGTCCTCTTCCATCTGGACGATGTCGATCCGGGGGTCCTCCACCGGCTCCAGGCCGCTCTGCTCCACGGCCTCGCGGTAGGCCTGGGGGAGCAGGATGTCCAGCGCCTCGTCGTAGACGGGCTGCACACCGAGCCGCGCCCGCAGCACTTCGGGGGGCACCCGGCCCGGGCGAAAGCCCGGCACCCGTACCCGCTGCGCCAGGCGCCGGTAAGCCTCGTCCATGCTGCGGCGTACCGTTTCGGCTGGCACCTCGACCTCGAGGGAGACCTTGCTACCTTCCAGGGGATGGACCGTTGCCTTCACGCTCACGGGCGCGGCTCCTTCCGCGGGTCGTAGCCATGCGGCCCTAGACGCAAAATCAGCCTGATCGACCTCGCGCCGACCAGGCCGCCTT
>DATCKA010000138.1:0-4829 GCA_036562495.1 Limnochordales bacterium
GCTGAAAGGGGACACCACCTATGCGCCGGGCGGCCGCGCGTCCGGCCGCAGCCGCTCCTCAGCCGCTCCTCGTCGGGCCGGCCGGCAGTCGCTACGGCCGGGCGGGGCTCGAGGGGAGCTGACGGGTCGTGTCGGGCCGTCGGATGTCCCATCCAGGGAACGAGGCGGCAGATGGCGGTCGCGGCGCATTTCAACGATCGTTGAAATGCGCCCTCTTCGACCGGCGAAGGGGTTCGAGGACTCAGCAGACAGGGGAATCTGAAGGGGCGAAGGCCGGCCCCGGCACCTCGAAGAGGCGGGGCCGGCCTATGGTGGTTCACAGCACCTCGGTCATCTGTGGCACGACAACTGTGGCACGGCAACCCGACCGCCGGTAGCGGCAGGCGCCAGCTCTTTAGACGTAGTGCTGTCGTGCCTCCGAATTCCACGGCATCCCCAGCAGCTCGTCGATCAGGCGGGCCGCCTGGTCGAAGGACGTGGTCCTCGGGTCGTCCGTCAGCGTCAGTATCAGGCTCGTCTTGTCTCGCTCTTTGAACGCATGCAAGATCCTCTCCATCCTCAGCCACCTCGGGATGAGCACGTGGAGCATGAGGCGCTCGGGCAGCGGATCGATGCGTTCCTTCTCGATGGCTCCCTTCTTCACCACGACCGGCACCTCGATGGCGACGTCATCCGGTATCCCTGGTATGGTCCCGTCGTTGGCGACATTGATGACGAGTCGCCTCTCCGTACCGTTGACCACCGAATCGATGAACGGCACGATGAACTCTCCGCTCGGAACCGGCGGGAACTCCGTGGTCGGCGAGATGCTGGGGTCCGAGGCTATCCGCTGCATCTCGTTCAGTCTGCTATGCAGACGGTTGAGGTACAAAGTCCAACCGACCTCGGAATCGGGGCCTCCTGCCGGGAACCACTGCGCCTTGGTCTTGAGGTCGGTGTGCATCCACCAGGGGGAGGCCGTCCTCACCGTGTCGCCGATCGGGAACAGCCCATAGAGCCTGTAGATCTCCACCGCGGCCCGTGACATTTGCGTGTTCCACGGCTCGCGCAGGTACTCGTCGCTGTTCCAGTACTCGCTGGCCTTCTTCTCGATCCACTCGTCCAGGCGTGGATAGGCATCCTCGCCCCGATACAGGAAGCGCGTCAGGAAGATGTAATGGTTGAAGCCGGCCACCTGGACCTGCACGTCATCGGGATCGAGCCCGAGGACCTTCACCATCTCCCGGTATTCGTTGAACCCATGACAAAAGCCGACGGTCTTGAGTTTCGTCTCTCTCAGAACGAGGGTGGTTCCCTCGAAGACGGGGTTGGACACCTGCAGGTACCACGCGTCCGGGCAGATCCGCTCCACGTCCCTGGCGAGCTCGAGGAAGAACGCGAGCTGGTGGTAGGCGGCTATCCCGCCGTAGTAGTCGCTGACCCTGTCGTCGATGCCCCTGTAGTAGCCGTGCCGCTCGGCGATCTCCCGTTCGGATTCCATCCCACGGTAGCCGCCGACCTTGACCGTGTTGATGACGAAGTCGCTCCCGTCGAGCGCCCGCTTCCTGTCCGTGGTCTTCTCCAGCGTCAAGCGGGCGCCGGTCTCCTTGACGTACCTCGACGCCAGCTCGTAGACCATGTCGAGCCGTCTCTCGTCGATGTCCATGAAGGTGATGGTGCTTCCGCCCAGGCTCTCGGTCAGGCACAGGTCCTGGATCAGCCGCATGGAGAATACGACGCTTCCTGCACCGATGACGGTTACCTTTGCCATGCGGAGGCCCTCCCCTGTCCCCAGTCCACTTGTAGCGACGACCGCGACGAGCGCGGGGCTGGGACATGGCACGCGGGCGACCATTCGCCTCGTCGTGCCGCCGGAGACTTCTATGCGCTCGACCGTGAGCCTCCTGCCACCGAGCGGACAGGGCGAAGCGGATGGGGCGAGCAATGGGTCCGCGCTACGAGGGCAGCACCGGAGCGGCGAAAAGCGACCGCGTCCATTCCCGGGGAAATGGGACGGCGCCGGTCGCTCCTCCCCTGCTTACCCCTTCACGGCCCCCAGCGACAGCCCCTGCACCAGGTAGCGCTGGATGACGCCGAACATGACCATGACCGGCATCAGCGCGATGACCGACGCCGCCATCATCTCGCCCCAGCTGATGTTGAACTTGCCCACGTACAGCGACAGCCCCACCGGGATGGTGCGCAGCCCGTCGCTGTGGATGAACATGACCGCGAACAACAGCTCGCTCCAGGCCGCCACGAAGACGAACGAGAACGACGCCGCCAGCCCCGGCCACAACACCGGCACCAGCACGCGCCAAATGGCCTGGAGCCGGGTGCACCCATCCACCACGGCGGCCTCTTCGATCTCCCGCGGGATCTGTTCGTAGAAGCCGCGCATCAGGAAGGTCGTGAAGGGGATGTTGAGCGTCGCGTAGATCAGGATCAGCCCCAGCAACCGGTCCAGCAGGTGCAGCCGCACGAACATCCCGTAAAGCGGCCCCAGGAAGAGCACGCCCGGAAACATCTGCGTCGCCAGGAACAGCCACGTGCTCGCCAGCCGCCCTCGAAACCGGAAGCGGGCCAGGCTGTACCCGGAGAGCACCGCCACGATCACGACCACGACCGACGTCCCCGTCGCCACCACGAGGCTGTTGCGGAAGTACGCCAGGAAGTTGGAACTCGACAGCACCGACGCGTAGTGCTCCAGCGTCGGCGCCTGCGGCCAGTAGCGCACCGGGAACGTGAACAGCTCCGGGTCCGGCTTGAGCGAGGTCACGAGCGCCCAGTAAAACGGGAAGATGGCGAAGAGCAGGAAGGCGATCAAGCCTACGGCCCTGGCCACCCGCCCCACCGGCGAACGCTTGCGTCGTCCGGCGCCGCTACGACTCACGGGCGAACCCCACCTTCAGCGCCACAAAGGTGTACAGCGTGAGGATGACACAGAGCGCGACCGACAGCGTGGCGCCGTACCCGAAGTCGAGCCCCTCGTATGTGGTCGTGAAGATGTACGTGGCGAGAGTCTGGGACGCGTTGGCCGGGCCGCCTCCGGTCATCAGGTAGATCAGGTCCGGGAAGTTGGCGATCCAGATGGTTCGCAGGAGCAGCGACACGACGATGGCCGGCCTCAGCATCGGCAGCGTCACGCTCCAAAACTGACGGACGTCGGACGCCCCGTCGATGGCCGCCGCCTCGTACAGCTCGGGCGGGATGGCCTGCAAGCCCGCGAGGATCATGATGGCGAAGAAGGGGACGCCGAACCACACGTTGGCCGCCACCACGGCGAAGAGCGCCGTATCGGGACGGGAGAGGAGCCCCACCGGCCCCTCGAGCAGCTGAGCCCGGGCCAGCAGGTCCGTCACGACGCCAAACTCGGCATTGTACATCCACTTCCACACGAGGCCGATGAGGAACGCGGGCACCGCCCACGGCAGGAAGACGACGCTCTGGTAGAGCCCCTTGAGCCGAAACGGCCCCGCATTGAGCAGCATGGCCAGCGTGAAGCCCAGGACGAACTGGAGGACCAGCGACGTCAGGGTCCAGACCGCCGTGTTGCGCAAGGCCACCTTGAATACGGGATCCTGCAACAGACGCAGGTAGTTGTCGAGGCCCACGAACCGCCGGCCGAAGGGGTCGACCACGACGTAGTACTGCAGGCTGTATCCGAAGGCGATCACCAGCGGCACCGCCATGATGAGCAGGATGAACGCGTACGCCGGCGATAGCATCAGGTACGGCTCGAGGCCTCGCAGGATCGGCCAGCGGGGCCGCCCTCTCGGAGCAGATACTCGTGTCGCCAACCCAGGGTCCATGACTCCAGCTCCTGTCTGTCTCGGCGTCGCTGGAGGGGAGGGGATGCGGGTCCCCTCCCCCTCCCACGCGCTCCGTGTGCGCGGCTACCTGCGCGCCGTCGCTCCCGTGCTGCCGCCTCAGCGCCTCCCCGCCTGGTACTTGCTCTGCGCCTGCGTGAGGAAGTCAGCCCACGTCTTCGCCACCTGCTCGGGCGTGGCGCGCCCCAGCAGCACCTTCTGGAGCTCCCCCGGCGCGAGCTGGTTGAAGAACGTGGCCCACTCGGGCAGGTGCCAGGGCGGGACGATCTTGGGATAGCGCACGTTGTCGTTGAGCTCGACCATCCAGGCCTTGTAGATGGGGTCACTGTACTTGGAGGCCGGCGGGACGTTCTTCAGCGGCGGGATGGCGCCGGTGTTCTCGTCGAAGCGCAGGCTGTTTTCGGGCGAAGCCAAAAACGAGACCAGCTCCCAGGCTGCCTCACGGTTGGGAGTGCGGCTCGACATCGCCCAGCCCGGGAAGCCGAGCTGGAAGAACGTCTTGCCGTGCGGGCCGATGGGCAGCGGCGCCACCGCGTAGGTGCCGGGCGCCATGTGGGTGACCACGGCCTCGAGGGTGTCGGGGTCCTGGTCGAGCATGGCCGCCTTGCCGGCGTAGAAGGCCC
Source organism: Limnochordales bacterium (assembly GCA_036562495.1). GTDB lineage: Bacteria > Bacillota > Limnochordia > Limnochordales > Geochordaceae > Geochorda. The sequence continues at coordinate 4,433 of DATCKA010000138.1, forward strand.
CGACGATGTCGTTGAAGCCCCACGTCACGCTGTCGGGAGGCGCCCATCGGTTGTGGTAGAGGCTGGTGTAGGCTCGCAGCCCCTCCACGGCCCCCGGGCTGTCGAGCACCGAGCGGCCCTTCTCGTCGAAGTAGCGGCCGGTGCCCTCGTACGCCAGCATCCACAGCTGCACGTTGTCCCAACCACCGGGGCCACCGCGAAACGCGTAGCCGTACCGCCCCCGCTGCGGGTCGGTCAGCTTGCGCGCCACCTGCAGGAAGTCGTCGAACGTCGCGGGCGGCTCGAGCCCGGCCGCCGCGAACCAATCCGGCCGGTAGTAGAGCGCTCGCTCGTAGAAGCCCCAGGGGATGACGTAGAGCGTGCCGCCGATCCGTCCGGCGTCCCAGGCCGCGTCGGC
>DATCKA010000049.1:0-7389 GCA_036562495.1 Limnochordales bacterium
CCAACGGACGCTAGGTGCCGCTCCTTGCAAAGCGAGGCTTCTCTCGACCGGCCGTTGCGCAGTACCTTATACTGGAGCTGGGAGTTGCGAAAATGGCCAGTATCGAGGAGTCAGCCATGACAACCACGGGAGTCTCCGCCCCGTACGTGGAGCGGGTGATCCTGAAGAACTACAAGAACATCGCGGCATGCGACGTGTCGCTGCAGCCGTTGACGCTGCTGGTGGGGCCCAATGGGTCCGGCAAGAGCAACTTCGTCGACGCTCTACGGTTCGTCGCGGACGCGCTGCGCACGACGTTGGAGCACGCCCTGCGCGATCGCGGGGGCATCCACGAAGTCCGTCGGCGGTCACGAGGCCATCCCACTCACTTCGGGATCAGACTGACTGTCAATCTGGGTACCCGAGGCTATGGTTGGTATGCCTTTCAGATCGGCGCCCAGAAGCAGGGGTCTTTCAACGTCCAGCGGGAAGAGTGCTGGGTCTCGGAGGGGGGTAAGGTATGGTACTTCCGGGTCGAAAACGGCAAGTTGCAAAGGAGTTCGGAACGGCCCCTGCCAGATTCAACATCGCCGGACCGGCTTTACCTGCCCCTTGTCTCGGGCCTCTCTGGTTTCAGGGCGTTATATGACGCACTCTCCCACATGGGGTTTTACAACCTTAACCCCGAGCGTATCCGAGACCTCCAGGATCCTGACCCGGGCCAGTTGCTGGAGCGCGACGGGCGCAACCTTGCGTCGGTGGTGCGCCGGATCGCGGACGAACAGCCCGAGCTTGCCCAGCGCATCAACGAGTACCTGAGTTCGGTGGTGCCAGGCGTCTCGTCCGTTGTCGCACGCTCCATCGGGCCAAAGGAGACGCTCGAGTTTCGCCAGAAGGTGGCGGGCGACGAGGCGCCGTGGCGATTCCTGGCAGCCAACATGTCCGACGGCACGTTGCGGGTCCTCGGAGTGCTTGTGGCCACTTTTCAGGCGACAGCCAGCCAGATCCCACCGACCCTGGTCGCCATCGAGGAGCCAGAGGTGGCCATCCATCCAGGCGCGGCGGTCAAGTTGATGGACGCGTTGCTCGAGGCATCCCGCAGGACTCGTTTGCTCATCACCACCCACAGCCCGGAGCTCTTGGACCATCCCGATGTCGATCCCGCTTCGATCCTGGCGGTCGAGGCTCGAGACAACGAGTCCATCATCACTCCGGTGCGGGCGGAGATGCGGCAGGTGATAAAAGAGCAACTGTACAGCGTGGGCGAACTGTTGCGGTTGGAGCAGCTGAGGCCTGACGAGCAGGCATACCAGCACATTCAGTACCAGCTACGACTCTTCCCACCGGACGGAGACGCGTACCATGAGGATCGTGCCGATCGTTGAGGGCCACGGCGAGAGGCAGGCCGTACCGATCCTGCTCCGGCGCCTGTTGGAGCGCTGCAATGCCCATCACGTCCGCGTGGAGACGCCGATCCGAGTTCCGAAGGGCCAGCTCCGCAAGCCTGACCGGCTCGAGAGGGCCGTTCGTCTAGCCTGCAGGGTCGCAAATGACGTCGCCATCCTGATATTGCTGGACGCCGACGACGACTGTCCCGCAGAGCTGGGACAGGATCTGTTGAAGGAAGTCCGGTCGATCGCCGGACCGAACGTGCCGGTGGCCGTCGTCGTGGCCAAGGCGGAGTACGAGTCATGGCTGCTGGCCGGACTCGACAGCCTACGAGGACGTAGGGGCGTGCGAGCAAACGCGGTTGCCCCCGTTGACCCCGAGTCCATTCGGGGTGCTAAAGAGTACCTGCAGCGACAGATGGAACCGGGCCGGTACTACTCTGAGACCGTAGACCAACCCGCCTTGACGCAGATGCTGGACCTGGACCGGGCTCGCCAGCGCTCGCCCTCCTTCGACAAGTTGTGGCGTGAAGTCGAACGACTGACGGCGTCGCACTCGGCGTGAGGTTCGTTGACCGATTGTGAGGATGCAAGAGCCCTATTCTCCCGGGGCTTGGGCTGAAGCGTCGACGCGTCGCTCCCCCGAGCCAACAGGGCCCTTTGTCACGTCCACTCCGGGGGCTCTTGTCCCGTGCGCCGGTGCGTGGGTGTCAGAATGCCTCCCTTGAGGCAGGCTGTATTAGCCGCAGCTTGGAGCCGCAGCGAGGGGCGACCGACCGCCGGCCTCCTGCCCGCTCGCGGCTGGCGGCGAACCGCCTACGGCTCGACCTGGATGACACGCAGGTCTTCCGCCAGGAAAGTCCTCGGGAAGATGCGCCGGCCCCGGTGCATCAGACGCAGCGCCCCTGGCCCGTCGAGCAGCGGGTGGAGGTGGATGAGGTAGAGGGCGCCTACGTCGGCCTCCCGGGCGATGGAAGCGACGGTGTCGACGTCGGCATGGGATTGCCAGATCTCGGGGGGGTGGGCCTCCCGCTCGCCCCAGGCCTCGCGCAGCAGCACCCGCACTCCCGCCGTGAATGCCACCTCTCGCCTCGCCTCGGCCGCCGCGTCGGAGATGTAGGCCAGCTCATCTCCCAGGCGGTACCGCACGGAGCCGCCGGGGTGGGACTGGCCTTCGACGGCGACGGGCCACGGGAGGCCGTCGATGTGATGCACCCCTTCCTCCAGCTCATGCAGGGTGAGGGTGAAGGGCATCTGCTCCATCGAGGTCGAGAAGAGGGGCGTGCTGAAGAGGCGCTGCATCGCTTCGTCGAGCCCGATGCCGGTCATACGACGGCTAGGCCCGTATAGGTGGACGATGGTCCCCGGCGCCAGCGCGGGCAGGTAGGTCAGCCCCACCACGTGGTCCAGGTGATAGTGGCTCAGGAAGATGTGCAGGCGGCTGGCAGCCGGCAGGGCGGTGCTGCTTTCCGACGACTGCGGTGCGCCGTCACGAGCCGAGGCGCTCAGCGCCTCCGTCAGGCGGGCCAGCCCGGTGCCGGCGTCCAGCAGCAGCCGACAGCCCACCGCCTCCACCAGGTAGCAGGCGGTCTGCTTGCCGTGGGTCGGAAACCAACCGGCAGTGCCCAGCGGGATCAACCGGAGACCGGACACGCAGCTACCTCCTCATTCGGCCTGGCGATAGGAGGGGCGGCGGGGCCTGAGTTGGCCGGCAGGCCTCGCCGCCACATGTCGCTTCGCTCCGCTAGCTACCGAGCTCGGGCCACTAGCGCCCCTTGAACGGCCGCAGGATCCGCTCCACCTGCGTCTGCAGTCGCGCCAGGATCTGAGCCGGCGGGGCCACCTCGTCCAGGGCTTCGGCCTGCGCCGTCAGCAACAGCTCGCGCACCTGCTGGTTGTTGTGGAAGGCCATTTCCTTGCGTGCCCACGCCAGCTGCTCCCGGGCCGCCTTCGCCTGCGGGAACTGGGCCAGGTACTGCTGGTAGGCGGCCGTCTCGTAGGCCGACTTGCGCACCGGGATGTAGCCCGATGCGATGCTCCACCGGGCGGCGTTTTCGGGGGTGGTCATCCACTTGATGAACTCCCATGCAGCCCGCTGCCGCTCGGCGGGGATGCCGCGGAAGATGTAGAAGTTGCCCCCGCCCGTCGGCACCAGATTGGTCCGGTAGCCGGGCAGCGGCGAGACGCCGAAGTCGAACTTGGCCGAGCTGCGCACGAAGGAGAGGCTGCCCGACGAGTTGTACATGGTGGCCGCCCGACCGGCGACGAAGTCGGAGGACGCATCGCCGTAATACCGATGCCGGGGCATCACCTGGTGCTTGTTGGCCAGGTCGACCATGAACTGCAGCGCCTCGACCCATTGGGGCGACGTGAAGTAGGCCTCGTCCCCGTTGGGGCTCATCAACGTGCCGCCCGCCTGCAGGGCGAAGGCCTGGATCATCCAGGTGTCCTCGGTGATGTTCTCGTGGCCCCACCGCTCCACTCGGCCCGCGGCATCACGCACGGTCAGACGCCGGGCGTACTCCACCAGCTCGTCCCATGTCTCGGGAGGGCGGTTGGGATCGAGGCCGGCAGCCCGGAACATGTCGCGGTTGTAGTAGAAGAGCGGTACGCTGCGCTGGAAGGGGATGCCCCACAGCCTCCCGTACAGGTAGCTGTTCTCCAGGAAGCCCTCGTGGAAGTCTTCCAGGTAGCCTGGCTCCTTGGCGGCCAGCTCATCCAGCGGCACGATGAGGTTGGCGTCGGTCAGGGTGAAGACGTCGATGGCCAGCAGCACCGCCACATCGGGCGGGTTGCCGCTCATGGCCGCCGTCTGGGCCTTCTGCATGGTCTCGTCGTAGTTGCCCGAGTAGACGGGGATCACCTGGATATCGGGGTGCGTGCGGTTGAACTCTTCCACCATGCCGTCGATGACGCGGGCCAGCGGCCCCGCCACCTGCACCGGGTAGTAGAAGCGCACCGGCACCGGGGCGGCGCTGGCCACCAGCGACAGCCCCAGGGTCAGCGCCAGGGAGAGCGCCGCCAGGGCTGCGACCAGCCGCCCCGCCTTGCCTGACCATGCTGCCCGCGACTTCGAGGTATCCACCGGTCTTGGACCTCCTTACCTTGATGGGATCAGCCCTTGAGTCCCGACATCATGAAGCTGCTGATGAACTTGCGCTGCAACACCAGGAACAGCAGGATGATGGGGCCGACGGCGATGAGGGTGGCCGCCATCAAGAGGGTCCACTCAGCCCCCCCTTCTGCGGTTTGGGCGAAGACGCCCAGTCCGACCGTCAGGGGCCGGGAGCGGGCCGTGTCGGTGACGATGAGGGGCCAGAAGAATTCGTTCCAGTGGTAGGTGACGCTCACCAAGCCGAAGGCCAGGTAACTGGGACGGCTCAGCGGCACCAGCATTCGCCACAGGAAGTTGAGCCCCGTGCAGCCGTCGACGGCGGCCGCCTCTTCCAGCTCCCGGGGGACGGTCTTGAAAGCTTGGCGAAGCAGGAAAGTGCCAAAGGCGGAGGCCACGTACGGAAGAGCGATGGCCGTGCGCGTATCGAGCAGCCCGAGCCGCGAGACGGTCAGGTAGTTGGGCACCACGGTGCTCTGGGGGGCGATCATCAGCTGCCCTAGGAGCACCATGAAGAGGAAGTCCCGGCCCGGGAACTCCATGCGGGCAAAGGCGTAGGCCGCCAGGCTCACCGTGACGAACTGGACGGCCAAGAGCCCGAAGCTGATGAGAAACGTGTTGATGTAGAGGGCACCGAACGGCAGAGCCTGCCACGCCTCGGTGAAGTTGGTCAACACCCACTTGGTGGGAAGCCAGCGGGGGGTCAGGCTGAAGACGTCCTGCCGGCTCTTGAAGGCCGTCAGCGTCAACCAGACGAAGGGCGCGAGGAAGAGGACACAGGCAGGGACCATGACGGCATGAATGGGCCAGTCGCGCCTTCTCAAGACCACCCAACCGCCTCTCTCACGCGTAGTGCACCCGATGGTGCATCACCCGGAAGGCGAGCACCGTCAGGGCCAGCAACACCACGAACAGCACCGTGCTCAGCGCCGATGCGTATCCCATGTCCCAGAAGCGGAAGGCCACCTGGTAGATGTAGTAGACCATCATGTTGGTGGCGTTGGCCGGGCCGCCCCGGGTCATCAGGTAGACCTGGTCGATGGACTGGAACGAGTTGATGATGGCCATCACGGTGACGAAGAACGTGGTCGGCGAAAGCAGGGGGAAGGTGATCTTCCAGAACTGCTGCCACGGGCTTGCGCCCTCGATGGCGGCTGCCTCGTACAGATCCGACGGCAACGCCTGCAGGCCGGCCAGCAACAGCACCATGTAGTAGCCGGTGTACTTCCAAATGCCTACGATGACCAGCGCCCACATGGCGTAGCGAGGATCCCCGGTCCACTCGATGTCGGGGAAGCCCAGCCTGCCCAGGTAGTGGTTGACCAGCCCGTAACCCGGCGTCAGCATCCACAGCCACAGCATGGAGGCCGCCGCCATCGGCAAGACCGTCGGGTAGAAGAGAGCGCTCCGGTACAGCCCCGCCGCCCTGATGGGACGGTTGACCAGGACCGCGAAGAAGAGGCCCAGGCCCACGCTGGTCGGGATGGTGGCCACGGCGTAGAGCAGGTTGTTGCGCAGTACCTTCCAGAAGAGAGGCTCGGAGAAGGCGTAACGGTAATTGTCGAGGCCGACGAAGACGGGGCGGGCCAGGGCCACATGGCTCTCGTGCAAGCTCATCCAGACCGACCGGACGATGGGGACGTAGGTGAAGGCGATGAGGAAGACGAAGGTCGGAAGGATGTAGAGGTAGGGCCGCAAGGCACCGAACCAGCGAGGTGGCAAGCCCTGGCGACGTCTGGCCTGCGGCCCGGATCGGGCGGGCATCCGGTTGGAGGGCGCCCGCTGCATGTCCGCCAACTCTTGCGTCATACCTGAGCCTCCGCTTCAGCTTCTGGGCAGACGTTTAGGGCCTCGAGTGTCACGCCGGCAGTGCCGATGTGCCGGGAGGGCTGCCGCAGCTCTCCCTCACCACCAGCTGCGTCTCGAGGACGACCCGCCGTCGCTTGCGATGCTTGCCGTCGAGCCGATCGAAGAGCAACTGGACCGCCGCCTGGGCCATGGCCTGCACGGGTCGGGTTACCGTCGTGAGACGGGGGCGGACCAGCCGGGTCAGCGCCGTGTCGTCGAAGGCGACCACGGCCATGTCCCGGGGAATGTCGAGGCCCGCGGCCCGCAGCGCCTCGACGGCTCCCGCCGCCAGGACGTCAGCGAAACAGAGGACGGCGGTAGGGCGGTCGTGCCGGCCGGGGCCGGGCGAGGGGCCCTGCATCTCGAAACGGGCGAGCAGGCGAGCCATGGCCCGGCTTCCTTCCTCAATGGAGAAGGGAGAGGCCTCGACCAGGGCCGCATCGGGGGAGAGCCCGGCCTGGCGCAGGGCCAGCTCGTGGCCTCGGAGCCGCTCCTGGACGGAAGGCACGCGCACATCGCCCGCCAGGACGGCGATGCGGCGATGACCGAGCCGCAGGAGATGCTCGGTGGCCAAGAACCCTGCCTGCTGGTTGTCGGCCGTGACGGCGTCGACCCCCGGGATGTCCAGGACCCGCCCGAGGGCCACGGCAGGCAGCCGGCGCAGCGCTTCGACGAACTCTCGAGAACGGGTGGGCGTGGCGGCGATGATGACGCCCCGGGCCCGCACGGCGTAGAAGGTGCGCAAGTAGAAGAGCTCCCGGTCGGGGTCGTTGTTGGAGTTGCCGATCATGGCGGCGCAGCTGCGGGCCCAGAGCGCATCTTCGACGGCGCGGGTCACGTCAGCGTAGTAAGGGTTGGCGATGTCGGGCACGACCAGCCCCACCACGGGCAGCCCTCGGGTCCGCAGACCGCTGGCCAGGGCATTGGGGTCGAACTTGAGGGCCCGGACGGCCTCGAGCACGGCCTCACGGGTCGCCTCTCGGACATGGGGTGAACCCTTCAGCACCCGTGAGACGGTGCTGGGCGAGACCCCCGCTCGTCGGGCCACGTCACGGATGGTCG
>DATCKA010000056.1:0-1608 GCA_036562495.1 Limnochordales bacterium
CCGTCTGCAGCTGCTCCCACGCAAAGCGCGGGAAGAGCGTGGAGATTACGACGTCGGCCCCGCCGTCGGGCCGGACCGTTACGTGCTGGTCCACCGTCACCCCGCAGCCGGCCAGCAGGGCGGCCGCGACGGCCATGAGCAGGAATCGGGTCAGCATCCGCTGCACGTCGATGGCACCGTCCCTTCCTTCACTCCTGGTTAACGGGCGGCCGCCCGGGCACGGGAAGAACCAGGCCGCTGAAACCGCCGGAGCGCCTGCACGTCGAGCACCTGGCTGATGGCGTCGCTGGCCTCGCCACGGCTCATGCCCGGCCGCACCGGCAGCCCGAGCTTCTTGAGCGTCTCGATCTGCCCGGCCGTCGCCTCCATCTGCCGCCACCGGGCGTCCTTACGGACCAGGTGGCCGGCGCGGGAGCGTACGTACTCTTCGGCCACCGCCTGGGCCCAATCCACGGGCAGGGCCTGCTCGTGCAGCAGCACCGGCGCCTCTCCCCGCTGATCCAGCCAGACCTCCCAGCGGTCCTCGCCGGCCGGGATGAGGTTGATGCCGGCTCCTCCGCCCAGGGGCAGGCGCATGCGGTCGCCGTCCACCACCCAGCGGAAGGCGGAGCGGTTGAACAGGTCCACGTCGAAGGCCTGCAGGTCCACGCCGATGCCGAGAACATGCTGTTCGGGCTCTCGGCGGGCGCCCTGCCGCTGGCGCACCACCTCGAGCACCGACCGGCCGGCGGCCATGGCCTCCCCCGCCCCCTCCAGACCCACCAGGTCGGCCACGGTGGAGAGCTGGTGCTGGGCGGTGGTGTCGGCGATGTCGAGCACCAGGCAGTCTCTCTTGCCCGGATGCAGCCGCGTCCCCCGCCCCACCATCTGCGCGAGAAGCGCCCGCGAGCGCGTGGGCCGGGCCAGGATGACGCAGCTGATGGAAGGCTCGTCGAAGCCCTCCGTGAAGACGGCCACGTTGGTGAGCACCTGGATCTGCCCGCGCCGGAAGGCGTAAAGCAGCGCCCGCCGCCGGCGGGCCGGCGTCCGCTGGCTGATGGCCTGGCTCGGCACGCCTCGCCGGCGGAACAGCTCGGCCAGGGCCTCGGCGTGCTCGATGTCGGCGGCGAAGAGGATGGCCTTCCGTCCCTCGCCGAAGCGGAGGTAGCTGTCCACGATGAGCTCGTTGCGGTTGGCGGTGTTCAGCACCGACGCGAGCTGCGCGGCGTCGAAGTCGCCCGCCCGGACCCGCACGCCGTCTAAGGACACGCGGGAATAGATCCGCTTGGCTCGAAGGTCGCAGAGATACCCGGCGGCGATCATCTGCACCAGCGTGCGCTGGTAGACGATCTTCTCGAACACCGGCCGCAGGGAGCGGCCGTCGGCCCGGTCAGGGGTGGCCGTGGCGCCGAGGATAAGGACATCCCGCCGCCCGCCGGCCAGGGCATCGAGGATGCGGCGGTAGCTCTCGGCGACGGCGTGGTGGGCCTCGTCGATGATGATCGTGGCGAACTCCGGGGCCAGGCGCTGGAGGCGCTCGGGGCGGGCCAGGGTGGGCACGCTGGCCACCACCACGTCCCGGCCCCGGTGCCGGTCCTGCGGCCCCTGGATCCGCCCCACCCGGGCCTC
>DATCKA010000064.1:0-8616 GCA_036562495.1 Limnochordales bacterium
GTCGGTCCGGGCCGTCCAGTTTCCGGATCGCAACGTGGACGGCCTCTACCCGGACCGGCTGGTCGAGCGCGTGCGGCGCGCTTCTCAGCCCGTCGGCCCAGGAATCGGATGGCCCGGAGCGGGGTCCGTGCCGGCATCGGAGCCGGTGGAGGAGAACTCTACTATCCGCCGCGTTGCCAAGCCGCAGCACGCTCCCGAGCCTCCCGCCGCGGGTGAGGAGCCCCGGGAGCCGAGGCGAGGCTCCCTTTCCCGGTTGCTCGGCAGGCTGGCCAGGCAGCCGTCCCGGCCCTCGCGCCCGGCCTTGCCCGAGTTCAGCATCATCATCCCTAACAAGGATGAGGGCGAGCGGCTCCTGCAGACGGTCCTCTCCGTGCTGGACAGCCAGGGGCCGTCTTTCGAGGTCATCGTCGTGGATGACCGATCCCGTCGGCCGCCCGACCTGCACGGGCGGTGGCCCAATGTGACGCAGCTCGACGGGCCCGGCCTGGGGGTGGCACCGGCCCGCAACCTTGGGGCGAGCCGCGCTCGCGGGCGATACCTCGTCTTCGTCGACGCTCATGTATGGGTGCCCCCCGACTGGCTGGCCCACATCGAGAGGGCCTTCCGCGCGGATCCCACCCTGGCCGCCGTGAGCCCCGGCATCGCGGCGGAAGGAGACGTCGGAACCGTGGGGTGGGGGCTGACGTGGGACGAGCGGCTCAACATCCGCTGGCTCCCTCGGCCCGAGAGCGCCGTCGCCGAGGTGCCCCTGTTGCCCGGCGGCTGCGTCGCCGTGCGCAAGGAGGTCTTCGACTCGAGCGGCGGCTTCAACCGGGGCTTTCGCGGGCACGGATACGACGACCAGGAGTTCTCGCTGCGGCTGTGGCTGCTGGGGCACCGCCTGGCGTGCCTTCGGGATCTGACCGTGGTGCACCACTTCCGCACCGAGTTCCCCTATCCGGTGGAGCCCTGGCATCACTACTACAACCAGCTCCGGATGGCCGTCTCCCACTTCAACGAGGAGCGCGTAGGCAAGGTGCTGTCGCTGCTGCGGGACGTCGTCGATCCGTCCCTGTTGCTTGCCCGGCTCTTCACCGACGACACCCTGGAGGATCGCAGGCGCTGGCTGGAGATCCGAGCCCACGACGACGACTGGTTCATGAGGCGCTTCGGCATCCCCTTCTAGCCGGTCGAGCCGGCGGGCCGTGGCGCCCCGGCCGCGTCGTGCGGTTGACAGGGAAGGAGTGTGGGTTTAACCTTGTTTTAGACGCGACTAAAAATCGAGGAGGGTGCCCGTGCCTGCGGCCCTGGAAGTCGACAACCTCAGCGTGGCCTATCACCACCGTCTCGTGCTGCGGGGCGTCTCCTTTCGGTGTCCCTCCGGCGTGGTGATGGGCGTCGTGGGGCCCAACGGAGCGGGCAAGTCCACGCTCTTCAAGGCCATCCTGGGGCTCGTGCCCCCGGCTGCGGGCAGCGTGCGCCTGTTCGGAGAGACCGTCGCCCGGCAGCGCCGGCGGGTTGCCTACGTGCCCCAACGGGAGCAGGTCGACTGGGACTTCCCGGCCACGGTGAAAGACGTGGTGATGATGGGCCGAGTGCCGCTGTGCGGCTGGCTGCGCCGGCCTTCACCCGTGGACCACGAGCGCGTCGATGCCGCGCTCTCCGAGGTAGGCATGGCCGAGCTGGCGGACCGTCCCATCGGGCAGCTCTCGGGAGGGCAGCAGCAACGGGTCTTCATCGCCCGGGCTCTGGCTCAGGGGGCTGACCTGCTGCTGCTGGACGAGCCCTTCGTGGGGGTGGACGCAGCCACGGAGGCCGTCATCTACCGCATCATGGGGCGCCTGCGGGACCAGGGCAAGACCATCGTGGTGGTCAACCACGACCTGAGTGCCGTGGATCGCTACGACCTGGTCGCCCTCGTCAACGGGCGCCTGGTGGCGCTGGGACCTCCATCGGAGGTGTTTACCCCCGACAACTTGCGGGCCACCTACGGGGGGCGGCTGGCCATCCTGGACCGCGTCGAGTCGCCGTGGCACCCCGCCTCGGGCGCGCACGCTGCCGGGAGACCGGGCGAGGGCCCCCTCGCACCGTAAGGAAGGCGAGGCATGGCGGTGGACCTCGACGTCTTCGTCGAACCCTTGCGCTACCCGTTCATGGCTCGGGCTTTGCTGGCCGGCCTCAGCGTCGGCATCGCCGGGGCCGTCATCGGGAGCTTCTTGTTCGTCCGCCGGTGGTCCTTGCTGGGCGACGCCATCTCCCATGCGGTGCTGCCCGGAGTGGCCATCGCCTACCTGTTCTCCTGGCCCTACTTCTGGGGCGCGCTGGCCACCGCTCTGCTGACCGCGGTGGGCATCGGCTTCGTGGAGCGCAACACCCGCATCAAGTCCGACGCCGCCATGGGGATCCTGTTCATCGGCGCGTTTGCAGCGGGGCTGGCCGTGCTCAGCCGGGTCCGCTCCAGCGTCGACGTCTTCCACATCCTCTTCGGCAACGTGCTGGGGGTGTCGCAGGGAGATCTGCTCCTCACCGCGGCCGTCGGCGCCGGCGTCGTGCTGCTGGTGGGTGCGCTCTTCAAGGAGCTCCAGCTGTGGGCCTTCGACCCCGTCACCGCGCAGGTGTCGGGGCTTCCGGTCGGATTCCTGCACTACCTGGTGCTGGTGCTGCTGTCGGCCACCATCGTCTCCGCGCTGAGGGCCGTGGGCATCGTGCTGGCCCTGGCGATGCTGGTGACGCCGCCGGCCACGGCCTACCTGTTGACGCGTCGCTTCTCGGAGATGATCGTCCTGGCCGCGGCCATCGGCGCGCTGTCGTCGGTCGTCGGGCTCTATCTGTCGTTTTACCTCGACCTGGCGTCGGGGCCTGCCATGGTGCTGGTGGCCACCGCGGCGTTCGTGCTGGCGCTCTTGTTGGCACCGGAGCAGGGGCTGGTGGCCCGCGGGGTGCAGCGGCTGCGGACGGCTCGCCAGGTGGCCGAGGACGACCTGCTCAAGGCCCTGCACGAGCTGTGCGGCCGGGGAGCCCCGGTGAGGCTGGCCGCCCTGCAGGCGGACACCGGTCTGGGGCGCTCGACGCTGCGACGGCTGGTGCGCCGGCTACGCAGGGCGGGCCTGGTGGAGTTCGGACCCGGGGACGAGGTACGTCTGCTGGAGCCGGGGGTGCGCCGGGCGAGGGGCCTCATCCGCTCCCACCGGCTGTGGGAGCGCTACCTGACCGACGTGGCGGGTATGCCGTGGGAATCGGTGCACCAGGAGGCGCACCGGCTGGAGCACCTGACGCCACCCGGGCTGGCTGCCGAGCTGGCCACCGAGCTGGGCGACCCTGCCCGTGACCCGCACGGTGCTCCCATCCCCACCGCGACGGGAGAGCTGCCGGCCACCGATGACGTGGCCCTGGACGGGCTCGGGGCGGGGCAGAGAGGCCTGGTGATGCGTGTCGAGGACGAAGACCCGGTGCTCCTGCGCCGCCTCAAGGAGGCGGGCATCGTCCCGGGCGCGGTGGTGCTCGTGCAGCGGAGGGAAGGCCGCGCCCTCTACCTGCAGGTGGGCGACGACGCCGACGACGGTCGCCAGGATGCCGCTTCGACCTGCAGGCTCCGGGACGACGAAGCGGCCCGGGTGAGGGTGCGTCCGGCATGAGGCCCTCTCGGAGCCCGCGGTCGGCTGTGAGCCGCCATCTGGCTGCCCTGGTCGCGGTGCTGGTCATGGCGGCGGTCGGCACGGCGGCCGTGTGGGCTGCGGCCTCGTCGTGGCAGCGAAGCCTGGGGGTCGGCGAGGAGGGAGCGGCTCGCCCGCTGGTGGTGACGAGCATCACCATCATCGCCGACCTGGCCCGGCAGGTGGGCGGCGATAGGATCCGGGTGCACAGCTTGCTGGGCCCCGGGCAGGACCCCCACACCTACCAACCGACGCCACGGGACGCCTTGACCGTCTCCCTTGCCGACCTGGTGTTGATCAACGGGCACGGCCTCGACTACTGGGCAGAGCGGCTGGTACCCGACACGGTGCGGAGCCGGCGGCTCATACGGCTGGCCGAGGGGGTCGACGGGCCGCTGTTGCCGTGGCCCGGGAGCGACCGGGGCACCGACCCCCACCTCTGGATGGACCCGACCCTGGTGGCCGGGTACGTGGGACAAATCCAGGAGGCTCTGGCCCGCCTGGACCCCGGCGGCGAGGAAGTCTTCCGCCGCAACGCCGCCAGCCTCGTCGACCGGCTCCAACGGCTGGACGCCTGGATCGAGGGGCAGATGACCCTGGTGCCGCCGGAGCGCCGCAAGCTGGTGACCACCCACGACGCCTATCGCTACTTCGGGAGACGCTATGGCGTCGAGGTGCTCGACACGGTCTGGGGCATCAGCACGGAGGAGGAGCCCTCTGCGCACCGGCTGGCCCAGCTCTTCCTTAACCTGCGCCAGCATGGGGTGCCGGCCTTCGTCGAGACCACCATCAACCCTCAGATCATGGAGGAGCTCGCCGCGCAGGCGGGGGTGGCCATCGGCGGCAAGCTGTACGCCGACGCGTTGGGCCCGCCCGGCAGCGGCGCCGAGACCTACGAGGGCATGATGCGCCACAACGTCCGCGTCATCGTCGACGCCCTTCAGGAGGCCGCACGCTCGCCGGCCAGGTAGACGGTGCGGACCGGCAGCGCGAAGCGGATCCCGTCGGCCTCGAAGCGCCGGTGGATCTCCAGGTTGATCTGCTGCTGGATGTCCATGTAGAGGGTGTAATTCGGCGAGAGCACATAGTAGACGACCTCGAAGACCATCCCGTGGTCGGCGTAGCGGGCGAAGTGCGCCCGATCGAAACGGACGTTAGACTGCGATTCCACGATCTCTCGCAGCATGGTCGGGATGGCCGCCAGCTTCTCGTGGGGCGTATCATAGCTGACGGCGATGGTGAAGACGATGCGCCGCTGCTCCATCCGCTTGTAGTTGCGGATGCGGCTCTTGAGCAGGTCCGTGTTGGCGAAGACCAGCTGCTCGCCCCACAGGCTGCGGATGCGGGTGGTCTTGAGCCCGATGCGCTCCACGGTGCCCAGGTAGTCGTCCACGATGATGAAGTCGCCCACCACGAACGGCTTGTCCAGGATGATGGAGAGCGCTGCGAAGAGGTCGCCCAGCACGTTTTGCACCGCCAGGGCGACCGCGATGCCGGCGACCCCGAGGCCTGCCACCAGGGCGGTGATGTCGACCCCGACGTTGCGCAGCACCACCAGCAGGACGAGCGTCCACAGGACGAGCCGGGCGGCCAGGTTGACCAGCGACATGACCGACGCGGCCTCGGGATCCGCCTGCACCTGGACGGCGAAGGCCCGCGACACCGCGTGCTGGATCACCCCGTTGCCCAGCAATGCCGCCTGCAGGAAGAGGGCGACGACGGCCACGCCCCGCAGGGCCTGCGCGAGGGAGCCCGGCACCTCCAGCGACAAAGAGGCGGCGTACAGGGCCAGCACGGCAAAGACCAGGCGAGTGGACCGGCGTCCCAGCAAATCGGCCGCCAGGCGCATCCCCGCGTTGTCCGTCGCCTCGGCCTGAGATGCCAGCCGGTGCCTCCCTATCCGCCTCGCCATGTCGAGCCCGGCGTAGACCATGACGAAGATGGCAACGGCCAGGGCCCACCGCCACAGGGTGTTGTTGGCCAGGAGAGAGTGGACGGTGCTCGACAACGCGATTCCCCCTAGCGGCTCCGGACGGCCCCGGTCGTGGCGGGGCGCGACACGGGCAGTATACCACGGGGCGTTGGGCGGTCCGGCCGGGTCAGGCACGGTGACGGCTCAGGATGCGTTCGCCGGGGTCGAAGAGCTCCTGGAAGAGGTCGACGGCGCCCCGATCGGTCAGGGATGCCAGGTAGTACGCCACGGTCCGCGGGGAGGGGGGCTCGCTGCGCAGGTGCCGGGGGAGCAGATCCGGCTCCCGACTCAACACCTCGAAGAGGCGGCTCAGCACGTAGCGTCCCCGGAAGTTTTGCCGTCGGACCATGGGGCTCTCGTAGACGTGCTCGACGAGGAAGTCGAGCACCCGCCGCAAGCTGGCCTGCACATCCGGAGACAACCGGATGACCGGCTCGGGGGCCTGTACCGCCTCGGCGTGCGTCGTGACACCCAGGCGGGCGGCTGCCGCTGCCGACGCCTCCCAGACGTCCCAGATGAGCCGGTCGATGAGGTGGCGTCGGGCGCGGCGGGCCGCCAGGCGCTCCCGCTCGTCGTCCGCCAGGCGCGCGGGGAGAGGTGAGCCGGCCATCTCGGCGAGCGCCCGCTCCCAGGCCTCCTGCCACAGCTCCAACCCGGGGGCACGCAGCAGCCGCTCCGCCGTCACCAAGCCCATGGCGACGGCATCTTCGAGGTCGTGGGCGCAGTAGGCGATGAGGTCGGCCAGGTTGACCACCTGCGCCTCGGGAGTGGGCTGCGGATACTCGTCGAACCCCTTGACGGGCCGGTCGAACGGCGTCTCGTGGCGGGCGATGCCCTGCCGCACGGCGAAGGTCAGATTGAGCCCCGGGTGCTGGGGGTAGGCCTGCTCCAGCTCGTCCACCACCACGAGGGAGTGGTGGTTGGAGTCCCACCCCGACGGGTCGCCGGCCTGCTTGAGCAGCTCGTCGAGGGCCCGCTCCCCCGCGTGCCCAAAGGGCACGTGGCCGACGTCGTGGCCCAGCGCGATGGCCTCGGCCAGCGGCTCGTTGAGCCCCATGCCGGTGGCCAGCGTGCGGGCGATCTGCGCCACCTCCAGCGTGTGCGTGAGGCGGGTCCGATAGAAGTCGCCCTCGTGGATGATGTAGACCTGGGTCTTGTGCTGCAGGCGGCGAAAGGCCTGGCTGTGGATGATCCGGTCCCGATCGCGCCGGAAGTCGTCACGGGGATCCGCATCGGCCACCGGGTAGCGGCGAGCGGTCCAGGGGGGCGTGGCGGGTGTGGCGAGCCGGCTCAGGTCGGGGGCTCTGCGCCGATGCACCGGTCCGCCCGCCTCCGATGCGTCGCTGGCACGATCCTTGCCCATCACGGCGCCGCCCCCTTCCCTGGCTCACCCGCCGTAGAACCAGCCGGTGTCCCACATCTCCAGCGGGCGGGCCTGCGGGTCGTTGAGCCCCACTTCCACCACCTCGGCCACGAAGACCGTGTGGTCGCCGCGCTTGACGGCATCGGTGACCCTGGCCTCCAGCCACGCCGGCAGGTCCGTCAGGATGGGCGAGCCCGTGGCCGGCCCCGGGCGGTAGGGGTAGCCGTTGAGGCGGTCTCCGCTCACCTCCGTCGGACGGAAGAAGGCCTGCGCCACATCCTTCTGGTCGGCGCCGAGGATGCCGACGGCGAAGGCCCGGCTCTGCTCCACGAGGGCGTGGAGCCGGCTGTCGACCTTGACGCCCACCATCACCAACGGCGGTGAGAAGGAGGCTTGCGACAGCCAGTTGACCGTGCCGGCTGCCAGCTCGCCCTGGTGGGCGGCGCTCAGGATGTAGAGGCCATAGGTCAGCTTGCGCAGTACCTGCTTGCGGGTCTCCGCATCCATGCCGACGACCTCCTCCTGGACGAGTGATACCTCGATGCCCTATTATCGTCTGGACATGAGCGACCTGGCTACCGTCATCGTCCTGGTCATGCACGGCGAGCCGCCGCGGGACTTCCCTCGCGACGCCCTGGGGGAGTACTTCGCGCTCCACGAGCGGGTGGCCTCGGCTCCGCCGGAGCAGGCGCGAGCTTTGCGCGAGCGCCTCGAGGCGATCGAGGCGCGCATGCGAGCCTGGCCCCGGTCGGAGGCCAACGACCCCTTCTACGCCGGCTCGGTGGCGCTCGCCCGCGCCCTGGAGCGCGCGACGGGCCTGCCGGTGCGCCTCGCCTTCAACGAGTTTTGCGCGCCGTCCGTACCGGAGGCCCTGGATCAGGCCGCTGCCAGCGCCTCGCGGGTGATGGTGGTGAGCCCCATGATGACACCGGGCGGCACTCACGCCGAGTCCGACATCCCGAGGGCCGTCGAAGCGGCGCGGCGCCGCCATCCCGGCGTGGAGTTCGTCTACGCCTGGCCGTACGATCTCGACGAGGTGGCGGCCTTCCTGGCGCGGCAGCTCAGGCGGTACGCTGCGAGGGCGTAGGAGCGGTCGGCGCCTGACGGTCACGGGGCAGCCACACGTAGAAGGTGCTGCCCTTGCCCGGGACGCTCTCGAACCAGATCCGCCCCCCATGCCCGGCCACGATGTGATGGCAGATGGCCAGCCCCAGGCCGGTGCCCCGTTGCTTGGTGCTGTAGAAGGGGTCGAAGATCCGCCGCGCGACCTCGGGGTCGATGCCGCTGCCCTGGTCCTGGACGCACAGCGTCACGCCCTCGGCGTCGGCCGTCTGCCAGAGCCGCACGGTGCCGGACGTGGCCGTCGCCTCTACCGCGTTTTGCACCAGGTTGATCAGCACCTCCCGGAGCGCGTCGGGGTCGGCCAGGATGGGCTCCCCTTCTCCGGACGAAGGGGTGTCGACGACCACCTGGATGCCCCGCTGCTGGCTCACTCCCGAGAAGAGGGCGCTGACCTCCTGAAGCAGGGCCGATGGCTGACACGGCCGGGGCTCGAGGGGGAACGGCCAGTGCAGTCGTTTGAATCGTTGGAGCGTGCTGTCGAGGCGGTCGATGGTGGTCAGGATCCTCGCGGCATCCTGGCGCGGATC
>DATCKA010000065.1:0-2794 GCA_036562495.1 Limnochordales bacterium
GGGGCGAAAACGTGGTGGTCAGGTCAGGGCACGGCGTCGGCAAGACGGCCGTGGCATCCTGGGCAATCATCTGGAAGCTGACGTGCTTCCCGAGGGCCCGCGTGCCGGCCACGGCGCCGACACAGCATCAGCTCTACGACATCCTCTGGCCGGAGGTCGGCCTGTGGATTGAGCGGGGCGGCCTGGAGGACCTGCTGGAATGGACGGCCACCCGGGTCGCGGTCCGGGGCCACGAGAAGCTGTGGTTTGCAGTGGCACGGTCCAGCAACCGGCCGGAGCGGTTGGCGGGCCAGCACGCGGAGCACCTGCTGTACGTCGTGGATGAGGCCAGCGGGGTTGAGGATGCGACGTGGCACGTCATCGACGGCGCCCGGACCTCGGATGGGGCCGTCGTGCTCGCCATCGGCAACCCCACCCGCCGTTCAGGCGGGTTTTATGATGCGTTCCACCGGCACCGGAAGTTCTGGCACGGGTTGCGGGTCTCCTCCGAGAACTCGCCGCGAGTGGCGCGGTCATGGGTTGAGGAAATGGCCGAAAAGTGGGGCCGGGATTCGGACATCTACCGGGTGCGGGTGGCGGGGGAGTTTCCACGGGGTGAGGCGGACACGTACATCCCCGTGGACCTGGTGGAATCCTGTGTCTTCCGCGACGTGCCCGAGGGCGGGCCGGCCGAGTTGGGCGTGGACGTGGCCCGGTACGGCGATTCGGAGACGGTCATCGTGGCCCGGCGCGGCCTGAAGGTCCTCTGGCTGCGGGCCTACCGCAAGCGGGGCGTGCCGGAGGTCATCGGGCTGGTGGTGCAGGCCGCCAAGGACGTGCGGGAGGAGACGGGGGCGGACCGCATTCGGGTCAAGGTCGATGACACGGGGGTAGGCGGTGGCGTCACCGACGGCCTGCAGGACGTGGCCCGGGACGAGCTGCCGTGGCTGGAGGTTGTCCCGGTCAACTTCGGGGGACCGGGCAATGAGCGGTACGCCAACGAGACGGCCATGATGTGGGGCCACCTGCGGGAGCTGATGGCGTCGGGCCAGCTGAGCCTGCCCAGGGATGATGACCTGATTGGTCAGCTAAGCGTCCGCAAGTACCGGGTGGACCCTCGGGGCCGTATCCGGCTGGAGAGCAAGGAGGAAATGCGCCGGCGCGGGGTGTCGAGCCCGGACCGGGCGGACGCCTTGGCGCTGGCCTTCTGGACGCCGGACGAGCTGGCCGCGGAACCGGACATCTTCTGGCTGTAGGAGAGGAGGGGGTCGGCATGAGGCTGAGGGATCGCGTGCGGGTCCTGCTTACCGGCCGACTCCCGGAGGAAGTCAAGCAGGAAGTGATCGCCGGTGCGGCCGTGGCGAGGCCGGGCGTAGCCCGCTGGCCGGAGCCGGGCTTCGTCAGCTGGGCCAAGGAGGCCTACGGCAAGAACGAGCTGGTCTATGCCTGCATCACCGAGATTGCGACCAGCGTGCCGGAGGCCCCGCTGCGGGTCTACCGAGAGACGCCGGCCGGCTGGGAGGAAGTGCCCGACCACCCCCTGCGGCAGCTGATCCGCCGGCCGAATCCGATCCTGAGCGAGTACGAGCTGTGGGAGCTGACCATTGTCCACCTGCTCCTGGCGGGGAATGCCTTCTGGGAGGTAGTACGGTCCCGGGCGGGGCGGCCGGTGGAGCTGTGGCCCCTGCGGCCGGACCGGGTGCGGATCATCCCCTCGGAGGACCCCCGGATCCACCACACCTACGCCTACGCCCTGGAGGGCAAGCTGTATGACTTGGGCACGGACGTCGTGCATTTCAAGCTGGCGAACCCGCTGGACCCGTACTTCGGCCAGCCGCCGTTGCGGGCCGCGGTGCGGGCCGTGGCGGTCGACAACGAGGCCACCGAGTACGTCCAGGCGTTGCTCCAAAACGACGCGATGCCCCTGGCCGTCATCAAGCCGCAGCAGCGCGTCGACGACGCCACCTATGAGCGTTTGCAGGCCCGCTGGCGCCAGCGGCACGGGGGCGACAAACGCGGCGGTGTGGGCGTCCTGCAGCCCGGCATGGAGATCGAGGTCCTGGGGCTGAACCTGCGGGACCTGGAGTTCCCCGACTTGCGGGCGATTTCGGAGACGCGGATCTGCATGGCCTTCGGCGTGCCGCCCATCCTCGTCGGCGCCAAAACCGGCGTGGACCGCAGCACCTATGCGAACTACGCCGAGGCCCGGCGGAGCTTCTGGGAGGAAACGGTCTCGCCGCTATTGCGACGGCTGGCGGACCGGATCAACCACAAGCTGCTGCCCATGTTCGGCGACACGCAAGGGCTGGAGGCGCGGTTCGACACCAGCGAGGTCTCGGCGCTCCAGGAGAGCGTCAACGAGCTGTGGGAGCGGGTGACGCGTGCGGTCGAGGCCGGGTGGCTGTTGCTCGATGAGGGTCGGGCGGAGGCCGGCTATGAGGCGTTGCCTGGCGGCCAGGGGCGGGTCCGGCTGGTGCGGAGCAACGTCATGGAGGTCCCCGTCGGGCCTCCCGAAGCCGAGCCGGAGGCCGAAGGCGGGACGGGCACGCCGGCCCGGCCAGCCGTGGCGCCGCGGGCAGGTCCGGCCGGCGGAGGCGCTGGTGAGGCGCCAGAGGAGCCGGCGGCATCCCCATCCGAATCCGCTGGCGGCGGTGATGCCGAACCTGAAGCGCGCCAGCGGGGGCCGACCCTGCGCAAGGCGCGGGAGGACATCATGCGGGACCGCCACCGGCTGGCCGACCGCTGGGAACGACGGTGGGCGGAGTGGGCGGCGGAGGAGTTTCGGCAGGAGGCCCGGGATACGCTCCGGGCCTTC
>DATCKA010000068.1:0-60613 GCA_036562495.1 Limnochordales bacterium
CGCTGCACGCTCTCGACCGCCAGGTCGTTGACAGCGCTCAACGACTGCCCCAGGCCCTCCTGGGTGCTGCGCAAGGCCTCGATGTCGGCCATGAGCTGCTCCACGCGCCGGTTGAGCACGGAGCGGATGGCATCGAGGTCACCGCGCACGGCGGCCAGATCCACGTCGAGCCCGAGTTGCTGTTGCAGCTCCTCGGCGACGATAGCCGCGATGGCGTTGCGCACCTCGTCGTTCATCTCGAGCGACTGCTCGACCACGACGCGCTCCGTCACCTGCGGCTGCCGCTCCACCACGACCCGCTCCACCGTCGTGGGCGACTGCGCCAGCTTCTCCTCCAGCATCTGGGTCACCCGGGCCATCACGCGCTGGGTGACGTCGGCCGCGACCTGCGCGGACAGACCCTGGAACTCACCGGCCACGTCCTGGCGGATGACGTTTTCGAGCCGGGTCAGCATGCGGGAGAAGACCATGGCAGCCTCGTAGCGGGTCAGCATCCGAGAGCCGCCAAACGTGCCGTCGGGATAC
This sequence comes from Limnochordales bacterium, assembly GCA_036562495.1. Taxonomy (GTDB): domain Bacteria; phylum Bacillota; class Limnochordia; order Limnochordales; family Geochordaceae; genus Geochorda. Next base: position 526 of record DATCKA010000068.1, read on the forward strand.
CCCTGGACCAATCCCGCGGCCGCCAGGTTGGCGATGGCCTCATAAGCCCAGTGCCCCTCGGGGACGTCGACGAACGGGCTCTCCGCCGCCAGCGCCGGGGGCACCATGAGCGCCAGCGCCACCATTGCGATCACGACCGCCAGGCCCTTGCGCCACATCGTAGAGCGTAACCCCCTCCACAACGTCATCGACACCCACCGCCAAGACCGGACACGGCCCGTGACCGCGGCCGTCGAGGCCTGGCTCGGAGCCGGTCGCCTTCCGGGCTGTGTGGACGCATTCGCCGGGACCCACGGTTGTGGTTTGATTCTCTGGGCCGGCCACCAGGTCCTGCTACCCCGAACGGGGACTCCCAACTTTGCCAGCCTGCGATGCGTCGGAGAGCGCCTCGACGTCCAGGCGGATGGAGAGCGGGCCCTCCGTGTTGTAGGTGTCGCGCTCCGCCCGGGCGACGACACGGGCGGGGCTCCCCAACTGCCGGAGCTCCTCCACCACCCGCACGAACTCCTCCGCGCTCACCAACTTGCCCACGGTGCCGTCGGGTCCGGTCACCATGCCGCCGTACGCGATGGCCAGCTCGTTGGTGCGTCCCAAGAGCGCCAGGACCTGATCCTCGACGCGCTCCCGGGTCGGGTCGACGATGGCCTCCGCCACGACCTGCCCGGCCTGGTACGCGAGGCCCCTGGGAATCAGCTCGATCTGGACGACCACGGCCTCGCCCGCCAGGGTGTTGCCGTCAACCCTGGCCCGCACGACCCATGTGCCCTTGCCACCGGCAAGCGTGGCCAGGCTCTCGTCGAACTCGTCGGACCGAAGCCGTACGACGCTCCCCTGTGCTCCCTCCCCTCCCTGGGCCTGCTCCATGCGGGCCGACGCCACCGCCTCGACCCGCCGCAGGAATGCCAGCAGGCTCTCGCGCGCCCCCTCGGCCGTACCGTCGGACGTGATCACCTCGGACAGGATGATCTCGCCGTGCCGGTAGACGAGGCTGCCGTAGTGCAGCCGCTGGGCCGTCCCCCACAGCGCGATGATGGCGTCGCTCAGCTCCTGCTCGGTGCGACGCAACGATGCCACCTGCTGTTCGAGGTCCTGCACCCGCGCGGCCAGGGTCTCGCCCAGCTCTTGCAGTTGCTGCACCCGCGCCACCTGGAAGGCGAGGTCCTGCCGGGTCTTCTCCAGGCGCTGCTGGGTCTGGGCCAGCTCCTGGCGGGCGGAGGCGAGGTCCTCTTGGACCTGATCGAGCAGGGTCTGCGCCTGCTTTAGCTCGGCCTCCGCCCGGGCCCGCTCCTGCATCGCCGCGTCTCGTTGGGCCTCGGCCTCGTCCCGGGCGGCGGTCGCCTCTGCCAGCGCCCGCTGCCGCCGGTCGAGCTCCTGCTGGAGCGCCTCCAGCTGTCGGCGGTTTTCGGCCAGCACCGCGTGGATCTCGTCGATGCGAAAGAGGGCCAGGCGCACCTCGTTGGAGGCGGCCATCAGCATCCCCAGGGACACGGCGGCGATGACGACGCCCGTCAGGACCGTGATCACCACCGAGGTGTGGCGAGGCCGCAACCCGAAGAGGGTCAGCCGCCTCCGGCCCACCCGCATGCCGACCCGGTCCCCGATGAAGGCGATGAGCCCCGCCATCACCAGCAGGGCCCCGATCAACGCCACGCTGTAGATGGCCCGGCCCCCCTCGCCCACGCGGCGTACCGACGCGCCCGCCTCGCCGGTCGCCTCTACACCTATTCGTTCGGACTACAGCGAAAAGGTTTCACCCAGGTAGTAGCGCCGCGCCACCGCATCACGGGCCACCTCCTGCGAAGGGCCCTCCACCAGGATCCGGCCCTGGTGGATGATGTAGGCCCGGTCCGTGATGGCCAGCGTCTCCCGCACGTTGTGATCCGTGATCAGCACGGCCATCCCCTGCCCCACCAGGGCCCGCACGATCTGTTGCAGATCGGCCACGGAGATGGGGTCGACCCCGGTGAAGGGCTCGTCCAGCAGCAAGAGCCGCGGCTCGAGCGCCATGGCCCTGGCGATCTCCGCCCGGCGCCGTTCCCCGCCCGAGAGGGTGTCGGCCCGCGCTCCACGCAGCTCCGCCAGCCCAAACCGCTCCAGCGCTTCCAGCGCCCGGCGCCGCCGCTCGGACGGGCCCCATCCCTTGAGCTCCAGGACCGCCTCGACGTTTTGCTGCACCGTCATGCGCCGAAAGATGGACGGCTCCTGGGCCAGGTAGGCCAGCCCGAGACGGCACCGTCGGTAGACGGGCAACCCGGTGATGTCACGGCCGTCCAGCAGGATCTGCCCGCCGTCGGGCCGCACCAGCCCCACCACCAGATAGAAGGTCGTGGTCTTGCCTGCGCCGTTGGGCCCCAGCAGCCCCACGACCTCCCCCGGTCGCACCTCGAGGCTGACGCCGTCGACGACGGCCCGTCCCCCGTAGCGCTTGACCAGCTGGCGCGCCTCCAGCAGCGGACGTCCTGCTGCGGCGGGCCGGGTCGCCGGGGCGTTCACGATGCCTCGCGGCGGCTCATGGCTCCGAGCGTCCGCCGCAGCCCCTCCTCCAACCCGACGGACGCCCGCCACCCCAGCCCGTCGGCGGCCTGGCGCACGTCGAGCCGGCTGTGGCGGATGTCGCCGGGGCGGGCCGGCTGGTGCTCCACCGGCAGGGGCCCCTGCCGGCCGGCCGCCCGCCAGATGGCCTCGGCCAGCTCCAGCACGCTGGTCTCCTGCCCCGTACCGACGTTGAGGATGCGGCCGGCCGCCGCATCGAGCGTCATGGCCCGCAGGGTGGCCTCGGCGACGTCCCCGACGTAGACGAAGTCCCGGGTCTGCAGCCCGTCGCCGTGTACGGGTAGCGCTCCCTCGCCCCGCACCACCCGATCCGCGAAGACGGCCACCACCCCTGCCTCGCCTTGGGCGTCCTGCCGGGGCCCGTAGACGTTGGCGTAGCGCAGCACGACCCAGCCCGCCCCCCACGCCTCCGCCAGCACCCGCACGTAATGCTCGCCAGCCAGCTTGGAGATGCCGTAGGGCGAGAGAGGGCGCGTCGGGTGTCCCTCGTCGATGGGCAGGTAGGCCGGTGCACCGTACACGGCTGCCGACGAGGCGAAGATCACGCGCCGCACGCCGGCCTCCCGGCTGGCCAGCAGGATGGCGATCGTGCCGACCACGTTGACGTCGGCATCCAGGACGGGATCCCCGACGCTGCGCGCCACGCTCACCTGCGCGGCGAGGTGCGCCACCGCGTGGGGCCGAAACCGCACGACGAAGTCACGTGCCTGCGGCGAGCGCACGTCCGCGGCGACGAGCTCCGCCTCGGGCGGCACGCGGCTAGCGGACCCCGACGAGAGGTCGTCGACGACCCCGACCCGCCACCCCTCCGCCACCAGGGCCTCCACCAGGTGCGAGCCGATGAAGCCGGCGCCACCGGTCACCACGGCCCGTGGCCGGCTCCCTCGTCCCATCTCCGACGAGTCGGGCGTCACCCCCACCCCCCAACCTCAGGCCGGGACCGCCTGCAGCCGGTACAGCTTGGCGTACCGACCGCCCAGCCGCATCAGCTCCTCGTGGGTGCCGGTCTCCACGATCCGGCCTCCGTCCATGACCACGATCAGGTCGGCCCGGGCGATGGTCGAGAGGCGGTGCGCCACGATGAAGGTGGTGCGTCCCTCCATCAGGCGCGCCAGCGCCTCCTGCACCAGGGCCTCCGACTCGGCATCCAGGGCGCTGGTGGCCTCGTCCAGGATCAGCACCCGGGGATTGCGCAACATGGCCCGCGCGATGGCCAGCCTCTGTCGCTCCCCGCCCGAGAGCCCCGCGCCCAGATCGCCCAGCAGCGTGTCGTACCCCTTGGGCAAGCGCTCGATGAAGGCGGCGGCATTGGCCATCCGGGCCGCCTCCTCGATCTGTTTCCGGCTCGCCCCCGGGCAGCCGACCGCGATGTTTTCGGCGATGGTCAGGCGAAAGAGCACCGTCTCCTGCGGCACCACCGCCACCAGCCGCCGAAGGGAGCTGAGGCGGATGGTGCGCAGGTCGCGCCCGTCCAACGTCACATAGCCCTCGGTCGGGTCGAAGAAGCGCGGCAGCAGGCTCACCAGGGTGGTCTTGCCCGCGCCGCTGGGCCCGACGATGGCCACCACCTGCCCCGGCTCCACCTCCAGGTCGATGTCGTGCAGGGACTCGACCTCGGCATCCTCGTAGCGGAAGCTGACCCCGTGGAAGCCCACCGCTCCCCGCACCTGGTGTGGGCTCAGATCCACGGCGCCCGGGAGATCCGGCGCCTCGGGCGCCTGCCGCAGGATCTCGGCAGCCCGGTCGGCCGCGGCCACGCCCTGCTGCAACTGGGTGTAGATGCGTCCGATGCTGGCCACGGGGCCGCTCACCAGCCCCAGGTAGGAGAGGAAGGCGACCAGCTCCCCCGTGGTCAGATGACCGCTGACCACGTCGAGCACCCCGACGTAGACCACCGTCGCCATCGAGGCCAGCATCAACAACTCTACCACGGGGAAGGCCGTCGCCATCATCTGTACGGACTTCATGGCGGCGTTGAAGTGCTGCTCGTTGGAGAGCCGGAACCGCTGACGCTGCTGCTCTTCCAGGGTGAAGGCCTTGACCACCCGGATGGCGCTGAGGCTCTCGTGGAGGATGCCCGCCACGTCGGCCACCTTCTCCTGCGCCTCGCGGGTGTAGCGGCGGATGAGCCGACCGTACGCCTCGACCGCCAGCCCCGCCAGGGGCAGCACGAGGAAGGCGACCAGCGCGAGCCGCCACCGCACGTAGAAGACCACCGCGGTGGTGCCCAACAGCAACGCGAGGTTTTGCACCAGGTCCGACAGGCCCGGTGTCAGGGCGCTCTGGATCAGGGTCAGGTCCGAGGTGATGCGCGAGACCTGCTCGCCCACGCGCCGGCGCTGCAGGTAGCCGACCGACAGGCGCTGCAGGTGATCGTGCAGGCGCGCCCGCAAGTCTGCCACCGCCCGCTGCCCGGCGTAAGCCATCAGGTAGGTGGCGCCAAACTGGGCCACCCCCTTGACCACGTAGATGAGCGCCGTCAGCAGCAGGACGGTGCGGAGCTCCTGCAGGTCCCTGGTGCCCAGCACCTGGTCGAAGAGGCCCCTTCCCACCACCAGGGGGAGGACCAGGGTGCCTGCCACCGTCAACAACAGGCAAAGGGTCCCGCCTATGAGGGGCACGCTATGGCGGCGGATCTCCCCCCACAAGAGCCTTCCGCCGGTCAGCGCCCTCACGAGGCCATCGCCTCCGAAAGGCCCAGCCGAGCCCAGACGCGGTCCACGATGCGGGCGGCCGCGCCTTTCGGCCCCATGGCCTGGCGCAGCGCCACCCCCACGGCGCGCCGCCTGGCCTCGTCCTGGAGCAGCGCCACTGCCTGCACGGCGATGGCCTCGGGGCCTATCTCCCCCACCAGCTCCGGTCCGATGGCACGACCCGCCCGCCGCGACGGGATGGCGAGGGGCCCCACCCGGTGAGCCACGCGCCGCACGAAGGCCGCTTTGAGCCGCGGCCCCACCCCGGGCAGGTCGCCCAGGCGACCGATCAGCCCCTCCAGCGGGATCAGATCGGGGCGATGCAATGGCAATACCGTGATCGTAGGTACCCCCAATGCTCCCAGCTCGGCCGTCACCGTGCCGGGCACTGTGATGGCGACGTCGCACCGTGCCATGGCGGCTCCCCGGGCAGCGCCGTCCCATCCGTCCTCCCGGACCCACTCGACGGCGCGCGCCTCCTCGTCGGGCACGGCGCCGAGCGCCTGCTCGAGAGCCGTCTGCGAGGCGAAGGGCGAGACCACCGCCACGACGCGGATGGGTCGGCCCAGGCGCCTCCGAATGATGGCCGCCGCTTCGATAAACATGGGCAGGACCCAGCGTATCTCAAAGTCCCGGCTGCCCGCAAACAGGCCCACCGTGACAGACCCATCCGCGACGGGCTCCGGGGCCCGGGACGATCTGGCAGCCACCGCGTCCACCACGAGGTCGCCGACCACCTCGACGCGCTGCGCCGGCGCGCCCATCTGCATCGCCTTGCGCGCGGCGGCCTCGTTGGGCACGAAGAAGCGCTCGTAAGCCCACAGCCACCGTGCCCGTCCCTCCGTGTAGGCCATGGCGGCGTAGCCCAACCGTCGCGCCACCCATGCCGCGTAAAAGAGATCTCCGCCCAGGAAGAGCACCAGGCCGCGCCGGGCCGGTCTGTAGCCTGCCGGCCACCGGCCCCGCAGGAGGACGGCCCACATGTCGTCGGGCCCGTAGAGGCCGTCCCAGGGGCCCAGCGCCTCCAGGGCCGGGAGCTCTCGACCCGAGGCGAAGTTGCAGGGAGGCGCCCAGGCGATCAGCCTCAGCCCTGGGATCGGTCGCTCTTGGAGGCGCCGACGAATCTCCGTCACCACCGGGAAGAGCCAGCCCGCGATCTCGCCCGGCCCGTTGGCCGTCAGGATGAGGTCGACGGGCTCGGCGCTCATCCTGCAGCCACCTCCAGCACCAGGCGGGCCGCGCGGGCGGTCGCTCCGGGACTGCCGAGGCGGGCCCGGACCGCCTCGAGGTCCTGACGCTCCCGCTCCAGCCGCTCCGGTGACTGGAGCCTCTCCAGCACCGCCTGTGCGACGCGCTCGGGCCGGGCGTCGTGCTGGACCAGCTCTTCCACCAGGCGACGCTGAGCTATGATGTTGGGCAACGCGATGTGAGGTACCCTGACGAGGCGCCGCGCCAGCAGGTAGCTGGGCTCCGACACCCGATAGACCACGACCATGGGCACCTGCCACAACGCGGTCTGCAGCGTGGCCGTACCCGAACAGACCACCGCGAGGTCCGCGGCCGACAGCGCCTGCCAGATGCCCCCGCCCACCAGCCGGATGCCCGCCTCCCGGTGAGCGCTGCCTCCCCTGGCCTCCAGCAGGCGGGGGTCGATGCCGGGCGCGACCGAGGCCACGAAGCGCACGCCCGGTCGAGCCGCCCGCACCATCCGGGCCGCCTCGGCCATCATGGGGTAGAGCTGCTGGATCTCCTGCATCCGGCTGCCCGGCAGCAGGGCCACCAGGCGCTCGCCCTCGCCGAGTCCCATTCGCCGGCGAGCCTCGTCCCTGGGAGGCCGGTCCGGCACGTCGTCCAGGATCGGGTGCCCCAGCCATGTGGCCCGGGCTCCGGCCTCACGGTACAGCGGCACTTCGAAGTCGAAGGCGCAGATCACCTGCCGGGCGAACCCGGCCACCACCCGGGCACGCCCGGCCCCCCAGGCCCAGACCGCGGGGGCGATGTAGTAGACGACAGGGATCCCGAGTTCGGCCAGGGCCGGCCCGAGCCTCAGGTTGAAGCCGGGGAAGTCGATGAGCACCGCCACCGCTGGCCGAAAACGCCGGGCCGCCTCGACCAGCCGCCCCATCACGCGCCGCAACACCGGCAGCTGACGCAGCGACTCGGTGAAGCCCACGGCGCCCCGTCCCGTGGTGTCGTAGAGCAGGTGGACGCCACTCGCGCGCATGGCGCGGCCGCCCATGCCGAAGAGCCGCACCTCCGGCGCCTGGGCCTTGAGTTGCCTGGCCAGGGTGGCACCGTAGCCGTCGCCGGAGGCCTCGCCGGCCACCATCATCACTCGCAGACGCTGTCGAGTCGGGGCCAGGCCCCCCTCAGAAGGCGACAATGGCGATCCCGGCCCTGTCCGCCGCCCGCACCACGCGCTCCCGGTGAAGGAGCAGGCACCGGTGGGCCTCGACGGCGAGGCACGAGGCCCGCGCGGCCCGCATGGCGCGCAGCGTGTCCGGCCCGATCACCGGGGTGTCGAAGCGCAGATCCTGGTCAGGGCGGCTCACCTTGACCACCACCGAGCCCGGCCCCGCCAGCCGACCCGCCCGGCGGATGGTCGCGTCGGTCCCCTCCGCTGACGCCTCCACCGCCAGCACCGTGCCATGCCGCACCACCACGGTCTGTCCGATGTCGAGCGCCGCCACCTCCCGGGCAAGCCGGCGCCCTACCTCGATGTCGGCCGTCTCACGGGCGTCGGGCGCGCGTCGAGTCAAGACGCCGGGTTGGGCCAGGAGATGACCCAACAGCTCGTGCTGGCTGCCCAGGCGGATCCCCCGCCGCTCCAGAGCCTCGGCGAAGAGCCGCGAGAGGTCCTGATCCTCGAGGAAGCGGCCCTGCTCGTACAGAGCCCGACCTTCTCCCGCAGCCGCCTGCTCGAAGAGAGCCGACGCCGCCACGCGATTGACCTTGCCGGCGGCGTACACCGCCCGGACCCCGTGTCGGCAAAACGTCTCCACCACTCGCTCCCAGTCGGCAGGGCTGAGCCGATACGCATGCACCCGACCCTCGAGGCTGGGCCCGATGCTTGTCTCCCCGTGGCGACGGGGCTGGCCCATGTCGAGCTCCACCACCACGACTCCCAGCCCTCGTGCCAGGGCCGCTTGCACCATGGCTCCAGGAAGCTCGCCGTCCCCCGCCACCACGCCGACCCAGCCGGCAGGGTCCGACCGGTGCGCGGACTCGTCCAGGACGCTCACCGCATCAACCCTCGCCGTCGCTCCTCCATAAACCGCAACAGCTCCTGCACCTCGTCGAAGCGGCCGATCTGACCGGCGATGCGCTCCAGGGCCTCCTGCAGACGCAGGCCGCTGGCGTAGATCCACTCGAAGGCCTGCGAGACCGCCTCGATGGCCTCGGGCGACGCGCCCCAGCTCTCGAGCCCCTCGCGGTGGAAGCCCAGGATCTCCGCCGGGCTCCCGCCGGCCCGAGCGAAGGGCGGCACGTCGCGGGTCACCGTGGCATGACTCTCGATGTACGCCAGTCGGCCGACGTGGGTGAACTGGTGGACCCCCGTCATGGCCCCGATGACGGCCCCGTCACCGATGACGCTGTGGCCCCCCAGCGCGCTGCCCGCCCCCAGCCGCACCCGGTCCCCTACCCGGCAGTCGTGGCCGATGTGGGCCCCGTCCTCGATGATGCACCCATCGCCCACCGAGGTGACGCCGCCACCGCCCGGTGTGCCGCGGTGGAGCACCGCGTGGCTCCCGATGCGGTTGCCCTCGCCCAGCACGAGTTGGGTCGGCTCACCTGCATAGCGCACGTCCTGAGGCTGGCCGCCCAGCACCGCGCCGATACCGACGTGGTTGTGGGGCCCCAGCCGGGTACCACCGTGGATGACGGCGAAGGCCTCGATGACGCACCCGGCTCCTATCTCGGCACCGGCTCCGATGAAGGCAAAGGGGCCGACCACGACGTCCGGCCCCACGCGTGCGCCCGGCTCTACGACGGCCGCTGGGTGAAGGCTTGTCCTCAAGGCTTCGACTCGCCTCCCTGCGCGGGCGCCGCAGCGAAGAGGAACGTGGCCTCGCATGCCACCTCGTCGCCCACCAGCGCTCGTGCCTCGACCATACCGGTGGAGGAGCGGATGCGCTTGGCGCTCGCCTCCAGCCGCAGGGTGTCGCCCGGGACCACCGTGCGTCGGAAGCGGGCCCCGTCGATCCCCGCCAGTAGCGGCACTTTGCCGAGCTGCGCCACATACGGGTAGAGCATGACGGCAGCCGCCTGGGCCAGGGCCTCCAGCATCAGCACGCCGGGCATCAGCGGACGCCCGGGGTAGTGGCCCGCGAAGAAGGGCTCGTTGATGGTGACATTCTTGATGGCCACCACCCGCTGCCCCTCCTCCAGCTCCAGCACCCGATCCACCAGCAGAAAAGGATAACGATGCGGGATACGGCGCCAGATCTCAACGATGTCCAGCATCGGTGCCTTCCTTCCCCTCCGTGCCCTCGAGCACCTTCTCCATGGCCTCCACCAGGCGCGCCGTCAGCGCGTGGTTGCCCCGCACCGCCACCACTCGGGCGGCCAGGGGACCGGCGAGGGCCAGGTCGCCGATCAGGTCCAGGAGCTTGTGCCGTGCCACCTCGTCAGGCAGGCGAAAGCCCCCCACGGGGCCATCATCGGCGATGAGCAGGACGTTGTCGAGGCTTCCACCCAGCCCCAGCCCCTGTGCCTTGAGGCGCGCCACCTCCGCCGCGAAGGCGACGGTGCGGGCCGGGGCGATCTCGTGGCGAAAGGTCTCGGGCGTGACGGTCAGCTCCGCGAACTGGTCCCCCAGCCCGGGGTGGTCGCTGATGAAGGCGAAGCTGAGCCGGAGATCGCGCCACGGCATCGCGGCCACGAAGCGGTCGGCGTCGCCCACCCACACCGCCCGGGAGAGCCGCCGCAGCCGCCGGGGGGCCGCCTGCTCGACGAGGCCGGCCCGATCCAGCGCCTCCACCCACCCGAGCGCGCTGCCGTCCAGGATGGGCAGCTCGGGCCCTCGCACCTCGATGCGGACGTTGTCGACCCCCAGCGCCATCAGGGTCGCCAGCAGGTGCTCCACCGTCATCACCGTGACGCCGTCGACCCCGAGGGCCGTGCAGCGTGGCGTGTCGACCCGGTGCCGCACCGAGACCGGGATCACGGCCGGGGGGTCGACGTCGGTACGGACCAGCGACCAGCCGTGGTCCTCCGGCGCCGGCGAGAGCCGCACTTCCGTCGAGATGCCGGTGTGAAGCCCGACGCCCTGCAATGTCACCGCCGAGGCCAGGGTCCGCTGACGCGGACGGCCTTCGGACGCTGCCGAAGCCATGCGCCGTCGCCTCTCATGCCACGGCCAGTCGGGCGAGGCGGCGGCCCACCTCGGAGGTCGGCCGGGCCAGCACGCGAGCCGGCGGGCCGGACTCCACCACCTGGCCCCGGTCCATCAGGATGAGCCGGTCCCCGACCCGCGCCGTGAAGCCGGGTTGATGGGTGACGACCAGCATGGTGGTTCTGAGGCGCCCAATCAGTTCCTCCATCAGTTGGAGGAGGTCGGCCGCCAGCATCGGGTCCAGGTGAGAGGTGGGCTCGTCCCACAGCACCACCGACGGTTGCGCCGCCAGGGCGCGGGCGATGGCCACCCGCTGGCCCTCCCCGCCGGACAGCTCGGCAGGCCGCCTGTCCAGGTGCCGCCCCAGCTCCAGGGCCGACAGCCACATGGCCGCTCGCTCGTAGGCCTCGGGCCAGGGGATGCCCGCCGAGGCCGCTCCCAGGGCGGTATTCTCGAGCACCGAGAGGTGCCCGACGAGCTGGGGCCGCTGGAAGACCATCGCGACGCGTGCGGCCAGATCGCGCCGGCGCGCCTCCGGCAGCGCCCAGAGGTCCTCCCCCTCGATCCTCACCCTGCCGGCATCCGGCTGGATCAGGCCCTTGAGGCACCGCAGCAGCGTCGACTTTCCGCAGCCGCTGGGGCCCATCAGGATCACCGTCTCGCCTCGTGCCACCGACAGCGAGACGCCGTCGAGCACGGGTCGGCCGCCGAAGTGCCGCACCAGGCCCTCGGCCTCCAGCACGACGGGGCCCCGCTCGGCAGCCTCCGTCGGCTCGTGGACGCCCGCCCGGCGCCGCTCCTCGATGCTGGCGGTCAGGGCGGCCGTCCGGCTCTCGTCACCCGCGGCCTCGGTCGCGGCCGACGCCGGTGCGCGGGGCGGCCTGCGGCTCGCCGTCAACGCCAGCAGCCACGGCCGCACCGAAGGGGCCACCACGCCCTCCAGGATGGCCCCGGCCTCCATCCCCATGGCCAGCGCCGCCTCGACCGCGTCGGCATCCACGGGAGCCAGCCGGGGGCCCCATCGCCCGGCGACGAGCCCGGCAGCGACGCCGACGCCGGCCAGGACCAGCAGGATGAGTACCTCTTGCACGCCCAGGGCCAGCACCCCGGCGCCAAGGGCCAGCAGACCGCCGACCAGAGCGCCGAGGGCTGCGACCCGCCAGGCATCACGCGACAGCCGCCCGGCCCGTCCTCGGCGCGCCGTCTGCACCAGGGCCGCCACGGCCGCTCCGTCGTTGAAGAGAGTCCAAAGCACCAGGGCTCCCATCGCCAGGGCAGCTCCCACCACCCCGGCGCGCTGGGCCACCCGCATGACGGCCGCCCGAGCGCTGGGCGAAGCCACGGCTGCCGGAGAGACGTAGACCCGGCTCTCGTCCAGCTGCAGGGCCCTGCCCACCACGCCGCCGATGGCTGAGGGCGACGGGAAGCGCTCCCCTCGCAGCACCAGTTCGACCCCCGCGGCCGCCGCCAGGGGGTCGGCCCCCGCCTGCTGGAGCACGTGCAGGGCCGATGCGATCTCGGTGCCGCCCAGTCGCGGCAGGCTCTCTCGCAAAGAGCGGACGCTGGCCTGCACCGCGGGCAGGTCGCCCTGTCGGTACTCGCGCAGCTGCTCCTGCAAGCGATCGAGCTGCTGGCGCAGCGAGGCCACGTAGTCCACGGCCTGCTGGGGCGCGTCGCCGGCCTCCCCGCCCAGCAGCATGCTCAACCCCAGGGCCAACAGCGTGTCGCGCAACGGATCCGATGCAGTGGACGCCAGTTGCTGCAGGTCGTTCAGCATCCGCTCGAGACGTCCGGCTGCCTGCTCCAGGCCGTCCACGGCCACCCGGGCCGCGTCCAGGGCCTCCTGTCCGGCGCTGCCCAGGGTCTGGAGGCGAGCCAGGAGCTCTTCGCTCTGGCGCAGGGCCGCGTCGATGCGGGCCTGTCCGCCGTCGACGATCCCCTGGCCGACCTGCTGACCCGAGGGCCGGCGGACGGGCAGCTCCTGCCCCAGCGTCGGACTCAGCTGGTCGCTGGTCAGCGCCTCGTCGGATAGGACGGCCAGCCAGTGCTCCCCCGCCTGGGCTACGATGCGCGCCGGCCAGTCGCCGACCAGTACCTGCTCGCCCTCGTGCAGGGGCGGATCGAGCCCGGCGGAGGGCTCGACGCGCGCCAGGGTGGCATAGGCGAAGAAGAAGTCGCGCATGCGGCCCACCCACCGGGCGGCCTCGGCCCCATCCCCCTCGGAGGCGGGAGCTGCCTCCACGACGGTGACGGGCCAGGAGGCCTCGGTGACGGCCTGGGCGGCGCGACGTGCCGACTCCCGGTCGACCACCTGTCCCGGGGTGGTGATCCGCACCACCCGGTAGCGGTCCAGGTACGCCTCCAGCGCATCCTCGAAGCCATCGAGGCCGGCCGCATCCGACAGCACGACGACCCGGTCCGACCCGTGGACGAAGGAGAAGGCCACTTCAGGCCGACCGCTCAGCCACCCCTCCAGGTCGTCCGCCAGAGCCGGGTGGAGGCGGCTGATGACGATGGCCGGCTCGACCAGGGGCACCCACGACACGTACCCCGGCAATGACGGCAGCTCCTGCTCCAGTCGCTCGAAGGCGGACGCTCCCCGCCACCTGGGCGAGAGGGAGACCAGGAGCACGGTGCTGCCAGCCGCCGACGGGCCCTCCTGGACGGCCGCCCCGGGAAAGGTGCGTCGCAGCAGGTCGTCGACGGCCGCCAAGGCCTCTCGCCGGCGGTCGTGGTGCACCTGCACCAGCAGGTCGAAGCGGCCCGCCTCGCCCACGGTGGCATCCACCGTGGAGGAGAGGAGTCGCTCCATGGCCCATCCGACGGCGCGGCCGCTGGAGGCGCAGGCGACGACGGCCACCAGCAACCATACCGTCAACCTGTAGACGAGGCGACCGGCCCGGGTGCGGGCCGCGCCTCGCGGCTCGAAGTGCAAGCGGCGTGGCCTCTCCTTTCCCGATCCGGACCGCACTATACCATCGCGACGCAGCCGGCCGGGGAAGGAGTTGCTGGGCCGCCCGCTACGGCGTGCCGGTTTCGGAGGGTGACGGGGATGCTTCCTGGACCTGCTGGATCTCCGCCGGCCCGTACAACGTCAGCTCGTCGTTGTCGACGCGGTACTCCACGCGGGATGCCCGCGCCAGTCGGAAGTCGTCGAGCCGGGCCTGTACCGTCGACTGCGGTGAGGCCATCACGATGTGCCCGGCCTGGCGGTCGTAGCGAAGGGTCTCGGCCGCGGCCCAGAGGCTCGGCTCCGCCTGGGTGAGCTCGACGCCGCCCTCGGCCGTCAGGATGCCGCCCGCGTCGTCCACCTCGATGGTGGGCGCCGTGACCACCCTCAACGGGGCTCCGTCGGTCGCGGCCTGCTGGGGCAGCTGCTCCAGGCGCGCAGCCCCGGTCAGCACGAGCCGGCGCTGGGCATACCAGATCCGGACCTGGTCGGCCCGGGCGCGCAGCTCGGGGCCCGTCATCCGCACGCTGCCCGACAGGTGCACCGTCTCCTCTTCGGGATCCCACTCCAGCCGGTCGGCCTCGGCTCGCCACCCCTGCCACTCGGCCAGGACCCGCCCCCCGGCGGGGCTGAAGATCCACCGGCGAACCCCGGGATCCCACCGGCCGCTGGGTGCGTCGTCCGGGATGCCCACGACGCTGATGCGCACCGGAGATGGAGAGGCGGCCTGGCCCGGATGGGCGACCGCCACGACCAGGTTCATCGCCAGCATGGCCGCACCCAGCAGGGGCCACCATCGGGCATGTCTTGGCGATCTCAACGCGTCGCATCCCCTTCCAAGCGCACCGGGCCCAGCAGCCGGATCTCGCCGCTGTCGGGCAGGTACTCCACGGACTCGGCCCGGGCCTTCAGGCCCCGGCCCGTCGAGTCGTCGAGGCGCACCCCGCCCGAGAGACGGATGACCCCTGCCGCCACGTCGACCTCCAGCAACGGCGCCTCGACGATGGCGGTGTCGTAACGCAGGGCGTTGGGCCCGGCGGAGGTGAGCCGCTGACGCTGGGCGTCCCACACCAGGTCCTGGCTGTGCAACACCGCCCCGCCCGGGTGTGTCAGCGTGTAGCGCCCGTGCAACAGCAGCCGACCGGCGTCGGGCTCCCACCGTCCGCCGTCGCCCTCGAAGCGCAAGAACAGTGCACCGGCCCGGTAGAAGGCGCCATCCTGCACGGCGGTGAAGGCCACGTCGTCAGAGGCGGCGGGCATCTCGATGCTTTGGGCCCGGAGCTCCCATTGGAGCTGGCCCCGGTGCCGGCCCACCAGATGCACCTCGTGCGTGCGGATGCCGGGGACCGGGCCCTGCTCCTCGCTGGCGGGGACGGAGGCGGCGCGCCGGTCCAGGAGCCACCACCCGGCGCCCGTTGCGACGAGCGCCGTCGCCACCAGCACCGCGGCGATCCACCCTCGGTCCCTCATGGCGTCACGGGCCTTTGGAGCCGCTCCACCAGGGCCTGCCACTGCGCCTCATCGGCCAGGCTGCCGGGCCGGTCCTGTCCCAGCGCCACCATGGTAGCGGGAAAGGCCTTGACCTGGTAAGCCAGGGCCACCTGGCGGTGGACAGGGTCGTAGCGGAGGAGGATGGCCCGGCAGTCGTCGTCGAGGGCCACCCCCACCTGGGCCGACACCAGGCCGCCGAGGCGCAGGTCCCACGCGCCCTCGCCCACCAGCACCCACCGCGGCAGCACCCGCAGGTGGGCGCTCACGTCGGCCCGCTCCAGCCGGTCCTCCAGCGGGTCGTAGCGGGCACCGAGCCTCAGGCCCGCCCGGTCCGTCGCCTCCCAGGCCACCGCCGCCCCCACCTCGTCGAAGGCGTCCATCTCCGGCCGGTAGCGGCCGATGACCTCGGCCCGGCCCAGGCCGCTCGTCCAGGCCAGGCGTCCGACGATGGCCTCCCACCGCGCCTCGGCGATGCGGTACCCGGCCGAGAGGCTGCCCTCCAGCCCGTGCCCCCGTGCCCGCAGGGAGCCGGTCGCGAGGCCCCAACGTTGCAGGACGAGATCATAGGTGGCCGACAGCGAGGCCCTGAGCGGCCTGCCCTCTCCCGCCACCCCCGTCAACGTCAGCGTCTCCTCGTCATCGACCTGGTCGAAGACGAAGGGCGACCGGCCCGAGCCCAACGGGACCTCTAGCCGATAGACGCCCTGCAGGTAGGCCGAGCGTCCGGCCGGCCACCGGGCCGATGCCGACGTCGTCACCGACACCTGGCGGTCGCCGCCCAGGTACGCCGCCCCGCTGAGCGCTCCCCGGGCCTCTAGCTGCCACGCCCCGAGGCGCGCCGGCCCCGCCTGCAGGCGGAGCGCGCCCATGGCTCGCCCGTCGGCCACGGCCTCATCGAGGCTGGCATCTCCCTCGGCCGGCCGCACCTCCTCGTAGCGCCCCACCGAGGCCTCGGCCTCCAGCCGGACGCCCCCCTCACCTCCCCAGGCGCCGAGAGGCAGCCGGGCCGTCAGCTCCGGGAGGGCCGTCACGCTCCGCCACTCGGTGGCTGCGGCCGGGTCGTCGAACCGGTCGGGGTGCGTCGTGTGGGAGGCCGAGAGGGCCACCTGCGCTTCGCCCAGCCGACGCGCCAGCGTCGCCGCCATGTCCCAGGCGTCACCGGGCACCTGCCCGGGCGGGGCGGAGTAGAGATCCCAGCGGCCCGCCACCGACAGCCGCCATGGGCCCTCGCCGGGCGTCTCGAGCTGGAGCTTCCCTGTCGTAGCCCCCTGCAGGGGCCCGCCCTGGCCCTCTGCCGGCAGCGTGCCCTGGCCTCGAGAGGCGATGGAGAGCCCCCATTGGGGGATAGAGCCGGCCAGCGTGGCCTCGCCGTGGTAGAGAAGGCCTTGCCCCGAGGCTCGCCGGGCGCCCTCGGCGCGCCACGAGAGCCGTCCGTCGCCTGCCACCAGCTCGCCCTCTGCACCCGCCCGCAGGTCCGGTGGGGAACCGTCAGGGCCACGCAGCGTGCCGCCCATCCAGATGGCGGCCCATGTGTCGCCGTCGTCGTAGAGCGCCTGGTACAGCTCGAGCCCGGGGCCGAGCCGCTGGAAGTAGTCGATCCCGACGTAGCCGTAGGTCGCACCCGGTCCCATGTAGGGGAAGCGAGACCGGACGTACCATCCCTCCCGCGCCCCGTAGCCCACCTCGGGCGGCACCAGTCGCCCGGCCCGCGGGTTTTCGAGGGAGAAGTGGAGGTACGGCCAGTAGAAGAGGGGGATGCCGCTCTCCCAAAAGACGGCGTGATGGGCCGCCACGTCCTTGCCGGGACGTACCTCCAGGCTTCGCACGGTCACCCGGTAGTGGGCCAGCTCCATGGGCAACGGACAGGTCGTCAGCACGGCACCCGACGCCCGGATCTCGGTCGCATCGCCCTCCATGCCGGTCGCCTCCATGAAGACCGGCCCCTCGACGCCCTCGGCCTCGAAGCGCGCGCGGGCCTCCTGCACACTCACCTGGCCGGTGCGCAGGTCCACCCGTGCCGTGTCGCCCTCCAGCACCTGCCCCGGCCGCCGGGCCCGGACCTGGCCGTAGAAGGCGATGACCCGCTCGACGTCGTCGTAGACGGCCTGGTGCGCCTCCACCTCCAGCTCGCCCTGGACGAAGCGCACCCCTCCCTCGGCCTGCACCCGGGGAGGCGCGATGGCGGCCACGGCGCCGTCGGCCAGCTCCAGGCGCCATGCCTCTTCGGCTGCCGCCGTCCCCGGTGCTGCGCCGGCCGCCAGGGCCACAGCCAGGGCGAAAGCGGCCGCGACGCCGAGCCGGGCGTTCATGCCGCCCATTCCGCCCTGACGTAGAGCCACGCGGCGGCCGCCAGGCACAGCACGTTGGGCAGCCACGCCGCCAGCAGCGGGTCCATCGCACCCGAGTTGCCCAGTGAGCGGGAAAGCGCGAAGACCACGTAATAGAGCAGCGCCAGTCCCAGGCTGGCCGCCATCCCGAAGGCCCGCCCGCCGCGCCGCCCGTAGAGGCTCAGGGGCAGCCCCAGCACAGCCAGCACGAGATTGGAGACCGGCAGCGCCAGCTTGAAGTGGTAGTCGACCATCATGGCCCGCGCCACCACGCCGGCCTGGCGCAGCCGACGGATCTGCTCGCCCAGCTCCCGCCGGCTCATCTCCTCGGTGCGCTTCTGGGAGCCCAGGTAGTCTTCGGCCGGCTCGGGCAGCGTCAACTCGTAGCGCGCCATGGCCGATTCGAGCTGGACGAACCCGTCCCGGTCCAGTTGCTTCATGGTGACGCCCTCGAGGTGCCAGGTGCGGCCTTCGTACCAGCCCTCCCGGGCGGTGTAGATCACCGGGAAGGTGCCGGGGCGCAGCTCGTAGACGATGACGTCGAAGAGATGGCGGCTGGCGCGGTCGACGCGCCGCACGTAAAACCACTGGTGGGGCGAGCCGCGGAAGAAGACGTTGTCGGAGATGGCCGGCACCGGGTCGGCCTGAATCGCTCGGCGCAACTCCACCTCGTAACGATGGTTGGCGACGGGCACCACGTACTCGTTGAGCAGGTACGCCCCCACGCTGATGGCCGCGCCCAGCACGACGATGGGCATCCCGATGCGAAGGACGCTCAAGCCCGAGGTGCGCATCACCGTCATCTCGCCGTCCCGCACCAGGCGGCCGGCCGACAGCAGGGTGCCGAAGAGCGAGGCGATGGGCAGGGCGATGGACAGCGCCTCCGGCAGCTTGAGCGCCAGCAGCCACAGCGTGGTGGCTGCCGACGCCCGCTGCACCACCAGCATGTCGGTCAGCTGGAAGATGGGTCCCGTCAGCAGCAGGACCAGGAAGCCCGCGGCCGTCGCCGCGAAGGGCCCGATGAACTCAGCGGCGACGTAGCGGTCGAGGCGACGGATCCGCAGCGGCGGCGGCACCGGCTCCCTGCGCCCTCCTCACCGCAGGGCCGCGATGAGCCCGATCTGGTGGATGCCGCCGTAGGCCGGGCCGCCGAGGAAGGCGTAGCTGACGGCCCAACGCTTGCCCGGCTCCTCGACGCCGGCTCCCAGCAGGAAGCCTTCGCCACGGGACGAGCTCTCGTAGCCCAGGCGCAGGGCCACGGGAGCCGCCGGGTACAGCCGGGTCTCCAGGCGCACCGTGCGGCCCGTGCTGACGTCCAGCAGGTCCAGGGCATTGGCCTCCAGCACCAGGTAAGCGTTGGCCTCGTAGGCGATGCCCACGCCCAGGGCCGGTGACCTCGCCTCCGCCCACTGCTCGGCAGAGCCGCCGACGCCGACCTGGCGCACCTCCAGCAGCGAGTCGAGCCGCGCGGATGCGGACACCCGATCGCTCAGCGCCGAGATGAGGCCGATGTCGACCCCCAGGTAGTGGTCTTCGCGAGGTCGGCCGGAGCCTGGCATCTCCCCGCGGACCCGCCGGTAGTGCCCCGCCACGCCCAGGGCCCAGTCGGGCCCCATGCTCATGGCGTACCCGTAGCCTACGCCCAGCTCCGTCACCGATGATGGCAACGAGCCGACAAGAGCGTCTCGCCCGCCGTGCGAGACCCACAGCGCCCAACCCTCGCCGTCGGCTCCCTCCGCCCAGCCGACCGTGTGGACGAAGGACGCCGCGTCCCCGACGGTGCCGTCCCTCACGGTGACGGCCGCGCCCCACCGCCCGCCCTCCAGCAGGGCAGGCCCGGCCGGATTGGCCAGGGCCCGAAAGGGGTCGTCGGGAGCCGCCTGGGTGGCCAGCGCCTCGAAGAGCGCGGCCTGCGGCGGTGCGGGGGGCACCGCCTGGCCGGCGAGCGCAGACGTGACGCCCCCGCCGAGGAGCCATGCCCCCAGCGTCCATGAGACGAGCCCTACGCCCATGCGGCGAAGAGCCCTGTCACGGCATCGAACGGATGATGATGCCCGCCACAACGTCGAGCGCCCCCCTGTCCCGCACGCCGATCCCCACGGTGAAGTTGGGTCCGAACTGGAAGTTGACGCCGCCTCCCAGCGACGTGCCGTCGTAGTCGATGCCGACCGCCACGACGGGCCTCGGCAGGCTGCCGGGGCGCCTCACGGTCACGGGGTTGAGCAGGGCGTCGAGCCCGGCGAACGCGGACAATCGCTCTTGCCCGCCGGACCGGATGCCGGCGTGCACCCGCAGCAAGGGGCCCGGTAGCCGGTGGCTCGCCACCAGATAGCCCTCATCGCCCTCGATGCCCACGGCCACCGCCGGCACCGGTCCCTCCTCCTCCAGCAGCCGAAAGCGTGCCAGCAGCCCCAACGGGGCCTCGTCGGTGGACGCATCGGATGCCAGCGTCAGCCCCAGCTCCAGGGCGTCCGTCAACTGGTAACGCAGGAAGCTGAAGATCCGCTCGCCGGTCATCACGTTGAGACCGGCGGTAAACTGGCCGGCCGGGCCGGTGTCGGCCGTGGGCACGTTGACCATGGCCGTGGTGCGGCTGCCGGCCAGGGTCTCGGCTCGGGTGACCTGCGCCCCCCACGGCCACGTCCCCACCAGCAGCGCCAGCACCGCCACCGTCGACCAACGCCTCATCCGTGTCACCATGCCGTCACCCGCCACCCTCCTCCAGGCGCGCGACGCGTCGTTCCAGCTCGCGTAGTTGCTGCATCAGCTCCGGCAGCCTGCGGGAGGCCGCCCAGACCCTCAGGGCCTGGGCATGGGGCATGGCCGGCTCGCCGGCCACCCGGGCACGGGGAGGTACGTCGTCGATGACCATGGCCCGCGCGGCGACGACAGCTTCCTCCCCGACGCGGACGTGGTCCCGGATCCCCGCCTGCCCGGCCAGGATCGCCCTCGCCCCGATGCGGGCCGACCCGGCGATCCCCGCCTGCCCCACCACGATGGCGTGAGGCCCGATGCGCACGTTGTGGGCGATCTGCACCAGATTGTCGATCTTGGCGCCGTGCCCGACCACGGTCGCTCCGCAGCTGGCCCGATCGATGCAGACGTTGGCGCCTACCTCTACATCGTCTTCGATGACGACGGTGCCGATCTGCGGGCGACGGCGGTGACGGCCGTCGTGCGTCGTAAAGCCAAACCCCTCGGAGCCGATGACGGTGCCCGCGCCGATCACGACGCGGTTGCCGATCCGCACCCGCTCGCGGATGACGGCGTTGGCGTGGATGATGCATCCCTCGCCCACGATGACGTCGTCGGCGATGACCGCTCCCGGGAAGACGATCGAGCCCCTGCCCAGCCGGGTCCGCTCTCCGATGTAGGCCCGAGCACCGACCCGGACATCGGGCCCCAGGGACGCCGTGGCCGCCACCGTGGCGGTGGGGTGTACCCCGGGCTCCGGGAGCCAGGGCTCGGGTGCGAAGAGCTCCATCAAGGCATCGAAGGCACCTCGGGGATCGGCCACCTCGATGCACGGGCGCCCGGGCACGGCACCCCCGACCGGCACCACCACGGCCCCTACCGGCCGTTCGCCGATCTCCTCCCAGTAGCGCGCCGACGTCGCCAGCGTCACGTCCGATGGGCCCGCCTGGTCGGCGGGCGCCACCCCCGTGACGACGGCGGCAGGGTCGCCTCCGACCAGGCGACCCTGCACGTGTCGGGCGATCTCAGCCAGGGAGAGGCATCGCATGGCGTCAGCGACCGGAGGAGGCGTCGCCCGCCACCTTGACGCCCAGCTCGCGCAGCACCTCGTCGGTGGCGTCGTAGCCGCCCCAGATGACCAGGTTCTTGTCGAGGACGACCTCGAGGCCCAGGCGCTGGGCCACCTTGCCGATGGCTTCGCGCACCTTCGGCAGGCGGGCATCGAGCATCTCCTGCTTGCGCTTGTCCAGCCGCTGCTGGTACTGCATGAAGAGCTGCTGCTTCTCGTCCCGGATCTGGGTGGCCAGGCGCTCGCGCTCCTGCTCGTCGAGGCCCTTGGCGCGCTCCTCCAGCTGCTTGTCGAGCTTGGCCAGCTCCTTGTCCAGCTCGGCCTGGAGCCGCTCCGTCTCCTGGCGCAGCGGCTCGCTCAAGGTGGGCTCCAGGTACTCACGCGCCACCCGGTTGACGTCCACGTAGCCGATGACGCTCTCAGGCTTGGCCGATGTGGCGCTCCAGACGGCCAGGCCTGCCGCCAGCACCAGCAGCGCTGCCCCGATGATGATCCGCACCCTCTGCGGCAGCGCCCCCAGCCTGCTTACCCACTCCATCGCCGTCCCGCCTTCCCAAGTCCCTTGATGCATGCGCCGGCTAAAACTGCTGACCGATGCTGAAGTTGAACCGACCCGGCTCGTGCGGGCTCATCCCGTAATCCAGCCGGATCATGCCGAGAGCCCCGATGTCGATGCGCAGGCCGAAGCCAGCGTCCCACTTGAGCTCGCTCAGGTCCACCGGCTGGCCCTCATCCCATGCCTGCCCGGCGTCGAGGAAGAGGACCCCCGAGATGGGCTTGTAGATGGGGAACCGGTACTCCACGTTGGCCAGCAGCATGGTGTCGCCCACGATGTCGTGAACGTCGTACCCGCGCAACCCGTCGGCCCCGCCGAGCCGGAAGCGCTCCTGGTCCGGCGTCTGGTCGGTGTCACCCGTCGCGATGAGCCTGCCGACGCTCAGCCGCCCGGCCAGGACATGCCGGCTGTCGCGGATGGTGACGGGGACGTAGTGCGAGTAGCTGCTCTCCGCCTTGACGAAGTGGAAGTCGCCCCCGAGCCCCGCCACCTCGCCGGAGAGCCGCAGTCGATACCCCGTCGTCGGATTGTAGGGATGGTCGCTGGTGTCCGTCACGGTGCTGAGCCCCACGCTGCGAAGCGTGCCGGTCTGGGTGGGCCCGCTGCCTGGCTGGTCGACGAGGGGCGCGGCGGTCACCCAGTTGGCAAAGGTCAGGTAGCCTCGCGTGTACTCCGACAGGGGCCGCCCCAGGGTCAGCTCGCCGCCGTAACGCCGATCCCAGTACCACGTGTCCTCCGCGTCGGGGGCCAGCCGCTTGGTCTGCTGCCAGCCGATCCGCACGCCGAGCGACGTCCCGCTGGCGTCCAGGTACGGCTCCGTGAAGCTGATGTGGTAGCGCTGCGCATCGGGCCCATAGCTGAGGGTGAGCCCCACCTGCTGGGCCCGGCCCAGGAAGTTGCCGTCCGAGATCTCGACGAAGCCCGCCAGGCCCTCCCCGACGGTGTAGGTCATACCCAGCTGCACGTTGCCCGTGCGGCGCTCCTTGACCCGCACCACCACGGCCACCTCGTCGGGCCGCTCCGGCACCTCGCGCAGGTCGGCGTTGACCTCTTCGAACAAGCCGAGCATCAGCACGCGACGCAGGCCCAGCTCGAGGTCGCTGCGGACCAGCACCTCGCCGGGCTCCATGCGCAGCTCCCGGGTGATGACGTAGTCCCTGGTCTTCTCGTTGCCCTCGAGATCGATGGCCCCGACCTTGACCGGCACCAGGGCCACCCGCAACGTGCCGTCGTCCTCGAGCTGCAACCGCGACGGCATCACCAGCACGCCGAAGCGCTGCCAGACGAGGGCGGGCAACTCCTGCACCTCGCGGGCGACGGTGGGGCCGTGCACCACCTGGCCCGCGGGCAGCTGCAGGAGCGCGACGACGTCGTCGGCCTGCACCTTCTGGCGCTCCAGCACCGGCGCCAGGTCATCCGAGGGCTCCAGCACGACCCGGCGCAGGACCGGGTTTTCGACCACCGAGAAGACGACCCGTACCAGCTGGGGGCCGTTGCCGTCACGTCCCGTGGAGAGGCTCTGGATGTCCACCGAGACGCTCTTGAAATAGCCCAGGTCCAGGACGGCCTGCATGTCGGCCTGGACGTCCTCCCGGCGGAGCGGCTTGCCGGGTTGGGTCCGGGTGATGGCGTCGAGGATGGTCACCGCCTCGATCTGGTCGTTGCCGCTCACCACCACCGCCCTCACCTCGGCCTCGGGCATCTCGGGTTGGGTGGCGGCCTGCACCCCCTCGAGGGAGGCCAGCGCCAGCAACAACAGCGAAGCGAGGATCAGTCGGGATTGCAACTTCGCCCGGCGTGCATGCAATGGGGCCGGTCACCTCCGCCTCTCGCCATGCGTCTTTCGGGGCCTGCCGTGGCGCTCCTCTTGTCAGTTGAGCCTTGGGATGTCACTCAGAAACTGTGCTGCCAGTCCAACCCCACGCGGAAGGCCCCGTCGCCGTTCTCGTCATCCCAGCTCAGGCGCCACGTCAGGTCGGGCCTCAACCTGTAAGACAATTCGAAGGACTGCGAGCCTTCCGGGTCCAGTAGCTCACGCCGGTAGCGCACGTAGAGACGGCCGGGGTCCAGGTACTTCCCTGCCAGCAGCCGCAGGCTGCCGCTCTCCGTGCCCGGCACCAGGGCCACCTCGTCGAGGCCCAGGGCGGTGCGCACCGCTTCCTCCAGCGGGCCCATGGCCCAGGCGGCGAGTTGCTCGTTGACGCGGGCGATCCACCGCTGGCGAGAATCCTCCTCCGCCCTATCGAGCCCTGGCAGCAGCAGAGCCAGGATCTCCTCGCGGCTCATCTCGGGTTGAGCGGAGAGGCGAAGCTGGGTGGGGTCCGTGGTGGTCCCCTCGACGTGTAGCCGTACCGGGCCCTCGGGCGTGCTGGTGGTGGCGTCGAGGTCCACCTCGGGCACGAGCCCTCGCGAGGGGCTGAAGGTGAGGCGCCCCCGCTCGATGGCGAATTCCCGTCCGAAGTAGCGGACCCGAGCCTGCGTCAGCAGGACCTCGCCGGCCAGCGCCGGGGTACCGGTGGTGCCGGTCAGGCGCACCGCGCCCTCGGCCAGCGCCGTCCCACCGATGGCCGGCACCTCCAGCCGAATGGGCTGCTCGGCCTGCACGGTCACGTCCAGGGGGATGCCCCCTGCCGCCGCCGGACGGCCCTCGGCCCGTTCGAAGCTCTCGGGCAGCCGTACCATTCCCTGGCCGTTGAGCGGCAGGCCCGACGTCCCACCGGGAAGACCGATGCCCCAGAGGGTCACCCGCCCGTCCCTCACGCCCAGCCGACCCGAGAGGACGGGACGGCTGCCCGGCGTCCAGGCACCGGCCCAGCGCAACTCCCCGGTGAAGGTGCCGGCGAGTTGCAAGCTGCCGGTCGGCCGCATGTCGACGGAGACCCGGCGTACCTCCATCCGCACGTCGACCGGGTACAGTCGCAGGGGCCAGATGGCTTGCAGTTGCGCCTCGCCGCTCAACTGCACGTCGCCCCCACGGGCGGAGCGAGCCTGGCCCTGAGCCAGGCGGATGGTCCGGCCCTCGACGCGCAGGTCGACCACGATGTCCGTCAGCGGATTGAGACGCTCCTGCGGCGCCACCAGCCGGTCGGCCTGCACCGAGAGCCCACCGCTGACGTTGGGCGCTTGCAGGGTACCGGAGACCACCACGTCCCCCGTGAGGCGCCCGCCCTCCACCTGCCACGCGGGCAGGAGCTGGCGCACCAGCTCCAGCGGGAAACGCTCCATGCGGGCCCGCACGTCCATGGTGGCGGCCGCGTCGGCGCCGAGCAACGTCAGTGGCACGCTCCCGCCGATGCGCGCCACCTCCCGGTCCTGCACGGAGACGAGGACTTCTTCCAGCATCAACGTGGGGGACTCCAGGCGCAGGCCGCCCTCGACGGCCGCAGACAATCCGCCCTCGGAGCGCTGGCGCAGCCGGAAATTCGCCTGACCCGTCTGCAGGTCCGCCGCCAGGCGCAGGGCCATGGTGCCCTCGACCTCGCCGCCTTGCAGCGACGCATCCTCGATCTGCCACACCCCATCCTCGAAGCGGATGGCCGCCTGCAGGGTGCCCAGTTCGTAGCCGGCCAGCCCCAGCCGGTCCGCGCGCACCTGGCCCGCCAGGGTCCCGTCGACGAGCGAGCCGGCGAAGGTGGCGTACCCGCGCCACGACCGCAGCCACGGACGCAATGCCCGCCCACCCAGGTTGATGAGGTCGCCCGCGATCCGGTAGCCACCGCCCTGCTCCCTGACGACCTCGATGCTGCCGTCGGGCCCGTCGAAGCTGGCCATGGCGAGCACCGGGGTTCGTCGCCTGGGCCCCGTATGGCCCGCCGGGTCCGTCCAGGCCAGCTCGATGGCGAAGTCGCCGGCCACCTCCCCGCCGCCCCCGGTCAGGGCTGTCGGCCCATCGCCCACGCCGTCCCCCGACCCGAGCAGGCTGCGAAAAGCCGTCAAGGCCTCGGTGGAGGCGAGGCCCTCGACCCGACCGGTCAATGTCAGCCACACGCGTGCAGGCTCGCCGGCCACCGGTCGCGCCGATGTCCTCCAACGCAGCTCAGCGCCGAGGGCCAGGACGCCGCTGCCAGCAGCGGCGACGATCTCATCGACCGTCGCCTGGCCGGAGGTCAGGTCGGCGACGACGTGGGCCTCCGCGCCGCCGACGGCCAGGCCCAGCAACCGCCCGGAGGGCGTCTGCAACTCCCCGTCGACCTGCCACGGCCCCGTCAGCGACCCGCTGAGGCGGCCGCGAGCGGCCACGGAATTGACGGCGTAGCCCGACCACCAGGGCAGGTCCTCGCCGGGCTGCAGACCGGCCACTTCGAAGTCGATGGTGGCTGCGTGAGGCCAGGAGTCGGCCAGGCTGCCTGCGACGGCGCCGCGCGCCTCTCCCTTGCGGACCCTCCCGCCGATCAGGCGCAGACCATCGGCATCCTGCCGGATCTCGCCTTCCAGACGTAGACCGGCCAGCAGCCTCCCCCACCGGCCGCCCGCCTCGGGGACCGGGCGGACCTGCGCGACCACCTCGATGGGGGGCAGCCCTTCGGGGCCCCAGGTGCCGTCCGTCCGCCAGTCGATCTGCCAGGGACCCGAGCCTTCGACCGGGCCGGTCCACTCCAGCCGGCCGGCGAGATCCACCTGGAGCGTCTGCTCGTCCGCCAGGTGCGCCGAGCCGCTCGCACTCGAGACGAGACCCTCGTGCGCGATGGTCAGGCGCCGCAGCACCACCCTGGTACCGGAGGCGACGGCCAGGAAGTCGGCCCGGGCGGCGCCCAGCTCCACCGATCCCTCGGCCTGCACCTGCCCCGGCCCCAACACCTGCAGCTGACCGGCACTGCGCCAGGGCGTGCGGACCCACTCGCCGGGCGTGGCGCCCGGCTCCTCCCATACGCCGTCGAGCCCCCAGGAGAGGGAGTCTCCCGTCGCGAGCCACCCCATTGCCAGCGGCAACTGGCGCAGACCGTCGAGGAGGACCCGCTGGATGCGTGCGATCCGCTCTCGCAGCCCGGGAGGCGTCTCGTCGCCCGGCTGCGCCTCCGGAAGCTCCTCCTCGGCGCCCTCCTGGGCCGGGCGGATCACCACGCCGCTCGCCTCGACCCGCCGCACGCTGCTCGCCGGCTGGCGGGGATGGGCGATGACGGCCGGTACGTCGACCCCCACCGTGACGCCGGGAGCGTAGATCTGACCGCCGCCTCGGAGATCCAGCTGCACGGGCGCCAGCCTTACGGCCGACGGCAATGCCAGGGCCGCCTCGCCCACCTGGATGGTGAGCCCCGCGTCCTGGCCCACGTCGCTCAGGGCCTGGCGTACCGCCACGCTGAGATTCGCGTTGATCTCTGGCAACGCGGTCCACGCGGCGACGCCCAGCGTGCTCGCCAGGAGCAAGGAAACGGCCAGCAGCCACCGTGCCGGAGGCCGGGTTCGATGTCGCGTCGGCTGTAGGTCACTCATGGTGCGATTCGTGTTGGACCTTCGATGAAAAGGGGACGATTCCCGTTACCGGGCGTGTGCCAATGGCTGGCGGCTCAGGAGGACGCTGCGACTCACGGGGTCGAAAGGCCGCCGCTTGCCTGCACGGCACCGGGACCTCTCGCCGGCTCGGTAGATCGGCTCAGGATTCGCACGTCGAACGATGTGCTGCCCTCGATGACCCAGGGCGTGATGAGCGTGCGCTTGACGGCGCCCGTCTCGGTCCGCTCCTCCCCGGGCTTCGTCGTCGACCCCGCCGACGAGCCGTCGCCCGGCACCCGGGTCGCCCGCCCGCTCGCCGGCGGGTCGGTCGGCTCGTCGGCCTCGTCCGCCCGCACCGGCAACACTCCAGGATAAAACTCGGCCACCAATTCGTTGCTCTTCTCGCGTCCCTCCAGGGTCTCGATGAGCTTCTCGAGGTTGGTGGGGACCTCTCCCTCGTCGAGGGGCGCTTCCTCAGGCTCCTCGGACTCCGTCGGGGCCCCCTCGCCGGACAGCAGGCTCTCCAGGTCCAGACCCAGGGAGAAGCTGCCGGGGCTCCCGCCTCGCACCGTCACGCTGACAGTGCCCGGGGCCGCGTCCTCGGGGATCTGCAGCGTCAGGATGCGGGTCTCGAGCTCCCCCCGGTAGGGGAGGAGATCCACCGCCACGCCCAGGCGCTCACCCGGACGCACCGCGTCGTTGAGCGGCCTGGCCCTGACGATGGCAGCCGTCTGGCGCTGCTGGCTCACCTGCACCGTCAGGTCGATGGAGGTCAGCCCGATATCCTCGAACCGGTTGGTCAGCAGGGTCTGCAACGTGCCCAAGAAGTCGCTCAGCAGGCGCGCCGAGATGTCCGACGGGCTGTAGTCCATCGCGTCTCGTGCGAAAGTACCGCCTCCGGGCAGCGCCCTACCGTGGATCCGGTAGATGGTCCGGGCAGTCCCAGGGCCGATGCGGTCCAGCCCTCTGTCCAGCGCCTCCAGCGATGCGATGGCCACGAGCGGTACCGTCAGCAGGTCGTCACGCACCACCCGGGCCTCGAAGGTCCTGGATCGGCCGGCCGACACATCCTCGACCGTCACCATCAGCCGGATGGCGTCGGGCTCCGCGTCGGTCCGCCCCGCCACAGCGGCCCGGCGGTCCTCGGTCAGCACGGCCTTCGGCTCGCCGATGAGGCTGCCGACCTTGAAGGGGACGGTAAGACTGCTGACGGTACGATGGATGTAGGCCGGCCCGGCGAAGAAGTCGACGCTGCCCTTCTGGAGGAAGGGATGGCCGAAGCCCACGAACCGGGAGCCATCGACGTAGGTGACCGTCCCGATGGCCGTGAGGCTGACATCCCCGTGCACCAAGCCGACCCCGAAGGCGCTGCCCGGCTGAAGCTCGACCGACTCCGCCCCCGTCGCCCCACCCACGCCCACGGGGGCCGCTCCGCCTCCCGGCACCAGCATGAGCCCGAAGGGAGCCAAGAGCCGCTCCACGGCTCGACGCGCTCGCGGCCCGAAGCCGCCCACCATCACCGGTGTGGCCACGGGTACCATGATCGCCGTGTCTTTTGGCAACGTCTCCCGCATCCGCTGGGCAGAGGCCGGGTCGGAGGCGAGGGCGACGTGTCGGTACACGCCTCGCTCCCGGGCCTGGGGCCCGAGGCCGCTCGACTCGGGCGATGGCTCGCCCGGCACGCGACGCAGCACCTCGAGCATGTCCTCGATGGGCGTCACCATGCCCACCGAGTGATCGCTAAACTCGAAGGCGTACCCGATGGCCCCCAACAGCCGGCCATCGACGTAGACGGGGCTGCCGCTCATGCCCGCCGCGATCCCACCGAAGCCCTCCACCGCAGGGCCGCTCACCCTGACCAGGATCAGGTCGCCGGCGGGCCCGGCCTGCTCGACGACGCCCAGGACCTCCACGTCGAACCGGTCGATGCGCGTCCCCTGCACCACCGTCAGGCCGTATCCGGTCAGCCCGGGCCGCACCTGCTCGACGGGAAGCAGCTGGGGTGCGCCCAGGGCACCGGCAGCCATCGCGAGGCAGATCCCGATGGCGGCGAGCGCGACCGACAGGCCGCGTGGGAGCACGTGCTCGAGGCGGCGGGCCCCTCTCACCAAGGCAGCAGTCCCTTCGGCGCCGGGGGGTGATCTAGACGCGGACGGGATCGCCCACCCCCCTGGCTTCCCCTCTATTCCCCTCAGCGATGTGGTCTCCTGTCAATGCACGCGAAAACTCGTCGACCAAGAGTCGCGCCAGTCGACCCGGGCCTGCGTCCACCAGCAGTGTCGCCGTGGCCTGACAAAACCACTCCCCGTACACCTGCCCCGCCATGCCCTCGCCGAAGAGGCTGCCCTCGCCCGGCTTGAGGGCTTGTTGCAGCAGGTGCGACCAGAGCCATGCCTCCAGTTGCCCTGCCGCCCAGCGCAGGCCGGCCTCGCCCTTGAGCGTCCCGCTTTCCGGCGGCACGACCCAGGGTGCCGGCACGGACGCTGCCGGGCCATCGGTCCGGGCCTCATGGAGGATCGTTCGAAAGCTCTCCCTCGACCCTGACCGCGCGGGCCGCTCGGACGGGGCCGGACCGACCGCACCGCGGCGCGCCACCGCGAAGGCCGCCATCTCCGCCACTGTCACAGCACCTCCAGCTCGGCGTACAGGGCACCCGCCGCCCGGATGGCCTCCAGGATGGCGATGATGTCCTTGGGCGTCAGGCCTGAGGCGTTGAGCGCATCGACCAGCTCGCCCACGCTGGCGCCGGCCTGCAGGAGCGTGGCACGACCCGGCGGGGACTCGCTGCGGGAGGGCAAGCCACGGACCGCACCCAAGTCGTCGTCGGGAGCCGTCGCGCCCACCTCGACCCGGATGCCGCCGTGGGCTACGGCTACGGGCGCGATGCGCACCTGATGGCCCAGCACCACCGTGCCGGTGCGTTCGTTGATGACCACTCGCGCCGGCGCCGACGGCGTCACCATCAGCTGCTCGAGTCGCGCCACCAGGAGGGCAGGGTCCTGCTGGTACGCCTCCGGCAGTCGCACCGTCACGACGGCCCCATCCAGGGTAAACGCCAGCGGCTCTCCCAGCTCCTGGTTGATGGCGTCCACCATGCGCGCAGCGGTGGTGAAGTCGGGCTGGTACAGGACGAGGCGCACCGTCCCCTCCTGGGCCACCGCCGCCGGCACGGCCCGCTCGACGATGGCCCCACCCGGGATGGTCGCGACGGTGGGGTGCACCCGCTGGCCCGTCAGGCTGCGAGCCGTGCTGCCGCCCACCACCAGCGGTCCCTGTGCCACGGCGTACACCTCGCCATCGGCACCCTGGAGGGGCGTCTGCAGCAGGACACCCCCTGCCAGGCTGCGGGCGTCCCCCATGGAAGAGACCGTCACGTCCACCCGGTCACCGGGGCGGGCCAGCGACGGCAGGAGCGCCGTCACCATGACGGCGGCCACGTTGCGCGCCCGCAGCTGGCCGGGATCGACGGCCAGCCCGAAGTAGCGGAGCATATTGGCGACCATCTGGGCCGAGACACCCCGGCTGTCGCCGGTCCCCTCCAGCCCCACGACGAGCCCCAGGCCCACCAGCTGGTTGGGGCGGAGCCCCTCCAGTCGGGCGAGGTCCACGATCCGCACGGCAGGCGCCGCAAGCGGGGCGACCGCGCCTTCGGACTGGGCGAGGGCGCCTGCTGCCCACCCCACCAGCAGCGACAGCGAGAGCACCGTGGCCCCGGCTCGTCCAGCGCGTCGTAGCATCGCCTCGATGGCCATGGCCGCTCCCACCTCAGAAGAGCCAGTCGAAGATGCGGGTCAAGATGCCCGGCTTCTGCTCCGCTCCCAAGGCCCCCGTGCCTCGCAGCACGATCTGGGCGTCCGCCACGTACGTCGACAGCACGGTGTTTTCCCGGGAAATATCCTCAGGCCGTACGATGCCGGTCAACACGATCTCCTGATGCTCCTCGTTGATGACGATGGTCTGTCGCCCCTCGACCCGCAAGGCGCCGCCGGGGAGCACCTCGACCACCCGGGCGGTCATCTGCGCCTTGACGCTGCCGGTGCGCACCGTGCGCCCGCTCCCGTCGAACGCGCTGCCCCCCGACGCCCCCAGCAGCGGGATGAAGTCCAGCAGCCCCTGGCCGGGGCCGATCTTGAGGGAACCTTCGCGTTCGCTCCCCGTCGATGCGGCCGAAGTGGCCTCGGCGCGCTCCACGATGATGATGGTCACCAGATCCCCCACCCGGCGGGCCCTGGCGTCGGCATACAGCCCTCCGGCGAAGCCCGACTGGGTCTCCTGTGCCTTGGCCCACAGGGACTCGGCCGCCGCCCCGCTCGCGCTCGCCGAGACAAGCGCAGCCATCAGGGCCAGACCCGCCATGAAACGCGCAGGGACTCGGCCCATCCCGATGCCTCCTCGCCTCACGGTCCTGACGTCCCCTCGACCACCGCCAGCCCCGGTGCGATCAGCACTGCATGCACGACCGCCCCGGATATGGGGTTGCGCACCTCCAGGGGCTCCCCGATGCCGGCCGGCTCGAGCGCGACACCCTGCCATGTGACGGTGACAGCACCCCGCCGCACCACCACCGTCACGAGTGAGCCCCTCGACACCTGGGAAGCGCCCTTCCCCGCACCTGCGGATCCCTTGTCTCCACCCGACCCGGTCGCCCACGCATCCCCGTGGGGCGTCATGGTTGTGTCCGCCCGTCGACCGACCAGCGCGCCGCCAGTCGCGCCAGCCTCCTCGAGGGCGGCGCGCACCCAGACCCGCCGGTGCGGCGTGCCGTCCACGAGGAGGTCGACGGCGAAGACGGCGGGCCCCTCTCGCAGGACCGGCGGCCCCGACACGACCACGGCGCTCAACTCCCCCCGGGGCACCAGCACGCCCGAGGGCATCTCGACGGCTCGAAGCGTCACGGTGTGGCCCTTGTGCCCCGTGGCGCCCGCCAGGTAAGTGCGGATGGCCGCTTCGATGGGCCCCGGCTCGAGGGGCTGACCCTGGGTGGTGACCACGGTCGCTTCCACCCCACCGGTCCACTCCACCGCGGCGGGATCGATCCGGGCCTGCCGGAGCCGCTGCTCGATGGCGGCCAGGGGGAGCGTCCGCGACTGTCCGGGAAGAGGGGCCGCCCCAAGCTCCACGCTCTGCACCCGTTGCCACAGTTGCTCGTCGCCGCTCAGGTAAGCGGCCACGTCGCCCAGGCGGATCGAGGGCCCCACCGTCTGGGCCTGCGCCCGCAGCTCCAGGGTGAGGCGACCGCCCCGGACGATCTCCTCCGGCGGGGGCGCGACGTCCCCGCCCTCGGCCGCTGCGGCGACGCCGGCAGCCGCCAGCCACCCGGATAGCACCAGGCTCACGGCGCCGAGCCGCCACCGGCTCGCTCCGGTTCTCCGCGCTCCCCGGCGCGGCGGAGCTCCCCGCTCTAGGGCGCCAGCCATCGGCCCCACCCTCGGCGCCTCCTACTAGCGGCGGAGGTTGTTGGCGCTCTGGAGCATGTCGTCCGAGGCCTGGATGGCCTTGGAGTTGGCGTCGTAGGCCCGCTGAGCCATGATGAGGTTGACCATCTCCTCTACCACCTCGACGTTGGACATCTCGAGGTAGCCCTGGGCGATGGCCCCGAAGCCGTCGAGACCGGGCTGGCCGATGATGGGCGGCCCGGAGGCCCCCGTGGCCAGGAAGAGGTTGCGGCCGTAGTTGCGCAGGCCCGCCGGGTTGACGAAGCGTGCCAGTTCGATGCGCCCGATCTCCTGCGGCTCGCTGTCGTTGACCATGACGGCGGAGACCGTGCCGTCGGCCCCTATCGACACCTCGATGGCGTCGGGCGGGATGATGATCTCCGGCTCCAGCACGAAGCCGTCGGAGGTGACGATGCGGCCGTCGCTGTCCTTCTTGAAGGAGCCGTCACGGGTATAGGCGATGGTGCCGTCGGGCAGCAGCACCTGGAAGAAGCCGTCACCCTCGATGACGAGGTCCAGCGGGTTGTTGGTCTCCCGGAAGGTACCCTGCGAGAAGAGCTTGACGGTGGCCACCGGCCGCACGCCGTGCCCGACCTGGATGCCCGTCGGGACCTCGGCGCCGGACGTGACCGCGGTGCCGGCGAAGCGAATGGTCTGGTAGAGCAGGTCCTGGAAGTCCACGCGCGACTTCTTGAAGCCGGCGGTGTTGACGTTGGCCAGGTTGTTGGCGATGGTGTCGACGGCAAACTGCTGGCCCGCCATCCCTGACGCGGCGGTCCAAAGCGATCGCATCATGACGAAGATCCCCCGCCTCTCGTGACGATGCGTGCGATGAGCCGACAGCGGGGGGCGGGGCGACGACCGTGCGGTGTGCGCTGCGTCGGTCGTTCGGCAGCGCCAGGCCCCTGCGATGCAGTCCGGCCCTCTCTATGTCGTCTCCCCGTGACCCTGCCCGCCGTGGAGCCGTCGTCGGCTCCCGTCGGCGCCTCAGTTCGTCCGACCCATCTGCGTGATGAGCGCCTCGGTCATACGATCGTGCGCCTGCACGGCACGGCTGGCCGCGTCATAGGCGCGGACCCCGGCGATCATCTCCACCATGGTCGCGGCCACGTCCGTGGCGGAGCCCTCCAGCATGCCCTGGCGCACCCGCGCCGCCACGGGCTCCATCGGGCCGGCATCGGCCGTCCACTGGAAGCGGTTGGCTCCCTCTCGGACGAGCCCCGTCCGGTCGGCCACGTCCACCACCAGCAGGCGCCCCAGCACCCGGCCCTGACCGTCGAGTACCGCGCCGTCATCCGTGATGAGCAGCTCGGCCTCCGAGACCCCCGCCGCCTGGATCGGCCCTCCCTCCCCCAGCACCGGGTGGCCGTCCGGCGTGGCCAGCACCCCCTCGGCGGTGAGCACGAAGTGGCCGGCTCGGGTCAGTCGCTGGCCGGCCGGGGTCTGCACCACGAAGAACCCCTCGCCCTCGATGGCGACGTCCAGCGAACGGCCGGTGTAGCGCACCGGAGGGGTCTCCCAGATGGTGTAGGAGCGCTCGATGAAGGCGCCGGTGCCGACCTGCCCTCGGTAGGCCCTGGATGCCCGATACTCCCGGAAGATGGTCATCTCCGGAAAGGCCTCGACGGGCGCTACCTCGGTGCGATAGGCGGGCGTGGTCGCATTGGCCAGGTCGTTGGCCAGCAGGTCCTGGCGACGGGCGAAGACCAGCATGGCCGATGCCGCGGAGAAGAGCCCCCGCACCATGGCTCTGGCGCTCACCTCCCATCCTGGCTCCAGCGAGTCAAGCCGCTGGCGCGATGGACTCCGCAGTACTGGAGTCGGCGCCAGGATGGGCGCGCTTGAGACGCAGGGGATCGGCCGCTCAGACGACCCGCCGGGCCGGCGTGGTCGAGGCGTGCCGGTTGCGGTGCAGCAGGTCCAGCACCTTGCCGGTGCCGCGGGCCACGCAGGTGACGGGGTCCTCGGCAATCTGGACGGGCAGGCCCGTCTGCTGGCTCAGCAGGCGGTCCAGCCCCCGTAGCAGGGCACCCCCGCCGGTCATGACGACTCCGCGCTCGTAGATGTCGGCCGCGAGCTCGGGGGGTGTCCGCTCCAGGACGCGGCGCACGGCGTCGACGATGGACATGGCAGGCTCCATCAGCGCGGCCCGGATCTCCTCGGCCTCCACCATCTGGGTGCGGGGCAGGCCTGTCACCGCGTCGCGGCCACGCACCTCGCGAGGCGGGATGTCGACGGGGCCCTCGGGGTCGACGGTGCCCAGCTCCATCTTGAGGTCCTCGGCCGACCGCTCGCCGATGATCAGGTTGTGCTGGCGCTTGAGGTAGCGCACCACGGCCTCGTCCATCGCGTCGCCGGCGACGCGTACGGAGTCGGCCACCACCTCGCTGCCCAGGGAGATGACCGCGACGTCGGTGGTGCCGCCGCCCACGTCCACCACCATGTTGCCCACCGGCTCCTCGACGTCGAGTCCCGCTCCGATGGCCGCGGCCATCGGCTCCGAGATCAGGTGCACCTCGCGGGCGCCCGCCTGGCGACAGGCCTCGGCGATGGCGCGTCGCTCGACGTCCGTGACGGCGGAGGGGACGCAGGCGACCAGCCGGGGCCGGCTCAGGTGCCAGCCCCCCAGCGCCTTGCGCAGGAAGTAGCGCAGCATGAGCTCGGTCACCTGGTAGTGGGCCACCACGCCGTTGCGGAGGGGCCGGATGGCGACGATGGGGCCTGGCGTACGGCCCAGCATCTCGCGGGCGGCCTGACCGATGGCCAGGACTTGCTGGCGCTCCTCGTCGATGGCGACGACCGAGGGCTCTTGCAAGACGATGCCTCGCCCTCGGACGTAGACGATGACGCTGGCGGTGCCCAGATCGAGGCCTACGTCGGCGCTCAACATGCCCGAATGCGAACTCCGTCCTGTGCTGCCGTCCGGCCGCCCGTTGCGGGGCGAGCCGCCGCGCGCCGTGGATGTCGGATCGCTACCGCCTATTCGACGGGCGACGCCCATCTCCTGGTAACTCTGGCTGTCAGCGGCACGCCCCGCCCGACGGCTACGAAACCTTGCGCTGGCCCTGGTACTTGGCCCGGGTCGCCTCGCCGCCTCGGATGTGACGTTCGGCCTTGTTGCGGTCGAGCACCTTCTTGACCTGGCGAGCCAGGTCCTTGTTGAGTCGGGGCAGACGTTCGGTCATGTCCTTGTGGACGGTGCTCTTGCTGACCCCGAAAACGATAGCAGCCTGGCGGACAGTGGCCCGGGTGGTGATGATGTAGTGGCTGATGTCGACCACCCGCTTGCGGATGTAGTCCCGCATGGAGCGCCCCTCCGGCCCCGTGGTTTCGGGCTCATGCTTATGGGCCGAGAAGGGGCGATATGTTTCGAACCTTTCCAACGCGGCACCGGCGAGCCGTCGCCAGGCCCGCCGGTGCCACCGTCAGGGGATCGGCCGAGATCGAAAGGGACCGGCGTCACGGCCCGACAGGCGAGACCGACGGGATCGCCAGGTCACTCGACCCCGTGAGCGCCGGCAGTGGCTCGGAACCCTCGGCCACCCTGAAGAAGCCTGCCGGCATCACGCCCAGCGGGTCCACGCTCTCGGTGCCGTGATAGATGGCGAAGCTGACCACGCCCCGCACGGTCGCCGCGGACCCGGTCGTGCCCGCGACGTCGCTGACGCCGTACAGCCCGGCCAGCGCCGGGACTGCCTCAGGGAAGCTGGGGCCGTACCCGACGACGGTGCCTGCGGCGACCTCCTGACCCTGCTGGACCCTGACCCTGGCCAGCCGGCCGTAGACCGTCTGCCACTCGCCACCGTGGTCGATGACAACGGTGAAGCCGTCGGCCCCCGCCTCCACCGCGCTGACCCGCCCGTCACCCGAGGCGCGCACAGGAGCACCCGATGGTACCGCCAGCTCGAGGCCGGGCAGGTAGCGCCAGTCTCCTTGCTCCGGATGGCGACGCCAGCCCGCCGTGGCCACGACCATGCCGTCCGCGGGCCAGACCAGGCGACCCTGGAGGCCGGCTCGCCCCCCCGTCACAGTAGTCCCCGCGGCCGGAGCCAGCGGGCTTGGCCGGGTGGCGGACTCCGCGGTGGTGGCTCGGCTGGTGGCCACGGGCAGCATGCTCGTCTCCGCCGCAGGCGCCGACTGCATCGTCAAGCCCATCCCGGCCCCGTTGCCGGCGGA
The DNA here is from genome assembly GCA_036562495.1 of Limnochordales bacterium. GTDB lineage: Bacteria > Bacillota > Limnochordia > Limnochordales > Geochordaceae > Geochorda. Next base: position 37,235 of record DATCKA010000068.1, read on the forward strand.
GCCGCTCCACCTGGCCACAAACCACCCTGCCCCCAGCCCGAGGGCGAAGAGGACCAGCAACAGGGGCAGCCGCAGTGCCGCCCGGGCATGGCTGGAGCCCAGCTTCGACACCATCCGACCCCACCGGTCCCGTGACCAGGCCAGGGCCCGAGCCGCGCTCCTGCGCAGGGGCCCGGCAGTTCGTCCCTTGGATGACGCCATCTCCATGGCAGACCATCCCCTCCCTGTGATGGGAGTCTGCCCCACGGACGGCGCGGCTATGCGGCAAGGCCCGAGCCGCCCTCGAGACGTCGCGGGAGGGAGGGGAAATGGGGGAGGGGCAACAAAGAGCGGGCCGTCCGGCGCTCCGGACGGCCCGGCGAAGGTCTCAGGCCTCGGGGTCCTGGCCAGCTGCCCTCAGGCGGTTGAGGGCCCGTGCCAGGGCTCGCTGGGCACGGGCGTGGTCGATGTCGGCGGCCCGGCTGCGCAGGCGAGCGAGGGCCCGGTCTCGGGCCGCCCGGGCACGCGCCACGTCGATCTCCTCGGCCAGTTCGGCGGCATCCGCCAGGATGGTGACGCGGTTGCCAAAGACCTCCATGAAGCCGCCGCTGACGGCCATCTTGCGCTTGGGGCCGTGAAACTGGCCGAACCGCACGATGCCGGTCCCGATGACGGCCACCATGGGAGCGTGTCCGGCCAGGACGCCGAGGTAGCCCTCGGCCGAGGGCACCACCACCGCCTCGGCTCGCTCCCGCAACACGACCCGCTGCGGCGTGACCACCTCGATCTGGAGGGACTCCGCCATGGCGCCTCAGACGCCTTCCTTCTCGATCTGGCGGGCTCGCTCCACCGCCTCGTCGATGGTGCCCACCATGTAGAAGGCCTGCTCCGGGAGATCGTCGTGCTTGCCCTCGAGGATCTCCCGGAAGCCCCGGATGGTCTCCTTGAGCGGCACGTAGACCCCTGGCCGACCGGTGAAGGCCTCGGCCACGAACATGGGCTGCGACAGGAACCGCTCGATCTTGCGGGCCCGGGCCACGATCAGCTTGTCCTCGTCGGAGAGCTCCTCCATGCCGAGGATCGCGATGATGTCCTGAAGCTCCTTGTAGCGCTGCAGCACCTGCTGCACGCCGCGCGCGACCCGGTAGTGCTCCTCGCCCACGATCTCCGGCGTGAGCAGCCGCGACGTGGAGGCCAGGGGATCCACCGCCGGGTAGATACCCCGCTCGGCGATGCGGCGCTCCAGGTTGGTGGTCGCGTCCAGGTGTGCGAAGGTGGTGGCCGGCGCGGGGTCCGTGTAGTCGTCGGCCGGCACGTAGATGGCCTGGATGGAGGTGATGGAGCCCTTCTTGGTGGTGACGATCCGCTCCTGGAGCTGCCCCATCTCGGTGGCCAGGGTCGGCTGGTAGCCCACCGCCGACGGGATGCGCCCCAGCAGAGCCGAGACCTCGCTACCGGCCTGGACGAAGCGGAAGATGTTGTCGATGAACAGCAGCACGTCCTGGCCCTCGACGTCGCGGAAGTACTCGGCGATGGTCAGGGCCGCGAGGGCTGCCCGCATGCGGTTGCCGGGGGGCTCGTTCATCTGGCCGAAGACCATGGCCGTCTTCTCCAGCACCCCGGCCTCCTTCATCTCGTAGTAGAGCTGGTTGCCTTCTCGAGTACGCTCGCCCACCCCGGCGAAGACGGAGAAGCCTCCGTGCTCGTAGGCGATGTTGCGGATCATCTCCATGATGATAACGGTCTTGCCCACGCCGGCGCCGCCGAAGAGGCCGACCTTGCCGCCACGGGGGTACGGCGCCAGCAGGTCGACCACCTTGAGGCCGGTCTCCAGGATCTGGCGCGAGGGCTCGACCTCGGCGATCGGGGGCGCGGGCCGGATGATGGGCAGCCGCAGGTCCGTCTGGATCTCGCCGGCACCGTCGATGGGGTGGCCCAGGACGTCGATGACCCGCCCCAGCACGCCCCGGCCCACGGGGACCGTGATGGGACCACCCGTGTCGTAGGCGGGCATGCCCCGGCGCAACCCGTCGGTGGTGTCCATCGCGACGCACCGGACCGTGTTGTTGCCCAGGTGCTGCGCCGCCTCCACCACCAGCACCTCGGGCCGCCCGTCACGGCGTGCCTCGCCGTTGACCCTTCGCGGGATCTCGATGGCGTTGTAGAGGTCGGGCAGCTCTCCCTCGGGGAAGACGATGTCGACCACCGCCCCGAGTACCTGCGAAACCCGTCCTACTCGCTGTCGGGCCATGCTGCTTGCGTCCCTCCGTCAGATCTGGTGCGCCAGGGCCTCGGCGCCGCCCACGATCTCCATGATCTCTCGCGTGATGCCGGCCTGCCGTGCCCGGTTGAAGGAGAGCGTCAGCGCCTCGATCATCTCCTCGGCGTTGTCGCTGGCGTTGCGCATCGCGGTCATCCGTGCGCCGTGCTCGCTCGCCTTGGCCTCCAACAGGGCCCGGTATACCTCCACGTCCACGTATCGCTCCAGCAAGACGCCGATGACCGCCTCGGGCGACGGCTCGTAGATGTAGGGCGGTTGCCACCGGTCTGCCCGGCGCGTCGGAGCGGTCTGCTCTCGCGACCCGGCCCCGTCCGCGTCCGTGGCCACCTCGCCCTGCGGCCAGATCGAGCCCTCCCGCTCCCGCACGGGCCACGGCTTGGGCCCGTCCTCGGGAATGGGCAACAACTGGAAGAGCACGGGCCGACCGACGACGGCGCTGACGAACTGGGTGAACAACAGCACCACCCGGTCGCATTCGCCCGCTGCGTACGGCTCCTTGAGGGCCCTCGCCACCTCCTGGGCCGTGCCGTACTCGACGTGGTCGCCCAGGTGGACGAAGACCTGGCGGGCCGGCCGCCCGACGCGTCGCAGCCAGTCGCGCATCTTGCGCCCGACGGCCACGACCTCGACCTGGCGCCCTTGGCTCTCCTCGGCCCGCAGGAAGGCCTCCAGGGCCCGGCCCATGTTGGCGTTGTACCCACCGGCCAACCCCCGGTCAGCCGCTATGACGCACAGGAGGGTCCGGCCGTTTTCGCGCCGGGCCAGCAGCGGGTGGGCACGCGCCAGCTCCGGGTGCTCGGACAGCGTGGTGCCCACCACCCGCGCCAGCACCTCGGCGATCCGGGTGGCGAAGGGCCGGGCGGCCAGCGTGCGAGCCTGGGCACGTCGCAGCTTGGCCGCGGAGACCATCTCCATGGCTTTGGTCACCTGTTGGGTGTTGCGGACGCTCTGGATGCGTCGCCGGATGTCTCGTGCCGACTGCCCGGCCACCGCTGGCGCTCCCTCTCCCCTTGATGCTCGACGTTAGCGCGCGGACGTCCTGGCGGCCGCCTGGGGGCCGGAGGCGCCCGCCGCCCGCATGCGCTCCTTCACCTCGAGGATGGCCTCCTTGAGGGCGGCCGTGGTCTCGTCGGTGAGCTCCTTGCGCTCCCGGATGTCCTCGAGGATCTGGGGGCGCTGCGTGCGCAGGTATTGCAAAAATTGCTGCTCGAACGGCTGTACCTGCTCGACCGGCATGTCGTCGAGGAAGCCGTTGACCCCTGCGAAGATGATGGCGACCTGCTCTTCCACCGGCATGGGCTGGTACTGTGCCTGCTTGAGCACCTCGGTCACACGCTCGCCCCGGATGAGGCGGGCCTGGGTGGCCCGATCCAGGTCGGAGCCGAACTGCGCGAAGGCGGCCAGCTCACGGTACTGGGAGAGATCCAGGCGCAACCGGCCTGCCACCTGGCGCATGGCCTTGATCTGGGCATCGCCACCCACACGGCTGACCGAGCGCCCGACGTTGATGGCGGGCCGGATGCCGGCGTAGAAGAGGTCGCTCTCCAGGTAGATCTGCCCGTCCGTGATGGAGATGACGTTGGTGGGGATATACGCCGAAATGTCACCGGCTTGCGTCTCGATGATGGGCAGCGCGGTCAGCGAGCCGCCGCCCAGCCGGTCGTCCAGCTTGGCCGACCGCTCCAGCAACCGGCTGTGCAGATAGAAGATGTCACCCGGGAAGGCCTCACGCCCGGGAGGGCGCCGGAGCAGCAGCGACATCTCACGGTAGGCCGCCGCGTGCTTGGAGAGGTCGTCGTAGACGACCAGCACGTCCTGCCCCTTGTACATGAAGTACTCGCCCATGGCCGTGCCGGCGTAGGGGGCGATGTAGAGGAGGGGCGCTGGCTCGCTGGCCGTCGCCGAGACCACGATGGTGTACTCCATGGCCCCATGGCGGGTGAGGACGTCCACGACGCCCGCCACGGTCGAAGCCTTCTGGCCGATGGCCACGTAGATGCAGATGACGCCCTGGCCCTTCTGGTTGATGATGGTGTCGACGGCCAGCGCCGTCTTGCCCGTCTGCCGGTCCCCGATGATGAGCTCCCGCTGGCCACGGCCGATGGGGATCATGGAGTCGACAGCCTTGAGGCCCGTCTGCAGGGGCACCGACACCTTGCGCCGGTCGATGACGCCCGGTGCCGGGCTCTCGATGGGTCTGCGCTGGTCCGTCGTGATGGGCCCCTTGCCGTCGAGGGGCTGGCCCAGCGGGTTGACCACCCGCCCCAGCAGGGCCTCGCCGACGGGGACCTCCATGATGCGGCCGGTGCGGTAGACGGGGTCTCCCTCCTTGAGATGGGCGTAGGGCCCCATCAGCACCGCCCCGATGTTGTCCTCCTCCAGGTTGAGGGCCATGCCGTAGAGGTCACCGGGGAAGCGCAAGAGTTCGCTGGCCATGCAGTCGCTCAGGCCGTGCACCCGAGCGATCCCGTCGGCGACGTAGATGACGGTGCCCACCTCTTCGACGGCGGGCTGGGCCTCGAAGCTCTCGATCTCCCGCTTCAAGACCGACGTGATCTCCTCCGGTCGGATCGCCACCGCGCGATCAACCTGCCTTTCCGTCCGCCGAGACCGCCATGGGCGGCAAGGGTGCTGTGCGAAGCCGCTCGCGCAGGCGGCCGAGCTGGCGGGAGAGGCTCCCGTCCAGCCGCAGGTCGCCGGCTCGCACCACGAGACCTCCGATCAGGTCCGGGTTGACCCGCACCGACAGCCGCACGCCGCTGGCTCCCAGCAAGCCTTGCAGGCGCTGCGAGAGCATCTGCTCCTCGTCGGGCGTCAACGGCACGGCCGTCTCCACCTCGACCCGGACGACGTTGCGGAGCCGGTCAGCCTCGACCTCCACCTGCTCCGCCATGGCCCACAGAAAGCTCTCGCGCCCCTTCTTAGCGACCACGCGCAGGAAGCCGTAGACCATCTCCGGGACGCCTTCACCCAGCGCCTCCCGGATGGCCCCCACCTTTCGCTCGGCCTCCACGTGACCCTCGAGCCACAGGCGGCGTAGCGACGCATCCTCTCGCAGGCGCTCGATCACCCGGCTCAGGCCGCGTTGCACCTCGTCGAGGAGGCCGCGCTCGGCGGCCAGCTCGGCCAGCGCCAGCGCATACCGGCGCACCAGGATGCGCCGGCCCGTCACCGGCGCTCACCGACCTGCTCGATAAACTCCCGCGCGATCCGCCGACCATCGGCCTCATCGATGTTGCGCCGCAGCAAGCGCTCGGCCGCGGCGACCGCCAGGATCGCAGCCTCCTCCCGGATGGCCGCCAGCGCCTGGTCACGCTCCATGCGGATCTCGGCCCGCGCCTGCTCCAAAGAGCGGCGGGCCTCCTCCTCGGCCTGCTTCAGGCGTCGCTGACGCTCCTGCTCGGCGGCCTCCAGTGCCCGCTGGAGCTCCTCCTGGGCCCGCCGCCGGGTCTGCTCCAGCTCCTGTCGCATCTCGTCGCGCAGGCGCTCCGCCTCCTCGCGGGAGCGGCGCGCCCCTTCGATGGCCTCGCTCACCTCGGCCTCCCGCTTGGCCAGCACCTCGCCCAGCGGTTTGAAGAGCAGCCGGGTGAGCAACAGCATGACCACCAGGACGTTGACGACCTGCGCCGCGAACGTCGTCAGGTTGATCTGCAGCGGCGTGGCCGCCGCCTCGCCACCCGCGGCCGCCAGCGCCACCAAGTGCTCTGATACCCCCGCCATCCAGTCCATCGTGGGGTTAGCCCCCATTTCCTTGCACAAGTCCAAAGGTCGGGAAGGGGCGGGGCCGGCACCCTCGCGGGGGCCGGCGCCCGGTGTTCCCGTTTTGCCACGGCCTAGTGGACGGGGCCCTCGTCACCCGATCGGCGGCTGCCTTCGTTTCGAGCCTCAGACCCGGCCCGAGAGAATGAACGCGATCACGAACGAGAACAGGGTCAGGGCCTCCATGAACGCCAGGGCGATCAGCAGAGCGCCCCGGATGTCGCCTGCTGCCTCCGGCTGGCGGGCGATGCTCTCCACCGCTCGAGAGGTCGCCCATGCCTGCCCGAAGGCGGACACCATAGCCGGCAGGGCAATGGCCAGCGTGACCGCCAGGAATTCCACGCGCGCTCGCTCCTCCTTTCCTGCACCAACCCGTCCGTCTCGACCCGACGTCGCTCCCCGTCGTCCGCAGGGGAAGATCGGGGAAGATCAGTGATGGCCCATGGCCGTGGCCACGTAAACGGATGTGAGCGTTGCGAAGATCAGTGCCTGGATGAAACCGAACAGGACCTCCAGCAGCATCACGGGCGTCGGCGCCAGGAACGGCACCAGCACGAACAGCGCCGCCACCACCATGTCGCCGCCGAAGAGATTGCCAAACAGACGCACCGACAAGGAGAAGACCTTCACGAGCTCCTCGAGGATGTTCATCGGCAAGAGGAAGGGGATGGGCTCCACGAACCGCTTGAGGTAGCGTCGCAACCCCACCGCCCGGGCTGCGAAGATCTGCACCAGCAGAATGTCGGTGGCGGCCAGAGCGACGGTCGTGGAGAGGTCCGTCGTCGGCGGCACCACCCCGGGGATAAACCAGGAGTAGTTGAGGGCCAGCACCATGAGGAAGAAGGTGCCCACCAGCGGCACGAACCGGCGGTCGGAATGCCCCAGCGCCTGCTCCAGCAGTCCCTCGATGAACCGGTAGTAGATCTCGGCCAGCGTCTGCAGACCCCGGGGGCGCTCCTGGATCTGGCGCCGCAGCAAGATGGCCACCAGTGCGATGATGGCCATCACCGCCCAGGTGTTGACGACCGTCGTGGTGATCTCCAAGGGCCCCACGTGCCAGACGGTACGAGGGGCAACCTCCTCGAGCACGTGCCCGATCGCGGCCAGCTTGGACTCCAAGAAGCGCTCCAGCATCGCGCCCTACCGCCCGCTCGCCTTCTTGTGCCGGATGTATTGCGGCGCTGTCACGACGTATCCGATCACTTCGACCATCAGCCCTGCCAGCGCGCCTATCAGGAAGGGGAGCCCTCGTCCGGCCGCCCACCACAGCAACGTTGCGGCGACGGCCAGCCTCCCGAGCGAGGCCCCCAGCACCCACCCGCTTCCGCTGCCGCCGGCACGCCAGCGCTTGAGGGCCTGGCGGGTGAGGCCGTGGTTGACCATCCCCACCGGCGTGCCGGCGGCGACGCCCCAGGCCGCATCCGGATACCCTATCAACCAGGCCAACAGTGCCAGCACGCCACCGACCAGCGCTAGCTGCCACGTGCCGAGCCCCGGCAGCCGGCGCGGCGGCGGCCGCTCCGCTGCCTCCTCAGGACGCTCCGAAGGGGTCGGCACCTTCTGGACCCTCCGTCATGGATCGAGCCCATGGCGCACGCCGTATCAAGTACGGCACGCGCAGAGCGTTCCCTCCTATTGCAAACATTTCTTGTATTCGATAAGAGCCCGCCTCAACGGCGCCGTTCGCGCGACTCGACCCTCAAGATCTCGCGCACCAGTGAGTAAAGCGACACCGTCACGGCCACGACGACGCCCGTCAGCGCCAGCCAGGGAGACGTCCCCCACCGACGGTCCAGGTAGTTGCCGCCCCAGATACCCAGCACCAAGGCGGCTGCCGTGTTGAAGCCCCACGCGAACAGGCCGGCGTAGCGGCTCAGCTCGGCCCACGGCGAGCGGCCGGCCCCGCGGCCGTCGTCCCGGTCACTCACGGCAGCGCCGCCCTTCGGGAGGCCTTCTGTGGACGCAGCGTATTATAGAGGACCGCAGGGCGATTAGCAACGTTTGTCACCATCTCCACCGACCGGAGTCGGCTGGAAAGGCTCCGGCGGCGTGGTCGAGAGGCCCATCGCCCAACGCAGGGCCTGCACGATCCGCTCGGCGGCGCGCCCGTCGCCGTACGGGTTGACCGCCAGCGCCATGGCCCGGTACGCCTCGGGGTCGCTCAACAGCCGGCTCGCCTCCTCCACGATGCGGGCCCGGTCGGTCCCCACCAGTCGAGCGCAGCCAGCCTCCACGCCCTCCGGCCGCTCGGTGACTTCGCGCAGCACCAGCACGGGCTTGCCCAGCGCCGGAGCCTCCTCCTGCAGGCCTCCCGAGTCGGTCAGGACCAGCGTCGCCGCCTGCAGCAGCGGTACAAACGCCAGGTAGTCAGGAGGCTCCATCAGCACCACCCGTTCGACGCCATCGAGCTCTTCGGTGGCTACCTGGCGCACAGCAGGATTGGGGTGGACGCTGACCACCCCCACTACGTCATCGAAGGCCCCGATGAGCTCCTTGAGCGCGCGGTAGACGGCGCGGTGGGGCTCCCCCCAGCTCTCCCGTCGGTGGGTGGTCACCAGGAGCAACCGCCGACCTTGCTCCAGGTGGTGACGCACCAGCGGATGCCGCACGGGGCCGCCGCGAGCGGCGACGTGCAGCAAGGCGTCGATGACCGTGTTGCCGGTCAGCCAGACCCGCTCCGGCTCGACCCCCTCCTGGATGAGCCGCCGGGCCGCCCGGGCTGTCGGGGCGTAGTGCCAGCGGGCCAGCACCGAGGTGAGACGCCGGTTGATCTCCTCGGGAAAGGGGCGGTAGGGATCGTCGGTACGCAACCCGGCCTCGACGTGCCCCACGGGGATGCGATGGTAGAAGGCCGCCAGGGCAGCGGCGAAGGTGGTGGTGGTGTCGCCCTGCACCAGGACCACGTCGGGGCGATCGCGCTCGAGCAGCCCGTCAAGACCCGACAGCGCGCCACAGGTGATGTGGGTCAGGCTCTGCCCCGGCCGCATCAGGTCGAGGTCGGAGTCGGGCACCAGCTCGAAGACGCGCAGCACCTGGTCCAACATCTCCCGGTGCTGGCCCGTGACCACGATGCGCACCTCGAACTCCGGTGCCTGCCGCAGAGCCCGAATGACGGGCGCCAGCTTGATGGCCTCGGGCCGGGTGCCGAAGATGGGCATCACCACCACGCCCACCGCGGCCGTGCACCTCCCGTCGGGTCGAACGCTGCCAGGCTACCCTCCCGGCGAAGAGCCCCGCCATCCCGGCCAGCGCGAGGGCGGCCAGCACGGTCAGCCTCGTCCGGGGGGAGAGGAGCATGGCCACCGCTCCCAGCGCGGCGCTCACCGCGTACAGCGCGAGCACCACCCGGGGCACGTCGTGCCAGCGGGCCAGCAGCCGGTGATGGACGTGCCCGTCGTCCGCCTCGGCGGGGGAGCGCCTCGCCAGGCTCCGGCGGACGATGGCCCACGCCGTGTCGGCCAGGGGGACGCCCAGCGCCAGCACTGGCACCACCAGCGCCATGGCCGCCGGCCCCTTGGCCGCTCCGAGGGCGCTAGCCCCGGCGAAGGCGAAGCCCAGCGCCAGCGCCCCGCTGTCTCCCATGAAGATACGGGCCGGCGAGAAGTTGTACCCCAAGAATGCGACGCATCCTGCCGCCAGGATGGCCAGGAGGGCCGCCGCCTCCTCGACTCCCAGCGCCAGCGCCGCCATCAGCGTGGGCAGGGCGGCGATGGCAGCCACGCCCGCCGCAAGGCCATCGAGCCCGTCGAGCAGGTTGACGGCGTTGCTGACCCCCACCAGCCAGAGGATCGTGACGGGCACCGACCAGCTCCCCAGGTAGGCCATGAGGGCGGTGCCGCCCAGCAGGGATGGCACGGAGATCCACTGAATGCGCAGGCCTATCGCCACGCTCACGGCCGAGGCGACGACCTGGCCCGCCAGCTTGAGCTGGGGGGACAACCCCCTCAGGTCGTCGACCAGCCCCACGGCGAAGACCACCGCGGTGCCACTCAAGACCTGCAGCAGCGGCTGCACGGGCATGCCGCCCGCGCCCAGCACGACGGCGCCCGCGACCCAGCCCAGCATGAGGGCGATGCCGCCCAGCCGGGCGACGGGGTGGCGGTGGAGGTGACGGCCCCCGGGGCGGTCGAGGATACCCCTCCGCTCGGCCCACCGGGCCACCAGCGGGGCGGTCACCAGGACCGCGAAAAAGGCCGCCAGCGCGGCGGCCATCATCAGCTGCGCGTGCCCCTCCACGTCGCGGCTGCACCCCCTCGCCGCGGGCCCCCTCGGACGAGGGCCAGCGCCCACCCGCCGCCCGCCGCCACGTCAGCGGGTGCCGTAGAGGCGATCGCCCGCGTCCCCCAGACCGGGCCGGATGTAGCCGTGCTCGTCGAGGCGCTCGTCGACGGCTGCCAGGTAGACCTCGACGTCCGGGTGGTGTCGCTCCAGATGCCGCAACCCCTCCGGCGCGGCGATGAGGGCCATCACCCGGATGCTGCGCCCGCCACGATTCTTGACGTAGCGCACCGCCTCCACCACCGAGCCGCCCGTCGCCAGCATGGGGTCGCAGATGATCACGTCGCGCTCGGCGATGTCGGTGGGCAGCTTGCAGTAGTACTCCACCGGCCGCAAGCTCTCGGGATCCCGGTAGATGCCGACGTGCCCCACCTTCGCCGTCGGGATCAGCCGCAGGATCCCGCCCACCATCCCCAGGCCTGCCCGGAGGATGGGCACCACGGCTACCTTCTTGCCGCTCAGCGACCACCCCCGGGTCTGATCCAGCGGCGTCCGGACGGGGACCTCCTCGACGGGGAAGTCGCGGGTCGCCTCGTAAGTGATCAGCATGGAGATCTCTTCGAGGAGCTCCCGAAACTCCTTGGGGCCGGTCTGCTCGTCACGCAACAGGGTCAGCTTGTGCTGCACCAATGGGTGATCGATGACGTGCAATGCTGCCACGACGGCGCCCCTCTCCGCTCGTCACGCTCCGTCCTCCATGCGCGCGATCTTCTCGACCCGGCGGGCATGACGCCCTCTCTCGAAGCTTCCCCGGACGAAGGCCCTCACCACCTCGGCGGCCAACGCAGGCCCGATCACCCGGCCTCCCAAGGCCAGGAGATTGGCGTCGTTATGGGCTCGGGCCATGCGGGCCGAGTACGGGTCGTGGCAGAGTGCGGCCCTCACACCTCGTACCTTGTTGGCCGCGATGCTCATCCCGATGCCGGTCCCGCACATCAGCACGCCGAAGGCGACCCGGCCGGCCGCCACCGCCCGTGCCACCTCCAGCGCCACGTCGGGATAGTCGACCGACTCCCCCTCGGCCGGGCCGTGCTCCTCGACGACCCAGCCCTCCTCCCGGAGGGTCTCGACCACCGCGTCGCGCAGGATCCGCCCGGCATGGTCCCATCCCACGGCGACCGTGCGGACGGCGCTGGCCTGGCGGCTCTCCCGCTCCAGGCGACTCGCCGCCTGCCGGGTCAATGACTCCAGCTCCCGTGCCGTCGCACGGTAGCGCTCCAGATCCTGCCCGAAGGGGTCCTCCACGTCACCCGGGACCCCCGCATACTCGCCCAGCGTAAACACCCGCCCCGCCATCTCCGGCGCCATGGCCAGCACCCGGCGCTTGTGGTCCTCGGTCATGGTCAGGACCAGCCGCGCCGCCACCAGCCGCTCACGGGTAAGCAGGCGGGCGCGATGCGCAGAGAGGTCGACGCCCCACTCCTGCGCCACCTGCCGGGCCTGCTGGCTGGCCGGTTCTCCGTCACGGGCGGACAACCCTGCCGACTCGACCTCGACGGACGCAGCGCCTCCCATCTCTCGCCACGCCTTGCGAAAGAGGGCAGCCGCCAGCGGGCTCCGGCAAGTGTTGCCCGAGCAGACGAAGAGGACCGCTCCGCCGGGGCCGCCGTCCCCGCCTCGCTCCCCGGCCTGGGGCATGCTAACGACGCCATCGGGCTCGGGAGTGAACGACGACATGGATCACCAGCGCCCCTACCTGTGCCCCGGCTGCCAGAGCAACCGGAGCCGATTCGAGTTGATCTACCACTTCGTCCAGGAGGTCCAGAAGGACCCCGCCACCGGGCAGGTGCTCTACGCGGCCGACGAGCTGCTACCGCTGTCTCGTGGCGAACGCCCCGCCCTGGACGTCCGGTGCTGCGTCTGCCAGTTCACCGGACACGAGGGCCTCTTCGTCAAGGCGGCTCGACGCAGCGCTCCACCCGCCCTGCAGCGGCCTTCCTGAGGCGGTTGTTGACCGCGACGCCGATCCCCCGTTCGTCGACCGCCTCTGCCAGGATCAGGGTCGGCCGTGCCCGATCCAGCTCGCGCAGCGCGCCGAAAAGCCGCCGGGCGATCCCCTCCAGATCGTGCCGCGCCCCCGCCCGCTCAACCCGGACACCGGGATCGGGCAGCACGCCCTGCGCCTCCAAGAGCGCCAGCGTCTCGTCGGAGACGAAGAGCCCCAGCGGGGCCGTCTCCGACGGCTCGGCCTGTGCAATTCGCCGGCGGATGGCCTGGGCGACGGCCTGGGGCGAGCCCTCCAGCACCTCCAGCGGCGCGTCGGGCGCGTAGTGCCGGTACTTCAGGCCGGGCGAAGGGGGCACCTCCCCCGGGCCGATCTCGTGCCGGCGCAGGATGACTTCGCCCAGTGCCTCCTCCAGCCGCTCCAGGCTCAGGCCGCCCGGCCGCAGCACCACGGGTCGATCGCCCGTCAGGTCCAGCACCGTCGACTCCACCCCGACCCCCGTCGGCCCGGCGTCCAGGATCCACTCGATCCGGCCGGCCAGGTCCTCGATGACGTGCCGGGCGGTCGATGGACTGGGCCGCCCCGAGCGATTGGCGCTCGGGGCGGCAAGGGGTCGTCCAGCCGCCCGGATGAGGCCCAGGGCCACCGGATGCGCCGGCATGCGGACGGCCACCGTGGGAAGCCCCGCCGTGACGGCCGGGCTCACCACCGCCCGGGCCGGCAGGACCAGCGTAAGAGGGCCCGGCCAGAAGCGCCGCGCCAGTGATTCCCAGCGTCCCTGGGGATCCGGGTGAGCCAGTCGCAGCACGTCCTGGGGGGTGGCCACGTGCACGATGAGGGGGTTGTCCGCCGGCCGTCCCTTGGCCTCGAAGATGCGCCGCACCGCCCGATCGTCGAGCGCGTCGGCCCCCAACCCGTACACCGTCTCGGTGGGAAACGCCACGAGCAAGCCGTCCCGGATGGCCGCCCCCGCCTCGGCCAGCACCGCCGGGTCGGGCCGCTCCGGATCCACCTTGACCACCCGGGTCATCACGGCCGCGTCAGCTCCTCAGCAGGCGTCGCCGGCCATGCGAGCGCCCCTGTGCCAGGCCTTTGGGCCAGCAGCACCGGCGTGCCGCCGACCGGGTCGCGCACCGGAGCGATGCGTGCCAGCGGGGAGGCTGCATGGCCCTCGAGCCACGCTGCCAGGTCCCGGGCCTGGTCCGCGCTGCCCAGCTCCATGATGAGCAGCCCACCCGCTCGCAGGACCCGGGCCGCCTCCTGCGCCACCCGGCGCGCCACCGACAGCCCGTCAGGGCCTCCGTCGAGAGCCAGGCGGGGCTCGTACCGGCGGATCTCGGGGGCAAGGCCGTCCAGGTCACCGGTGGGGATGTAGGGCGGGTTGGCGATCACCAGGTCGAAGGTCTCGTCGCCCGCCCAGGAGAGGGCGTCGCCCCGCACCCACGCCAGACGGTCGAGGAGCTGGTGACGGCGGGCGTTTTCTCGGGCGCAGGCCAGCGCCTCCGGGGAGACGTCGCTCCCGACGCCGTCCCAGTCGGCGACCTTGGCCGCCAGCGTCACGGCCAGGGCGCCGCTGCCCGTGCCCACGTCGACGAAGCGCACCCTGCCGGCACGAATACTGCCTCGGGCACCCTCCTGCCATGCCCGCAAAGCCAGTTCCACCAGGTACTCGGTCTCGGGGCGAGGCACCAGCACCGCCCGGTCCACCGAGAAGCGCAGCCCGAAGAACTCGCGGTAGCCCACGATGTAGGCCACGGGCTCCCGGTTGGCGCGCCGGCGCAGCGCCTCCCGGTAGGCATCGACCTCGTGGCGTTCCAGGGGCTGATCGAGGCGGGTGTACAGCTCGAGGCGAGAGGTGCCCAGCACATGGGCCAGCAGCACCTCGGCATCCAGCCGCGGGCTGGGGCAGCCGTGCCGGGCCAGGTAGGGCTCGGCCAGCCGCAAGAAGTCGAGGGCGACGCGGGGGGCTCGGTCGGTGGCGTCTCGCATGCGGGAGCCTGCCCGCCCCTCACACCTGCATGGCGGCCAGGCGTTGCGACTGCTCGTCGAGGATGAGGGCGTCGATGAACTCGTCCAGGTCGCCCTCTTGCAGCACCGTATCCAGGCGGTACACCGTGAGCCCGATGCGATGGTCGGTGACGCGGTTTTGCGGGAAGTTGTACGTGCGGATGCGCTCGCTGCGCTCCCCCGTGCCCACCTGAGAGCGCCGCTCCCGGGCCAGGCGCTGCTCCTGCTCCTTGAGCATCATGTCGTAGAGCCGGGCTCGCAGCACCTTCAGGGCGCGCTCACGGTTCTTGAGCTGGGAGCGCTCGTCCTGGCATGTGACGACGATGCCCGTCGGCTTGTGCGTGATGCGCACCGCCGAGTCGGTGGTGTTGACGTGCTGACCGCCGTGGCCGCTGGCGCGGAAGACGTCGATCTCGATCTCCTCGGGCCGGATCTGCACCTCCACCTCCTCCGGCTCGGGAAGGACCGCCACGGTGGCGGTGGAGGTGTGGATGCGACCCGACGCCTCCGTCACGGGGACCCGCTGGACCCGGTGGACGCCCCGCTCGTACTTGAGCCGGCTGAAAGCGCCCTCCCCCGTGACGGAGAAGACCACCTCCTTGAAGCCACCCAGCTCGGTGGGACTGGCGGAGATGAGCTCGGTCCTCCAGCCCCGTCTCTCGGCGTAGCGGGTGTACATCCTGAAGAGATCGGCCGCGAAGAGCGCGGCCTCCTCCCCGCCGGCGCCGGCCCGCACCTCCACGATGACGCTCCGGTCGTCGTGGGGATCTCGCGGCAGCAGCATGATCCAGAGCTGCCGCTCGAGCTCCTCACGGCGGCGCTCCAGCGCCTGTATCTCGGCCTCGGCCAGCTCCTTGAGCTCGCCGTCGACCGGCCCCTCCTCCAGGAGCGCGCGCGTCTCCCGGATGGCCTCCCTGACCCTGCGGTACTCCCGCCAGCTCTCGACGATCTCGCCCGTGCGGGCATGGGCCTGGGCCACCTTGCGCAGCTCTGCGGGATCCGAGGCCAGACCGGGATCGGCCAGTCGCCGGGTCAGCTCTTCGTATCGCTCCTCGACGGCCGCCAGCCGTCGCTCCAGCTCAGCGTGCGAAGGCAGCATGCTCTCACCCGACCACCGCGAGCTGGCCCGCCGTCTGCTCGGACCCTGCGCGCCCCGGCGACACCCCGTCGTGCTCCAGCACCGCCTCGAGGGCGGCGATGGCCACCTCGACCTGGGCATCGTCGGGCTCGCGGGTGGTCAGCTGCTGCAGCCACATGCCGGGCTTCGCCAGGCCTCGCACCCACCGGGGCGCCGCGGGGCTCCCCGCCGCCCGGATCAGCTCGTAGGCCGCCCCCGCTACCAGCGGCAGGATCAACAAATGGACGGCCACCCGCTCCAGCAGCGTCGGATGCCCGGTGAAGCCCGTCACCACGGAGAAGACCACGACACTCACCAGGACGACCAGGAAGAGGAAGTTGGTGCCGCATCGGGGATGAATGCGGCTGGCACGCCGCACGTGCGCCAGGTCCAGAGGCCAGCCCGCCTCGTAACAGTTGATGGCCTTGTGCTCGGCTCCATGGTACGCGAAGACACGGGCCATGTCCGGCAAGAAGCCGATGGCCCACACATACGCTACGAACAGCCCGGCCTTGATGGCCCCCTCGGCCAGGTTGAGGGCAAGGGCGGATGAGACGTGGGGTTGCAGCCAGCGCACCGCCGCGGCCGGCAAGAGCACGAAGAGGCCGACCGCCAGGGCGATGCCCAGCACGAGGCTGGCCGCCTCCATCAGCTTGACGGAGACCGACGCCTTGTCCGAAGGAGAGCTCCCGGACCCGCCCTCCTCGGCCAGGAGACGCTCCGCGGACGCGTTGAGGGCCCGATAGCCGATGACCAGCGCCTCGGCCATGGCCACGACGCCCCGCACCATGGGCCAACCCAGCGGACGGGCCCGCCGCACCCATGGCTCGCCCGGGTGACGCGACACCTGGATGCCGCACGAGCTCGAGCGGGTCGCCACCGCGTAGCCGGTGCGGCCCCGCATCATGACCCCTTCGAGCACGGCTTGCCCACCGTAGTAGAAGCGGTCGCTCATACCCCACGCACCTCGTCGGGTCGGCCGACGTCCGCCTCGGTGAAGTATGCCCGGCGCCATGCGGACCGGCTCGCTGGGGCCTGTAGCCGCCCTCTCGCCGAGACGGGCAGGTTGATGGCCGTGCCGGTCCCCCTGTAGGCTGCCAGTCGGCCGGCGAAGGTCTCGGGCAGCGCCACCCGTACCCGGACGCCGTCGTCGAGGTAGGTCTGCTCGATGACCCGGCCGCGCCGGTAGAGCAAGGACAGCAGGCGCGACTCCGAATACGGGATGACCAGCTCGAGCACCTCCTCCTCGCCGCGCAACGCCTCCGAGATGGCCTCCCGCAACCGGTCGAGGTTGGTACGGTACAGGGCGGAGACGGTGACAGCCTGCGGGTACCGGTCGAGCAATGCGCGAAGGGCTGCCCCGTCGGCCCGATCGATCTTGTTGAAGACCAGCACCACGGGCCGGGTGGCCGCGCCGATCTCCTCCAGCGTCTCGAAGACGGCCTGCATCTGACGCTCCACGTCAGGGCGGCTCGCGTCGACCACGTGCACCAGCAGGTCCGCCCGCGTCACCTCTTCCAGGGTGGCCCGAAACGCCGCGACCAGGTGGGTCGGCAGCTTCTTGATGAAGCCGACCGTGTCGGTCATCAGGCAGTGGGAGCCCTCGGCCAGGTAGACCCGGCGCACCGTCGGATCCAGGGTCTCGAAGGGCCGGTCCTTGACGCTGACCTGGGATCCCGACAGGGCGTTGAGGAGCGTCGACTTGCCCGCGTTGGTGTAGCCGACCAGCGCCACGACAGGCATCTCCAGGGCTGCCCGGCCCCGGCGGTGCTGCTCCCGGTGGCGGGCCACCTCGGCGATCTGACGCCGCAGCTCCGCGATGCGGCGCTTGATGCGCCGCCGGTCGTACTCGAGCCGCGTCTCACCGGGACCCCGGGTGCCGATGCCGCCCCCGAGCCGGGAGAGGGTCTGGCCCCACCCGACAAGTCGCGGCAGCAAGTAGGTGAGCTGGGCAAGCTCGACTTGCAGCTTGCCCTCCCGGGAGCGCGCCCTCTGGGCGAAGATGTCGAGGATCACCTGGGTCCGGTCCAGCACCGGCAGCCCCACGACCCGCTCCAGGTTGCGTCGCTGAGTGGGGGTGAGCTCGTCGTCGGCCACCACCAGCGTGGCACGAGCCATCAGGGCCGCCGCCTGGAGCTCCTCCGCCTTGCCTCTGCCGAAGTAGAGGGCCGAGTCGGGCACGGGCTCCCGCTGCACCATGACGCCGACCACCTCGGCCCCCGCGGCCCGCACCAGCTCGGCCAGCTCCTCCAGGGACGTGGTCAGATCCTCGTCCTCCGAACACGCTATCAAGTAGGCCCGCCCCTGGGGCCCCACGGTCGGACGCGCTCGCTCGATGTCGACCATCTCCCCTTGCCGCCCGACGGATCTCGGGCTCATTATAGCATCGGGGGTGGCGAACGCATGATCGCCAGCCCGGCCGGCCGGCACGCCGCCCATCGGGTGATCGTGCACGTGGACATGGACGCGTTCTTCGCGGCCGTCGAGGTGCGGGAGCGTCCCGAGCTGGCCGGCAAGCCGGTCATCGTGGGTGGGACCCGGGAGAGCCGGCGAGGCGTGGTCGCCACGGCCTCGTACGAGGCTCGGCGGTACGGCGTGAGGTCGGCCATGCCCATCCGGCGGGCGGTCGCACTCTGTCCGCACGGCGTCTTCCTCCCGGCCCGCCACAGCCTCTATCGGGAGGTCTCGGAGGCCGTCTTCGCGATCCTCCACGAGTTCAGCCCCGTCGTGGAGGCCGTCTCCATCGACGAGGCCTACCTCGATATGACCGCCGACCGGGCCCGCTTCCCCAGCCTCGAGGCCATCGGGCGGGCCATCAAGGAGCGCATCGCCACGACCCAGCGCCTCACCGCCACGGTCGGCATCGCCCCCAACAAGTTGCTGGCCAAGCTGGCCTCCGAGCTCTCCAAGCCCGACGGGCTGATGGTGATCGAGCCCGGCGACGTCGACCGCGTCCTGGCTCCCTTGCCCGTCGAGCGCCTGCCGGGCGTCGGGCCGCGCACCGGTGAGCGCCTGCGTCGGCTGGGGATCGCGACGGTGGGCGAGTTGCGGGCGAGGTCTCGCTCCTTCCTCGCCTCCCACCTGGGACGGCTGGGGCACGTGCTGTACGAGTTCGCTCACGGCATCGACCTTCGGCCCGTCCGACCACGCCAAGAGGCCCGCTCCATCAGCGCCGAGCAGACATTCGAGCACGATGTCGAGCGCGCGGAGGAGGTCCTCGCCCACTTGACGGAGCTCTGCGCAGAGGTGGGCCGACGGCTGAGGGCCGAGGGGTTGTGGGCCCAGGCCGTGGTGCTCAAGGCACGCTACCCCGACTTCGTGACGGTGACCCGACGCACGACGCTGGGTCGCCCCGCGGCCGACGACGCCACGCTCGTGGAGACGGCGCGCCAGTTGCTGCAGCGTCTTCCCCCGAGGCCGGGGGGCTTCAGGCTCCTCGGGGTGGGGGCGGAGTCGTTGACCCGGTACGAGCAAGGGCAACTCTGGGACGACGACGGTCGTCGAGGGCCCGATGAGGTCGACCGGCTGATCGACGCCATCAACGCCCGCTACCGACGGGCCGTCGTGGTGCGGGGGCGCCTCTTCAAGCCCGGTGACGCGCCTCGTGTGAGGTCGAGTGGGGCAGGCGCTGGCGCCTCAGCTCCCGGCGGAGCTCGCGGTTGAGCACCCGCAGATACGTGCCCTTGGCACCCAGGGAGCGGGCCTCGATGACGCTGGCCGACGCCAGCTTGCGCAACGCGTTGACGACGATGGATCGGGTGATGCCGGCCTGGTCGGCGATCCGGCTCGTCACCAGCAGCCCCTCGTCGCCCTCCAGCGCGTCGAGCAGGCGATGCACCGCCACCGCCTCCGAGTAGGAGAGGCTCCGCACGGCGGTACGGGCACGCTGGCGCTCCTTGGCCTCGTCCTCTTCCTCCTCGTTGACGGCCGCGGCCACGACGAGCCCTGCGCCGAGGGCGGCCACCTCCCCCACGGCCAGGTCCTCGTCGTCGAAGGGTGCTCCGGGCCGTATCATCAGCAGGGTGCCGAGTCGCCGCCCCGCGATCCTCACCGGCAGCACCGCGCTGTGGGAGACCCCGACGACCGCGTCGGCCTCGGGGCCGGCGATGGGAGCATCGATGCGCAGGAAGGCAGCGGCCAGGTGGTCGGGGAGCACACCCGCCTCGAGCGCCTGCGCATCCAGCGGGTCCGGGGAGACGCCCGGCGAAACGGCGGCGGCCATGAGCCGGCCCCGTCGGCCCGTCAGGTAGGCGGCTCCGGGGCCCACCAGGAGCAACAGGGACTCGACCACCGCGGCGAGCGGCGTGCGGAGCCCGTCCTCCTGGAAGAGGGCCACGATGGCCTCGACCTTGGGCCGCAGCATGGTTGAGGCGCTCCTTCGTCGGGTCCGTGGCCGGGACCCTGCATGGAGTCGATTAGGCGGCCACCGCAGCCTTCCCTTCGTGACGGCCGACCGCGGGTGCCTGTGGCCCTCCTATGCTGTTGACGGGCACCGGGGTCCCGTGCTAGGATCGGCGGTGCCACCCGGATTGTACGGTGCCGAAGTGGTGGAACTGGCAGACGCGCTGCGTTCAGGGCGCAGTGGGCGTAACGCCCGTGGGGGTTCAAATCCCCCCTTCGGCACCATTTTTCTTTTCTCTTCTCTCTAGCTCCGCCACCGTTAGCTCCGCCCACGAGGCCATCTTCTCCGCACGACGCTCCAGTAGTTGCCGGTGGGCTCGACGCCCGTGCGGCACATGATGAAGACCGCCTCCGACCGGCTCCTGGCCACCCCGGCCCCCACCCCGGCGTCGACCGCAGAGCCGGCCAAGTTAGTACCAGCCTCGCATGGCCGACCAGCCCGCCCCTGCATCCCCTGGTATGACGTTTGCGTTGGAGCAGGTGGTGCAGGATCACGAGACGGGCAACGTCTTCGGAAACACGCGCCTGGGGCAGCGCCCCCTGCACGGCCGTCCTCCGGGCCTACCGGCTCGCCCTCCTGCGTTACGACCCCGAGCTCGCCCGCTCGCTGGACGAGGCCCTGGGTGGGGCACAGCAGGAGGCCGGCCGCCATGGCTACAGCCCGGCCAAGCAGGCGGCTCCTGCAGCCGAGGTGGCTCGCAGCCTGACCGGCGCCCTCGCGCGGATGCCCGATGACGACCTGGCTGCCCTCGTGGCCCTTCTCGAGACCGCCACGACAGGACGTCTCGTGCGTTACCTGGCCGAGGGTACGCGTCGCCCCGAGGCAGCCGCCCGCCGGATCGAGGCTGACTGGCACCGGCACGCCTCGGCGCTGGAGACGCCTCACGGCGTCGCCTTGCGTGCGCGATATCTGCAGGCCCTACGGAGTCGCGTAAACGGACGGCAGGCCGTCACGGGCCTGGAGGGGCTCGCGTCGGAGCTGGTCGAGACGTTGGGGCCGGCCTTCGGAGTTCCCGAGACGCTGCCGATTCCCCAGCGGTTTCAGTCCATCCTCTGCGCCGCGGCCCACCAGGCCCTCGGCAACGGCTTGGAGCCCAGCGTCCGACGCCTGGCCCGCGAGACGCTGAGAGGGGCCGCGTGGGAATCGGGCCTCGTCGCCGCGGCTTCGGTCGCCGTCGGTCTGGCTCGGCGCCGGCTGGCCCTCACCCTGGCCACGCTGGTGTACGTGCTCGGAAGCGGGCTGTTGGGCATCACCATGGCCTTCGACGTGTACCGGTGGATCGCCTTGACCATCGAGGCCCTGGCGCACCCTGGTGCGCTGGCCGCGTACACCGCCGGCGGAGCGAGCCTGGTCGCCCTGCGGCACCGACGGCGGCTGGACCTGCATCTGGCCGCATGGACCCTTGCGGCGCTCTATCGCGGTCTCCCCGTGAGCGGCCGGGCATAGGCTTCGCACGGGATGACCGGCGGTTCTGGGTAGCAAGCTTCTGATGGCACTCACCGCATGGATGGGCATCGCGGCGGCGCTGCCCCATGTGGCAACGCCACCGCAGCGAACGCGCCCTCCCGTCGTGGTGGTAGATCCGGGTCACGGGTGGAGCTCGATGCATCGCAGCTACACCGGGGCCTACAACCGGTGGGCTGACGTCCACGAGGATCCGCTCGCCCTGGACATCGCGCGCCGGGTGGCGGGGGCCCTCTCGGCTCGGGGAGCCGAGGTGTACCTGACCCGCGTGGGTGACCAGGAGCCGCCGGACTACAACGGCGACGGCGAGCAGACCAACCGGGACCGCAGCTACTTCGCCCTCAACCTCCGGAGGCTTCGGCCCGAGGCGAGCCAGCCGAGAGCGGATCTCTATGTGAGCATCCATCTCAACGCCTCGCCGGACCCATCGGACCGCGGCACGACGGTGGTCTTCTCGGAGGTGGGGCCGGCAGCCGAGTACGTCGAGGAGAGTCGGCGCCTGTCCGAGGCCATCTACGGACAGCTATCCCGGGTGTTGCACGAGTCGGCCCCGCCCTTCGCCATCAACGGGCTCTACATGGACCGGCTGGCCCTGCCTCACGCGGTGGTGGAGGTGGTCTTCTTGAGCAACTGGGCCGACCTACAATGGATCCTCAAGGCAGAAAACCGGCAGACCGCCGCCGAGCTGGTTGCCGAGGGCATCCTCCAGTGGTGGGGCAGCTTCCCTGATCCCGGAGTGCCGCCCCGGCGCGGGGGCGCACCCGAGCCTCCCCAGCGGTGAGACGACGCACCCCCGCTAGAGGTCCCCCTCCACGTACCGCATGTCCCAGCGGTCCCGGTCCCACCAGAAGAGGAACTTCTCCTGCCGGTAGACGCCCAGCGAGCTGCCCAGGACCTCGACGATGACAGGGAAGCGCCCGTCGTCTCGCACGGAGATGCTGCGGATCGCGACGTCGACCCCGGGCGAGCCGTACCGATCCCGCACGAAGGCCACCGCCATGGGCTTGAAGGCCGGCTCCAGCGCGATGCGGAGGTTGTCCTGGAAGGATTGGGCCTGGTCCAGCAGGCTTCGGAGCTCCGCGTCGGGATAACCTTGTCGGGTACCCCGCACGATGCCCCACGCGGCCGCCACGGCCACCACTACCGCCAGCGAGAGCCACAGCAACCGGCGACGCGTTGTCCACCTTGCCACTTGTACCACGACCCTCCCGGCCAACCCATACGAACCTGGGCTGTCAAGTATCCCACGGGGTGGCACATCCCCTCGGCGTTTCCAAACGCGCCACCAATCAACTAAAGGCATGGAAACGGACGCTTTGAATTCCTCCGGTGTAGACCCGACCCAAGAGGAGGAGTTCAATGCGGAGTTTCAAGTTCCCGACTCTCTTGGTCGCCATCGCCATGATTGCCACGTTCGTGCCATCCCACTCGCCGCCAGCATCGGCGCTAGAGGGGACCGCTCCGATCATCTACGGCTACTATCCAGTTGACTATCCAGGTGACAGGACCGCGTTCAACTCGCTGCGGACCGCAACGGCCGTCAACACCGTCGGAGCGTTTCTCTACCGCATCGACGCCCAGGGCAACGTCTCCGGCGAGATGGACCACGCCTTGATGGATCTGGCGCGCCAGCGCAACATCGAGGTGCAGGCCGTCATCCACAACTACTGGGGTGGATTCGACCGGGGAGTCGTCTCGTCCATCCTGACCAACTCCACGGCGCAGGCCCGCGCGCTCGACCAGATCACGCGTCTGGTGACCGAGGCGGGTTACGACGGGGTGCAGATCGATCTCGAAAACGTGGACCCCGCGCAGCGCCAGCTGTTCACGCAGTTCCTGCAGCGCCTGGCCGAGCGGCTTCGCCCGACCGGGGCGACCCTCAGCATCGCCGTCCCGGCTAAGACATGGGACGATCCCAACAACGGTTGGAGCGGGGCCTTCGACTACCGGGCCATCGGCCAGGTCGTCGATCAGATCGTCCTGATGACCTACGACGAGCACTGGATCACCTCGGGGGCCGGGCCCATCGCGTCCATGCCCTGGGTGAGCGACGTGGTGCGCTACGCCGCCCAGACCATCCCGACCCACAAGCTCCTGGTCGGCATCGCGGGTTACGGCTACGACTGGCCCTCGACGGGCGGCATGGC
>DATCKA010000076.1:0-1902 GCA_036562495.1 Limnochordales bacterium
CAGGCACCGATACAGGCATCGATAGGCGGTCCCCCTCGCCCCCTCCTACGGCATCAGCCGTCCGATGGCGCGCCAGGCCTCCATCAACCCGGGCGCCGCCGGCGCGTAGTAGACCCAAGGGCCACGGCGCTCGGCCGTCACGAGCCCTGCGTCTCGCAAGACCTTGAGGTGGTGGGAGATCGTCGGCTGCCCCTGGGGAAACTGCGCCACGATGTCACACACGCACAGGGGCTCCTGCTGAGCCTGCAGCAGAGCGAGGATGCCGAGCCTCGTGGGGTCCGCGAGGGCTCGGAAGATGCGCGCCCATCGTGCGAGCTCGGCCGGGGTCGCCCGCGCGGGCGTGACGGGCGCGCAGCAGGGACGGGTGGACTGCCCCCGGCCCGTACCTCGCTGCAGATGGCCATCAGCTCTTGCCTCGTCGGTGCGCCGAAGCGCCACTCGGCTCCCCACCCCGCATCCGTGGCTCCGTCGGTCGGGGACAGTATAGGCCTCATATCGACGTCTGTCAATGTGATGGGGGCCTGGGTGGGACTTTAGGGGTGCGGACTTGGTTAGCGTCCTTGAAGCCCTGGCGTGTTCTCTGCCCGATTGTGGCCTTGACCCTCGTGGGTCCAACAGGTAGGCTGACCGGTGGCCCCCTCCTCGTAGTGCTTCTGATCGCCGTCAACAGGACCGCCTCGCTGGGAAAGGCTCGCGGAAAGGAGTCGTGACCGCGCTTGCACGCCCTGCTCACACACCGCAGCGTCTGGGTCCGTTTCGCCGCCCTGTGGGGGCTGGCAGCGGCCGTCTGCCTCGTGGCCTGGAGCCTGGGCTACGCCCTGCTCCCCGAAGGTGTACTGAGAGGACGCATCCCGACTCAGGCCCTGGCCGGGGGCGCGGATTCCCTTCGCACGCCCCTGGCGGAGTGGGCACGGATCTTCGGGCTCAACCTGCTGCTGGCGACCGTCAGCATCGCAGGCGTCGGGCTGCTCCTCGACGAGCGGGGACGCCCCTTGAGCTACGTCGTGGTGATGGGATGGGCGGGGCTGTACGGGCTCTTGCTGGGCACGGACTCCTTCAGCCTGCCCCTGGCAGGGGGCGCGACCGCGCCGAGCCTGGCCGTGCTGACGCGATCGGGGCCGTACGAGTTGAGCGCCTACGCCTTGCTGGCGGCGGCGCTGCGGGGCACGGCCCGCTTCCGCATCATCGGCCGGTGGTGGGGGCTGCGCCAGTCGATGGAGCCGGTGAGACCGCAGGGCCTCACCCGCCAGGAGTGGCTGGCGGTGGCGGCGGCGCTGCTCCTGCTGGCCTGGAGCAACGCACGGGAAGCGTACCGGGTGGTCACATCCGCGGTCGGACAGTGAAGGCGCCGGCCATCGCCGGCGCCCTCGGTCTCCAGCGTGTCCGCCAGGGGCTCGCTCAGGGCTGCCCGTTGGTCGCCCCGTCGCCCTCGAAGCGCACGCTGAGCCGCCCCTCGTGCGCCTCGAGGCCCAGTCGGGCCAGCACCGACCGTACCAGCGGCAGCAACACCGGCTCCACCAGCACCCGTTGGTGGAGATCCTCCAGCGACACCCTCAGCGTCACCAGGGCCAGGCCGGCGCCCGTCAGCGGTGCCCACTGCACGCCGACAAGCCTCGCGGCCAGCGCCCTCGCCCGCCATAGCTCCTCCAGCAGGTTCCCCAGGGCGTCCTCCAGCGCCCGCACGAGCTCAGCCGGCTCCCTGCCGTCCGGCGTCGCCTCGCCGCCGCCCGCGGCCGCATCGCCGCTCGCCAACGCCCCGCCCCCCGCGGGCGTGAAGAACGTGATGACGGCGATGCGCCGCTTGGAGTGGTTGACGACGGGTCCGATGTTGCCGTTGGGGATGACCCTCAGCTCGCCCTGGGCGTCCCGCAGGCGGGTGGAGCGCAGCCCGATCTCCTCCAC
>DATCKA010000087.1:0-62104 GCA_036562495.1 Limnochordales bacterium
GGTTCGCGATGGGGTCGATGCGGGAGAGAGTGGGCGTCAGCGGGATGCCCGAGGCGACGAAGCCCACCTGCAGCACCTGCGAGGTCAGCCCCGCCAGCATCACGGCCCCCGTCAGCGGCACCAGCCCGCGCATGGCCGTGAGGCCCAGGTAGCCCAGCTGGCGCACGCGATCCACCGTCAATTCCTGCTGCCACCACATGCCTCCCCACAGCTGGGTGGCCAGCGACCGGGCGTCGGCTGCCAGCAGCCCGGCCACGCCCTTGGCGGCCAGGGCGCCCGCCAGCGCCACGACGGCCATCGAGAGGTCCATGCTGCGCGCGACCTGGCCTCGGCGGCGAGCCTCCTGACGCCGGCGCGGCGTAGGGGCCTCGGTGCGCTCCCCGTCGGCGAAGCGCTGGAGGTCGAAGTCCAGCGGCCATTCGACGGCCTTGGCCCCACTCAGCGGGGCGCCAGGCCTTGCATCGTGCGCAGCACCCATCCCCACAGCTCCCCGTTGCGTCCGAAGGTGTCCGCCAGCAGCCCGATGATCCCCGGCAGCGCCAGCAGCAGCACCGCGAAGCCCAGCACGATCTTGGCGGGGAAGCCCACCACGAAGACGTTGAGCTGCGGCACCGCCCGGGCCACCACGGCCAGGGCCACGTCGGCCAGGAAGAGCGCCGCCATGACCGGGGCGGCGAGCCGCACTCCCAAGACGAATGCGGCGGCGAAGGCCCCGACGACCCCTTCGAGCATCCCCGGGCCGGCCACACCGGCACCGGGGGGCACCACGACCAGGCTCTGGGCCAGGGCCCGGAGCATCTCGTGGTGGCCATTGACCCCGAAGAAGATGAGGGTGGCCAACAGCATCTCGAACTGGCCGATGACCGGGGTCTCCTGGCCGAGGGTGGGATCGACCACGTTGACGACGCTGAAGCCCATCGGCAGGTCCACCAGCTGCCCGGCCAGCAAGGCGGCGGCCATCAGGGCGTTGACCCCGAAGGCCATGACCAGACCGGCCGCCACCTCCTTGCCCACCGCGTAGGCCCAGACCGCCCACGTCGGCCCTGCTGCCCCGCCGGTCCCCGGCAGGACGACCCCGGGGGCCCCGACCGCCAGCGGCACCATCAGCAAGGCGGCGAGCCCCGAGAGCCCGAGGCGCACCAGCGGCGGCACCCCCGGTTGTCCGAAGACCGGCCGGGCCGCCAGCAAGAGCGTCGAGGTGCGCACCCAGATGAGGCCGAACGCGGCCAGGGCCTCCATGCCTGGTCGGGTCCTCCCTCAGCCGATGTAGGCGGTCAGGTTGCCCAGCACTCGCTGGGCGAAGTCCAGCATGACCCGCATCATCCATGAGCCGAAGACCAGCATGGCGACGAAGACGGCCAGGATCTTGGGCACGAAGGCCAGGGTCTGCTCCTGGATCTGGGTCGTGGCCATCAAAAGGCTCACCACGATTCCGACCAGGAGCCCCAGGCCCACCATCGGGCCCGAGACCAGCAGGATCGTCACGATGGCGTCCCGCCCCAGCGTCAGCAGGGTCGCCTCGTCCATCCTCGCGCCCCCCATGTGCCTTCCATCTCATCGCACGCTGGTCAACAGCGCCCGGGTGATCAGGTGCCACCCGTCGACCATGACGAAGAGCAACACCTTGAAAGGCAACGAGATCATGACCGGCGGTAGCATCAACATGCCCATGGACATTAAGGTGCTGGCCACGATCATGTCGATAACCAGGAAGGGGACGAAGAGCACGAAGCCGATTTGAAAGGCGGTCTTCAACTCGCTGATGACGAAAGCCGGGATGAGGATGTACGTGGGCACCTGGTCCCGCCGCTCGGGTCGGGCCATGCCCGACATGGAGACGAAGAGCTCCAGATCCTTCTCCCGGGTGTTTCGAAACATGAAGTCCCGCAACGGCAGCTGGCCCCGCTGCCAGGCCTCCTGTTGGGTGATCTGGCCCTCCAGATAGGGGCCGATAGCCTGTCCGTAGACCTGCTGCCAGGTCGGGTACATGGTGAAGAAGGTCAGGAAGAGCGCCAGCCCGATGAGCACCTGGTTGGGAGGGACCGTGGGCGTCGACAGGGCGTTGCGGACGAAGGAGAGCACCACCACGATGCGGGTGAAGGAGGTCAGCATGACGAGGATGGCCGGCGCCAGCGTCAGGACCGTCAGCGCCGCCAGGATCTGAAGGGCCGTCACCAGGTCGGGCGCGCTCGGCGTCTCGCCGCCCAACCTCAGCTCGATGGACGGCAGCCGCAGAGCCGGGCTTTGCGGGCTCGTGCCGACGCCCGGCAGCTCTTGCGCGCGCACGCCGGCGCCGAGAAGCGCCAGCATCAGGCAGGTGACCGTCAGCAGCCCCCGCCACCGGTCACGAGGCAGCGTGCAGCTCGTCATCGTGTGAGTGCGGGTGCACAGCCCTCCTCCCTCGGCTCATGCCGGGCGCCTCCATGCGTGCTCCCCTGCTCGCTCGGGCCTGGCCGAGGACCTGGCTGACCTCCTCGGGGTCGTCGAGACACGCCAGGGCCTGCATCTGCTGTCCGCTCACCCCGATGACCAGCAGGCGCGTCCCCACCTCGACCAGGTACAGCGAGCGCCCGGGCCCCAGCGCCAGGGTGTCGACGACTCGCATGGCTCGGGCCGAGCGCATCCCCATCCGCGAACCGGCCAACCGGGCCGTCACGTAGGCCGCCGGCACCAGCACGGCCAGCGCCCCTAGCACCTTGAGGAGGTCGGCCCAGGTCACGACAGCCACCCCTCGACCTCAGGAAACGTCGCGGGCCAGGCGCGGCCGGGTGATGATGTCGTTGACCTTGACGCCAAACTTCTCGTCCAATAGCACGACCTCGCCCCGCGCGACCAGCTTGCCGTTGACCAGGATGTCGGCCGGCTCCCCGGCCAGCTTGTCCAGCTCGATGACCGATCCCCGGCGCAGCGCCATCACTTCCCCCAGCGTGAGCCGGGCCCGCCCGATCTCCACCGACAGCGTGACGCCCACGTCGAGGAGAAGCTCCAGATTGCCGGAGGCGTCACCGGTCGGCTCCGGCTTGAGCTCCCCGAAGCGGACGGGGTGCACCTCGGTCACGCCGGGCGCCGGCGGGGACGATTGCGGCGCACGGCCGCTGGAAGCGCGGCGGCTCGCCGCATGCTGTCTACTGGATGACGAGCTCGGTGAAATAGACGTTCACCACTCTTCCCTTGGTGACCAGCCGTTGCAGCGCCTGCACCAGCTCCTGGCGCACGGCCTCGGTCCCCGCCGTCGAGGTCAGATCCTCGAAGCGCTTGGTGCGGATGACGGCGATGATGGTATCCCGCACCTGGGGCTCACGACGGCTCAGCTCATCCACCACCTCCCGGCGGTCGGCCTCAACCGTCACCCCCACTCGGGCGTAGCGGATGGAGAGGCCTCCCGAGCCCGGCGCCAGATTGACCACAAACTCGCCGGCGTCGAGGGTCGGCCCCAGGGGCGCCACGGCGGCCGCTTCGGCGCCATAAGCCGCCCCGGTACGCGAGACCACGCTCTCGCCCGTCACCTGCTGCGCCACCGGAATCTGCCGGTTGAACATGAGGTAGGCCAGGAAGGCGCTACCCGTGGATGCCGAGATGATGAGCGCCACGGCCGCGATGGCCCAGGCCAGGCCGGCTGCCCGGGACCGGGGCTGCGACTCCGGCGGTACCGGTTGAGGCTGCGGCTGCTGCACGGCCATCTGTGCACCACTCCATCCTTGGCGACGATGTCAAGGGCTTTGCTCCACTCCGTTGGAGCTCAGCGGCATGATGACGACGTCGACCCGCCGGTTGCGCTGCCGGTTGGCCGACGAGGTGTTGGGCACCAGCGGATGAAACTCGCCGTACCCGGCGGCCGAGAACCGCCGGGGGTCGAGCCCGTGATGCTCGATGAAGTAGCGCACCACGGTGGTGGCGCGGGCCGTCGAGAGCTCCCAGTTGGACGGAAAGCGCTCGTTGCGGATGGGCAGGTCGTCGGTGTGCCCCTCGACCCGCACGTCGTTGGGCAGATCGGCCAGCACCGAGGCCAGCGCGTCCAGCACCCGGCGCGATTCGGGCCGCAGCTCCGCCTTGCCCAGGTCGAAGAGCACCCGTTCGGCCAGCCGCACCACCAACCCTCGCTCCTCCGGCACGAGCTGCACGTCCGCCGACAGCCCCTCGTCCGCCAGCCTGGCCGTGAGGCGGTGCAGGGCGTAGTCGAGCTGCTCGTCGGTCTGAGAACCCACCGGCACGGGCGAGATGGGGATGGGTGGGTTGCCGACCATGGCCTCCTGCTGGAAGCTGCGCCCCATGTCGAGGATCCCGACCGACGCCCGAAAGGCCGACATCAGCGCCTGGAAGCGCTGGACGTCGATGGCCGAGATGGAGAAGAGGATGACGAAGAAGGCCAGCAGCTGCGTCACCATGTCGGAGTAAGTGACCATCCACTGCGGGGCCGCCGTGTTGACGCCGGTGCCGCGGCGACGCCGCCGGGTGAAGGAGCTATCGGCTCCGGGCACCGGTCGTCACCACCCCTCTGGTCGAGGGCGCGGGAGAGGGCCGTGCGGCCGCCTGGCGAGCCCTCCGGTCGGCCGGAGGCAGGAAGGAGCGCAGCTTCTCCTCGACGATGCGAGGATTCTCTCCGGCCTGGATCGAGAGGACGCCCTCGATCATGATCTGCCGCACCATGACCTCCTGGTCGTTCTTGACCCGGAGCTTGCCCGCGATGGGGTTGAAGACCAGGTAGGCCAGGAGCGCCCCGTACAGGGTCGTCAGGAGGGCGAGGGCGAGCGCCGGCCCCACCGTCGAGGGATCGTCCAGCCGGCCCAGCATCCGTACGAGCCCGACCAGCGTGCCGATCATGCCGAAGGCCGGGGCGTAGACGCCCAGCGACTCGAACAGCGCCTGTCCTTGCCGGTGCCGCTCTTCGATGAAGGTGAGCTCGATGTCGAGGATGTTGCGGACGAGCTCGGGGTCCGTGCCGTCGACCACCAGCTGGATGCCCTTGCGCAGGAAGGGGTCCGAGAGGCGCTCGGCCTCCTCCTCCATCGCCAGCAGCCCCTCGCGCCGGGCCTTCTCCGCGAGGCTCACGATGAGGCGGATGAAGTGCTCGGGGTCCAGGGAACGGCCGCTGGCCGCGACCCGCAGGACCCGCCACGCGTTGCGGAGCTGCTCCCCGCTGTAGTTGACGATGGTGGCCGCAATCGTCCCGCCCAGCACCAGGATGAACGAGGCCGAATCGAGGTACGGGCGGAGACTCCCGCCGATCAGGATCGAGCCACCGATCAGTCCCAGCCCGACGACGATGCCCAGGATCGTGGTGATGTCCACTGGTCTGGCCCCTTCTCCCCGTGCCTCAGCCCCGGGAGGCGTCTCGCTCCCGTATCACGGCCGCACCCGCTCGGCCTGCCGGTGACGCCGTCGACGGCTCGACCCGGGTCGGCAAGGCACGGCTCCGGTTGAACGCGACGACCCGCTCGATGATCTCCTCGACACTCTCGGCGACCACCAGCTTGCGGCCGCTCACCAGCGACAGGACGGTGTCGGGGGTGGACTCCACCGTCTCGATGAGATCCGCGTTGACGACGAACTCCTTGCCGTCCAGCCGATGCACCCGGATGATGGCGTCCACCCCCCTACCCGTCACGTCCTCGCCCTACCACCGGCTGCTACCGGCGATAGAGCCTGTGCCCTTTACTCGAAGCGGGCTCACCGCTTCAGCGTCATGAGCTCCTGCAGCATCTCGTCCGACGTGGTGATGACCCGGGAGTTGGCCTGGAACCCTCGCTGCGCGAGGATCAGGTTGGTGAACTCCTGGGACAGGTCCACGTTGGACATCTCGAGGAAACCCGGAACCAGGCGACCTCGGTTGCCCGACCCTGGTCGGTCGATGGTTTCGGGCCCCGAATTGCCCGACCTGATGAAGAGAGTGTCGGACTGTTTCACGAGCCCTTCAGGGTTGGGAAACATGGCAAGCGCGATCTGACCCAGGTCACGGATCAAGTCGTTCGAGTAGACCCCTTTGATTACACCCAGGTCGTCCACGGTGACCCGCACGAGGTCTCCGCGCTTGTATCCGTCCCTGAACGCGACCTCTACGTTGGTTGTATCCGCAAGGCTGGTGAGTGAGCCGAGGTTAAGCGTTACATTGAACGAACCCGCCCCTGGGTACGTTACTACCAGCAGCGTGGCGGGTATGGGTGGGTCCGGCACACCGTCGGACCCGAAGGAGATGGTTGGAATGGTTGGCGTGGGCGGCGAGCTGGGCGGCGGGGTAGTCACAATCACAGTGCCCCCAGGGATGCTGGCCCCAGTCAGCTGCCATTGATTATTCGCAACACTGCTTCGCGTGAAGGTAAGACTGAGTGAATGCACGTTCCCTAGCCCGTCGTATATGTCTACGGTTCGGACAACCCTCTCCCCAAGTGCAAGCCGACTATCCAAGTTTCCCGTCAAGTCAATCTGCGTCGTCGCCTGACCGGGGATCCAGCGCTGCTGGATCGTGATGGGCTCGGCGGGACGATTGATATCGAGTGTTCCGGTGACAGGATCCCCGTTCCACCCCATCACCTTCATGCCGTTGGTGTAGACCAAGTTACCCTCGCTATCGATGGAGAAGATGCCTGCGCGGGTAAAGTAGCGATTCTGCCCATCCGTCAGCACGAAGAAGCCGTTGCCGTCGATGCAGAGATCCAGGTCACGCCCCGTCGCCTGCGGCGCACCCTGGGTGAAGAGGGTGTCGATGGAGCCCATCGTCACCCCCAGGCCCACCTGGAGCGGGTTGACGCCGCCCAGGTCGCCCATCGGGCCACGCGCCGCGCGCAGCAGCTGCGAGTAGACCTCCTTGAACGTCATGCGGCCGGCCTTGAATCCTGTCGTGTTGACGTTGGCGATGTTGTCGGCGATGACGTCCATGTTGAGCTGATGGGTCCGCATGCCCGACACGCCGGCGAATAGCGACCTCAGCATGCGATCCTCCTGCCTCCTTCGGGCCGGCCGGGGTGCCCCGTCGGCGCCCGCCGGCCGGTCGTCGGTCCTCGTGCGGCCGCCTCGGTCGATCGGCGACCGCTCGGCAGGCCCCCTCCCGTCGGAGGTCCGGCCTGCTTGCACGTCTCGGTCTCACGCGAAGACCACGCTGTCGATGTTGGTGAAGACGTTCTCCTTCAACTGCGCCTCGTCGACCACCGTGATGACGGTACGATTGCGCACGCTGACGACGAAGGCCAGGCGATCCAGCATGACGACGGCCTCCCGGGCGCCCTTGGATCGGGCCCGCTCGACCGCGTCCACCAGGCGCCGGTGGAGCTCGTCGGTCAGCTCGATGCGCCGATCCTGCAAGCGACGCCGGGCATGGGCGGAGAAGCGCAGCCCCTGCTGTTCGGCCAGGACCTGGTCCAGCACCTGACCGAAGGAGGCCGCCTCCCCTCGTGCGGGTGCCGCCGGTCGTCCCGGCCCCACCGGCGCAGGCCCGACCGGTCCGATGGGGTACGGGCGTCCCGCCTCACCGGTTGGCGCCGCCGTCACATCGCCTCACCTCACTTCCCTGCCTCGACGTCCCATCAGGCGACCTCCACCAGCTCGCGCAGCGAGTAGTCACGGCCGCCCACGACCAGCCGCACGTCACCGTCGACCAGCTTGACCCTCTCGACCGTGCCCTGCACGGGCTCGTTGGCGTCGAACGGCTTGAGCACCACCGTCCGGCCAAGTAGCCCCGCGGCCTCCTGGAGCGCCTGCAGCCGCAGAAACTGCCGCATGAGGGCGCTGGTGTCGCGCTGGGCCTCGAGCTGGCTGAACTGCGCCAGCTGGCTGACGAACTCGGTCTCCTTCATGGGTTCCAGCGGGTTCTGATAGCGCAGCTGCACGGTCAACAGCCGAAAGAAGTCCTGCGAGCTGACCTGAGCTGCCGGATCGAAGCCGAGCGTCGTCTGCGTCGATGACGTGCTGGACGTGATCCCGGAGACCATCCGCTCACCTCCTCTCCTTCAGACCCTGACGTCGACCGCACCCAGTCCCAGCCTCACCCACAGGGGGCGCCCAGGCGCTCCCAGGTGGGCTTCACCTACAGCCGCCACGCCCGAAGCCTCAAGGAGCTCCGGCCAGGCGCCGCCCCACGGCGACGGGCCCGGCTGCGGGTCATGCCCGTGACGCCCCACCTCCACCGAGAAGCCGGCGAGCTGCAAGCCCGCCTGCTCCAGCGCCCGCTCGAGGAGGTGGCTGTTTTGGCGCAGCATCCAGCCCGTCTCGTGCTGCTGGACGGTGGCCTGCACCACGAGCCTGGGACCATCGGCATGGAGCCGGAGCCGGATCTCGCCGAGCTCGGGCGGGTGAAGCCGCAGGCGGACCTCGCCGCCATCCTCACCCAGGAGCCTGTCGACCACCTGGACCCGGGCTCCGCTCTCGCCGGCGGAGCTCTCCACCCACCGGCTGACGTGCTCGGCCACCAGTCGGCTCGCCTGCCCGACCGTACGGGTGCTGGCCTGGGGTGCGTCCGTCGTTGACTCGAGTACGACGGCGCTGGGGGAGACGGGCTCGCTCCGCACCGCCCCGACCCCGATGTCGGTCGGCTGGAGGGCCGTGTCACCGCTTCGGGAGGTGTCGTCCTCCGCCCGCGCCTCCTGCGTGGCCCGGTACAGCGCCTGCATGTCATCGGTGGCCGCGTGGAGGTCCGTCCCCTGCTCGGAGGCCGTCGGTTCGCTTGTGGCCTGCGTCGACACCGGCGTCGGCGACTCGCCCGTCACCGGTGCGGATGGCTCGGCAGCGTCCGCAGCGAGGAGAGCTGGCGTCGCTGCGAGATGAGCTTGGTGCCCGACGCTCCCAGACTCCTCGAGGGCTTGTCCCCCGGGAGCCGCCGGGACCTCGGCCGGTCGGACGGTGAGGGCCTCCACGCGTACCTCGACGACCTCCCCGCTCCCGTAGGCGGCAGCTCCGTTGGCCGTCCGGGCGGGATTGGGCTCGGCGTCACCCGCAGCGCCCCGCGCCTTCACCGGCCTGCCCGCGCTGGTCACAACGGCCATGGCTGCAGGCATGGAGAGCCGCCAGGCCGCCTCGGCGCTCACCATCGTCGCCCCATCCGGGCCCGTCCGCAGCCCGCCGGCGCGACCACTGTGGCGCCCGGCGAGGGCCCCCCGGAGCCTCCCGTGCCCGGCCTCACCCACGACGACCCCCGCGGCCGGACCCGCTGGGGCTTGGCGTGGTGTACGGGTCGCCTCCGCCGACTCCCCGGATGCAGGGAGCGATCCCGGTGTGACCGTCACCCCGTCGGGGCGCCGCAGGTCGTCGCTACCGATCGGCGCCGTCGGCTGCTCCGCCGGTGCCAGGAGCCCCAGGACCGGCCCCTGGGCCGTATGCGCCGCGGACGCGGCTCCCGGCGTGCCGGTCGCCGTCACGCCGTCGCTGCCCGTCGGAGCGGACCCCACCAACGGCCAGGAGACCCCCTCGAGGAGCGCTCCCAGGGCGGATAGCGGTCCGACCGTGGCTTCGACCGGTTCGGTCCGCCTATCGGACTGGGCGTCTTCTCCGGAGGCGAGGTCGGAGTCGCCGCCGCCTCGTCGTGACCCGCCAGGAGCGCTCAGGCGCGCTCGGACGGGCCCCGTCGACGGCCGCCCCCCCATGGCTGCCTCGAGTAAGCCGGCGAAGCTCGAGCCCTCCGCGGACTCGCCCGTCGTGGCCTTCGCACTCGCGGAGCCCTGCAAGCCTGGCCGTCCTGCCTGGCTCGTCGCCAGGGGCAAGGCGCTCGTCTGGACCATCGATGCCATCACCCCCTTTCCGTCCTCATCCGTCGTCACCGGGCGGAAGTCAGGACGCCGCTGACCGCCGCCAGGAGTCGGGATGCGTGCTGCGGATCCATCTTGCCGAGGATGGAGCCGGCCTGCCTCGGGTCCATCGAGCCCAGCAGCCGCCGAGCCAGCTCCATGTCGAGCCGCTCGATGATGGGGGCTGCCTCCTCGGGTCGCATCCGCCCCACGGCCTCGATGAGCTCGCGGTAGTACCGGTCCTGCTCGGCAGCGAGCGCCAGGGCCTGCTCCCGCTCGGCGAGGCGACGGGCCATTTCGTCGAGCTGAGCCTCGCGGGCCTGAAGTTCCTTCTCCCGGCGAGCTAGCTCGTCGGCCTTTGCCGCCAGCGCCTTCTGCTGCTGTTCAAGCTCCTGGCGCATCTGCTCGAGAGCCGCCCGAGCCCGGGCCTGCTCCTCGTCCCAACGACGGACCCGCTCGCTCGCATCGATATAATCGGCAACAACCGGCACGTGCCGTAGCTGGGCCAACACGACGCCGGCCAGGTCGATGACCCCCGTGAAGTCGAGCACCCAGATCCCCAGGGCGACCGACACCACCAGCGCCAGCAGCGACCACGCGAGCTGCCGCACGGAGATCCCCCCCTCGCCCCTCACCCTGTCGGCG
Source organism: Limnochordales bacterium (assembly GCA_036562495.1). Lineage (GTDB taxonomy): Bacteria > Bacillota > Limnochordia > Limnochordales > Geochordaceae > Geochorda. The sequence continues at coordinate 10,356 of DATCKA010000087.1, forward strand.
TCAGGCCTTGCCGCTGGACGTACCGGACGGCTCCGACCTCGTCGAGCGCCAGCCGTTCCTCACGCTCGGCCGCGCGCACGTAGGCGAGCCTACGTCGCTCACGCAACAACTCCAACACCCGCACGTCCCGGTGAGCCCTCACCACTTGCTCCCGCCGGACCTCCACGGCCTCGCGGGCTCGCTCGCGCTCGACCGCGCATCGGTCGCGGCGCCGGCTCACCTCATCGAGCCACCGCACCAACACGGCCAGCTCCGGCTGAGGCTCGGCCGGCGGCGTGGGCGGCCCTGCCACCCTCCCCGCCACCCAGGCCAGCAGCTGGGCTCGAGCCTCCTCGGCCCGCTGGAGGGAGGCCTCCGCGGCCACGAGTTCGCGCGAGGCAGCGGCCAGTTGGATGCGCTCCTGGCGCAGGCGCTGCCGACGCAGCCGCAAGACCCGCTCCAGGCGAAACCGAAACCGCCTCATGCCGCCTCTTCATCCCCAAACTGCCGAGCCAGGGCCTCGAGGGCCTCCACCGCCTCGGGCAGCGACGAACGCTCGAAGACCCCCTGCTGCAAGAACCGCTCGATAGGCCGCTTCGCGTCGATGGCGCGGTCCGCCAGCGGGTTGGAGCCCCGCACGTAGGCGCCGATCTGCACCAGGTCCTCCACGTCCCGATAGGCCGCCATCAACCGGCGCACGGTGGCGGCCGCCTGGCGGTGCCCCTCCGAGGCCACCTCCGACATCACCCGGCTGACGCTGGCCAGGACGTCGATGGCCGGATAGTGGTGCCGCTCGGCCAGGGAGCGGGACAGCACCACGTGGCCGTCGAGGATGGACCGAGCCTGATCGGCGATGGGGTCGTTGAGGTCGTCGCCGTCGACCAGGACCGTGTAGAAGGCCGTGATGCTCCCCCGCTCGGCGGTGCCGGCCCGCTCCAGCAGGCGAGGCAAGAAGGAGAAGACCGACGGAGGATAGCCCCGGGTGGTGGGCGGCTCCCCGGCGGCCAGGCCGATCTCCCGCTGGGCGTAGGCCAGCCGGGTCAGGGAGTCCATCAACAACAGGACGTCCAGGCCCTGGTCGCGGAAGTACTCGGCGATGGCCGTCGCGGCGAAGGCGGCCTTGAGGCGGACCATCGCGGGCTGGTCCGACGTGGCAGCCACCACCACCGCCCGCCGCAGCCCCGCCTCCAGGTCGCGCTCGATGAAGTCCCGTACCTCCCGGCCTCGCTCACCGACCAGGGCCACCACGACCACGTCGGCCTCGGTCCCCCGGGCCATCATCCCGAGCAGGGTGCTCTTGCCCACGCCGCTGCCCGCGAAGATCCCGAGCCGCTGCCCCTTGCCGCAGGTCAACAGCCCGTCGATGGCACGCACGCCCACCGAGAGGGCCTCTGTGATGCGCGGCCGGCGCAACGGGTCCGGCGCGGGGCGATCCAGCGGGTACCACGCCTCAGCCTCGACGGGCCCGGCATCGTCCATGGGGCGGCCCAGCCCGTCCAGCACCCGCCCCAGCAGGGCGGGCCCGACCGGCACCCGCAGAGGATGGCGCCGGGAGACCACCGGGGTGCCGGGCGCGATGCCCTCGGCGCTGCCCAGGGGCAGCAGGATGGCGTGTCGCCCCTTGAAGCCCACGATCTCCGCGACGAGCGGGGAGGCGCCGGGCCGCCGGATCTCCACCAACTCGCCCACCCGAGAGGGAGGCCCCAGCGACTCCAGCGCGAGCCCCACGGCCCGCCGGATGCGGCCCGTGGCCCGCACGTCGGGGATGGCCTCGACGGCTCGCACCAACCGGCTCACGTCAACGGCCATGGCGCATCACGTCCAGCAAGCCGGCCGCCACCTCGACCAGCCGCGTCTCGAGCCCGGCGTCGATGCTGCCCAGGTCGGACTCGACGATGCAGCCGCCGGGTTCTACCCCCGGGTCCGCCCGCCACTGGACCTGCACCGGCCCATCCACGCCCTGCAGGACGCCGCCGGCGGCACCCGCCAGCAGCCGGTGCTCGTCGGGATGGACACGCACCACCACCCGGCCCTCCCCGGCGCCGGGCATCTCGCGCAGCACGTCCTCGAGCACCGCCCGGGTCACCTCGGGGCCGGACGCCACCTGTCGGCGCACCACCCGCTCCGCCACGGCCAGGGCCAGCTTGATCACGTCCTCTTCGGCCATGGCCAGCGCCTGGTCTCGTCGACGTCGGGCCTCCTCCACGAGCGCCGTCAGCTCCTCCAGCAGGCGCCCAAGCCGCGCCGCCACCTCCTGGGTGGCCTGGGCTCGCCCCTCGCGCTCGCCCGCCTCGCGGCCCGCCGCCCATCCTGCCTCCCAGCCCTCGGCCCGGGCCGCCTCCCGGATGGCCTGCGCCTCCTGACGCGCTCGCTGGAGCACGTCCTTCGCCCAGGCACGGGCACCCCTCCACCGCAGGGGCGCCTTGGGGCGCAGCACGCCGGACGGGAAGCCGTTGCCGCTCCATCGAGCCCCGTCCACCTTCGCGCCCCCGGCCTTGCCCCCGGGTCGCCGCCGGGCGCCGCCCGGCTCGACGCCCAGGCGAGACGGGCCGTTGGCATGGGACACGCCGTTGCCGGTGCCGTCACGGGCCTCGACCGGCGAGGCGACCCGGACCACCTCGGCCTTGACCAACCGCGCCTCAGACCAGGATCTGTTCGCTTCCGCCGCGAGCAACGACGATGTCCCCGCTTTCCTCGAGGCGCCGGATGACGGCTACGATGCGTCCCTGGGCCTCTTCCACGTCGCGCAGCCGCACCGGGCCCATGTACTCCATCTCTTCCCGGAGCATCTCGGCGGCTCGCTTGGACATGTTGCGGAAGATCCGGGCCTTCACTTCGTCGCTGGCCGTGCGCAGGGCCAGGGCCAGATCCCGGCTGTCCACCTCGCGCAGGACCTGCTGGATGGAGCGGTCGTCGAGCAAGACGATGTCCTCGAAGACGAACATGCGCTTCTTGATCTCCTCGGCCAGCTCGGGGTCGACCTCTTCGAGGGCTTCCATGATGGTCTTCTCCGTGCTGCGATCGACCCGGTTGAGCACCTCGACGGCCGCATCCAGGCCGCCGGCCGCGGTGTAGTCCTGGTTGACGATGGAGGCCAGCTTGCGCTCCAGTGCCTGCTCGATCTCCTCCAGCACGTCGGGGGCCGTGCGATCCAGCGTGGCCAGCCGTCGCGCGACCTCCACCTGGCGCTCCGGCGGTAAGGACGAGAGGATGGCCGCGGCCTGCTCTGGCTGCAGGTAGGCCATGATGAGCGCGATGGTCTGTGGATGCTCGTGTTGGATGAAGTTGAACAGCTGCTGCGGATCCGCCCGCCGCGCGAAGTCGAACGGCCTCACCTGCAGCGAGGCGGTCAAACGGCGGATGATCTCGGTGGCGCGCTGGGGCCCGAGCGCTTTCTCCAACAGCTCTCGCGCATATTCGATGCCGCCCTGGGTGATGTACTGCTGGGCCAGCATCATCTCGCGAAACTCCTGCAGCACCTTCTCCTGCTCCTCGGGCAGCACCCGCCGCACCGAGGCGATCTCGAAGGTGAGCTGCTCGATCTCGTCTTCGCGCAGGTGCTTGAAGATGTGCGACGAGATGTCAGGCCCCAGAGCGATGAGCAGCACCGCTGCCTTTTGCTTGCCGGTGAGGGGCTGAGGGCCCCGGCCGGTCGCCTTGGCCACCGCCATGGCCTACGAATTCTCCTCCACCAGCCAGGAGCGCAACAGCTGCACGAACTCCTCGGGGCGCTCCCGTGCCAGTTCCTCGATCTCCTGCCGCAGGCGCCGCCGCGCCTGCTCCGCCTGGGACGGCGCCTCCTGCACGGCCTCCTCCGTGACGGGGGTCGCCGGGATCACGACGTCGACCCGCCGGCGGGCAGCCCGCATGCGCCGGGTGACCCACCAGGCCACCCCCACCGCCAGGGCCAGCGCCGCCAGCCACCAGGCCACCCCTCGCATCGCTGCTGGCCCCCTCGCCGCCAGGAGCTGCGCCTCCAGGCCAGACAGACCGTCCGCCCGGGCGAAGGGCATGCCCTCGACCGTCACCTGATCGCCGCGGGATGGCTCGAGCCCCATGGCCGCGGCCACCAGCTGCTCGGTCCGTTGCCGCTGCACCACGTCGAGCTCCCCGTCGACCCAGACGGCCACCGACAGGCGCTCGATCCGCCCGGGCGCCATCACGATGCGCCGCTCGACCCGGTTGATCTCGTAGTTGGTGACCGACTCGATCCGCTCCATCTGGGAGGAGCCGCCCGCCCCCGACGGCTCGACGTAGCCGGGGATGTTGGAGGTGACCCCCGGCACCCCGGCCGGCACCGGCGTCCCCTCGCCCGTGAAGCGCTCCTCGGTGCGCTGCTCGCTGCGCACGATGCCGCTGCGGCCGTTGACCACGGGCGAGAAGATCTCGTGGAGCTCCTCCTGCTGGTCGAAGGAGAGATCGGCGGTCACCCGCACGACGACCCGCCCCGGGCCCCAGACCTGCTCCAGCGTCGCCTGCAGGCTGCGCTCCAGCTCACGCTCGTAGGTGCGCTTGAGCTGCAGCCGCTCGGCGACCACGTTGCCCGTCGGCGCCGCCTGGTCCAGGGCCAGGAGATCGGAGAGCACGTTGCCGGAGGCGTCGACCACCGTCACGTTCTCGGGGCGCAGGTTTTCCACGCTGTGGGCGACCAGGTTGACGATGCCACGCACCTGGGCAGGACTCAGGGTGAAGCCGGGGAGCAGCTCCAGCAGCACGGATGCCGTGGCCGGACGCTGCTCGGCGACGAAGAGGCTGCGCTCGGGGATGACGATGTGCACCCGGGCATCCGCCACGCCCTGGATGGCGCGGATGGTCCGGGTCAACTCACCTTGCAGCGCCCAGTAATAGCGGAGCCGCCGCTCGTAGTCGGTGAGCCCGAGGTTGGTCTGGTTGAGGATCTCGAAGCCCACGACGCTGTTGCGCGGCAGGCCCTGCATGGCCAGATCGAGCCGGACCCGGTGCACCTGGGGCTCCGGCACCAGCACGGCGCCCTGCCCCTCGTCGACGGTAAACGCGGTGCCTCGCTGCTGCAGCGCCACCGTGACCGCCCGCAGGTCCTCGGGCGACAGGCCCGTGAAGACGGGCTGGTAGCGGGGCGTGGCCAGCACCACGAGCAGGACGATGCCGACCACCGCCGCCACCGCCCCGCCCAGGACGGCCCAGCGGGCGGCCCGGCTCATCCCCTGCCAGAGTGTGACCAGCTGTCCCCTGAGCCGCTCCCACATCGCGCCCACCGCCGATCAGTCCGCCCTCTCCTGCGCCGGCCGTGTCGCCGCTCAGACGGGCATGCGCGAGATCTCCTGGTACGCCTCGATGAGCTTGTTGCGGACGGCTACCGTAAGCTCCAAGGCCAGCTGGGCCCGCTCCACGGTCAGGGCCAGGCGATGCATGTCGGTGAGCTCGCCGCGCGCCACCGCTTCGGCCATCTGTTGGGCCTCCAGCTGCAGGGCGTTGACCTGCGCCACCGCATCCTTGAGGATCTCGCCGAAGGGGCGCACCCCGGGCGCCCCGGCCGACGCTGCACCGGGCCGAGCCGCCGTACCGGCCGACGAGACGCTCACGCTGCGGATGGCATCGATAGCGGCCATAGCCGTCCCGCCTTCCTCGAGGATGGTGAGCTCACACCCGGATCAGGTTGAGAGCGGCCCGCGCCATGTCCGCGGCCGCTCCGAAGGCTGCCAGGTTGGCCTGGTAGCCCCGCTCCGCGGCCAGCATGTCGACCATCTCGGTCACGACGTCCACGTTGGGGTACTCCACGTAGCCGTCGGGCCTCGCGTCGGGATGCTCGGGGTCGTAGACCAGGCGCGGGGGCGTCGGGTCCTCGACGACGGCGGCTACCTGCACGCCCCTGCCCGGGGCGGTGGCGCTCGGCCGGTGGGGCGCCCACGGCCAGCTGGGCGCCTCGATGGCGGCGAAGACCGCCATCTGGCGTCGGTAGGGGCCGCCACGCGCCGACCGGGTCGAGTAAGCGTTGGCCAGGTTGTTGGCGATCAAGTCCATCCGCAGGCGCTGGGCCGTCAGTCCCGATGCGCTGATGTCGAGCGATGGTAGAAACGCCATGGCAGCTCAACCCCCCTCCCCAGGACCCGATGCGGGACTATCGGCGACCCTCGGAGATGGCGGTGCGCAAGGCCATCATCCGCGCCCCCACCACCCGGGTGAGGGTTTGATAGTAGAGCGTGTTTTTGGCGAGGGCCGCCATCTCCCGATCGATGTCGACGTTGTTTCGGTCGTTGCGCATGACGCTGGAGGTGTCCCGTACCACCATGGGCTGCACGGGCTGCATGGTCGGGCGCGCCAGATGAGCCGGATGGGTGCGTCGCAGGGCCACCTTCTGCCGCGCCGCCGCTTGCTGCTGGCGACTCAGGGCCTCCTCGTAGACGACGTCGAAGCGCCGGTAGTGCGGGGTCTCGGCGTTGGCAAGGTTGTGCGCGATGACCTGCTGGCGCAAGGAGGCAGCGTTCAAGGCCGTGGCCAGGTCGCGGTCGGTAGGACCCCACAGGAGCCCGATCCGTTCCACAGGCGACCTCCCTTCCCCGTTGGCTCGAGGCCGGGGCGACGAGGCCGGGGACCTCTTGAGACCATCGACACCTATTCCCACATCTTTCGATACGGACCCCGGTCCCTGGTCGCGGGACTGAGGTCCCAATCCTCGTCGTGTCGGCCTTCGATAGGAAAACTGTCAGTTTACGTCAGTACGACACAGAATGGATGAATCCTCCGTTTCCTCCAGGAACAACTCACTATCGCAAAATTCTGACAATGGTGGGAGCGAGAGGATGGCGTCGTGACGCCCGCCGGCCCCTCCAGGAGGAGCCGGCGGGCCGCGTCTGCATGCAGGCTATCGGCTGGCAGGTCGGGTCAGAGGATGTAGCGGGAGAGGTCCCGGTCCTCGACGATGGCGCCCAGGCGCCGCCGGACGTAGTCGGCATCGATGACGACCCGCTGGCCCCGATACGCGGGTGCGTCGAAGGAGATGTCCTCGAGGAGCCGCTCCATCAGGGTGTGCAGGCGGCGAGCCCCGATGTTCTCCGTCTGCTCGTTGACCAGTTCGGCCAGGCGGGCGATCTCGTCCAGGCCGTCGTCGGTGAAGCTCAGCTCGACGCCCTCCGTCGCCAGCAGCGCCGCGTACTGGCGGGTCAGGGCGTTTTCGGGCTCCGTGAGGATGCGGCGCATGTCGGCCCGGCTGAGGGGCTTGAGCTCCACCCGGATGGGAAAGCGGCCCTGCAGCTCCGGGATCAGGTCCGATGGCTTGGCGACGTGGAAGGCGCCCGCCGCGATGAAGAGGATGTGGTCGGTGCGCACGGGCCCGTACTTGGTCGTGACCGTCGAGCCCTCGACGATGGGCAGCAGGTCTCGCTGCACGCCCTCCCGGGAGACGTCGGGCCCGACGCCCCGCTCCCGGCCGGCGATCTTGTCGATCTCGTCGATGAAGACGATCCCCGTCTGCTCCACCCGCCGAATCGCCTCGGCCGCCACCTCCTCCGGGTCGACGCGCTTTTGGGCCTCCTCTGCCGTCAGGATGCGGCGGGCCTCGGCCACGGTCACCTTGCGCCGGCGCCTGCGCTTGGGCAGGAAGCCGCCGAAGAGATCCTGCAAGTTGATCCCCATCTGCTCGACGCCCTGGCCCGACATCACCTCGACCACGGGCGTCGTGGCGTCCTCCACCTCGATCTCCACCAGGTGGTCCTCCAGTTCGCCGGCCTCCAGCTTGCGGCGAAGCTCCGCCCGCCGCGCCTCCACCTCGCCGGGGCTTTCCCCGGCCTGGGGCTCCTCTTCTCGGGGCGCCTGCCATCCAAAGATGGCCGCCAGCGGATTGGCCTGGCCCCTGGGGCGAGGAGACGGCGCCAGCGCCTCCAGCAGGCGCTCCTGCACCACGGGCGCCACCTGGTCCTTGACCGCCTCGGCCCGTTCCTGTCGCACCATCCGCACCGAGGTCTCCACGAGCTCCCGGATGATGGACTCCACGTCACGGCCGACGTAGCCGACCTCGGTGAACTTGGTGGCCTCCACCTTGATGAACGGCGCATCGACCAGCCGCGCCAGCCGCCTGGCGATCTCCGTCTTGCCGACGCCGGTGGGGCCTATCATCAAGATGTTCTTGGGGACCACCTCGTCCCGCATGCCCTCCGGCAAGAGCTGCCGGCGGTATCGATTGCGCAGCGCGATGGCTACGGCACGCTTGGCCTCCTGCTGTCCGACGATGTAGCGATCGAGCTCCTCGACGATCCGGCGAGGCGTCAACTCCTCCATCCGCATGGCCCTCACGCCCCCGCCCCTGTCTCGTGGAGCTGCTCCACCACGATCCGGTCGTTGGTGTAGATGTCGATGGAGGCCGTGATGCGCAGGGCCTCCTCCACCACCTGAGCGGGCGACAGCGAGGTGTGCCGCAACAGGGCCCTGGCCGCGGCCAGCGCCACCGGGCCGCCCGATCCGATGGCCGCCACCCCGTCGTCGGGCTCCACGATCTCTCCGTTGCCCGAGAGCACCAAGAGATGCGACGGGTCGGCCACCAGGAGCAGCGCATCGAGCCGTCGCAGGATGCGGTCGGTCCTCCAGTCTCGGGCCAGCTCCGCGGCGGCGCGGGTGACCTGGCCGCCGTGCGCCTCCAGCTTCTCCTCGAAGCGCTCCAACAGCGTCAGCGCATCCGCCACCGCCCCGGCGAAGCCCACCAGGACTCGCCCCTGGTAGATGCGGCGCACCTTGCGGGCCGTGTGCTTCATCACCTGCTGGCCGACGGTCACCTGCCCGTCGGCGCCCATGGCGGCGTGGCCGTCCCTGACGACGCCTACGACCGTGGTCCCATGCCACCGAGGGAGACCGGAGCGTCCGCCGTCCATCGTCGCACCTCCTCGGCCACTCGATCCATGGCCGCCAGCGCCCGCCGAGCCTGGGCGGCCCGCCGCTCCTTCTTGCCCCTGGCCGGCTCGTCGGTCGGCGGCAACAGGCCGAAGGCCGCGTTGATGGGCTGGAAGTCCTCGGCCCGCGCGGTGGTGACGTAGTGCCACAGCGCCCCCATCATGGTCTCGACGGGCAGCACCAGCGGCGGCTCCCCCCGCACCAGGCGAGCCGCGTTGAGCCCTGCCAGAAGCCCCGCGGCCGCCGACTCGACGTACCCCTCGACGCCTACGATGAGACCGGCCAGCAGGATGCGGGGGTGGCTGCGCATCTGCCCCGTGGGGTGCAGCAGGCGGGGTGACTTGACGAAGGTGTTGCGATGGACGACCCCGAAGCGCACGAACTCCGCCTGCTCCAGCCCCGGGATCATCCGGAAGATACGCGCCTGCTCCCCCCACTTGAGCCGGGTCTGGAAGCCTACCAGGTTGAGCAGCCGCCCCTCCCGATCCTCCTTGCGCAGCTGCACCACCGCGTAGGGCATGCGGCCGGTGGCGGGGTCCCGCAAGCCCACGGGGCGCATGGGCCCGTAACGCAGCGTGTCAGGGCCTCGCCGGGCCAGCTCCTCCACCGGCACGCACCCCTCGAAGAACTTGAGCTCGTCGGGGATGTGGCCGGCGTGCTGCTCGGCCTCGGCCAGCGCCTTGACGAAGGCCTCGTACTGCGACCGGTCCATGGGCAGGTTGAGGTAGTCCGGGGTACCCTTGCCGTAGCGGCTGGCCCAGAAGCCTCGGCTCTGGTCCACAGACTCGGCCGTCACGATGGGGGCCGCCGCGTCGTAGAAGGCCAGGAACTCCTCGCCGGTCAGTCGGCCCAGGCTGGCCGCCAGCGCATCGGACGTCAGGGGCCCGGTGGCCACGATGACGACCCCGTCGCCGGGGTCCGGCACCTGCTCCACCTCTTCACGGATCACCTCGATGAGGGGGTGCTCGCTCACCCGTTCGGTGATCCAGCCGCTGAAGAGCTCGCGGTCGACGGCCAGTGCCGCACCGGCCGGCACGGAGGAGCGGTCGGCCGCTTCGATGACCAGGGAGCCCAGCCGTCGCATCTCCTCCTTCAACACGCCGGCCGGGGTGTCGATGGAGGCCCCTCCCAGGGAGTTGCTGCAGACCAGCTCGGCCAGTCGGTCCGTCCGGTGGACCACGGTGCTACGCCTGGGACGCATCTCGTAGAGGCGCACCGGCACGCCCAGCCGGGCGGCCTGCCAGGCAGCCTCGCTGCCGGCCAGTCCGCCTCCGATGACGACCACGTGACCGGGCGGCACCTCAGGCTTGCCCATCGTGTGACGGCGCCTCCTTCGCGGCCCGTCGTCTCGCTCCCGCCCGGCTCGTCACCGCGGCAGGCTCCCGGGCCGCCCCGTCGGAGGGAGGCACCTGGGTCGACGCCACCCCTTCTTCGACGTAGTCGCACAGCGCCTGCCCGTCCGGGCCTTTCTCCAGCGTACCGGCGCAGACCACTCGCTGGCCGCCCCGGGCGCGCTGGTTGACCAGCGGGCGGCCACAGCTCGGGCAAGCCCGGCCCACCGGGCGGTGCCAGAGGGTATAGGTGCACTTGGGGTAGTTGACGCAGCCATAGAAGGTGCGGCCGCGTCGGGTATGGCGCTCCACCAACTCGCCGCCGCAGACGGGGCAGTTGGCGCCGGTCTTGCGCAGCAACGGCCGGGTGTGCTTGCACTCCGGGTAGCCGGAGCAGGCCAGGAAGCGGCCGTACCGCCCCCACTTCACCACCATCGGGCGGCCGCACTGCTCGCAGACCTCGTCGGATGGCTCGGCCTCGATGGTGACCCGCTCGAGGTTGCGCATGGCCTCCTCCACCCGCCGCTCGAAGGGGTGGTAGAACTGGGCCACCACGTCCTGCCAGCTCACCTCGCCGGCCTCGACGGCGTCCAGCCGGGCCTCCATCTGAGCGGTGAACTCGACGTCCACCACGTCGGGGAACTGCTCCTTGAGCAGCTTGACCACCGCCCGCCCCAGGGGCGTGGGCACCAGCCGCTGCCCCTCGCGCCGTACGTAGCGGCGCTCGAGGAGCGTCTCGATGGTGGGCGCATAGGTGCTGGGGCGGCCGATGCCGAGCTCCTCCATGGTCTTGACGAGGCTCGCGTCGTTGTAGCGTGGAGGCGGCTGGGTGAAGTGCTGCTCGGGCACCGCGTCTTTCATCACGAGCGGCTGCCCCTCGGTCAGGGCCGGCAGGGCCTGGCGCGCCTCGTCCTCGTCGCTGCCGTCGGCTCCCTCGCCCGACTCGGCCCGGCCGTCCTGGGCAGGCGCGCTGTCGCCCGCCGTGGAGGTCGCCCGGCGCTCGGGCCCCCAGACCACGAGGAAGCCGGGCTCCAGGATCACCGAGCCGGTGGCCTTGAGCTCGAAGCGGCCCGCCCGCACCACCACCGTCGTCGACTCCACCTGGGCAGGCACCATCTGGCTGGCGACGAAGCGCCGCCAGATCAGCTCGTACAGCCGCCACTGCTCGGGCTTGAGGTAAGGCTTGAGCGACTCGGGGGTCCGCTCCACCGACGTGGGTCGGATGGCCTCGTGGGCCTCCTGGGCCCCCTTTCGGCTCTTGTAGACGTTGGGATGCTCGGGCACGAACTCCCGGCCGAAGCGCTGCTCGATGAACTGCCGAGCCGCCTCCTGGGCCTCCCGGGCCACGTTGACCGAGTCGGTGCGCATGTAGGTGATGAGGCCGACCGGCCCCTCCTCACCCACGTCCAGGCCTTCGTAGAGCTGCTGGGCGATCTGCATGGTGCGTCGCGCCGTGAAGCCCAGCCGCCGTGACGCCTCCTGCTGCAAGGTGCTGGTGGTGAAGGGAGCCGGCGGCCGCCGCTGCCGGCGGGTCGAGGTGACGGAGACCACCACGGGCTGCTGCGCCCGCAGCTCGTCCGCCAACGCCCGGGCCTCTTGCTCGGTGCCGATGGACGGCTCCTGACCGTCGACGGCCACCAGCCGGGCACGGAAGACACCCTCCTCCTCGCCCAGCCGACCGTCGGAGGCGGCCGGTTGCAGGATGGCGTCGATGGTCCAGTACTCGCGGACGACGAACGCCTCGATCTCGTCTTCGCGCTCGCAGATGAGCCGCAATGCCGCCGACTGGACACGACCGGCGCTGAGGCCCCGCTGGACCTTCTTCCACAGCAGGGGGCTGAGGCGATAGCCCACGATGCGGTCCAGGATGCGCCGGGCCTGTTGCGCGTTGACCAGGTTGTGGTCGATGGCGCGGGGCTTGCGCAGCGCCTGCTCCACCGCCCGGCGGGTGATCTCGTGGAACTCGATGCGGCACGGCTGGTCGGAGGGGATGCCGAGGAGCTCGGCCAGGTGCCAGCTGATGGCCTCCCCCTCGCGGTCGGGGTCCGTGGCCAGCAGCACCTGCTCGGCTCGGCTGGCCTCGGCCTCCAGCTCCTTGACCGTCCGCGTCTTGCCCCGGACGATGGTGTAGCGAGGCCGAAACCCCGCCTCCACATCCACGCCGAACTCGCTCACCGGCAGGTCCCGCACGTGTCCCATGGAGGCCCGCACGCTGTAACCGGCTCCCAGGAACTTGGAGAGCGTGCGGGCCTTGGCTGGCGACTCCACGATGACCAGCTTCAACGACGAGTCCCCCACCCTGTCCTGTCCAAAGGCCCTCCTATTTTATCTCAGCGCTACGTGCGACCCAGCGACCGTCGGGCAGACGCTGGGCGACGCCGGCCGCCTCCAGGCGGGTCAGGGAGGCGAGCAGGCGCCCGACGGGGAGGCCCGTCCGGGTTGCCAGCGTTTCCACTTCCAGCGGGCAGTCCTCCGACAGTGCGGCCACCGCCGGGTCGGCTTTTTCGGATCCGGCCACTCCCCGGCAGCCGAGGCTCGGCCGCATCCCGGGCAGCTCGGCCGGCAGGGAGCCGACCACCGCCCCGCGGGCCTCCCACCCTACCAGCCGCTCCAGCACGCGGCCGGCGGCGGCCTCCACATCCAAGGGGTCCCCGCAGAAGATGACACCGTCACGCAGCAGGGCGTTGGAGCCCTTGGTCGCCTCGTCGAAGGGTCGGCCCGGCATCGCCATGGCCTCCCGACCGCACTCGATCGCCCGCTCGGCGGTGGAGATGGCGCCGCTCTTCTCCCGAGCCTCGGCCACCACGACGACCAGGCTGAGGCCGGCGATGATCCGGTTGCGCACCGAAAACCGCCACCGCTCCACGTCGGTGCCCGGCGGGTACTCGCTGACGAGCGCCCCGTGCTCCGTGATGGCCCGGGCGAGCCTGGCGTGCTCCGGAGGGTAGACCCGGTCGATGCCGCAGGGCAACACCGCGATGGTGCGGCCCCCGGCCCGGATGGCCCCGGTGTGGGCGGCGGCGTCGATGCCGCGCGCCAGCCCGCTCACCACGGTGTAGCCTCGGGAGGCCAGCTCGCCTGCCATCAGGCCGGCCACCATGCGCCCGCCGGGCGAGGCCTGGCGGGAGCCCACGATGGCCACCGCGAACCGGTCCTCCAGGCGAAGGGACCCGCGCACGTAGAGCACCGGCGGCACGTCATCTAAGTGGCGCAGGTTGAGGGGAAACAGCCCGCCGCCCGGCTCCCAGGGCGTCAGCGCGGTCGCCCCGCACGCCTGCAGCCGACGTCGTAGCTCCGCCAGCGCCTCCTGACCCCTGCCCGTGGCCAGCGCGGCCATGGCCTGCTCGGAGAGGCGGCCATCCATGACGTCGAGCCAGGCGCTGGCGGGGGCCTCCCATGCGGCCTCGAGCCCACCCAATCCCTCGACGGCCCGGCGGATGGCCACGGGACCCAGGCCGGGCAGGCTGGCCAGCACCCCGGCCACCAGCGCGGCCTGCGACGGGGGCGGCCCGCTCACGGCTGTGAGCGGGCGCCCGGCCGACTGGTGTCCACGGGCACCAGCGACACCAGCCCGCAGACCGTGCAGACCCACGCCTCCATGCCTCCCCGGCGCACCCGCCGTTCATGGGGCGTCGCCTTGCCGCACGAGGGACACTCGTGACGTCGTTCCGGCTCAGCCCTCTCTCGCTGTATCCCGGACATGGAGCCCGTGCTCCCCCCTCCTGGTCTGCCCGGTCGCCCTCTACATCAACCGTAAAAGGCGCGGATGGCCGCGACGACCTCGTCGACCTCCTCCGGCGCGAGCTCCGGAAACATGGGCAACGACAGCACCTCGTCCGCCGCCCGCTCGGCCTGCGGGGCGCCCGCCGGCACCAGCGACACGGCCGCCAGTCCGGGCTGGCGGTGCAACGGCACCGGGTAGTAGACGGTGCTGCCGATGCCCTGCTCGGCCAGATGGCGCGCCAGCTCGTCTCGTCGCCGCGCTCTCACCGTAAACTGGTGATAGACCGCCCGTCCGCGCTCCGTCTCCGCCACCGGCTCCACCGGAAGGCCCGCCAGACCCTCGATGTAGCGGCGCGCCAGCTCCCGGCGGCGCTCGGTCCACCGCTCCAGGTGCCGGAGCTTGACACCCAGCAGCGCGGCCTGCAACTCGTCGAGCCGGCTGTTGATGCCCCAGGCATCCTCGCAGACGTAGCGGCGCCGCTGCCCCGAGTTTCGAAGCACGCGGAGCCGCTCGGCCACCTCGGCCGACGACGTGACCACCATGCCGCCGTCGCCGCAGCCTCCCAGGTTCTTGGTGGGGTAGAAGCTGATGACGGCCGCGTCCCCGAAGCTGCCCACGGGCCGCCCTTCGTAGGAGGCGCCGATGGCCTGCGCCATGTCTTCGACGACCCACAGCCCCCGCCGGCGTGCCAGCTCCATGATGGGTCCCATGGGGGCCGGGTTGCCGTACAGGTGCACCACCACCACGGCGCGGGTGGCCGGGGTGAGGGCAGCCTCGATCTGCTCGGGTCCCACGTTGAGGGTCCGGGCGTCGACGTCCGCGAAGACCGGCCGTGCCCCGGCCCGCACGATGCTGGTGGCCGTGGCCACGAAGGAGAAGGAGGTCGTGACCACGTCGTCGCCCCGTCCCACCCCCAGAGCCCGCAACGCCAGGTACAGGCCATCGGTGCCGTTGGCCACGCCGACGCCGAAGGCCGTCCCGCACAGACGCGCGACGTCCCTCTCCAGCGCCTCGACCCGGGGGCCGAGGATCATCTGACCGCTACGGAGCACCTCGGCGGCCGCCTCCGCCAGATCTCCCGCCAGCTCCGCGTGCTGGCGGCTCAGGTCGAAGGCGGGGATGCGAAACGATGTCAGTGCCCTTCAGCTCCTCTCTCATGGGGCCTCCTCCGGCGAGCCGTAGCGGCGCAAGAACGCCAGCAGGAGGTCCAGCTCGGGCCACTCGGCCCGCTCGGCCGTCAGCCGCCGCTCCGCCTCGTCCAGGGACAGCCCACTTCTAAACAACAACCGAAAGGCCCGTTGCAGCGCCAGCCTCGCGTCGGGACCGGCGCCCGAACGGCGCAGTCCTACCACGTTGAGTCCGATGGGACGGGCAGGGTTGCCGTGCACCAGGACGAAGGGCGGCACCGGCCGGACGACCCGGCTCATCGCCGCCACCATGGCCCCCTTGCCCACCACCACTCCCGGCTCCACCAGGGCCAGACCGCCTATGATGGCGCCCGCCTCAAGGCAGACCTCCGCCCCCAGGATGGAGCCGTGGGTGACGACAGCCCTCTCGCCGATGCGGCTGCCGGGCCCGATCCGGGTCCGGCCCATGACGAATGCGAAGTCACCGATGCACGTCGGCGTCGTGTGGCCAGGCTCCACCACAGCATACTCTCGCACCTGCGCGCCTCTGCCGATCTGCACGGACGGCTCCGCGCTCGGCTCTCCGGCGCGCCTGCCCACCACGGCGCCCGTGTCGACCAGGCTGGCCTCGCCGACCCGGACCCCCGGGCCCACCACAGCCCGCGGCCCGATCCGCGCGCCGGCCTCGATCACGGCGCCCGACGCGACCCAGGCCATGGGCCCCACGACGGCGTCGGGGTGCACCCGCGCCCCCTCCTCCACCAGGGCTGTCGGGTGGATGCCACCGTCGCCGGCCGATTCGCGCATCTCAGGCGCCTCCGTCTCGTCTGCGGTATTGCATCGCTTCGTGGACGTGCTCCGGGGCGATCCTATCCGATCCAGCCAGATCGGCGATAGTCCGGGCTACGGCCAGGATGCGGACCAACCCCCGGGCGCTGACCCGCAACTGGCGTGCCAGGGCGGCCGTCTCCCGCTCCAGCTCTGGGTCGAGCCGGCAGACCCGCCGCACCTCCTCCGGGCTCATCCGGCCGTTGACGGGCGAGCGCCCGAACGGCACCGGACGCCACCCCTCCCGGCGAAACCGGTGCAGCTGGCGAAGCCGTGCCTCCATGACGCGCTCGCGCACCACCTGGGACGGCTCCGAGGGCAGGCCCCGCAGGAGCTCCATCTCGCCGACGGGCCGGGTCTGGACCCACAGGTCGAAGCGGTCGGCGACGGGGCCATCCAGCCGGCGCCGGTAGCGGCGGATGTCCGCGTCGCGGCAGCGGCAGGTACCCTCCGGGCTGCCCAGCCGGCCGCACGGGCACGGGTTGGCCGCGCCCACGATCAGGGTCTCGGCCGGCAAGCGTGCCGACGCCTGGGCACGCGTCAGCGTCACCCATCCCTCCTCCATCGGCTCTCGCAGGGCATCGACGGCCTCCTTGGACAACTCGGCAAACTCGTCGAGAAACAGAAGACCCCGATGGGCCAGGGTCAGCTCGCCCGGGGCCAGCCGCGTGCCTCCGCCGATCAAGCCGGCCGCCGTGACGCTGTGATGGGGCGCACGAAAAGGGCGGGGCATCCAGGGTTGCCAGGACCCGCTCCCCTGCTCCTGGGGCAGGGGCTGTCCGGCGGCGCTGTGCGTCTGGAGCACCTCCAGCCACTCCTGCCGCGACAGGGGCGGCAGGATGCCCCGAAGCCGCCGCGCCAGCATGGTCTTGCCCGATCCCGGCGGTCCCAGCAGCATCACCGGGTGCCAGCCCGCCGCGGCGATCTCCATGGCCCGACGCGCCAGACTCTGTCCCTTGACGTCGGCCATGTCCTCGCCGCCCGCGACGGGCACGGCCCGTCCGCTGGCAGGAGGCGGCAGGTCGAAGGACGGGGCCGTGGCACGGCCGGCACCGCTTCGGGGGGTGGGGATGCCCTGGAGCAACCGCTCGAGCACGGCTCCCAGATCGGGCAGGGCGACATGATGGACCTGCCCCAGCATCCGCGCCACCGCCGCATCGGCCTCGGGCAGCACCACCGTCACGGCAGGGAGGCGGGCTGCGGCCACCAGCAACGGTACGATCCCCTCCACCGCCCGCAACTCGCCGGCCAACGACAGCTCCCCCACCAGCAAGAGGCCCTGGAGGCGCTGGGGAGGCACCTTGCCGGCAGCGGCCAGCACGGCGCAGGCGATGGGCAGGTCGAGCGAGTTGCCCGCCTTGCGCAAGCGGGCCGGTGCCAGGTTGACGGTGATGCGGCCCGCCGGCATG
This sequence comes from Limnochordales bacterium, assembly GCA_036562495.1. Lineage (GTDB taxonomy): Bacteria > Bacillota > Limnochordia > Limnochordales > Geochordaceae > Geochorda. The sequence continues at coordinate 27,613 of DATCKA010000087.1, forward strand.
GTAAAGCCGACGTGACGCAGCGCCGAACGCACCCGGTCCCGGCTCTCCCGCACCGCCGCGTCGGGCAGGCCCACCAGGCGAAACTCGGGCAGCCCGCCTCCGACGTGGGCCTCGACGTCGATGACGTGGCCCTCGATGCCGACGACCACGGCACCCCAGGTCCTGGCATAGCCCACGAAGAACGACACCTCCGACCGCCAAACGGCAGGCGGCCGGAAGGTGTCGCGCGAAAGACGGCACGCGAGCCATTCGTGGCGGACCACCCCTGTCCCTGCCGGGACGCCGTGCTCCCGGCACCGGGGGTGAGCGGCCGCAGACTGAGATGGGGCCCGCGAGGCGGGCCCTGGAGAGGACGGCGAAGGCGTGGAGTACGTCTGGCGAGAGCGTCGGGTGGAGGTCGGCGGGCGCAGTCGCGTCTACAAGGTCTTCGAGCACCCCGGCTCCGTGGTGATCGTGCCGGAGCAAGACGGCAAGCTGGCCCTGGTGCGGCAGTACCGCCCGGCCGTCGACGCCTGGCTGTGGGAGTTGCCGGCGGGGACGTTGGAGCCCGGCGAGGAGCCGCTGGATGCGGCCCGGCGAGAGCTCGAGGAGGAGACGGGGCTCTCGGCCCGTCGCCTGGAGGTGGTCGCCTCCTTCTTCCTGGCCCCCGGCTACTCCACCGAGCGGATGACGCTCGTGAGGGCCCTGGAGCTGACGCCGGTCGGCGCGCACCCCGACGAGGGCGAGATGATCGGTGAGGTGCGCTGGTTCGAGCCGGAAGAGCTGCTGCAGATGGCCGAGTCCGGCCAGTTGCTCGACGCCAAGACGCTGGCGGCGCTCCTCCTGGTCATCCTAGGTCGAAGGCCCCGATGAGGTGCTCGAACTCGCCGGGCTGACCGGATGGGGCGGTCTCGACCGCCACGACGTCGAAGCGCGCCGGCAGGTCCAGCAGCTCGGGGCGGCACGCCAAGAACGCCCGGGCCGCATGGATCAGCCGGCGCCGCTTGCGCTCGTCCACACTTTCGGCGGCTCGGTCTCGGCCGCTGTCGGGGCCCCAGGCCCGACGGGCCCGCACCTCCACGAAGACCAGGACCCCGTGAGGGTCCACGGCCACGAGGTCGATCTCGCCGGTCCGCCGACGAGCATTGCGCGCCAGGATGCGCCACCCCCTGGCCGCCAGGTAACGGGCGGCCGCCGCCTCGGCGGCCCTGCCCAGATCGCCCGCGGCGTGACTCATGCCGGGGCGGGCGGCGCCGCGGCCACCGGGCGATAGGAGCGGCGGTGCAGGGGCGACGGTCCCAGTCTGTGCAGCGCCTCCAGGTGCTCGGGGGTGGGGTAGCCCTTGTGTCGGGCGAAGCCGTACCCGGGCCAGACCCGGTCCGCCTCCTCCATGAGGCGATCCCGCACGACCTTGGCCACCACAGAGGCCGCCATCACGCAGGCGACGCGGGCGTCCGCATCCACCAGCGGCATCTGCGCGACCTGCCGCCTCATCGGCACCGGCATCGGCCCGTCCACCACCAGGGTCCGGTACGGCACCCGCAGGTCCGACGCCGAGGCGGCCATGGCGCGAAGCGACGCCTGCAACACGTTGAGCCGGTCCACCATCCGGTGGGAGACGATGGCCACCCGGGCGTCCAGCGCCTGTGCGAGGATGGGGGCGATCAGTGCCTGGCGAGCCGCCGGCGTCAGCGCCTTGGAGTCGCGCAAGCCGGGGATCCGGGCACCCGGGGCCAGCACCACGGCGCAAGCGACCACCGGCCCTGCCAGGGGTCCCCGCCCCACCTCGTCGACGCCGGCCCACGGCTGCGGAGCCGACTGGAGCACGACGGCCTCGTCGACGTCGGGCTCGACGACCTCCCGCACCGAGCCGCCCTCGCCGCCCCCGTCGAGCGCACCGCCCAGACCCATCACCTCACCGACCTCCGCAGGGCCCAGGACGAGCAGGTCGGGCCCGTCCCCGCTGGCCCACTGGCCGATGAGCTGCGCAAGGCCCTCCATGGCGCCGTCTCCTCACGGTGCCTAGGGCTGGCTGGCGAAGATGGCAGGCACGTGCACCAGGCCCGCCCGGTCGACCGGCCAGTAGACGAAGACGGCTCGCCCCACGATCAGCTCGCGTGGGACGAAGCCGACCTCGGCGAAACGGCTGTCCTCGCTGTTGGCGCGGTTGTCGCCCAGGACGAAGTACCGCCCCGGGGGCACGGTCTGACGGGTACGGCCCGACAGCGTGGGGCCCAGCACGTAGCTCTCGCGCAACACCCGTCCGTTGAGCACGACCCGCCCGTCTTGAAACTCGATGACGTCCCCCGGTACGCCGATGATGCGCTTGATGAAGCGCCGGCTGGGGTCCGACGGGACGCGAAAGACGACGACCTCACCGCGTTGAGGGTCGCGCAGGCGGTACGTCAGCTTGTCGACCAGCAGACGCTCGCCATCGTACAGGGTCGGCTCCATGGACTGCCCCTGCACGAGGAAGGACTGGGCCACGAAGGCGATGATGATCACCGCCAGGATGACCGCCAGCCCCACGGCCTCGGCCAGCTCCAGCAGAGCCTCCCGGTGGGCTCCCCACACGGCTCGCCGCCGTCCCGTCAGCGCAACCGCTCAGTCTCTGCGCTCCGCGACGCGAGCCTGCCGGCCCATCCGGCCACGCAGGTAGTAGAGCTTGGCGCGGCGCACCCGGCCCCGGCGTACCACCTCGATGCGCTCGATGGAGGGGGAGTGCACGGGGAAGATGCGCTCCACCCCGACCCCCGAGGAGATCTTGCGCACGGTGAAGGTCTCCCGGCTCCCGCCATGATCCCGAGCGATGACGGTGCCCTCGAAGACCTGGATGCGCTCCCGATCGCCCTCCTTGACCTTCACGTGGACCCGGACCGTATCACCCGGCGCGAAGTCGGGGATGTCCGTGCGAAGATGCGGAGCCTCCACTGCGTGTCGCCAATCCACGTCGCTTCCGTCCCTCCAGGGCGACTGAGCCGCCCGGCATTCTAACACGAGCGCCCGTTCAAGACAACGCTCGTCGCCAATCCTCCACCAGCGCCCGTTCCTCGTCGCTCAAGCTGGCCACATCCAACAGCTCGGGGCGCCGCTCCAGCGTCAGCCGCAGCGACTGCAGCCGCCGCCAGCGGGCGATGGCCCCGTGATCGCCGCTCAAGAGCACCTCGGGCACGTCCAGGCCCCGAAAGCGCCGCGGCCGAGTGTACTGGGGAAACTCGAGCCCGCCTCGGGTCAGCGCGGCGTCGCGCTCGAAGGACTCCTCGCCCGCCGACTCGGGATCGCCCAGCACCCCCGGCAGTAGCCTCACCACGGCGTCGACGATGACGAGGGCCGCCGGCTCGCCCCCGCTCAGGACGTAGTCGCCGATGGAGACCTCCTCCGCCCCCAGCAGGGGAGCCACCCGGGCGTCGATCCCCTCGTAGCGCCCGCAGATCACCACCAGCCCGCCCGGATGGCGGGCCAGCTCCCGAGCCATCTCCTGACGGAAGAGCCGCCCGTTGGCCGCCGTGACCAACACCCGGGGCGGCGGCCCCTCCTGACGGGCCTCGATGGCGTGCTCGGCGGCGGCCACCACCGGCGGCGCCATCAGCACCATGCCACTGCCACTGCCGAACGGCGTGTCGTCCACCTTGCGGTGGGGGTCCCGGGAGAACTCCCGCAGGTCCCACACCCGCAGGCGGACCAGCTGTCGCTGTCGGGCCCGTCCCACCACGCCCTCCTGCAGGGCCCGGTCCACGGCCTCGGGCGACAGGGTGACGACGTCGACGACGTACATCCGCTAGGGCACCAGGCCCTCCGGCAGGCGCACGAGGATCCGGCCGGCCTCGCGGTCCACCCGCTCGACGAAGGATCGCACCGCCGGGATAAGCACCGGCTCGCCCTTCGCCGGCGGCGTCACCTCCCACAGGTCGTGGGCCCGGCTGCGCAACACGCCGCTGACGCGCCCCAGGTAGCGGCCGTCGTGCGTCCAGACCTCCAGACCCATCAGCTCGAAGAGGTAGAAGTGCCCCTCCGGCAGGGGGCGCACCTGGTCCCTGGGGATCTCCACCCACGCGCCGCGGAGCCCCTCGGCCTGGTCGCGGTCCGTCACGCCCTCGAAGGCGACGATGACACTGCCCCTGGGCCCGGGCCGGGCCGAGACCACCGTGGCGGGGCGCACCTGGTCGCCGAGCCGAAGCCAGCACGCCCGGACCGAGCCGAGGCGGCCGGGGTCGTCGCTCAGCACCGCGACCCGCACCTCGCCCCGCACGCCGTGCGGCGCCAGTACCTGCGCCACCGCTACCCTTTGAGGGCTCGCCGAGCCCACGGTCACGGCCCGGTCCTCTGCTTCAGTCGAGGATCTCCACGTGGACGGTCTTGCCCTCCTTGAGGGCAGCCGCCTTGGCGACGGTGCGGATGGCCTGGGCGATGCGCCCTTGCTTGCCGATGACCTTGCCCATGTCCTCGGGAGCGACCTTGAGCTCCAGGATGATCGAACGCTCGCCCTCGACCTGACGCACCTGGACCTGGTCCGGGTGATCCACCAGCGCGCGTGCGATGTATTCGACGAGCTCCTTCACCTTCACCCTCCTCCTACGCCTCCGTCATGGCCGAGGCGGGCTCGTGGTCGCCGTCGGGCGCAGGCGAGGTGCCGGCGGCTTGCGCTCCTCTCTGTCGGCGCTGCTGCCACTGCTGCCAGACGCCGCTCTGCTCCAGGATCTGGCGGACCGAGTCCGAGGGCTGTGCCCCCTTGCTGAGCCACTCCAGGGTCCGCTCGGCATCCACCTTGATGGCAGGGGGATCCCGCAGGGGATCGTAGTAGCCCAGCTGCTCCACGTACCGCCCGTCGCGGGCCGCGCGGGCGTCGGCCACCACGATCCGGTAAAACGGCTGCTTCTTGGCTCCCATCCGCTTCAGTCGAATCCTGACTGCCAAGTCAGCATCGGCCTCCTTCTGTGATCCGGATGCACGGGCTGCTGAGCCCGCCTCAGAGGCTCCCCCGCATCCACCCCGCCCGCGGCCCCTGCCCACGGGCCAGATGCCGGAGCATGCGTCGAGCCTCTTCGTACTGCTTCAAAAGGCGGTTGACGTCCTGCACGGTGGTGCCGCTGCCCGCCGCGATGCGCCGCCGACGGCTCCCGTCGATGATGGAGGGCTGCCGACGCTCCTGGGGCGTCATGGACTGGATGATGGCCTCGATGCGGCTCAGCTCCCGCTCGTCGACCTTGAGCCCTGCCGGCAACCGTCCCCCCAGACCGGGGATCATGGCCAGCACCTGGTCCAGTGGCCCCATCCGCCGCACCTGTCGCAGCTGCTCCAGGAAGTCGTCGAGCCCGAAGGCGTCCTCGCGCAGCCGCTTGACCATCTCGCGGGCACGCTCGGCCTCGACGGCCTGCTCGGCCCGCTCGATGAGCGTCAGGACGTCGCCCATCCCGAGGATGCGCCCCGCCATCCGGTCCGGGTGGAAGGGTTCGAGGCCGTCCAGCCGCTCGCCTGTGCCGGCGAAGAGGATGGGGGCCCCCGTCACCTCCCGCACGGAGAGGGCGGCGCCGCCCCGGGCGTCCCCGTCCAGCTTGGTCAGGACGATGCCGTCGATGCGCATGCGGGAGACGAAGGCCTGGGCCACGTTGACCGCGTCCTGGCCCGTCATGGCATCGACCACCAGCAGCACCTGGCGGGCCTGGACCGCCTCGACGATGCGGCGGGCCTCCTCCATCAGGGCCTCGTCCACGTGCTGGCGGCCCGCCGTATCGACGATGACCACCTCGTGGCCACCGCGCCGGGCATGGGCCACGCCGGCCTTGGCGACGTCGGGCGGCGACATCCCGCCGGGCACCCCGAAGAAGTCGGCCCCCGCCTGGCGCGCCAGCACCTCCAGCTGCTGGACGGCCGCAGGCCGCTGCAGGTCGCAGGCCACCAGGAGCACCCGCCGTCCCTGACGGCGCAGGAGGTGGGCCAGCTTGCCCGCCGCCGTCGTCTTGCCCGAACCCTGCAGGCCGACCATGACGAAGACGGCGGGCCACGGGGGATCGACCCGCAGGGGCTCGGTCCGTCCCCCCAGGAGCTGGGTCAGCTCGTCTCGGACGATCCGCACCACCTGGTGCGCGGGGGCGAGCCCCTCCAGCACCTCGGCGCCCATGGCGCGGGCCCGGACGCGCTCGATGAAGGCCTTGACGACGCGGTAGTGGACGTCGGCCTCCAGCAGCGCGAGGCGCACCTCCCGCAGGGCCTCGTCCACGTCGCGCTCGGAGAGCCGGCCCCGGCCCGAGAGCCGCCGAAACACCTGGCCCAGTCGCTCGGTCAGCGCCTCGAACACGCCCGGCTCTCCCCCTCCCTCATAGCTCCCGGCGCAACGCGACCAGGGCACGCCGGATGGCCCGTGCCGCCTGCACGAGCTCCTCCGAGGGCGCCGGCTCGCGCCGCACGCACGCCGCCAGCCGGCGTGACTGGCGCAGCGCCTGCTCGATGATGGCTCGCTGGCGGCGGTAGCGGGAGGCAAGCCCCAGCCGCCGCTCCGCCTCTACCAGGGTGCGGGCGCTGCGCTGTAGGACGTCGTGCACGGCCTGGCGGCTCACCTGCTCCTCCGCGGCGATCTCGGCCAGCGAGAGGTCCCGGTGATAGCGCAGCTCGAAGAGCCGGCGCGCCTTGGGCGTCAGCAGGCCGCCGTAGATGTCGTACAGCAGCACCAGCCCCGCCGGCCCCGGCTCGTCACCGTCCTGGAGCGCCTCGGACGTCCAGCCATCCCGCTCGGGCACCGTCGACCGCCTCGCGCGGCCCGTTAAGGGCATCTCCTTTACACCTGCTCGAGTATACGACAGCCCCACCCCAGTCCGTCAATGCGGAAAGGTGAGCGGGTCAATCCTCGATGCCCAGCAGGGCTCGGGCGAACGCGTCGGGCTCGAAGGGTCGCAGGTCGTCGGGTTGCTCGCCGACGCCCACCAGCTTGAGCGGGAGCCCGAGCTCGGCGACGATGGCCAGGGCGATGCCACCCCGAGCCGTGCCGTCGAGCTTGGTCAGCACCAGCCCGCTGACCGCCACCGCCTCGGTGAAGACCCGGGCCTGGACCAGGCCGTTTTGGCCGGTGGTGGCGTCCAGGACCAGGAGCACCTCGTCGAGCGGGCGCCCAAGAGCCCTCTCCGCCACCCGTCGCACCTTGGCCAGCTCCGCCATCAGCTGGCTCTTGTTGTGCAGGCGACCCGCGGTGTCGATGAGGACGACATCCATGCCCCTGGCGACGGCCGCCTGCACCCCGTCGAAGGCCAGGGAGGCCGGATCCTGCCCCGGGGCTCCACGCACCAGATCCGCGCCGGCGCGCTCGGCCCAGATGGCCAGCTGCTCCTGAGCGGCAGCACGGAAGGTGTCGGCGGCCACCAGCAGCACCCGGCGTCCCTCGCGCCCCAGCCGCCAGGCGATCTTGCCCACGGTGGTGGTCTTGCCGGTCCCGTTGACGCCCACCACCAGCCCCACGAGCGGGCGGCGTTGCCAGGCATCCGGTCGCTCCCAGGCCAGCGGCTCGTGGCGCTGGCGGAGACGCTCGGCCATCAGGGCGGCCAGCTCCCGCCGCACGGCCGCCGCATCGCTCGCCGGTACCTTTCGGGCGCGCAGGGCTTCGACCAGCTGGACGGCCATGGCCGGCCCCACGTCGGCGGCGATGAGGCTCTCCTCCAGCCCCTCCCACAGCGCCGGCGAACTGCCGTGCCGGCGCACCAGGGACTCGATGGAGCCCACCAGGCTGTCGCGAGTCTTTTGCACGCCCTGGACGAGGCGCTGCCAGAGGGGGGTCACGTGCTCGCTCCCATCTCGGCAACCGGTTGGGCGTCGGCAGCCATGACGCGGGGCACGTCCCCCATCCGGAGCACCAGGAGCCGGGAGACGCCCTGTTCGTCGATGGTCACGCCAAACAGCGAGTTGGCTGCCTCCATCGTCCGTTGCCTGTGTGTGATGAAGAGGATCTGTCGGTCCTGCGCCAGTTCCTGTACGACGCCCACCAGGCGCTCCAGGTTGGGCTCGTCGAGCGCGGCGTCGAGCTCGTCCAGCACGCAGATGGGCGAGGGCCGCACGCGTTGCAGGGCGAAGATGAAGGCCGCGAAGACCAGCGACCGCTCGCCTCCCGACAGGGCGACGGCAGGCTGCGGCCGTTTGGAGGGCAGGCGCACCTCCATCTCGACCCGGCCGTTTTCCACGCTGCCCTCGAGCCGGAGCCGGCCCTCGCCCCCGCCGAAGAGCCGTCGCAGCATGGCGTCGAACTCGACGGAGGCGGCCTCCAGGGTCCGGGTGAAGCGGTCCGCGCTCACCTGCTCCAGCCTGGCCTGCCATGCCTCGAGGGCCCGTCGGGCCTCCACCAGGTCCGCGTGCGCGCCCTGGGCCTGCTCCCATTCGCGCCGCGCTCTGTCGTAGTCGGCGATGGCCTGCATGTCCACCGAGCCGATGCGGTCCAGCTCGGCCTGGATCTCCTGACGGCGCCGCTCCAGATGGCTCCGGGAGGCCTGGGCCAGTTCGGGCGAAGCGGGCGGCAGGGCCTCGAGATCCTCCACGGGCCCGCCCATCAGCTCGGCCAGTCGGGCCCGTGCCTGCTCCCAGCGGTCCCTGGCCGTCTGATGCGCTCGCTCCGCCTTCATCCATGTGGCCGAGTGAAGCTCGACCGTGCGCTCCAGATGGGCGATGTGGTGCCGGAGTCGCTCCAGCTCCTGGCTCGCCTGCTCCAGTCGGGCGCCCAGCTCCTCCCGGGTCGCCTGCTGCTCCGCCGCCTCCCGCTCGGCCGACTCCAGCTCGGCGGCCAGCGCTGCCGCCTGCTCGCGAGCCGCCTCCATCTCCTGCCGGGCGGCTTCCGCCTCGGCGGAGACCGTCTCCACTTGCTGGCGGATGGAGGCCATCTCGAGCCGGGCCTGCTCCAGGCGGGACGCCACGACCTGCTGGTCGGCTCGCCGGGCCTCCACCTGCGAGAGGGCCTCCATCACCTCTCGGTCCAGGCCCCGCCGGCCCTCGCGCAGGCGGTCCAGCTCGGCCGTCAGCTCGTCGACCGCCTGGCGCCAGCGCTGCTCCTCCGCCTGCTGGGAGGCCAGGCGCTCCTGGAGCGAGGCTTCGCGGGCCTCCCCCTCCCGGGCCGCCTCCTCGACCCGCCTGCGCTCGGCCTCCACCACGGCCTGCTCACGAGCCAGGCGCTCCCTCTCTTCGTCGAGCGGCTCCAGACGGGCCACCGCCGCCGCGCGTCTCGCCTGCAGATCCCGGACGGCGGCCTCCGACTCTGCTGCTGCCCGCACCAACGCATCGAGGTCCCGCCGGCGCTCGGCCAGCGCCTGGCGCAGCGCGTCCCGCTCCTGGCTGGCCTCGGACAGGCGCTTGGAGAGCGTCTCGATCTGCCGGCTCCGAGCCAGCAGGTCGGCCCTGGACGCCTCGCGGTGGCCGCCGCTCACCGGCCCACCGGGCACCACGATCTCGCCCTGGCGCGTCACGACCCGCGCCAGCTCGTTGACCCGCCGACCCGCCTCGATGGCCCTGGCCAGATCCTCCATGACGGCCACGCGCCCGGCGGCGTAGGCCAGGGCTGGCCGGATGGGGTCCTCGACCGACAGGAGGTCCGCGGCCACCCCCAAGAAGCCGGGCAGCTGCTCGAGGGCCCGGACGGCGTTCGGGGACAGGGGCCGGGGCCGCAGGTAGTCGAGCGGCAGGAACGTGGCCCACCCCCGCCGCCTCGCACGCAGGTACTCGATGGCCTGGCGGGCCGCCTCCGCCGACGTCACCACGACGGCCTCGAGGTACGAGCCCAGCGCCGCGGCGGCCGCCTCCTCCAGCCCTTCCGGCACCCGCACGAGCTGCCCGAGGGGGCCGTGCACCTCCGCCCGCCACGGGGCATCGGCCTCCATCACGGCCCGCACCCCGCGGGAGAAGCCCTCCAGCTCCTCGTGGGCCTGCCTGACCACCCGCAGCGTCTCCTTGAGGCGGCTGGCCTCCACCTCGATCTGCCGCAGACGCGACTCGAGCCGACCGATCTCGTCGCGCACGGCCTGCGTCTGGGCCGCCACCGCCTGACGGCGCGAAGCGGCCTGCGCCAGCTCCTCGTCGAGGCGGGCGATCTCGGCCTGGAGGGCCTGGGCACGCTGCTCGAGGGCCTCGCGCCGGGCGGCGACGTCACGGGCCTGCTCGTCCAGGCGCTGCAGTTCGCGGCGGGCAGCCTGGTGCTGCCGGGTCGCCTCCAGCAGTTCGTTTCGCACCCGCGCCAGCTGCTCCAGCGCCTCCAACAGGCGCGCCCGACGGCTCTCGAGGTCCTGCTCCGCCTGGCTGAGGCCCGACGTGGCCTCGTCGAGGCGCGCCACCAGGGCGCGGTGGGCCGCCTCGGCCTGCTCGAAGGCCGCCGCCGCCTCGGCCTGCTGTCGCTCGAGCTGCTGGATCCGGGCCTGGACCTCCTCGGACTGTCGCTCGAGCGCCGCCAGCTGCAAGCGGGCGCGCTCGAGTCGGCCCGCCGCCTCGAACTCCCGGTCCCGAGCCCGCTCCATGGCGTGGCGGCGCTGGAGCAGCTCCTGGCGGCGTCGCTCCAGCTCCGTGGCGACGGCCGAGAGCTGGTTGCCGGCCTCCTGATGGGCGGCGAGCAGCGCGGCCATCTGCTGGCGGCCCTCCTCCAGGGCCGCGCGGGCCGCCGTCAGCTGGGCCTCGGCCTCGCGTGCCTGGGTGAGGGCCTCCTGCCAGTGGGCGCGGGCAGCGACGGCCTCGCGGCGCGCCAGCTCCCGCTCGACCTCGGCTCGTGCCTCGGACAGCTCACGCGCCCGGCGCGCCCGAGCCGCCTGGCGCTCGAGGAAGGCGACGTGGCGCGCCGCCTCGCCCAGGGCGGCCTCGGCCCTCTCGAGCGCCCGCCCCGCGCGCTCCCGGCTGAGGCGTGCGGCGGCCACCAGCTGGCGAAACCGAGCCACGCCCGCCACCTCGTCGAGGGCGGCTCGCCGCTCCTCGCCGCTGCCCACCACCAGGAGGTCGGCGCTGCCCTGCGGGACCAGAGCGTGAGAGCGGGCCCCGAAGTGGGCGCGCGAGAGCAACTCGTGGATGTCCCGCAGGCGGCAGGGAGCGCCGTTGATGGCGAAGTAGCTCTGGCCCGAGCGGTAGGTGCGGCGCACGATCTCGATCTCACGATAGGGCAACGCGAGGTTGTCCCGATCGTTTTCGAAGGTGAGCACCACCTCGGCCATGCCCACCGGGCGCACCGCCCGGGTGCCGCCGAAGATGATGTCCTCGATGCGCCCGCCCCTCAACGCGCGGACGCTGGGCTCCCCCAGCGCCCAGCGGATGGCATCCAGCAGGTTGCTCTTGCCGCAGCCGTTGGGGCCGACGACCGCGTTGAGCCCTCGATCGAGCTCAACCGTCACCCGACGGCCGAACGATTTGAATCCATAGATCTCCAGCCTCTTCAAATACACCGGAGAAGAACCGACCGACCCGTGAGAGGATTCAACGCGGCTCGACGATGAAGCGGATGGCCGTGCGCTCCTCCCCGTCGATCTCGATCTCGGTGAAGGCCGGGATGCAGACCAAGTCGATCCCGTTGGGGGCGACGAAGCCGCGGGTGATGGCGATAGCCTTTACGGCCTGGTTGACGGCGCCCGCTCCCACCGCCTGGACCTCGGCCGACCCCTTCTCGCGCAAAACGGCTGCCAACGCCCCGGCCACCGACTTGGGCTTGGAATTGGCCGAAACCTTCAGGACGTCCATGCTCCAACGCCTCCTTCATATGCAAGGCCCGGCGGTACCGCGGTCGTCTATCGGCTCGAAGAACGTCGAATACCACGTAGCACGGTTGCCAGTGCTACCTATATTCCGCCGACCGGCCCATTCTCCTCCACGCCCCGCGACCCGCTCGGGTCCAGCCGGCAGAGGGCGGCTCGGGCGGCCGCCTCCTCGGCCCGGCGGCGGCTGGAGCCCTCAGCGGTGAGCACCAGATCGGGCGGGCACCGCAGCTCGACCTTGAAGCGCCGGGCATGCGGCGGGCCCCAGGCCTCCACCACCCGATACTGCGGCGCCGCCCGCCCATGGCGGGCCAGCCACTCCTGCAGGGCACCCTTGGGGTTGGCCTCGGCCGCCGGCCGGATGGCCGCCGTCAGCTCGGGCAGGCACTGCTCCACCGCCTGACGGGCTGCCTCCCAGCCCCCGTCGACGAAGATGGCCCCCACCGCCGCCTCGAAGGCCGAGGCGAGCAGCCGCTCCTGCTGACGCGCGCCCTGCATCTCGGCGCCCTTGCCCAGGCGGAGCCGCTCGCCCAAGCCCCACCGCCGAGCCAGCTCGGCCAGCGTCGAGCGGCGCACCAGCTGGGCTCGCAGCGCCGTCAGCTCACCCTCGGGCTTGTCGGCCCCGTACTCGCGGAAAAGCCACCAACTGACGACGAGGCCCACCACTGCGTCCCCGAGGAACTCGAGGCGCTCGTTGTGGGCCACGCCCTGCAGGCCATCCTCCGCCACGGCCGAGCGGTGGGTGAGGGCCTGCTCCAGCCACCGGGCATCCCGAAAGCGGTAGCCCAGGGCCTCTGCCCGCTTGTCCTGGTCGCCCTGGCCGGCTCCCTCCAACGGTCCTCAGGACCCCTCCTCGTAGCGCCGGAATACCAGCACGGCGTTGTGGCCGCCGAAGCCGAAGGAGTTGGAGATGGCCACGTCGACCCGCGCGGGCCTCGCCGCGTTGGGCACATAGTCGAGATCGCAGCGGGGATCGGGATGCTCCAGGTTGATGGTGGGCGGGATGACGCCCCGCTCGATGGCCAGCACGCAGGCGATGGCCTCCACCCCGCCGGCGGCCCCCAGCAGGTGGCCGGTCATCGACTTGGTGGAGCTGATGGGGATGCGCCAGGCGTGCTCGCCGAAGACCTGCTTGATCGCGGCGGTCTCGTACCAGTCGTTGTACTCGGTGGAGGTGCCGTGGGCGTTGATGTAGCCCACGGCCTCTGGCCCGATCCCCGCGTCGTCGAGCGCCGCCTTGATGGCACGGGCCGCGCCCCGGCCCTCCGGGGCCGGCTGCGTGATGTGGAAGGCGTCGCCCGTGGCGCCGTAACCTATGATCTCGGCGTGGATCCGCGCCCCTCGAGCCCGGGCGTGCTCCAGGGACTCCAGGACCAGGATGCCCGCCCCCTCGCCCATGACGAAGCCGTCCCGATCCCGATCGAAGGGACGGCTGGCCCGGGGAGGATCGTCGTTGCGGGTCGACAGGCTCTTGGCGGCCGCGAAGGCCGCGATGGAGAACGGCGTGATGGCCGCCTCCGCGCCGCCCGCCACCATCAGGTCGGCGTCGCCCCGCTGGATGATCCGAAAGGCGTCGCCGATGGCATCCGCCCCCGAGGCACAGGCCGACACCGTGCACCGGTTGGGCCCCATAAGACCGAAGCGGATGGAGACCAGTCCCGCTGCCATGTTGGGGATCATCATAGGGACCGTGAAGGGGCTGACCCGGCCGGGGCCCCGCTCGAGCAGGGTCCGGTGACCGGTCTCCCAGGTCTCCATCCCGCCGATGCCGCTGCCGATGACCGCTCCTGCCCGCTCGCCCAGCGGCAGCTTGTCGTCCAGCCCCGCGTCCTGCAGGGCCATGGCGGTGGCCGCCAGCGCGAACTGGGCGAAGCGGTCCGTGCGACGGGCCTCCTTGCGGTCCATGTACCGCTCTGGCTCGAAGTCGTGCACCTCGGCCGCGATGCGGCAGTCGAGCCCCGACGCGTCGAACCGGGTGATGGGCCCGACACCCGAACGCCCCTCCACCAGCGCCGACCAGAACGCATCGAGCCCGATGCCGATGGGCGATACCACGCCCATTCCCGTCACCACGACCCGACGACGATGCTCTGGCACTTTGGCCCCCCTCTTACCCCGATGGCCGAAGCGGGACCGGCCTCCGGCTACTCCTGGCGCGACTGGATGTAGCGGACCGCGTCGCCCACCGTGCGGATCCCCTCGGCATCCTCATCGGGGATCTCCATGCCGAAGGCCTCCTCGAAGGCCATGATGAGCTCGACGATGTCCAGCGAGTCGGCCCCGAGATCGTCCACGAAGGACGACTCCGGCGTCACCTCCGACTCGTCGACGCTGAGCTGCTCGACGATGATGGACTTCACCTTCTCGAAGATGCTGTTGTCCATGGGGTCGTCTCTTCTCCTTTCCGAGGTGGAGGGATGACAAGAGCGCTTCGCTCCGAACTCCGACGCCTACCCGGCCATCGTCAGCCCCCCGTCGATGACCAGGACGTGCCCCGTGATGTAGGAGGCGTCGTCCGAGGCCAGGAAAGCCACCGCCGCCGCGACCTCCTCCGGGCGGCCCAAGCGGCCCATGGGCACCTGGGCGCTCAGGGCCTGCTGCTTGGGGGTGGGGTCGACGGTCATCTCCGTCTCGATGAAGCCGGGTGCTACGACGTTGACGGTGATGTTGCGCGTGGCCACCTCCCTGGCCAGGCTCTTGGAGAAGCCGACGATGGCCGCCTTGGAGGCCGCGTAGTTGCACTGCCCCGGGTTGCCGACCAGCCCGGCCACCGAGGAGATGTTGATGATGCGGCCCCAACGCTGGCGCAGCATGGGCCGCAGGGCTGCGCGGCTCATGCGATAGACGCTCTCGAGGTTGGTCGTCATGACCCGGTGCCAATCCTCGTCGCTCATGCGCACCAAGAGCCCGTCGCGGGTGATGCCGGCGTTGTTGACGAGGATCTCCAGGGAGCCGAATCGCTCGAGCGCCGCGGCCACCAGCCGCTCGGCCGTCTCCGGCTGGGAGACGTCGCCCTCCCAACCCACGACATCGGCGCCGGTCTCGGCCGCGATGCGCCGCGCCGCCTCCTCGGCCTGGTCCGCTCGCCGGCTGCACAAAGCGACCCGAGCTCCCTCCCTGGCCAGGCGGTGGGCGATGGCGTAGCCGATGCCCCGACTGCCGCCCGTCACCAGGGCAGCCCGGCCAGACAGCGTCATATTAGCCCATCCCCTTTCAGGCGTGCAAGGGACGCCTCCAGCGAAGCCGGATCCTGGACGTTGAGGACGACCGCGTCGGGCAGCGTGCGCCGCACCAACCCCGACAGGACCCGACCGGGCCCCAGCTCCACGAAGTGGGTGATCCCCATGGCCGCCATGGCGCGAAGCGACTCGACCCAGCGCACGGGCGAGACGAGCTGAGCCTCCAGGGCCTGTCGGATGGCCTCGACGCGGGCGGGGTACGGCCGGGCGTCGACGTTGGCCACGACCGGCCATGCGGGTAGGTGCCAGTCGACCCGCTCCAGATGCTCCCGCAGCCGGCGGGCTGCCTCGGCCATGAGCGGCGAGTGAAACGGGCCGCTGACCGCCAGCTCCGCCCATCGCCCTCCCGCCGCCTGGACCCGCTGGCGCACCTCCGCCAGCGCCGACTTGCGCCCCGACACGACCACCTGGCCCGGCGCGTTGAAGTTTGCCGCCACGACGGCGGTCTCGTCACCCAGGGCCTGCACCACCTCCTCGCAGATGGCCGTCACCTGGCCATCGTCGAGGCCGAGGACGGCGGCCATCCCGCCCTCCCCGGCCGGGACGGCCTCGGCCATGGCCTGGCCCCGTGCCCGCACCAGCGCCAGCCCATCTTCGAAGCTGAGCGCGCCGGCCGCCACCAGGGCGCTGTACTCGCCCAGCGAATGGCCCGCTCCCGCCGCGGGAAGGGCCGTCGCGACCCGCCGGCGCCAGACCTCCCAGGTGGCCACCGAGACGGCCAGAAGCGCCGGCTGCGTGTACGCCGTCTGGCGCAGCACCTCCTCCGGCCCCTCCCGTATGAGCTTCCACAGGCCGGGCATGACCCGGTCGGCGCGCTCGAGCACCTCGGCCGCCTCGGCGAAGGCCTCGGCCAGCGCGGTGCCCATCCCCACCGACTGGGAGCCCTGGCCCGGGAAGAGGACCGCGTAGCCGCCGGACGACCGGCCCGAGCTCATGCGCGTCCCCCCCAGCGCACCACGGTCGCGCCCCACGTCAGCCCGCCACCGAAGGCCACCATCACCACCACGTCGCCGTCGGCCAGCTTGCCGGCTCGGACCGTCTCGTCGAGCGCGATGCCGATGGAGGCGGCGGACGTGTTGCCGTAGCGGTCGATGTTGACCACCACCCGCTCCTCTGGGATGCCGAGGCGCTTGGCGGCGGCGTCGATGATGCGGATGTTGGCCTGGTGCGGGATCAGGTAGGTCACCTGGTCGACCCCGAGCCCGGCCTGACGCAGGGCCTGCTCCGCGGCCTCCCCCATGGTGCGCACGGCGATCTTGAAGACCTCGTTGCCCTGCATCTTGATGTAGTGGAGCCGGTCGGCCACCGTGCGCTCCGAGGCGGGGCGCCGGGAGCCGCCGGCCGGCAGGCAGAGCAGGTCGCCGTAGGCGCCGTCCGATCCCAGGCGGCTGGCCAGGATGCCGTGGCCCTCCCTCACCGGCCCCAGGACCACGGCGCCGGCCCCGTCTCCGAAGAGCACGCAGGTGGAGCGGTCCGTGTAGTCGGTGATCTTGCTCAGGCACTCGGCCCCGATGACCAGCGCGTGCCGCGCCCGCCCCGCGTGGATGGCCCACGCCGCCACGTCCAGCCCGTACAGGAAGCCCGAGCAGGCAGCCGCCAGGTCGAAGGCCGCCGCACCCTTGATCCCCAGCCCGTGCTGCACCAGGTTGGCGGTGGAGGGGAAGGCCATGTCGGGCGTGACGGTCGCGACCACGACCAGGCCGATGTCCTCGGGGCCTACGCCCGCCGCCTCCATGGCCCGTCGCGCCGCCTGCATGGCCAGGTCCGAGGTGGCCGTCTGCTCGTCGGCGATGCGGCGCTCCCGGATGCCGGTGCGGGTCCGGATCCACTCGTCGCTGGTATCCACCATGCGCTCGAGGTCGAAGTTGGTCAGGACCCGCTCCGGTACCGCGGAGCCCGTCCCCCAGATGCCCACGTTAAGGCCGCTGCCCGATGCCATCGGCTCGTTCTCCTTTCGACAGCTCCGCCGCCGCGGACTCGAGGGCCGCCACCAGGCCCTCCTGCACCCCGCGAGCGGCCATCCGCACCGCGTTGGCCATGGCTCGCTCGTCGGAGCGCCCGTGGGCCACGACCACCACGCCTCGGACCCCTACCAGGAAGGCGCCTCCGTAGGTGCGGTAGTCGAGACGGTCACGCAGGCCACGCAGCGCCGGCTTCAGCAACAGCCCCCCGAGCCGGCCCCGGACGGTCTCGAGCGCCTGCTGCCGGATGGCCCCCAAGAGCGACGACGCGAAGCCCTCTATCGACTTGAGCAACACGTTGCCGACGAAGCCGTCGCAGACGACGACGTCGCAAGCGCCGGCGAAGACGTCCTTGCCCTCCACGTTGCCCACGAAGCCCTCGACCCGCTCGGCCATCAGCCGGTGGGCCTGCTGGGCCGCCTCGTTGCCCTTGGTCGGCTCCTCCCCGATGTTGAGCAGGCCGACCCGTGGCCGCTCGATGCCCAAGAGGACGCGGGCGAAGGCGCCCCCCAACATGCCGAACTGCAACAGGTGCGACGGCCGGCAGTCGACGTTGGCCCCCGCGTCGATGAGCACCACCGGGCCCCCGAACAGCGGCAGCACCACGGCCAGTGCCGGCCGCTCCACCCCCCGCAGTCGCCCCACGTGCAGCAGCGACGCGGCCAGCACCGCGCCCGTGTTGCCCGCGGAGACCAGGGCCGATGCCCGGCCCTCCCTCAGCAGCCGGGCGGCCACGACCAGCGACGC
Organism: Limnochordales bacterium; assembly: GCA_036562495.1. GTDB lineage: Bacteria > Bacillota > Limnochordia > Limnochordales > Geochordaceae > Geochorda. The sequence goes on from DATCKA010000087.1 coordinate 45,226, forward strand.
GCCCGGCTTTCTGCGCACGGCCTCGACGGGATGCTCGTCCATGCCGATCTGCTCGGGCGCGTCGACGAGCTCGACGGGCGCAGCACCGGCCGCGTCCGCCGGGGAGGCGTCGAGGAGGGACTGCATCCGGTCACGAGGACCCACCAGCAACAACGGCATCGCGACCCCGGAGCGGGCCTCCAGGGCTCCCCGCAGGGGAGCATGGGGAGCGTGATCGCCCCCCATCAAGTCGACGGCGATGGCCATGAGGCGCTCAGCCCCTTTCCGTGGGGACCGGCTGACCGGCTCGCTCGGATGGCAGGGCTGCCACCACGAAGAGCCCGCGGAAGACCTCGTCGGTACCGCAACGACTGACCACGTCGATCAGATGCGTGTGGGAGCGAGAGCGCGTCAGCTCGGCTCGGGCCAGGACCTCCTCCCCCACCCGCACCGGCCGCACGAAGCGCACCCGTGCCGAACCCGTCACCACCACGTCGGCATCGACCAGCGCGACAGCCAGAGAGTTGGCCTGCGCGAAGAGGTAGTGACCGCGCACGATCCCGGTGCGGGCGAAGGCCATCTCGGGCCCCGTGCGGAGCGTCGACAGGCCCCAGCGCCCCAGGCGGAGCTCCACCAGCTCCCCGATCACCTCGCTGGTGTACAGCGACCGGGGCTGGGTGACCCGTTCCTCGGCCAGACGGCGCGTGCGCTCTCGCATCTCCGGGATGCCCAACCGCAGCCGGTCCAGGCGCACCGTGGGCACGCTGACGCCCAGCCGACGTGCCAGCTCGCGATCGGTCAGGAAGGGCTCCTCGAGCAGGAGCTGGCGCAGCCGCTCCAGGCGCTTCTCTATGACCTGATTTGATGACCTGCTCATACAAAAACCCTAAGAAGAAGCCCTCGCGCTCCAGGCGAGGGCCGTCCGGCATCAGATGGGCCGCTTCAAGCCTCTTCGGCAGGCGGCAGGTACTGCCGACCGTCGTAGGTGCCGCAGTGCGGGCAGACGTGGTGCGGCAGCCGCAGCCGGTGGCAGCGCGGGCACTCCGACAGATTGGGCAGTGCCAGGCGCCAGTGGGACCGGCGCGTCCGGGTGCGAGCCTTGGAAAAGCGCCGCTTGGGATTGGCCACCTCGTCGGTCTCCTCTCTCAGCGAGCCTCGCCGTCACCGTTGCGCAACAGCGCCCCAAGGGGAGCCCATCGCGCGTCGGGCTCGTCGTCCGTGCAGGTGCAGGGCCCTTCGTTGAGGTTGCGCCCGCAGCGGGGACAGAGCCCCTTGCAGTCATCCCGGCAGATACGCTTCATCGGCAACGCCAGCTGCAACGTCTCCCGGATGGCATCCGTCAGGTCGAGGACATCCCCCGAGTACCAGTTGGCCACGTCCTCGCCCTCGGGCTGGCTCGCCCGCAGACGCTCCGGGTAGTACATCTCCTCCATCTCGGGCTCGAGGGCGTACCGAAAAGCAGCCAGGCACCGCGTGCACGCCGACTCGCACTCGCAGTGCAGCCGAGCCTTGACCAAAAACCCCTTGCCCACGTTGGTGACGGTCCCCGTGACCTGCACGGGGCCGCACGTCACCGCGCCGCCCGCCAGCTCCAGCAGCGGCGGCGGGCTTGTGCCCTCGACCGGGAGCTGAGCCCCTCGCTGCTCCCGGATCGCACGGATGTTGACTTGCACGGCTGTGGCGCCACCTCGCCCATTATAGTGAGGCCCCAAAAGCCCGTCAAGAAAGGCCACGGAGCCTGGCTCGTATACATCCCACGGAGCGCCCCGCGCACGAAGGCGAGGTCGAGGCGTCTGCCATGGGTTGGAGATCCCGCCACCTGCGCCCTGAGCTCACCACCTATCTGATCGGCGCCGCGCTCAGCGCCTTCGCGGTGCTGGTCGTCGTCGCCGCCGCGGACGCCTTCGAGGCCAGCCTCTTCGGGTTGCGTCTCTGGTTCGACGCGGTCTTGCCCGCCCTCTTGCCCTTCTTCGTCCTGTCGGAGGTGCTGGCGGCCTACGGGGTCATCCACTTCGTGGCGGTCCTCCTCGAGCCGCTCATGCGCCCCGTCTTCAACATCCCCGGAGCCGGGGGGTTTGCCTTCGCCATGGGGCTGGTCAGCGGCTACCCGCTGGGGGCCATCATCACGGCTCGCCTCTGTCGGGAGCGGCTGATCAACGCGGTCGAAGGCGAGCGCCTGGTCTCGCTGGCCAACACCGCCGATCCCCTCTTCATGGCCGGTGTGGTGGCAGCGGGCTTCTTCGCGATTCCCGAGGCCGGCGGCATCCTCACGGCCTCGCACTACCTCGCCGTCCTCGTCGTCGGGTGGATCGGGGCCTTCCACGACCGCCACGCCCCGGCCACTCCGGCCCTGGAGGCCCACTCCCGAGAGCCGCTGCTGCGCCGGGCGGCTACGGCCATGGTCAAGGCCCGTCTCAGCGACGGCCGGCCCTTCGGTCAGGTCCTGGGCGACGCCGTGAAGACCTCCATGGTCAGCATGCTCCTGGTCGGCGGCACCATCATGCTCTTCTCGGTGCTGCTACAGGTACTGGAGCAACTGGGCGTGGTGCCGCTCGTGGGGCGGCTGGCCGCATCCGTCCTGGGGCTGGTGGGCCTGGAGCCGTCGCTGGCGGAGGCTACGGTACGTGGGCTGCTGGAGATCACCAACGGCTCCCAGGCCGCCTCGCAGGCACAGGCCTCCCTGTCGGCCCGCCTCGCCGTGGCCAGCTTCGTCATCGGCTGGGCCGGCGCATCGGTGCACGCCCAGGTGGCCGCGGTCACCGAAAAGACCGGCATCCGCATGGGCCCCTACATCCGCGCCCGGCTGCTCCACGGACTGCTGGCGGCCCTCTTCACCCTTGCCATGGTGGCCCTCGATCTCGGTCCCCGCCTGCCGACGCTGGCCCTGCCCCACGGCACCGACGGCGGCAGCGCCTGGTCCCTGGCCACCCTGGTCTGGCGCACCCGGTTGGGGCTGCTCTTCGTGGGATTGACGCTGGTCGGGCTCGCCGCCGGCAGCGCCGTGCGGCAGGCCGCACGGCTGGTCACCGCCCCCTGGGGCCTGCGACGCTAGCCGTCGGCCGACGGCAGCTCGGACCCGGCCGCCGCCTCGGTGGTGGGCTGCTGGCCGGCGGCGCCCTCCTGCAAGCGTCGGGCCAGCTCCTCACGGCCACGCTGCACCTGGAGCAGGTGTCGCTCGATCTCGCCCAGCGTCTTCTCCAGGGCCTGCTGCACCATCAGCAGCACCGAGTCGGCGTACTGGTTGGCACCGGCCTCCAGCTCGGCGGCCCGCCGGCGGTAGGACTCGAGCAGCTGCTCGCCCTCCTCCCGGGCCTGGCGCAGCACCTCGCTCTCTCGCACGAGGCGGGAGGCGTACTCCTCGGCCCGGGCGACGATGCGGTCGGCCTCCTCTTGCCCCTCCTGCAGCAGGGCGTCCCGGCGCGCCAGGAGCTCCGATGCCTGGCGAAGCTCCTCGGGCAGGGCCCGCCGGATGCGCTCGATGAGCTCCAGCGCCTCATCGGCCCGGATCACGGCGCGCCCGCCCAGGGGCAGGGTCGGCGCCGAGGCGATGAGGTGCTCCAGGCGCTCCAGGAGCAGCTGGACCGTCACCGTCCGGGTCGCCGTCGACGGGCTGGAAGAGAGGGACGGGTCGGATGAACTCATCTCGACGCTTCGCCGCCCTCTCCTGGCGTTGTCGGGCCCGGCGACGGGCGCGCCGGCCCGGCGCCCCGTGCCGCCAGGCGCTCTCGCAGTCGTGTCGCTGCACCGGGTGGCACCCATCGGCTCACGTCGCCGCCGAAGGCCGCCACCTCCTTGACCAGGCTGGAGCTGACGAAGGCGTACTCGCTGGACGTCATGATGAAGACGGTCTCCACCCGGCTGTCCAGGTGGCGGTTCATGGTGGCCAGGACGAACTCGTACTCGAAGTCGGAGACCGCCCGCAGCCCACGCACGATGGCCCTGGCGTGCCGGGAGGCCGCGTACTCCACCACCAGCCCGGAGAACGCCTCGCATCGCACATTGGCGTAGGGGCGGCACGCCTCCTCCAGCATCGCCAGCCGCTCCTCCACCGTGAAGAGGGCCCGCTTGGCGGGGTTCTGCAGGACGGCCACGTAGAGGAGGTCGAAGAGCCTGGAGGCCCGAGCGACGATGTCGAGATGCCCGTACGTGACCGGGTCGAAGCTGCCCGGGTAGACCGCCACCGTCACGCGTCGTCCTCCTCGTCTGCGGCCGTCATGATGGTCACCTGGGTCTCCCCGAAAGGTACCTGACGCCCGATGCGCCACCCCTCCGGGGCCGATGGCTGCTCGCGGGCGCTGTGCTGCACCACCAGGAGCCCGCCCTCCCGCACGATGCCGGCGGCCGCCACCTGTCGCACCGTCGCCTCGACGAGGCCCTGCCCGTAGGGCGGGTCGGCAAAGACCACGTCGAAGCGCTCGCCCCGTTGCGCCAGCTCCGACAGGGCCCGCTCCACCGGCTGGTGACGCACGTCGGCGCTCCCTGCCAGACCGGTGCGCTCGAGGTTGGTCAACAGCGCTTGCACGGCCCGCCGGTCCTGCTCGACGAAGACGACCCGGCGAGCGCCCCTCGACAGGGCCTCGATGCCGACGGCTCCCGATCCGGCGAAGAGGTCGAGCCAGTCGCGCTCCGCCGTCCAACCGACCAGGATGTCCATCAACGACTGGCGCACCCGGTCGGTGGTGGGACGCACCTGGCGCCCCCTGGGCGCGATCAGGGTGCGTCCCTTGGCGATGCCGGCGATGACCCGCACCTCGACTCCCTCACGCACCCTGCCGCAACACGTAGACGGCACCCAGCGCGCCGGGGCCGGCGTGGGAGCTGATGGTCGCCCCCAACGTCGTCACCATGACCTCGTCGAAGCGTGCCCGCTGCAGGATCTGCTCCTTGAGGGCCTCGGCCTCGTCTGCCGCATCCGCATGGACGATGCCCAGCCACTCGCCCTGGCCCCCGGTCTGCTCGGCCACGATCTCGGCGATCCGCTCGAGCGAGCGGGCTCGTCCACGCACGCGCTCGACGGGGCTGACCACGCCGTCCTCGAAGGACATGACGGGCTTGAGCTGCAGGATGCCCCCCACGAACGCGGTAGCCCGGCCGATGCGGCCGTTCTTCCAAAGGTAATCGAGGGTCGCCACCGTGAAGTGGATGCGCATGCGCTTCTCCAAGGCCTCGAGCCGGCGCACGACGGCCTCGAGAGGCTCCCCCGAGTCCACGGCCCGAACCGCCTCACGCACCATGAGCCCCTCGCCCATGCTCACCCGCCGGGTGTCGATGACCCTCACGGGCACCTTCTCAAACTGTCTCGCCGCCATGACGGCCGACTGGTACGTGGCCGAGATCTCGGAGGAGGCGTGGATGGAGAGGATGGCCTCCGTCTCGCCCTGGCTTGCCACCTCCTCGTAGGCGGCCAGGAAGTCGGCCGGCGAGGGGTGCGACGTGCGGGGCAAGACGCCCTCGTCGAAGCCCTGGCGCAGCATGCGTATGTACTCCTCATGGGTCACGTCGACGCCGTCGCGGTAGCTTTGATCCTTGAAGAGCACGTGCAGCGGCACGACCCGCACCCGTAGCTGCTCCACCCATGACCGCGGGAGGTCGGCCATGCTGTCCGTCACGATCTTGATGCGCCGTCCGCTCTGGTCCACGCTGTCCGCTCCTTCCGTGGTGCGAGCTCGTCGTCTGTCGAGGCCTTCACTCGGCCGATAGCAGGTAGAAGAACAGGGGTTGCCCTCCGTAGTAGACCTCCAGCTCGATGCCCGGGAAGGTGGCGCGCAGGGCCTCGGCCAGGCTTTCGGCCTCCTCCCGCGTCACCCCGTGGCCCCAGTAGAGGGTGAGCAGGCTGCGCCCGTCGCTCAACAGGTGCTGGGCCACCTCCCTGGTCACCGCGGCGACGTCTCGGCCCACCGAGACCAGCTCGCCGCCCGCCAGTCCCACGATGTCGCCCGCGTGGATGTCCCGATCCCCAAACCGGGAGTCGCGGATGGCATAGGTTACCTCCCCGCTGGCCACGCCGGCGCAAGCCTTCTCCATCTGCTGGGCGTTGGCGTCGAGGCTCTCGTTCTCCCGAAAGGCCAGGGCGGCGGCCAGCCCCTCCGGCATTGTCCTGGAGGGGACCACCCTCACCGGCTTCTCCGAGATCTCCGCCACCTGGCGGGCCGTCATCAAGACGTTCTTGTTGTTGGGCAACAGCACCACGCTGCGGGCGGCGGTGCGACGGACCGACTCCATCAGCTCCTCGATGCTGGGGTTCATGGTCTGGCCGCCGTCGACGATCTCGTCGACGCCCAGGCTGCGGAAGATACGGGCCAGCCCCTCGCCGCTCACCACCGCGACGACGCCGACCTCACGCTCCGTGGCGGGTGCACGCGTGGCCGTCAGCAGGCTGGCCGGAGGCGTGACCACGGCCGGGGCCGCCGCAGGGGACGGATGGGAGTTGCCCGACGGCGCGACCACGGCCGTCGAGCGTCCGCCGCTCGCTCGCACGCGCAGCGGCTCCACCGTACCGCCCCGGCGTGCCTGGGCGGACGTGGCGTGAGGCGCGCGCTGGCGGGCCCCCTGCGAGGTCGCCTTGCGGGCCGCCTGGCGGTTTTGCTCCTGCATGTTGTTGATGGAGATGGCCAACAGCTCGCCCCACCGCAACCCGATCTCCAGGGCCTGGCCCGGATGGTTGGTGTGGACGTGCACCTTGACCAGATCGGGGTCGCCGACCACCAACAGCGAGTCGCCCAGGTCCTGCAACGCCTGTCGGAGCAACTCCTGGGGGATGGACCGGCCGCGCACGAGGAACTCGGTGCAGTACCGAAACGTGACGTCGGTCTCGGAAATGCCCCCGTGGCCCGGCATCTCCGCGACGGACACGACATGGCCGTCACGGGACGCGGCCCCGGCGGGTACGGCCGCGGGCTCGAGCTCCACCTCACCCCGAGCCGCCCGCACCGCGGCCTCCAACAGCACGACCAGGCCCCGCCCGCCGGCGTCGACCACCCCTGCCTGCGCCAACGCGGGCAGCTGGCGGGGGGTCTGCGCCAGCGCGGCGCGGGCTCCTTCCAGCGCCGCCTCCAGTACCTCCGGGATGCGAGCGGCAGGCCGGCGGTGGACCAGCCTCTCGGCCGATCGGGCGGCCGCCCGCCCCACGCTCAGCATGGTCCCCTCGACCGGCTTGATGACGGCGCGGTAGGCGGTATCGGCCGCTTCCTGCAAGGCCCGGGCCAACATGGCGGGCCCCTTCTCGCCCGGGTGGCGGGGCGAGGCCAGCACCCGTGCGAGCCCTCGCATGAACTGCGAGAGGATGACACCGGAGTTTCCGCGGGCGCCCATCAGGGCCCCCTGTGAGGCCGCGGTCACCAGGTCCTCCAGCCGCGCATCGGGCCCCCTACGCTCCACCTCGCGCAATGCGGCGCTGAAGGTGAGGGACATGTTGGTGCCGGTGTCGCCGTCGGGGACGGGAAAGACGTTGAGGGCGTCGATCTCGGCTCGAGCCTGCTCCAACATCTGGACGGCTAGTTGCATCCATGTCAAGAAGAGACGGTTTCTGCGTGGTGCGGCCGAAGCATCCATCACCTATGCCCTCCGGGAATAGCTTTCATGGCTGCGCCGACGGTCCGAGTCCGCGACGCGTACGCCCTTGACGTGCACGTTGACCTGGGCCACCGTCAGTCCCGACAGTTGCTCCAGGCGGTGGCGCACCTGCTCCATCACGTTGCGAGCCACCTGGAGGATGTTGACGCCGTACTCGACGATGACGAAGAGGTTGATGACCACGGTCTCCTCGTCTTCAACCCGGATCTCGACGCCGCGATGGATGCTCTCAAGCCCCAACAGCTCCGCGATGCCGTCGGGGACGCTGCGGGCGGCCACCCCCACGATGCCATAGCACTCCCGGGCGGCGTAGCCGGCGATGGCCGACAGCGCCTCCTCCGAGAGCCGGATGCGTCCCAACTCGTTGGTCAACGTCACACTCACGGCCCGCGCCTCCTCGCGGCGCCATCATACCAGACGGCCCGCCCATCCCATATTCCCTGCCTCGCCTCGGCTCCCTCTTACGGGCGAAGCCGTGGTAAAATGGTCGCCGGCTCATGTTACGGATGAAGGGTGGACACAGACGTGGCTCGTCAGTGCAGGGTCTGCGGCAAGGGCGCCATGTCCGGGTTTAACGTCAGCAAGTCCAACCGGCACACCCACCGGCGGTGGCTCCCCAACTTGCATCGGCGCCGCATCGTCCTCGACGGCCGCGTGGAGCGGGCGTACGTCTGCACGCGCTGCCTCAAGGCCGGCAAGGTGCAGCTAGCGATCTGACGGCGGCTGCGCCGTCTTGCGCAGGCGGGTCAGCGCGGCCGCCGGGTCGGGATCGCCGAAGACGGAGGTGCCCGCCACCAGCACGCTGGCGCCCGCCGCGACCAGCTGGGGAGCGTTCTGTTCGTCGACGCCGCCGTCGACCACCACTTCCGAGCGCAACCCCTGCGACTCCAGCAACCGGCGCACCTCGGCCACCTTGCGCAGCATGCCGGGGATGAAGCGCTGCCCGCCGAAGCCGGGGTTGACCGTCATGACCAGCACCTGGTCGACCAGCTCCACGACGTAGCGGATGGTCTCCACCGGCGTCGCTGGGTTGAGGGCGACGCCGGGGTGCAGCCCCAGGTCCCGGATTTGCCGCAGGAGCCGGTCCAGGTGCACCGTCGCCTCCACGTGGATGGTGAGGCGGTCGGCCCCGGCCCGGGCGAAGGCCTCCAGCCAGCGCTCCGGGGACTCCACCATCAGGTGCACGTCCAGCGGCAGTGACGTCACCCGGCGCAACGCCTGCACCACCGGCGGGCCGATGGTGAGATTGGGCACGAAGTGCCCGTCCATGACGTCCACATGCAGCCAGTCGGCGTTGGGCACGCGCCCCACCTCGTGGGCCAGGTGCGCGAAGTCCGCTGCCAGAAGCGACGGGGCGATCTTGACGCTCACGAGTATCGCCTGGCCTCCCATTGAAGGGCCTCGTCCAAGAGCCGCAGGTAGTGCCGGTAGCGCGACGGAGCCACCCGTCCCTGCTCCACCGCCTCGGGCAGGGCGCAGCCCTCCTCCCCGCGGTGCAGGCAACGCTCCTTGAAGCGGCAGTGGGCCGCCTCCCTCCGGATGTCGGGCATCAGTCGCCAGAGCTCACGGGCTTCGATACCCTCCAGGTCCAGGCGGGAGAAGCCGGGCGTGTCGGCCAGGAGCCCTCCGTCGGGGAGCTCCAGCAGCTGCACCACGCGGGTGGTATGCCGCCCCCTCTGGGTCTTGGCCGAGATCTCGCCGACCTCCAGCCGCGCCTCGGGGCACAGCGCGTTGAGAAGCGAGGACTTGCCGACACCCGAGGGGCCGCTCAGGGTGCTGACGTGGCCCACCAGGAGCTGCGCCAGGGCGTCGATCCCCTCACCCGTGCGAGCACTGGTGGTCGCCACGGGATAGCCCACCTCTCGGTAGAGCACGCGAAAGGCCTCGACCGTCTCCCGGTCGGCCAGATCGATCTTGTTGAGGCAGACGACGCACGAGAGCCCCTGCGACTCGGCTACCACCAGCAGGCGGTCCAGCCATCCCAGGTCGGGATCGGGGGCCGCGACCACCGCCACCACCCGCGTCACGTTGGCCACCGGCGGGCGGATCAGATAGCTGGTGCGCGGCAGCACCTCCTCGATGACGCCCCGGCCGTCCTGGCCGATGCGTACCCGCACCCGGTCGCCGGCCACCACCGGGCCGCTCTTGCGCACCTTGCCGCGCAGCACCGACAGGATGCGCTGCCCCGACGGGAGCCAGACGGTATAGAAGCCGGCCTGTCGGGTCACCACCATCCCCGTCGTCACAGACGGCTGCGGCTCGTGCGCCGCGATCTCGAGTTCGGTCATGCCTCCCCCCTGCCACACGACAACTCCATCACCCCTGCCCCGCAGCGGGGAAGGGCTCGTCGGTCACCATCCGACCGTCGATGTAGACCTGAAACCGGGCCGAGGCCCCCCTGCCCCTCACCCGCTGTGTCAGGTAGGTCCCGCCGGGCAGCGTCTCCCGGAAGGCCTCCGAGGCCCCGAAGTCGTCGATGACCAGGATGACCACCTCCTGGGCGCCGCCAGGCGGGACCTGGATGTTGACCTCCGCCGTGCGCCAGCGGCTGCCGCTGCCCGTGCCCGACGCTACCGTCGCACCGGCCGCACCCTGCCCGCTACCCGGCCCCGACCCACCGGGTGGCGGCACCGGGTGGGTCGGCTCGACGGGCACCTGGGGCGTCGGGGTCTGGCCCGACCAGCTCGGCGCCGGGCCGGCCGCCCCACCGGGTTCGGGCACGGACCCCAGCGCGGGCCCCGGCCCAGGCAACGCCTGGCTGTAGATGAGGTCGACCGGCGAGCCTTGCTCCACCTCGCTGCCAGGCATCGGGTTTTGATCGATGACGGTGCCGTCGGGGAAGTTGGGGTCGGGCTGGGCCCACGTCGAGCCAAGCTGCAGCCCCAGGCTCTCGATCTGGGCCTTCACCTGCTCCAGCGGTAGCCCCGTGAAATCGGGCAGCGTCACGGTCTGGATCGGCTGCTCTCCCCGGCTGACCACCAGGTTGATGGGGCGTCCCTTCTCGAGTCGGGAACCGGCCGCCGGATCCTGCAGCACCACCGTGTTGGGCGCCAGCCGGGCCTCGTAGCGGGTCGTCACCTCGCCCAGCACGAAACCGCCTTGCGTGATGGCCACCTGGGCCTCGCGCAGCGGACGGCCCACCACGTCGGGCACCACGCCCACCTCGGGCCCCAGGCTGAGCGTCACCCAGACGCGCCGGCCCTCCCGCACACGACGACCGGGCTCGGGATCCTGACGGATGACGTACCCCATCGGCACGCTGTCGGAGTAGATGCGCTGGTCGACCCCAAACTCCAGCGACTGCTGCGCCAGGATGGCCCGTGCCTCGGCCTCCGTGCGACCCACCACCGTCGGCACCATGACTTCCTGAGGGAAGAGCAGGTCGAGCAGGCGGGTGCTCGCCCACAACATCCCACCCAGGAAGGCCAGGACGAAGGCCCAGCGGACCCATCGTCCACGCTGCCCCCGGGCGGGGCGCTTTCGGCGACTCGTCTCCACTCCCTCCTCGTGCCCCGAGAGCCCCTCGCCACCGGCCGCCTCCATCCGGCTCCGGCTCACCACCCTCGTCACGGCCCCGTCGCTGCCGGCCGGGGCATCGGTCCCTACGGCCCCCACGGGCCCGCCGGATGGGCCGCCTCGCCCGCGCTCGCCAGGAGCAGGCGTCACCCCCTGCACCAGCGTCACGGTCGGGAACTCCTCGGCCTCCGGCACGGCCTTGCGAAGCTCCTCGTGAAAGGCCTCGGCCGAGGCCGGACGGTCGCCCGGCGCCTTGGCCAGGGCGTGCATGACCGCGCGCTCCAACGCGGGCGGGATCCCGGGGACCCGCTCGCCCAGCGGCGGCACCGGATCGTGGATGTGCTTGAGCGCCACGGCCACCGGAGAGTCGGCGGTGAAGGGGACGTGCCCGGCCAGCATCTCGTAGAGCACGATGCCCAGCGAGTAGATGTCGCTGGGAGCGCCGATGGTCTGGCCTCTGGCCTGCTCCGGCGAGAAGTAGTGGACGGACCCCAGGATGGTGCCCGAGTCGGTCAGGGACGCGGCGCTGGCTGCCCGGGCGATGCCGAAGTCGGCCACCTTGACCAGGCCTTCGGCGGTGATGAGGATGTTGTGAGGCTTGATGTCCCGGTGCACCAGTCCGTGGCGATGGGCATGGGCCAGGGCCTTGGCCACCCCCAGCGCGACGGCCACGGCGGCCTCGGGCGAGAGCCGCCCCCTCTCGCGCAAGACCTGCTTGAGGCTCTTGCCGTCGACGAACTCCATGACGATGTAGTGGCCGCCCTGGTCCTGTCCCACGTCGAAGACCTGCACCACGTGGGGATGCGACAGGCGCGCCGCGGCCTGGGCCTCCCGGCGAAACCGCTCGACGAACTCTCGGTCCGCCGTGAACTGTTCACGCAGCATCTTGACGGCCACGACCCGGCCCAACAACTCGTCCATGGCCCGGTAGACGACGGCCATGCCGCCCTCGCCCACCCGGTCCATGAGCCGGTAGCGGCCGGCTGCCAGCCGTGACAGCGCGCTCACGACATCCTCACGCTCCCCGGGGCCGCGTCTCCCTCCAGATCTCGGGCCTCGATGAAGGCCACCACCACCGTGACGTCGTCCGGTGCCTGCCTTCGGAGGGCCTCTCGGAGCAGGGCATCGGCTGCTTCGCGCGCCGAGCGTGCCCCCGAGACCATTCGTGCGATCTCGTCGGTCTCCAGGGCGCCGGTCAAGCCATCGGTGCACAGCACCAGTCGATCGCCCGGCGCCAGGCGCACCTCCACCACGTCCACCTCTGGCGCACGCTCGCCGCCCAACGACCGTGTCAGCATGTGGCGCTGTGGATGCCGGCGGGCCTCCTGCTGGGAGAGACGCCCGTCTCGCATCAGCTCGCCGGCCACGGAGTGGTCCTGCGTCAACTGGGTGGCGCGGCCCTCACGGATCAGGTAGGCACGGCTGTCGCCCACATGCCCCACGACCAGCCGTCCCTGGCCGACCCACGCCGCGGTGAGGGTGGTACCCATCTCCTGCCAGTCGGCGTGCCGCGCCGCCATCTCCCGGATCCGGCGATGCGCCTGCTCGAAGACGACGCGCACCGCTGCCGCCTGCGGCGGGCCGGCCACCGGCAGGCCGGCCAGCGTCTCGGCTGCCAGACGCGCGGCCACCTCGCCGCCCGCATAGCCGCCCATGCCGTCGGCGACCAGGAGCAGGTCGGCGCGGGCGAGGCAGGCGTCCTCGTTGCGGGTGCGCCCCGCACCCCGGTCACTCGCCCAGGCCGTCTCGACCGGCGCTCACCTCCACGAGCCGTCGGCGCTCCCACCGGGCTCCCAGCTGCCCGCAGGCAGCGTCGATGGCTCGCCCCCTGGGACGGCGCAGCGTCACCGGGATACCGGCCTCCGCCAGGATCGCCCGAAAGCGGCGGACCGCACTCGGGCTCGAAGGCTCGAAGGGCAAACCGGACACGGGGTTGTAGGGGATCAGGTTGACGTGGCAGAGCAGGCCGTTCAACAGGGCGGCCAGCCGCCGGGCCTCGAGCGGCCCGTCGTTGACGCCGCCCAGCATGACGTACTCGAAGGAGACCCGCCGCCGGGTCGCCTCGACGTACGCCCGTACCGCATCCATCAACTCCGACAAGGGCCAGCGGCGGTTGAGCGGCACCAGCCGATCGCGCAGTTGGTCGTCAGGAGCGTGCAACGAGATGGCCAGATTGACCTCCAGCGTCGGCTCGGCGGCCAGCGCCCGGATGCCGGGCACGACGCCCGAGGTGGAGACCGTCAGCCGACGCACGCCGATGCCGAAGCCCTCGGGCGGGCGGATCAGGTCGATGGACTGGCGCACCGCTCGCCAGTTGGCCATCGGCTCGCCCATCCCCATGAAGACCACGTGGGTCGGCCATCGCCCGACATGCGCCCGGACCCACAGCAACTGCCCGGCGATCTCGGCGGCGGTCAAGTTGCGCTGCAGGCCCACCTGCCCCGTCGCGCAGAAGGGACAGCCGACCGCGCACCCCGCCTGCGTCGAGACGCAGACGGTCAGGCGATCGCCATCGGGGATGAGGACGGTCTCGACACGAGCCGGGGCGTGCCCCGCGCCCTCCAGAGCCAGCACGGCCTTGCGCGTGCCATCGGCATCGGACTGCACCGCCAGCACCCTGAGTTGTGCCTGCCAGGCCGACGCGCGCAGGCTCTCCCGCAGGCGGGCGGGCAGGTTGGTCATCGCCAGGGGATCGGTGACGCCGTGGCGGAAGACCCACTCCCCCACCTGCGATCCCCGATAGGCCGGCTCGCCCTGCTGAGCCATCCAGTGCCGCAGCTCCGTTCGAGGCCGCACCAGGCCCAGCGCGAGCACCGTTTCGGGCAGGGAGGGCGTCCCCGCCGCATCTCGGACCATCCCTGGGCGCTCCACCCCTCAATTGACACGCTTCCCGCCCGGGCAGTATACTGGCGCTGCCCGGACATAAGGGCCGGGGCACGGCCCAGCCGAGATTATATCACGGCAGGGTCCGCACCCCGGCGGTCACGCCGGTGCCGGCGTCGGGGCGTAGCTCAGTTTGGTCAGAGCGTGCGGTTCGGGACCGCAAGGCCGGAGGTTCAAGTCCTCTCGCCCCGACCACTCTCCTCTCAGGCGGTCCTCTCCAGTCCCTGCAGCGGAGGCAGGCTTCCGTAAAAGCGCACCCGATCCGCGAGCTTGGCGATCATCAGGGAGTTGGTCGGCAAGCGATCGTCGCGGGTGCCGATCCCGGTCAGGGCCCGCAACAGCTCACGGTTGCCGTGCTCCCACGCCGCCATGATGGCGTTTCGGATGGCGGCCTCGACCCCTCCCGCCGTGGTGCCGTACTTGTCGGCCAGGCGCGGGTAGATCTCCTTGGTCAGCGATCCGCCCAGCATCCGGTTCTCCCGCACCACCATCAGGACCGCGTCGCGCAGGTAGATGTAGCCCTTGAAGTGGGCCGGCACCCCGACCTGGTGAAGCAAGCCCGTGATGGCAGCCTCGGCGTCCTGGCCCTGGCCCAGCCAGTCGCCGGCCCTCGCCGTACGCGAGACGGTGGGAGCGGTCTCGTCGTCGTGCGCTGCGGACTCCTGCGCCGTCCCGAACTCCCGGATCCGCTGGGCCAGCAGCTCGAGGTCGAAGGGCTTCACGATGAAGTACTGAGCTCCCAGCTCGGTGAAGCGCTGGATCACATCCTCCCGCCCGAAGGCGGTCAGGACGATGACGGCCGGGCGAATCAGCCGGCCCGAGTCGCTCGTCGCCACCCCGTCCATGTGCCTCAACCGCTCCATCACGGCAAGCCCGTCCAGGTGCGGCATGGTGATGTCCAGGATGACGACGTCGGGGCTCAGGCGCTCGATCTTGGCCAGCGCTTCCTCGCCATCGTAGGCCCGTCCGGCCACCTCCATGTCGGGCAGGCTGTTGAGGTAGCTCTCCAACGTTTCCACGAGTTCGATGTTGTTATCGGCCACCAAGACGCGTATCACTTTCGGTGTGACACTCCTCTCAACCGGTCTCGCGTACAAAAAGCGGCCGCCCACCTCACCGTCGTGCGTGAGGCCCCCGGTGCGGCCGCGTCGCTAACAATGATGGCTCACGTTTCGTGCCCGGGAGTATGCCCTCCTGCCGATCAATGGGCGCGCGAACGGTCAAATCGAACGACAAAGAACCCATCCGTCCTACATCGGTGGGGAAGCAGGGTGAGGCCGACCGCCGTCTCCGTCTCCAGCTCCGGGTCCTCGAGCCCGGCCAGCCCCTGCGGCAACCGGATGGGGACCATCTCGAGCCGGGTGTCGGAGGACAACCGCCGGGCGTGATCCACGGTCTCCTCCGGTTCGAAGGAGCAGACGCTGTAGACGAGGCGGCCACCCGGGCGCAGCAGCTCGACGGCTGCCTCCAGGAGCTCGCGCTGGAGGCGGGCCATGGTCTCGATGTCTTCGGGTCGCCTTCGCCACCGCACGTCGGGGTGGCGCACCAGCGTGCCGAGCGCCGTGCAGGGGGCGTCCAAGAGCACCAGATCGAAGCGACCCGGCTCCAGGGGGACTCGGGTGGCGTCCGCCAGAAGGGTGCGGATGGAGCGCAGCCCCAGGCGGCGCGCGTTGCGGCGTACCAGACCGAGGCGCGCCGGGTGGGTGTCGATGGCGACGATGCGCGCCTGATCGCCGCTCGACTCGGCCAGGTGGGTGGTCTTGCCGCCCGGGGCCGCACACAGATCGACGGCCTGCTCGCCGGCCCGGGCGCCTGCGACGTGGCCCACCAGCATCGCCGCCTCGCTCTGGGGGGTAAACCACCCCTCCTCGAAGCCCGGCAGCGACTCCACGGCCCCTGGGACCCCCTCCAGCCACAGGCCGCCCGGCACCAGAGTGGTGGGGTGGGCCCGCACCCCCCGGGCGCGCCAGGCCTCTTGGAGCCGCTCGGGGGTGGCGCGCAACGGATTGACCCGCACCGACAGGGGCAACGGCTCGTTGTTGGCCTGCAGGATGGCCTCGGTGGTGCCGGTGCCGAAGCGGTCGAGCCACCGGCGCACGAGCCACCGCGGATGCGAATGGGTCACGGCCAGCCGGGCGTCGAGGGGGCCGTCCGTCGGCGCAGGCAGCCCTCCGCCGGCGGCCTCCCGCACCAGGGCCCGGAGCACGGCGTTGGCGAAGGCTGCCGGCCCCTGCCCCAGGGTACGAGCCTGGCGCACGGCCAGGTCCACCGCTACGGGCGCGGGGGTGTCGCGCGAGAAGCCGATCTCGTAGGCGGCCACCCGCAGGATCTGCCACAAGGTGGGGTCCACGGACGTGCGGGGGCGACGGCTCACCCGGCCCAGGGCGTAGTCCAACCGGCTCATCCATCGCATGACGCCCGTCGCCAGCGCGGTCGCGGCCGCCGCCTGGGCCGGCGAGGCACGACGACGCACCAGCAAGGCCCGAAGCGCCAGCGACAGGTAGGCACCCTCGCGCTCGACCCGCTCCAGCGCCTGGACGGCCAGACGCCGGGCGACGAGCCCGGGCGCCTCTTGACTCTCCATCGCCCGTCACCCGCCGAAGCGGCGCCCCGGCGTCAGGCGCAGGCCGTTGGCGAGGTCCAGGCCCGTCATGACCCGGCCCGCCTCGGGCTGCACCCGAAGCAGTCTCAGGACGCTGCCCGCCCCGCACCCCACCAGCAGCGCGCCCGACCGGGTGTCGACGCCTGCGATCTCGCCCGGCTCCACGCCGGGTCGGGGCTCGGGCTCCACGCGGGCCTCGACGAGGCGCACCCGCCGGCCTTCGAGGGTTGTGTAGGCGCCGGGCCACGGCGTGAAGGCCCGCACCTGCCGCTCGATGCGCGCGGCGGGTGCGGTCCAGTCGACCAGGCCCTCCTCCTTGTCGAGCCG
>DATCKA010000092.1:0-80382 GCA_036562495.1 Limnochordales bacterium
CCGCAGAGGGGCGGGCGGGGGGACGCCGGGGGGGAGGCCGCCCCCGCCGTCTCGGGAAGGGCGACGACCGCCGCCATCAGTCCGCCGAGGACCAGCAGCCCGAGCAACCCGCCCCTGGGGCCCCTCGGGGACGTCGGACGGTCGATGGCTCGGGTCGGTGCTGCCAAGACGTCCACCTCCCGAGGTCGTCCTATTCGGGCCGGTGGCATCGGCATGACGGCCCGAGGTCGGACACGACCTGGGGGAGGACGGACGAGGGCGGCGGCCGTAATCAGGATCGGCAATCGCTCTCATCCGCAGGGAGGGGGTCGGGCCCCATGCGACGGGTCGGCATCGTCGGAGCCGCCGTGACGCCGTTCAAGGCCCGATGGTACGAGAAGACGTACTACGAGCTCGCTCAGATGGCCACTGCCGCCGCACTGGAGGACGCGGGCCTCACCACCCGCGACGTGGACGGGGTCGTGTACGCCATCTACAACGACATCTTCCAGCGGGCGGCCATCCCCGAGCATCCCCTGCAGGCCATCACGGGCCTATCCAACAAGTTCGGCGTGCGGGTCAGCAACGGCGGGGCGACGGGCGCCTATGCCATGTCGGTGGCCCACGCCTACCTGGCCGCGGGGCGATTCAAAGCCCTGTTGGTGCTGGGGGTGGAGAAGGCCACCGACTGCTTCGACTTCCAGTCCATGTCGGCCACCCCCGAGGTGATCAAGACCATCGGCTGGTCCGGCGACACCTTCTTCGAGCAGAAGCTGGGGTGGACGGCCTCCGACAGCTACGCCGAGGTGGTGCTCGCTTACATGGACGAGCACCCGGACGACCTCAAGCCCGAGGTGACGGCCCGACTGGCGGCCCAGCTCAGCCAGCAGGCCAGGGACAACGAGTTCGCCCAGCGCCGTTTCGACCAGGTGACGCCCGAGGAGGTGCTCAACTCCCGGATCGTCGTCTACCCCTTCAAGGAGCTGGAGATCTGCGTCTACTCCGAAGGGGCCGCCGCCGTCATCATGGCCGAAGAGGAGACCGCCAGGGCCATCGCCCGCAACACGGGCCAGCCCGTCATCTGGGTGACGGGCGTCGGGGAGGCCAACGAGCCCTCGTACGCAGGCAAGGGCCACAAGGTCATGCACCGGATCTACTCCCACCACCTGGCCGCGATGCGTGCCTACGAGATGGCCGGCATCCGGGAGCCCCTGGGGGCCATCGACGTGGTGGAGGTGCACGACGCCTTCGTGCAGCAGCTCCAGATCACCATGGCCGAGATGGGCTTCGTGCCGCTGGGGCGAGCCGACAGCCTCGTGGAGGATGGCATCGTGATGCCCGGCGGCCGCCTGCTGCTCAACCCGTCGGGCGGATTGCTCTACTGCGGCCACGCGGTAGGGGCCAGCAACATCATGTCGGCCTGGTCGGCCCGACGGGAGCTGGTGCGCCGCGGGTTGAGGCGGGCGCTGGTGCACGGCACGGGCAGCACCGTGGCCCAGTACGGCGTCGTGCTCATCTTGGAGCGAGAGTGAGCCCAACCGACGAGGCGGGGAGGCGGTTCGCCATGGCAGACAAGGTCATCCCTCCCGAGGTGATCCCCGACGTGGGGTCGGAGGTGATCCGCGTCGACGGCCAGCCCTACCTGCTGGTCAACGACGCCATGTACACCTTCTACCGCCGCACGATGGGCGAGTTGTCGCCCTTCTTCCTCGCGCTGCGGGACGAGAAGCGCATCCTGGGTGCCCGATGCCGGCGGTGCGGACTGGTGCGGGTGCCGCCCTTCGTGACGCGCTGTCCCGATTGCCAGTTCGCCCCCACCGACCTGGTGGAGGTGGGCGACATCGGGCAGCTCATCTCGACGCCGCCCGTCACGTACTTCGCCAACTCCCTCTTCCATGAGCAGGTGCCCTTCGGGCGGGGCCGGGTGCTGTTGCACGGGGCCGATACGGCCCTCAGCGTCAACCTCTACACCACCCGGGGCATCCTGGTGCCGGGGATCTTCCGCAAGGGGACCGAGGTCAAGGTAGTCTTCCGGCGCGAGCGGCGCGGCGAGATCACCGACATCTTCTGCGTGCCCACCCACGAACTGACGCCCGAGCAAGTCCACAAGCGCGGGCTCGAGGAGACCGAGCTGGACTGGGAGCGGGCCCAGGAGCCGCCTCTGCCGGCGGCCACCGAGGCGGCGAGGGAGCGATTTCGGCAGGTGGCCCGGGAGTTGTCGGCGTTGGCCCGGGAGCTGAGCGCCCACCCTCGCGCCCGGCGAGACATCGCCGGATGGTGGCGGACCGTGTTGGTCAAGACGACGGGTGGTACCCTGGTGATGCGGATCGCCGATGGCGACTTGACCATCGAGGAGGGCCAGGTCGAAGCCCCCGACTTCGTGATGGTGCTGGAGGATCCCGGGGTCCTCCTGGACGCCCTGGCCTACCGAGGCTCGCTGACGCAGGCCATCATGACCAAGAAGCTGTGGATCAGCAAGAACGTCGAGTTCAACACGATCTTCAAGCTGGAGCGCATGGCGCGGTCGCTGGCCCGCTCCAGGAAGGCATGAGCACACGGCACGACCCCCGACCGCACGTGGTCATCGTCGGGGCAGGATTCGGCGGGCTGTGGGCAGCCCGAGGGCTGGCCGGGGCGCCGGTGCGCGTCACCATCCTGGACCGCCGCAACTTCCACACGTTCCTGCCGCTGCTCTATCAGGTCGCGGCGGCGGAGCTGGAGCCCGAGGACATCGCCTACCCCGTGCGGGCCATCGTCCGCCGCTATCCCAACGTCGCGTTTCGCATGGCGGAGGTGACGGGCGTCGACCTGAGAGAGCGCCGGGTCGTGCTGGCGGAAGGCAGCCTGCCGTACGACTACCTGGTGCTGGCTGCGGGCAGCCGGACCGGCTTCTTCGGACTCGAGTCGGTGGCGCGATATGCCTTCGAGCTGAAGGATCTCCCTCAGGCGACGGCGCTGCGCAGCCACATCCTGAGGCAGTTCGAGCTGGCCGACTACGAGCACGATCCCGAACGACGCCGCCGTCTGCTCACCTTCGTCATCGTCGGCGGGGGCCCGACCGGCGTGGAGTTCGCGGGCGCGCTGGCGGAGTTGGTCTTCGGAGTCCTGCCCCGTGACTACCCTCGGCTCGACTTCCGCGAGGTGCGCATCGTGCTCCTCGAGGCGGCGGATCGGCTGTTGCCCGCGCTGCCGGCGTCGCTGGGCGAGTACGCTCGCCGGCGACTGGAGGCCAAGGGGGTGGAGGTGCGACTCCGGGCAGCCGTCCGGGGCGCGTCCGTCGAGGCGGTGCATCTGGCCGACGGACGGACCATCGAGACAGCGACCCTCGTCTGGACGGCCGGGGTGGAGGGTAGCGAGCTCGGCCGCGAGCTGGGTGTGCCGCTCGGGCGCGGGGGCCGCCTGCTGGTCGAGCCGACGCTTCAGGTGCCGGGCCATCCCGAGGTCTACGTGGTCGGCGACATGGCCTACGTCGAGGACGAGACCGGCCGTCCCGTGCCGCAAGTGGCACCGGCCGCCATCCAGCAGGGCCGCCATGCGGCACGCAACATCCGCCGTCAGCTGGCGGGCGAGGCCCCCGTGGCCTTCCGCTACCGGGACCCCGGCACCATGGTCACCATCGGCCGCAACGCGGCGGTGGCGGTGATCAAGGGGCGGCCGGTGCGGGGCTTCTCCGCCTGGCTGGCCTGGCTGGGCGTCCACATCGTGCGGCTCATCGGCTTCCGCAACCGGCTGCTGGTGCTGGTCAACTGGGGATGGAGCTATCTCTTCTACGAACGGGGCGTGCGGCTCACCGCTGGCGACGAGCCACCATCACGACGCGGCGTTTGATGAACCACCGACCGTCGGCGCGCTCCTCCACGAGCCCAACGCGCAGATCGGCCGGCGCCTGCCGGAGGATGTCGTCGGCTCGAGCCGCCTGGGAGCTGTCCGGCGAGACGGGTGCGAGCCAGCGCTCCCACGGGATGGGCTCGACGTGCACCTCGAGGGCGGTGACGGTCAGGCCCGCCTCCTCTGCCTCCGCTCGCCACTGGTCGGGGGTCAGGGCCCGTACGTGGGAGTCGTCTCGCGCTGCCTCGAGAGCGTTGAGGAGGTCGGCCTGAGCCGGGTCGACGGCGGTCATGTCGACGATGCCGAGGCGCCCGCCGATACGGAGCACCCGGGCCATCTCCTGCACCGCCTGCCCCACGTGGGGGAAGTGGTGCGGTGCTCGCCGGCTCGTCACCAGGTCGAAGGAGGCGTCCGCGAACGGCAGCCGCTCGGCGTCTCCCACCTGGAATCGCACGTTTGCAAGGCCCTTCTCGGCGGCCAGGCGGCGGAACGGCCCACCCATGGCCGGCGTGTAGTCGAGCCCGATGACGAGGCGCACCCGCGGCGCCAGGCGCAACGCCGTGTGACCGGCAGCCGTGGCAACGTCGAGCGCCATCTCGTGGGGCTGGGGCTGCAGAAGCTCGACGAGGCGGTCCAGGTCCGCGCCCTGCGCGTGACTGACGCTGCTGGCGTAGTGCTCGGCATGCTGGGAGAAGAAGCCACGCACCCGCTCCTTGGCCTCGACATCACGCTCGTCCAGGTGGGCATGTCGGACGTCCATGTCGTCGCCCCCATCCTCATGCCGGTGATGCGAGGGGCCCGCCGACGCGAGCGACCCGGGCGGCAGCTGTGATGCATGCTCCCCGAGACCCGGACGCATGCCGGCAGGCCGTGTAGCTAGGGAGCAGAAGCGAGTTGCGGGCGTGGCTTGTGCGAACGTCGGCGTGTCGGCGAGTGCGGGGTCTCTCTCGAAGCCACGTCGTGACTGGAGCTGGCGGCGGGAATCGAACCCGCGACCTGCGCATTACGACTGCGCCGCTCTGCCGGCTGAGCTACGCCAGCTCAAAACACAAGAAATGGAGCGGATGACGGGATTCGAACCCGCGACCGTCGGCTTGGGAAGCCGATGCGCTACCACTGCGCCACATCCGCTCGCCGCCTTCGAGTATAGCCCAGCGCCTTCGACGCGATCAAGAGCCGGCCTCCGGCTGGGCCGTACCCACCAACTCCGGCTCCGGCGCCTCACCGGTCGGCTGCGGGGAGTCGCCGCTCCATCGGAAGCCCAGTAGCCGTAGCCCGTTGAGGGCCACCAGCACGGTGCTGCCCTCGTGCCCGATGACGCCGTGGGTCAGGTCGAGCCAGCCGCTGAGCGCGCCGGTCACCAGCACGGCCATGACGCCGAAAGCGAAGGCCAGGTTTTGGCGAACCACCCACTCCGCCCGCCGGCCGAGCCGGATGGCTCCCTCCAGCCGGCTCAGGTCGTCGGACATGAGCACCACGTCGGCCGTCTCCAGGGCCACGTCCGTGCCCGAGCGCCCCATGGCCACGCCAACGGCGGCCTTGGCCAGCGCCGGCGCGTCGTTGACGCCGTCCCCGACCATCGCCACAGGCCCCCACCGACGCTCCAGCTCGGCCAGCACCTGCATCTTCTCCTCAGGCAGCAGGCCTGCGTGCACCTCGTCGACGCCCAGCTCCTCGCCGATGGCCTGGGCGACGCGGGCGTTGTCGCCGGTCAACATGACCACCCGAAGCCCCAGGCGCTTGAGCGCCTGCACGGCCTGACGCGCCTCGGGTCGCAGCTGGTCCGCCACGGCCAGCAGCGCCACCGGGCCCGATCCGTTGACCCCCACCACCATGGCCGTCTGGCCGGCCGCCTCCAGGCGAGCCAGACGCTCGCGCAGCCTGGCTGGGAGCGTCATCCCCATCTCCTCGAACCATGCAGGGCTGCCCACCATGACCCGCTCGCCGGACACCACGGCCTCGACGCCTCGCCCGGGGTAGCTGGTCGTCTGCTCGGGGGCGGTGAAGGAGAGGTCACGCCGCTGAGCGGCCTCGACGATGGCCCGGGCGATGGGGTGTTCGCTGCCGGCCTCGGCCGAGGCAGCCAGGGCCAGCACCTGGGACTCGCTCCATCCTTCGACGCTATAGACATCCGTCAGGCTGGGGCGGCCCAGTGTCAGCGTCCCCGTCTTGTCGAAGGCCACCACCCGCACCGTCGCCAGCTGCTCCAGGTAGAGAGCCCCCTTGAAGAGCACGCCCCGGCGTGCGCCTCGAGCGATGGCCGACAGCATGGCCGGCATGGTGGAGAGCACCACTGCACAGGGCGAGGCCACCACCATCAGCGTCATGGCCCGGTAGAGGGTGATATCCAGGCCCCAGCCCAACAGCAGAGGGCCAGTGGCGATGACGCCGATGGTTGCCACCACTACGGCCACCGAGTAGGCCCGCTCGAACCGCTCGATGAAGAGCTGGGTGGGAGGCTTGCGCTCCTCGGCCTCGGCCACCAGCCGGATGATGCGGGAGAGGGTGCTGTCCGGCTGGGAACGCGTCACCCGGACCCAGAGGGCCCCCGAGCGGTTGACGCTACCGGCGAAGACCGTCTGGCCGGGCTCGCGCTCTTGCGGCACGCTCTCCCCGGTGATGGCGGCGGTGTCCACTGCGGAAGTGCCCTGGACTACCACGCCGTCCGCGGGGATCTGCTCGCCGGGCAGCACCAGCACCAGGTCCCCCGGCTCGAGCTGGTCGGCCGGGACCAGCGTCCCCTCTCCGACGTCGTCGAGGGAGCGCACTCGCCGGGCGCGAGTAGGACGCAGCTTGACGAGGGCCTCCACCGCCCGTCGCGTGCGTCCCACGGCGTACTCCTCCAGCGCGTGGCTCAGGGCAAAGATGAAGATGAGGATGGCGCCGTCCTGAGCCTGCCCGATGGCCGCCGCACCCAAGGCCGCCGCCACCATCAAGAAGTCGATGTCGATGCGCCCTCGACGCAGCGACCGGAGCCCCTCCCGGGCGGGCTCGAAGCCACCGACGGCGAACGCCGCGAGGTAGGCGGCCAGCGCCGGCAGCCCCGGTTGGAGCACGAGGAGGCCGTCGGCGGCAAGGGCGGGCGCCAGTCGGTGCTCCAGCCACCAGCCGAGCAGAGTGAGCGCCCCTGTCGCCAGCGGCACCGCCAGGGGGCGCAATCGAGCCAATCTCCCAGATTCATCGCGAGCGGGCATGGACGACTCCCTTCTACGGCCGCGGACGGGATGCCGCCGTCGGCCGGGCCCATACGCTTAACCGCGTTAACTGTTAGGAGTGTTTAGCAAAGGAGAATTATTATCTGTAACGATTCTATATCCTGCCCGGAGACCTCCGTCAAGGATGCGCGCACCCGTCGACCGGGCCGATGGCAGTATGGCGTGCGAGCGGGGCGCGGCAGACTACGGGGTGCGCCCGGCCGAGCGGATGCGACAGGCGGGCATCGAGACCGGGGACGGGTGGAGGGAACCGTGGAGGGAATCGGCTCGGTGCTGAGCTTCGCCGGCCGTACCGTCTATTTCTACATCGTGCTGCTCGTCGTCATCCGCCTGATGGGCAAGCGGGAGATCGGCACCCTCTCCCCGTGGGACCTGGTGCTGACCATCATGCTGGCCGAGCTGGCCGCCCTGCCCATCGAGAATCAGGAAGTGGGGCTACTCGAGGGCGCCGTGCCCATCCTGACGCTCTTGGTGGCGCAGGTCGTGATCTCGTGGCTCACCCTCAAGAGCGTCAGCTTTCGCAATCTCATCGCGGGCACCCCCAGCATCGTGGTCAAGGACGGGCGCATCATCGAGTCGGAGCTGCGGCGCCTGCGTTATGGCATCGACGACCTGATGGAGCAGCTGCGCCAGAAGAACGTGCCCAACATCCACGACGTGGAGGTCGCCGTCCTGGAGACCAATGGCAGCCTCAGCGTCATCCCCAAGTCGCAACGGCGGCCCGTCTACCCCTCGGACCTGGGGCTCAGCACCGGCTACGAGGGATTGCCCATCCCCCTGGTCAACGACGGGCGCATCGACTACCGGGCGCTGTCGGCTGCGGGGCTGGACCTGACGTGGCTCAAGCAGGAGCTGGAGCGGCGAGGCATCCACGACCCCAAGGAGGTCCTCTACGCGTGCCTCGACTCGCAGGGCAACCTCTTCGTCCAGGAGCGGGAGAAGCCAGGGGCGCAGGGGTGAGACACACCCCCGGGCATTGCTCGATCGTCCCATACGGGGTATAATCAGGCCTGCGACCGGTGCGCCTATAGCTCAGGGGATAGAGCGCCGGCCTCCGGAGCCGGGTGCGGGGGTTCGAATCCCTCTAGGCGCACCATCTTCTTTTCTCCTCTCCGGGCCTTGCGGATGCCTCCGCGTCCACCGCCCTCGGACCGCCGGTCGACCTGACCCCGTGGTCGGCTTCGTCGTCGGATCCCATCGGCCCGCCTCGGACTTCAGCGGGAGGTGAAACCGCATACACATCGAAGGGGGCTACCCGCGCCCGGCCGACGACCCGTGCTCCGACACGCCCGAGCCGGGGGAGCGGCCGGGACGAGGGCCATCGACAAGGAGGGCCGGCGGATGCACGACCGCGAGCGCGAAGTGATGCTGGACTTCTTGCGGGTGACGGAGACCGCGGCGCTGCGGGCCGCGCCGTGGATGGGCAAGGGAGACAAGCAGGCGGCCGACGATGCAGCCGTCGACGGCATGCGGGGCATGCTGGATCTGGTGCGGGTGCGGGGTACCGTCGTCATCGGAGAGGGAGAGAAGGACAAGGCCCCCATGCTCTACGTGGGGGAGGAAGTCGGCACCGGCGACGGCCCCGAGGTGGACATCGCCGTCGATCCGCTGGAGGGGACCCGCCTGGTGGCCAATGGGCTGCCCAACGCCCTCTCGGTCCTGGTGGCGGCCGAGCGCGGCAGCGTGCTGCCCGTGCCCTCCTTCTACATGCAGAAGATCGCCGTCGGGCCACGGGCCGCCGGTCACATCGACATCAACGCGCCCGTCCGGGAAAACCTGCGCGTCGTGGCGGCCGTGCTGGGCAAGCGGGTGACGGAGCTGACCGTCGTCATCCTGGATCGGCCTCGCCACGCTCGACTCATCCAGGAGGTGAGGGAGCTCGGCGCCCGGATCAAGCTCATCTCGGACGGCGACGTGGCGGCTGGCATCGCCACCGCGTTGGAGGGCACGGGCGTGGACCTCCTGCTCGGCATCGGCGGGGCGCCGGAGGGCGTCCTGACGGCGGCGGCGCTCAAGTGCCTGGGCGGCGAGATCCAGTGCAAGCTCTGGTTCTCCAGCCCGGAGGAGGAGTCCAGGGCCGCGGCCTCCGGCTTCCAACCCGACAGGGTCTACACCCAGGACGACCTCATCGGCACCGATCGGGTCATCTTCGCGGCGACCGGGGTGACCGACGGTGACCTGCTCAAGGGGGTCCGCTACGAGGGGCGCACGGCGCGCACCCACTCGCTGCTGATGCGGGCTCACACCAAGACCGTCCGCGTCATCGAGACCATCCATCACCTGGAGCACAAGACGCTGCGCTCGCGCCGGCGAAACGAGGAGGTCGCAGCCCGGGCCGCCGAGGAGGCGTCCTAGTCGGGCCGAGAGGAGTGGGCGCAAGCGCTCTCGAAGCCCCCTCGGGCTGCCCTCCGCCCACGCGAGCACGTCACCAGCCACGGGCAGCCCGCGGGGAGGCACCAAGCATGGCGGAGAGGGCACGGATCATCGACGGCAAGGCGCTGGCCGCGGCCGTGCGCCAGCAGGTGGCCCAGCGCGTCCGTCAGCTGCAGGAGCGGTACGGGACGGCGCCCGGCCTTTCGGTCATCCTGGTCGGCGACGACCCGGCCTCGGCCATCTACGTGCGCAACAAGCGGCGGGCCTGCGAGGAGCTGGGCGTCCGCAGCCAGGTGCACCACCTGCCGGCCGAGACCAGGGCGTCGGAGCTGGCCGACCTCATCGACCGGTGCAACGCCGACCCCCAGGTGCACGGTATCCTGCTCCAGCTGCCCCTGCCGGCCCATCTGGAGGCCGACGACTTCCTGGCCCGGATCGATCCCCGCAAGGATGTCGACGGCTTCCATCCCGACAACATGGGCCGGCTCCTGCAGGGGCGCCCTTACCTGGTGCCCTGCACACCGGCCGGCATCATGCACCTGATCGACGCCACCGGCATCGAGCTGCAGGGCCGCCGGGCGGTCGTCATCGGGCGTAGCAACATCGTCGGCAAGCCGACGGCTCTGTTGCTGCTGGCCAGGCACGCCACCGTCACCATCTGCCACTCCCGCACACGCGACCTGCCCGAGATCTGCCGGGAGGCCGACGTGCTGGTGGCCGCCGTCGGGCGCGCCCGGCTGGTACAGGGCGACTGGATCAAGCCGGGTGCCGTCGTCATCGACGTCGGCATCAACCGGCTGCCCGACGGTGGTCTGGCCGGCGACGTCGACTTCGAGGCGGCATCGGCCGTGGCCGGCCACATCACCCCGGTGCCCGGCGGGGTAGGGCCCATGACCGTGGCCATGCTGATGGCCAATGTCGTGACGGCAGCGGAGCGGCTGCTGGAGTCCTCGGGCGGCGCCTGATCCCCGCTTGACGGGGCTCGACATCGGGACAGGTCTAGCCGCGCGCCCGGCCGAGTAGAGTGGGTCCCGACGACATCGACAGGCGCGCCCGTGAGGCGCGCCGGGCAGGGGGCCAGAGCGCCTGTGGGCACGGCGCTTCTCTACGGGGCCGCGGTGGGCGTGCTGCTGTTGTCCAACATCTGGATGCTGCGGGAGCTCGATGCGCTCAAGCGGCAACTGGACGCCTACCAGCGAGAGGTGGCTTCGCTCGACGACCGCGTCTGCCAGCTGATGTACACCCTCGAGGCGAGCGAGGCCGATGGGCTGGCCCCGCGACCCTCGACTCCGGCGGCCAGCCCCAGCGGGCGCTGACGGTGGCCCGACGCATCGGGATGCCGCGCGTCACGCACCTTGCAGGTGGGTCATGCGTCGCAGCCCCAGCACCACCTGCTGCACGGCATCGGGCTCGCCGCTGAGGCTCACCTCGACGCGATTGGTCCGCAGCGCCCCGGTAAACTCCACCTCTTCGTGGAGCCGGGCGCGCCAACCCTTGCCGGCTATCTCGGCCAACACCCGCGGGCGAGCGGCGCCCAGAGCGCCGGTGCTGGAGGGGGACTCCTCGTGGCCTGTCGTCAGCTCGCCCCCGAACTTCTCCAGGTAGCGCGCGACCATACGCCACCCGACGCCCCTCAACACCACCACGGGCGCATGGCGCTCGGCCTCGTCTTCGAACTCCACAGATTCCCAGCGCACTGGCGGCACCGACCCCCCGCGCGACCGTGGGCGGATGTTCGGTGGCCGGATGCGAACTCCTCCCCTTCTCGGGAAGGGTGCGGCTCACCCCGCGCGCTCGCCCAGATATGCTTGACGGACGCTGGGATGCTCCAGGAGCTCGGGGCCGGGGCCCTCCAGTGCGATGCGTCCAGTCTCGAGCACGTAGGCGTACTCGCACATCGAGAGGGCCAGGCGGGCGTTTTGCTCCACCAGCAAGACGGTGGTGCCCTGCCGGTGGATGGCCGCCAGGGCTCTCATGACCTCCCGCACCAACAGCGGCGCCAGCCCCAGCGAGGGCTCGTCGAGGCACAACAACCGCGGCCGTGACATCAGGGCCCGCCCGATGGCCAGCATCTGCTGCTCGCCGCCCGACAGGGTGCCGGCCTTCTGCGCGCGGCGCTCGGCCAGGCGGGGGAAGAGGTCATAGACGCGCTGCAAGGAAGCCTGCAGCTCCGCGTCGGGCCGCGTGTAGGCGCCCATCACCAGGTTCTCGTAGACCGTCAAGTTGGCGAAGACCCGCCGGCCCTCGGGCACCAGCGCCACGCCGCGGCGGACGATGCGGTGGGTGGGCCAGTTGGAGATCTCCTCCCCCTGCAGCCGGATGCTGCCGGCACGGCGGCGCACCAACCCCATGATGGCCCTAAGCGTCGTGCTCTTGCCGGCGCCATTGGCCCCGATGAGACAGACGAGCCCGCCCTCGGGGACCCGCAGCGAGATGCCCCTGAGCGCCTGGATGCCGCCGTAGGCTATCTCGAGCCCTTCGATCTCCAGCATGGCGGGCGACGTGCCGGGCCCGCCTTGGCGGTGGGGCGTCATGCGGCTGGCTCCTCCCCCAGGTAGGCGGCGATCACCTTGGGATCCCGCTGGATCTCTTCGGGAGTACCCGTGGCGATGGCGACGCCGTGGTCCAGGACCGTGATGCGCTGGCAGATGCCCATCACCATCTGCATGTGGTGCTCGATGAGCATGATGGTGAGGCCGAAGCGCTGGCGGATCTGCAGGATGAACTCCATCAACTGGCGCATCTCCTCGGGGTTCATGCCGGCCGCCGGCTCGTCGAGCAGCAACAGCCGCGGGCCCGTGGCCAGGGCCCGGGCGATCTCGAGCCGGCGCTGCTGCCCGTACGGCAGGGAGCTGGCCGGCTCGTCGGCCAGGTGGGCCAGGCCGACCGCCTCCAAGAGCGCGTGGGCCCGCTCGCGCATGGCCCGCTCTTCCTCGCGGCGGGCCCGGCTCCGTACGAAGGCCGACGCCAGCGACGCTCGACGGCGCACGTGCAGCCCGACCATGACGTTGTCGATCACGGTCAGGCCCCCGAAGAGGCGGATGTTTTGAAAGGTGCGGGCGATGCCGAGCGCCGTGATGCGGTGCGGCGGCCACCCCTGGATGGGCTGGCCGTCGAAGAGGATGCGCCCCTCGCTCGGCGGGTACTGACCCGTGATCAGGTTGAAGACCGTGGTCTTGCCCGCTCCGTTGGGTCCGATGAGCCCCATCAGCTCGCCCTCGTGGACGACGAGGTCCAGGGCGTGCACCGCCACCAGGCCGCCGAAGCGGACCGTCAAGCGCTCCAGTTTCAGCAGAGGCGTCGTCGCCACGTCATTGCCCCCTCGGCGGGCGGGCCACCCCGGACGCCCGCCCCGACACCCGCGACAGCCCGCGCACCACGCTTCGGTACACGCGGTAGGTGAGCCGCCAGGCGCCGTCCCACGTAAACTCGCTGCGGCCGAAGAGCCCCCGGCGGTAGAAGAGCATGAGCAGGACGAGCAGCAGGGAGAAGACCACCATGCGCATCCCCGGCACGCCGGGGATGAAGAAGGGCCCCAGCTGCATCGGCGCCTCCACCGCCCGGAGCGCCTCCTGCAAGACGGCGTACAGCACGGCGGTCACCGCGGCCCCGCTGGTGCTCCCCAGGCCGCCGAGCACCACGATGATGAGGAGGTTGAAGGTCATCGTGAAGGTGAACAGCGACGGCGAGATGGTGGTCAGCAGCGCGGCCAGCAGCCCTCCCGCTACCCCTGCGAAGAAGGCGCTGACGACGAAGGCCAGGAGCTTGTGGGTGAAGACGTGGATCCCCATGGCCTCCGCCGCCACCTCGTCCTCCCGGATGGCCTTGAGCGCTCGCCCGTAGGTGGAGTTGACCAGATTCTGGACGACCCAGACGGTGAAGATGGCTGCACCGCCGGTCCACCACAGATTGGCGTACTCGGGGATGTCACGGATGCCCAGGGGCCCGTTGGTGACCGAGATGAGGTTGTTGGCCAGCACGAAGATGATCTCGCCGAATCCAAAGGTCGCGATGGCCAGGTAGTCACCCCGCAGCCGCAGGGAGGGGAACCCGACCAGCAGGCCGCCCAGGGCGGCCGCCACCCCCGCGGCCACCAGCGAGAGGAGGAAGCCCAAGGGCATGGCCAGCGCCGCCCCGCTGCCTCCCGGCAACAGGCGGGAGAGCGCTGCCGACAGGCTCTCCGGCACCGAGAAGGCCGACAGGGGCCAGACCAGCGGCTGCAGGAAGAAGACCTGGGCCTTGCGGTCCACGGGCAGCATCAACAGCGTGGTGAGGAAGCCCCCGATGGCCATGAAGCCGTTGGGTCCCAGAGAGAACTGCCCGGCCACGCCGTTGACGAGATTGTAGCTGACAGCTGCCACGACGTAGATGAAGGCCAGGTTTGCGATGCGCCGGTAGTACAGGCTGAAGCCCGGCTGCTCCATGTAGGCGATGGCGCCCACCAGCAGGGCCAGGGCGGCCAGGGTCAGCAGCCGCTTGGTCCAGGGAGAGAGCGGCGGCGCCTCGCGAACCGGCTCGATGGAAGGCGCTCTGGTCGTCATGGAGGTCTACACTTTCTCCTTCAAGGGCTCGCCCAGGATTCCGGTCGGCCTCACCAGCAGGAAGAAGACCAGCAAGGCGAAGACGACGGCGTCACGATATCCGGACAGGTGGGGCATCAGGCCTACCGTCATGATCTCGACGATGCCGATGACGAAGCCCCCGACCATGGCCCCCACCACGTTGCCGATGCCGCCGACCACCGCGGCGGTGAAGGCCTTCCATCCCGGGTAGATGCCCATGAGGGGGTTGACCTGCGGGAACTGGAAGGACCACATGATACCGCCGGCCGCCGCCAGCGCCGAGCCCAGCGCGAAGGTGTAGGAGATGACCCGATCCACGTCGACGCCCATCAGCCGCGTCGCTTCGATGTCGCGCGAGAGAGCCCGCATGGCCATCCCCGCCCGGGTGCGGTAGATCAGCACCAGCAGGGCGCCCACCAGCAGCAGAGTCAGGACGGGCACCCAGACCGTCACGCCCGGCACCCGGAAGGGCCCGAGGGCGTACGAGCCGGCGAACGCAGGCGGCACGGGCATGCCCCGCGGCCGACCGCCGACCACCACCAGGCCGAGGTTTTCGATGAAGAAGGAGATACCCACCGCGGTGATGAGGGCCGAGATGCGCGGCTGGTCCCGAAGGGGACGGTAGGCCGCGCGGTCGATGGTCACCCCGACCATTGCCGTCAGCAGCGCCGTCAGCGGCGCGCTGATCCACCAGGGCAGGTGGAAGACGCCCACGAGGAAGAAGGCCGTATACGCGCCGATCATGAAGACGTCGCCATGGGCGAAGTTGATGAGGCGCAGGATGCCGTAGACCATCGTGTAGCCGATGGCCAGCAAGCTGTATAGCCCGCCGAGGCTGATCCCGTTGAGGAGTTGCTGGACGAGGACCTCGAGCGAAAGGTTCACGACTGCTGCCTCGCTTCTCGATGAACGGGACGACCGGGCCGGGCCCCGTCGCCCGGCCGCCCCTCCCTGGCCGTCGGATGGGTCAAACCCCTCGCCGGACGCGTCACGGGTTGACCGTGGTGAGGTACTCCCACTGGCCGTTGACCAGCTTGCGGATGACGACGGGCTTGATGGCGTCCCCGTCTTGAATCGTCACGGTGCCGGTCGTCACCTCGAGGTCACGGGTCTGGTGCATCGCGGCGGCGATGGCCTGCGGATCCGTGGAGCCGGCACGCTCGATGGCGTCGAGGACGATGAGCACCGCGTCGGCCGCCAGTGCGCCGAAGGCATTGGGATCCTTGCCCGTGACCTTGCGGAAGGTCTCCAGGTACTGCTTGGCCAGCGGGTTGGAGAAGGCCTGCACGTGGTAGAAGCCTGTGTGCATCAGGCCCTCCACGGCCTCTCCGCCGATCTGCACGAGCTCCGGAGCGTCGGCCCCGTCACCGGCCAGGATGGGTACGTTGAGTCCGAGCCGGCGAGCCTGGACGGCGGCCAGCGCGATCTCGGTGTAGTAGTTGGGCATGTACAACAGCTCCGGGTTGGCCGCCCGGATGGCCGTCAACTGGGCGCTGAAGTCCTGATCGCCCGTCTTGAGGTACTGGGTGGCCACCACCTGACCGCCCAGGCGCGTGAACTCACGGGTGAAGAAGTTGGCGAGGCCGACCGCGTAGTCCTGAGCCACGTCCACCAGCAGGGCGGCCCGGCGGATGCCCAGGTGCTCGTAGGCGAAGCGCGCCGCGATCTGGCCCTGGAACGGATCGATGAAGCAGGCCCGGAAGACGAAGTTGCGCCCCTGCGTCGTGAGGGGATTGGTGGTGGACGGGCCGATGATGGGCACCCGCGCCTGCTCGGCGATGGGGCCGGCCGCCAGCATGGAGCCCGAGATCATGGGGCCGATGATGGCCACGACCCGGTCTCGCTGGATGAGCCGCTGGGCGGCGTTGGCGCTCTCGACCCGGTCCGACTTGTTGTCCACGAGGACGAACTCCACCGGCCGCCCGAGGGCCTCCAACTTCATCATCTGCTGGAGGACCTGGATGCCCTCGTAGCCCTGCTGGCCGTATGCGGCCACCCCACCCGTCATCTCCAGGTTGAGGCCGATGCGGATGGGCTCGGCCGCGGCGGCCACCGCCGTGGCGGCCACGAGTAGCGAGCCTGCCAACAAAAGCGCGGCGAACTTACGATTCATGGCGTGCTCTCGAAGCCCCCCATTCCTGCGCTGCATCTCGGGGCCCGGGACCTGCGACCAGGGTGTTAGCACGCATATACGCCGAATCGCGACGATCTCCTGGGACGACATCCCCAGGCCTGTCGGGAGGGGAAAACCGCCCTCGCTCCTAAATCCTCCTGTGTCGGGTCGACGACCCAGCGTTGGCGACGATCTGGGAGAGGGGACGACGGCCATCGATGCGCGGGCTCATCGGGCGCCCCCGGGCCACGGGGCTGGCGGCCGTGGTCGCGGCGATGATCGCGTGCATCGCGTCGGGCGCCTCAGGGGCGGCCGCGGCCACGCCGGGAGGCGCCGAGCTGTCGACCCAGGGCGTCGTCACGCTGCTGGCGCGCCGGCACGAGTGGATCTGGCGGCTCTCCCCAAACGATGTGCAGGTGCGGGAGGCGCGCTCGCCCGACGGCTCGGCCCGGCTCGTCTGGGTGTCGGGGCGTACGAAGCAGGACCCGACGCGGGCGCTGCATGCGTTTGGCCTGCTGCGCCGCCAGCCCACGGGCGAGCGAGACGTCTTCGTCGATCTGACCGCCCTGGTCGACACCGGCTACCCGAGCTACACGCTGATGCCGGTCGAAGCCCTGCCCGGAGGGCCGGTCTTCTTCGCCGTGGCAGCGCCTTCCGATGCCGAGCGGCCGCAGGCTGCGCTGTATCTCTTCGACCCGAGCCGCGCCGGCGGGGAGGCCAGCAACGTACGGGTGCTGGCGGCCACGGGCGACCTCATCACCATGGACCGGGAGAGCGGCGGCAACCTGCGTGTGCAGGTGGGGGTCTTCGACTTCGGCGAGCGGGTGCCGGCAGTCTTCGTCGTCTCCGACTCGGCTCGCCTGGACCCCGTCGGCCGCCCTGCCCGAGCCGTGGCGGTCACCACGTATCGGTGGGATCCCGGGCGCCGTGCCTTCGCGGTGGAAGCCTCGCCCCCGGAGCTGACGCCCTTCGGGGTGGCGGAGGCCTTCGTCGCGGCGGTGCGGCGGGGCGACATGCAGCAGGCGCTGGCGTTGACGACGGCGGAGTGGCGACGGGTCATGGGAGTCGAGACGCCGCAGCGCCTCAGGGCCTACCTCCAGGCCACTCGGCCCCACCTGTTGATGTCGCCCGGCCCCTTCCGCTTCCTGGGGGGCACGACCGGGAGGGAGGCGGCCTCCATCCTCTTCACGGACCCCGACGGGCGCATCTACCGCATCCGCCTGCGCCTGGTCAGGGGCCAGGCTCCCGAGCTGCTTGTGATGGAGGGCGCGCTGACGGCCGAGCTGCGTGGCCCGTGGCAGGTCGACGGTCTGGACGGCGGCAGCTAGCCGGACGGCGCTGAGGCCAGAAGGGACTGGCGATGGTGAGAAGGTTGGCATCGTCCGCATTGGGGTTGCTGATCGTGAGCGTGGCCTGCTGGCTGGCCGCGGGGCCGTCAGCCTGGGCCGGGCAGGCGCCCAAGGCGCCCGTGGCCCCCCCGAGCTCCACGGGCCGCTGGGTCCTCACGGGCACCGTCCACAACCCGTACGGCGTCGGGATCCCGGGAGCCGAGGTAGAAATAGCGGCCCTCGGCTTGTGGGCCCAGACCGACGCCGGAGGACGTTTTCGGCTGGAAGGCCAGGGATCGCCGGGCAACGTCCAGGTGTGGGTAAGCGGCACGGGTTACCTCCCCCGCACCTTCCAGGTGGTCCTGGCGGCCGACCAGGAGGTGCGCTCCGACTTCGAGCTGGCCATCGATGGGACCCACTTCCTGAGGGCCCTGGAGGACGTGCGGTTGCGGGTTTACCGGGAGGGTGGCTTCTCGCCCCTCGTCTGGTGGGTACCGCGACTGGGGCTGGTGGTGCGTTACACCCGTCCGGAGTTGCGGGGCTCCCAGGACCGCCTCTTCGAGATGTTCTCGGCGGTCATCATCGCCAAGGAGATCATGGCTCCCTTCCCTTACCTCCACGATGGCCAGGCCCAGCTCATCAGCGAGGCGGTGACCCCCACCGAGCACCTGCTGCGTCGCTACCCCCGCGGACCGCTGCTGGAGATGCTGGCGCGGGGCACGCCCGACATGGAGAGCGCCCTGGCCTGGACCCAGGAGCACTACGAGTTCTACCGCAACGGGCAGGGGCAGGGCCGGGAGGTGCCCGGGTGGGCCGAGGTGCAGGCAGCCCTGGATGCCGTCACCTCCGAGCTCTTCCGTGAGCCCGAGGCCGGCGGCGTGTACGTGCCCGGGTACGGGCTGGTCTTCAATGCCCCACGGGCCCCCCAGTTTCCGCCGGTGACCTCCTTGAGCGTGCTCAGCATGCTCCTGGCGCTGCGAGTGCCGATCCCCGAGGGCGATCGCATCTTCGTCCAGCTCGAGGACGGCGATGCGCTGTGGGCCTTGGAGGCGCCCATCCAGACCCTACGCCGCCTGCTGGACAGCCAGGAAGAACACGACCTCTACCTGGACCTGCCCAACCTGGAGGATCTGCGCGTCTATCGCAACGGGATGCCGTGGGGGCGCTGAACGCCCCTACGGCTCCCGGCAGGCCTCCCGAGCCGCCACGATGAGGTCCGCCGGCGTGTCGGTCGGGACCGCGCACCCGGGCCCGATGATGAGACCGGAGCGACCGACACGGGCGATGGTCTCCCGTACCATGCGGCGGACCTCCGACGGGGCGCGTCCCGTCAGTCCGACCTCGTCGATGCCGACGATGAGCGCGGCGCGGGTGGCGGCGCGTGCCTCCTCCAGCGTCGGCGGGGAGTGGTGCACGGACCAGTTGAATGCATGGGCGGGGTAGTGCTCGAAGACGGGTTTCCAACGCAGCCGGGTCCCGTGGAGATGGGCCACGTTGAAATAGAATTTGCCGGCGCGCGCGAGCTCCGCTGCCGTCTCCATGACGGCGAGGTCGTAAGGCATGACCCATTCCTCGAATTGAGACTCGCTCATCTCGTCTTCGCCGATGCCGTTGATCGAGTAGAAGATTCCTGCGGCGCCCGTCTCGGCCACGGCCTTGACGTAAGATTGTAAGGTCTCGGTAACGGATTCGAGAAAGTTCTTGAATGCCGTTGGATGGCTCTCCCACAACGGCATCATGTGGCTACGCAGCGTGCGACGCGCGACGCCCAGAGGGCTGAAGACGGTTTCGATGAATGGAACGTCGGCTCCCAGCCTGGCCCCTATTTCCCGAAGGCAACGCAGTTGCTCGGCGAGCTCCGGTGCCTCCATGGAAAATCGGGTGAAGCGACGCAACGCCTCGACCGTCTCCACCTCCGTCACGCCCGGCGGCATCGGGTAGCGATAATCGCTCATCACCTTGAGCCAGTCGAGATCGTAGGCTTCGAAGAAATCGACGTGGATGGCCGCCGTGCGATGGGCAGGAAGGTGCTGGGTGCCGAAGTGGAACCAAATGGAAAAGAGCACGCCTGCGCTGTCGTCGCCTGCTAGAGCCCGCCGCAAACGCTCCGCTCGCGTCATGTCCGGACGCCTCCCCCTTGCCCCCGACAGGGGCGCCTGTGATATTCTCAATAGGTGACTGACAATCCTGGAATGCTGGAGTCCTGTGCCGGCCCGACATTTGGAATGTGGGAGCGGCGATCGATGCGGTATCGTCAGTTGACGGGTCAAGAGCCGCCTGCGGCGTTGGACGGGGAGACGTATCGAGCGTTGAGCCTCCCTGCCCAGACGGCCTTGCTCGCCTTGCTCTTCTCCAGGGCGAGCCTACCGGCACCGGAGCTGGCCGGTGCCGGTGCCGATCAGGTGGTCGCCAGGGTGGCGGCCCTGGTCGGGGGCAAGCAGGCGGCCCTGGAGGCCCTCTGGGAGGCGAGGCGGGCAGGCCTCGCCGTGCTGATGAGGGAGCGCCGCTACGATCTATACCTGCTGCCCGACGAGAGTCGACAGATTTTGTGGAATATCGGGGCCCGTGACCTGAGGTCCCGCCGGCCGCCCATCACCTTCGTGGTCGAGACGGCCTTCGGGCAGGAACGCTTCGATGCCGCCGGGGTCGAGGCCGCAAGCGCCCTTCTCTTCGACCTGGCGGCGGTCATCGCCTTCGTGCGGGCCGAGGAGGCACCCCTGGGGCCCGGGGGGCACTTGCAACGGCGGGCGCAGCATCGCCTCACCGAGTACCTCTCCCTCAAGGAGCCTCTGGCGCCCGACACCGGCCCCTTCGCTCCCGAGCCTCCGAGGATGGGCTTCTTGCTGGACCTTGCCAAGCGCATCGGCCTGGTGCAGGTGGCGCCCGGAGACGGCGAGTTCTTGCAGGAGGGCCCGCTGGCCGATGCATGGCTGCAGGCGGGACCGGGTCGCCGGCTCGCCCGGGTCATGGCCGGCTTCTGCGCCATGGCCGGGGGCTCCGAGGTCGACGCGCTCATCGCCCTGGATGCCTCCCGCTGGGTGGCGGCTCCCGGGAGGGGCGTCTGGGTCAAGGGCTTCGCGGAGGCCATCAGCCACTTCGAGGATGAACCCTTTCCGGCCTATCGCCTGGTCTCGCTGATCAAGACGCTGCAGCGGCTGGCCTGGATGGGGGCCGTCTTCATGTGGCGGGCCCGCTGGCACGAGCCGCCGCCCGAGTCGGGCGAGGCGGGCAACGTGTCGGTCAAGCCGGCGCCCAGCCAGCGCAAAGGGCTGCCCCCGTTGTCCGACGTCGCCTTCGGGATCACCGCCATCGGGCGGGTGTTGTGGGATGCGCTGAGCGACCCCCGCGCCATGCTGGAGGCGGCTCGTCTCGACGAGGATGCCGATGCGGAGCCGCCGGTCGTCTCCAATGGCGCGCGGCCGGGCAGGCTGGCGGCTCTGGACGGTGGCACGACCGTCGATCAACATGAGACAGCGGCACCGGCGGTCTCCATCGACCAGCGGCTGGCCCAGCTGCTGCCCG
This sequence comes from Limnochordales bacterium, assembly GCA_036562495.1. GTDB lineage: Bacteria > Bacillota > Limnochordia > Limnochordales > Geochordaceae > Geochorda. The sequence goes on from DATCKA010000092.1 coordinate 20,921, forward strand.
AGGACGAGGCGCACGCGTTCATCCAGCCCAACTTCGAGATCCTGGCGCCACGCCATATGCGCCCCGATCGCCTGGCGCGGCTGATGGAGATCTCCGAGGTCGTACGCTCCGATCGGATGGTGCAGCTCCGCCTCGACGTGGAGCGAGCGGCGGCCGCCGTACGGTCGGGCCGGTGGGCACCGGCCGAGGTGGTCGGACTGCTGCGAGAGGCGTCGCGCCACGAGCTGCCTCAAAACGTGCAGTTTACCCTGGTGGATGCCCTCAAGCCCCTGGGCCGGGTGCAGCTCATGGACGGCATCCTGGTGCGCACCGACGACGCGACGGTGGCGTCCGCCCTGCTCGAGGGCGCTCGAGCCCGCGGCATCCCCATCGACCGGGTGGCCCCGGAGGCGCTCTGGATCGAACGGCGCCACGTGAGCGCACTGCTGGAGGCGGCCGAGCGCTGCGGGTATCCGGTCCGGCCCTGGGTCAAGGGCACCCGGGTAGCCTACCCGGCCCAGCGGGCCGATGAGGTGGGGCAGGCGCTGGAGAGCGCAGCCCGCCAGGCGGCCCGGGAGGCGGGGGTCCTGGTGGAGCGGCGTCCGCCACCTTCCCTGACGCGGGGGCGGCGGGACCTCACCTTCGTCCCGCCTGGAAGCGAGGCCGATCTGCTCGAAGCGGCGGATCGGACACCGGGTCTGTCCGCCTCCTCGAGGTCCCGCCGGGGGGAGTGACGTCGTTTGGGCTATCGTCCCGAAAACCCGCTCATCGTCCAGAGCAATCACGAGATCCTGCTGGAAGTGGACAATCCCCGCTACGAAGAGGCCAGGGACGCCCTGGCCCGCTTCGCGGAGCTGGAGAAGAGCCCCGAGCACATCCACACCTACCGGATCACGCCCCTGTCGCTCTGGAACGCGGCGGCCTCGGGGCTGTCGGCCTCCGACGTGCTGGAGGTGCTGGAGCGGTACGGCAAGTTCGACGTGCCGCTGGCCATCTCCCAGGCCGTCCGGGAGTACATGGGGCGGTACGGGCTCGTCAAGCTGGTGCGCGGGGGTCAGGCGCCGCCCAACGGCCAGGCGGGCCGGGCAGGGGCGCGGCGCTCCCGGGCGGGTGCGGGCAGCCGGGACGGCGAGGTCCTGCTGCTCACCAGCACGGAGCCTGCCATCATCGAGGAGATCGCCCACCACCCGCGCCTTCTGCCCTACCTCGTCGGGCGTGTCGACGAGCGGACACTGGCCGTCGACGGGCGGTACAGGGGCCACGTCAAACAGGTACTGGTCCACATCGGCTATCCGGTCGAGGACCTGGCGGGATACGTCCAGGGAGCGCCTCTGGAGGTATCCCTGCGCTCCGTGACGCGCTCGGGACGGCCGTTCGCCCTGCGCGACTACCAGCAGCAGGCGGTCGACGCCTTCTGGATGGAGGGCTCGGAGAGGGGCGGCAACGGGGTGGTCGTGCTGCCCTGCGGGGCGGGCAAGACCATCGTGGGGATCGGAGTCATGGCGCGGGCCCGCACGCAGACGCTGATCCTCTCCACCAACGTGACGGCCGTGCGCCAGTGGGTGGCCGAGATCCTGGACAAGACCACCCTCAGCGAAGAGGACGTGGGCGAGTACACCGGCGAGGCCAAGGAGATAAAGCCGGTCACCGTCGCCACCTACCAGATCCTGACCCACCGCGGGCCCGGAGACGAGGAGTACCCGCACTTTGCCCTCTTCAACAGCCGTGACTGGGGGCTCATCATCTACGACGAGGTGCACCTGTTGCCGGCCGACGTCTTTCGCATCACGGCCGAGATCCAGGCACGGCGGAGGCTGGGGCTGACGGCGACGCTCATCCGGGAGGACGGCCGGGAGACCGACGTCTTCAGTCTCATCGGGCCCAAACGCTTCGACGTGCCCTGGCGCGATCTGGAGAAGGCCCGATGGATCGCCACGGCCGAGTGCTTCGAGTTGCGGGTGCCGCTGGACGACTCGGTGCGCATGAGCTACGCGGTGGCCGAGGACCGCGAGAAGTTTCGCATCGCCTCCGAGAACCCCCGCAAGTTGGCGGTGGTCCGGGCCCTGTGCCGCTACCACCGCGACGACCAGGTGCTCATCATCGGCCAGTACCTCTCTCAGCTCGAGACCATCGCCTCGATGCTGGATGCCCCCCTCATCACGGGGCGCACGCCCAACGCCCGGCGGGAGGAGCTCTACGCGGCCTTCAAGGAGGGCCGGATCAAGTGCCTGGTCGTCTCCAAGGTGGCCAACTTCGCGGTGGACCTGCCGGACGCCAGCGTGGCCATCCAGGTCTCGGGCACCTTCGGCTCCCGGCAGGAGGAGGCCCAGCGACTGGGTCGCATCCTGCGGCCCAAGGCCGGCGACAACGTGGCCCGATTCTATTCGATCGTCACGGCGCCCAGCACCGAGCAGCGCTTCGCGTCCAAGCGGCAGCTCTTCTTGACGGAGCAGGGCTACCGCTACGCCATCTACTCCGCCGAGCACGCCATGGCGTTGCTCGAGGCGGGCCAGGGGCTCAGCGTAGACGGCGAGGCGCCCGCGATGACCGGGGCGCCTCCGGGGTCACCAGCCCTCCTCGAGGCCGACCGACAGCCGTAAGGAGGGAGAGCCTCCCCCGCCTGCCCCCAGCGCCGTCGCGTAGCGAAGCTGGATGTAGAGGCCGCTGAACCAGCCTGGCTCCAGCACCAGGGCTGCCTGGTCGTGAGCGAGGTCTTGGTTCCAGATGGACGGGTAGAAGGCGGCCACGAACGAGCCGTACCGGATAGCGATGCCGTTGAGGGCTCGGTCGAAGGGAGCCTCCTGCAGCGGCAGCCGGCGCAACGTGTAGTAGACGCCGATGAGCGGCCGGCCGCTGCGGTAGTTTTCCACCACCCCGCCCAGGCGGAAGTCCCACTCTGACCGGGCGCTGAGCGTGCCCTGTAGACTCCCCGCCAGCGAAGCGACGCCCACCTCGCTGGGCTGCAGCGGCACCTTGACCCCGATCCCCCAGTCGAGGCCGATGGCGTCGGCCTCCGTCAGGCCCCAGACGATGCCGGCCCGCCAGAAAGGCTGTGGGCGCGGCTCCAGCAGGGCGTCCGCCGGCTTGGCCGCTCCCAGCACGATGAATGCGACAGTCGCCAACAACCATCCCGTTGCGTGTCGGTTGCCCACCATGACGTGCCTCCTCGACGCCACGGGTTAGACGCGTCGCTGGTTATTCCTTCCTGGCCGCCTGAGCCCGGGCCTCGCGCAGGCGGTCGAGGGTGCGCAGGACCTCCTCGGCATGCCCGTCCACCTTGACGTCTTCGAAGACGTGGGCCACTCGGCCCTCGGGGTCGATGAGGAAGGTGACGCGCCGGGCGCTGGTGCCACGCTCGTTGAGGACATCGAGCTGCCGCGAGATGCTGCGGTCGTGATCGGAGATGAGCGGGAAGCGCAGGCCGCACGCATCGGCGAAGCGACGGTGGGAGGCCTCGCTGTCCACGCTGACGCCGACCACCTCGGCGTCGCGCTCCCGCAGCGCCTCCAGGATGGCGTCGAAGGCTCGGGCCTCCCGGGTGCAACCGGGGGTGTTGTCTTTGGGGTAGAAGTAGAGGACCAGCCACTTGCCCAGGAACTGCCGTGTCGAAAGACGCGTGCCGGCCTGCGTGGGACCAGCCACTTCGGGCATCTCGTCGCCGGGCTTGACCGCAACGGCCACCGCGATCGACCTGCCTTCCTGAGGGGTCTTCGGGCGACACGGGTTATTCTGACGCGCCGGGGAGCCGGGCTTCAAGGGATGGCCCGTTCACCCTGCGAATCAGGCAGGGAGACGGTAGGGGGCCCCGAGTGGTGCCGCCGTCACGAGGAGGGACGCGAGGATGGATCTGGGACTGCAAGGCAAGGTGGCCGTCGTGGCAGCCGCGTCCGAGGGGCTGGGATACGCCGCGGCGCGGGCGCTGGCGGCCGAGGGGGCGAGGCTGGCCATCTGCTCGCGGCGCGCCGACGCCATCGACCGGGCGGCCCGTTCGATCCGGGAGGCCACCGGCGCTGAGGTGCTGGCCGTCACCGCGGACGTGAGCCGGGCCGAGGACATCGCGCGCCTGGTGGAGGCCGTCGACCGCCATTACGGTCAGGTCGACGTGCTGGTCACCAACGCCGGTGGGCCCCGGCCTGGGACCTTCTTCGAATTGAGCGATGCCGACTGGCAGGCCGCCTTCGATCTCCTGGTCATGAGCGTGGTCCGCATGGTGCGGGGCTTCGTGCCCCTCATGCGCAAGACGGGGAGAGGCGGCTCCATCCTGGCCCTGACCTCGTACAGCCTCAAGGAGCCCATCCCGGGCCTCATGCTCAGCAACGCCATGCGCGCGGCCCTGGCGGGGCTGCTCAAGACGCTGTCGCAGGAGCTCGGCCGCGAGGGCATCCGGGTCAACGTCATCGTCCAGGGCCGCTTCGACACGGAGCGGGTGCGGGAGCTGGACCGGATCCGGGCCCAGCGGGAGGGCATCACGCCGGAGCAGGTGGTGCAGCGCTACGCCGACCAGATCGCGCTGCGCCGATACGGGCATCCCGACGAACTGGCACGGGTCATCGCCTTCCTGGCGTCGGACGCGGCCAGCTACGTCACGGGAGCGGCGCTCACCATCGACGGCGGACTGGTCAAGGGCCTGCTCTGAGCGAAAAGGGGGGGCGGGCCCCGCCACGAGGGCGAGCGCCCGCCCCGTCGCGTTGCGCGTGCGGCGCGAAGGGACCCTCAGGCCTGCAGGCGCTCGAGTCCCTCGCGCCACGGGTAGCGGAGCAGCATATAGGCGACGAAGGCGAGCCCCGCTACCAGCAGCAGACCGAACAAGACCAGGGGAGTCAACTGCAGGTCGACCCGCCACATCTCCGGCTGAAGGTAAGGCTGCAGCGAGTCCATCCGCACCCCGTGTCGGGCCACGGCCAGCCCCGCCGCCATGGCAACCGTGCCCGCGAGCGCGCCCGCCGCCCACCGAAGGGCACCGGGCCCGCCGGGTCGCGAGCGAGCGGCCCGCTCCGCCAGGAGCCAGGCAGCAGCCATCACCACGCCGCCGGCCACCGCGATGGCTATCCCCACTCGCACCAGCGGCACCGTCTCGACGACCGGCACCAGAGCCAGCCCGTACCAGGCCGAGGCCGCCGCCTGCAGGACGAGGGTCACGGCAAGGGCGCGACCGACGCCCGCCCGTACCCGGCGAGCAGGCTCCGGAGCGACGCGCGCCGCCACGTGGCCCACAGCCAGCACGTACGAAAGGCCGACCAGTAGCAGGTTGAGCAAGGCGTGGACGTAGCGGGGCCACAGCGTCGGCTCGGACACGTTGAGCGCGGTGCCCGACAGGTTGAAGAGCTCCCCGTACCGCTCCGGGTGCGGGAAGAGGCTCATGTTGTTGACCAGCGCGAAAGCCGTCCAGACCAAGGCTCCCAGCGTCACCGCCAGGCCCCAGGCCGGGGCCCGAGGGCCGTGCTTGCGGCGCAGGGCCCAGGCGTAGAGGGCGTAGTACCCCACGATGAGCACGGGAATCACGCTGACCCAGCTCCAGGCCACGAAGGTCGAAGCCGTGTAGAAGAACGGCCCGTACAGCACCTGCACGAAGAGCAGGGGGGCCACTCCCGTCGTGATGGAGAAGGCCATGGCCACGGGCAGGGCCTGGGAGAGGTGGGCGCCCAGCAGCCGCGCGGGCCCGGCCCGGAGCTCGTCGTGCGCCCGCCCGGCCACGGCACTGACCAGGCCGATGGCCGTGCCCCCGAGGGTCACGCCGACGAAGAGCGTGTGCAGCGTGTAGGTCAGCACCAGCAGCACCTGCAGCAGCCAGGGCGGCGCGGGGATCCCGATGGGATCGGGGCCAGGAAGCATGGCCGGCATCCTCGACATCTCCTTTCCCCATGGGTTCACGAGATGGGCTCACCGGGCAGCGGCGGTCGCCCCGCGGCCGACGGCGCCTCGGGCGGGCTGAGGGATGCGAGCCACCGTGCCAGGACGCGCCGCTCCTCGGGGGTGCCCATGAAGGGCGGCATGTAGGGCTTCAAGGTGTCGAGGTGGGCGAGCTGGAAGTCGAGGTAGGCCTCGCTCCAGCCTCTGACCAGGGGCTGGATGTCGTTGTAGCCGCCCAGCGAGTGACAGATGGAGCACTGGAGGCGGAAGATCTCCTGGCCGGCGAGGACGTCCGCCACCTGAGCGTGGGCCTGGTCGCCTGCCGCCCATGCCGGCTCCGTCCGCACCGGGTCAGCGAAACGAGCGGAGGCCAGCACCCCCCGGGCAGAGAGCTGGGGCTGCTGCCAGACGAAGACCCCGTTGGAGTAGAGGTAGCCGTAGATGGTGTAGGGCTTGCGGATGCCCTCCCGTACCCACTCGGTGCCACCCGTCGCGATGAGCCCCGCCGCCAGGAGCACGGCCGCCAGGGCGCTCGTGGCCGTCCTGGGGGCCCGCAGCGGCCCCAACACGCCCACGGCGAAGATGATGGACGAGATGACGACGCTCCCCACGAACATCAGGGAGACGGGCGCGGCTCCGCCCAACACCAGCATCCGGGCGCCGACGGGCACCACCTGCAAGTACCAGATGGTGGTCAGCGGCAGCAGCAGCGCCCCGGGCACCAGCCACCAGGCGGCAAACCGCACCACCCGGTCGCGATCCGGCTGGGATGTGATGCCGGTGGCGGTCGCCAGCCCCCACAACCCGGCCAGGGCTGCGGCCGCAGCGCTCCGACCCACCAGGCTCGGCCAGTAGCTGGGGTTGAAGAAGCCGTCCCAGAAGTTGCCCGTCTCGAGCCAGCGACCCGGCGTCAGCATGAAGCTGATGATGCCGTTGATGATCACCAGCGACATGAAGGCGCTGACCGCGTAGGCCCACCCGTAGAGCATGTGGGTCCTGGCGTCCACCCGGTGCCACGACGCGACGTAGAGCAGCACCGCCGTGATCTCGGCGATGAAGAAGACCCACTCCATGGCCCATGCCCAGACGAAGGTGCGGATGAGCACCGACGTGGTCGGCGGACTGACCAGGCCGATGGTAAACCAGATGCCCACCCCGGTCAGGGCGCCGAAGACGGCGGTGAGGAGCAGGAAGAACCGGGAATGAGCCTCGACGTAGGCCAGCACCTCCTGCCGACCCTCACGACGGGCCCACCGTTCGGCCAGCACCAGGTAGAGCCCGCCGCCGACGGCGAACATGGCCACGAAGACGTGCAGGATGGCGACGATGCCAACGGTGAGGGAGCCTCCCAATCGAGGGATGGCCCAGAAGGGATAGTTCACGGCGTACCCCTCCTTGTTGCAAACGAAAACGTGGTAGTAAGGAAAACCGCTGGCACTACCACCGTACCGGGGGATGGACCGGTCCGAGAGGGGAGAAAGTGGAGGACGACAGTCTGTGAGAATTGTCTGAACCGGATGTGGCGTCTCCGGCCAACAAGGTAGGGTCTAGACCCAACGTTCGAGGGTGTGGGGCCCCTCGGCGAACCCGGCCTCCCGGATCCATGCCAGGTGTCCACGGTCTTGGGTGACCGGGACCCCCTGGACGGTGCGGATGATCAGCCGTCGTCCGGGAAAGGCAGCGCCCGCCAGGCGCGCCGCCGACTCCAGAGCCTGGCGCAACGCCTCGGGGCTCGCGGCGGGATCGTGCCACAGCCCGCCCGAGGCCGGGCGCAGGAGCAGGATGGGATCGGGTCCTACTCCGGCGACCAGCCCCGTGGGCGGCCCCGCGGGCCACCAGGAGGGGAGATGCCCGGCCAGGGCCACCGCCACCACGGGGTCCACGGTCGCCGTGGCCCACGCGTGACCCCATGAGCTCCCGGCACCGGCCGCCTCCGAGCGCAACGCTTCGATGTCGGGGCCCCTGGCGAACTGCTCGCCCTCCAACCCCTCCACGGCCCAGACGCGCAGGACCCGCCCCTGGGCCTCCATCGTCTCGAGCGCCTGGGCGACGTAGGACCAGGGCAGCGGGATCCCCTCGGCGATGGCCACGCTGCGGCTGACGATCCCGTATCGGGCCAAGAGCGCCTCGGCCCACGCCTCGGCCTGGCGGGACCGTTGGTCGAGCTCGTGACCGACGCGGTAGAAGCGCACCAGGGACACATCAGGCCTCGCACCTGCCCGGCGGGAGAGCGCACGGCGGACGGCGCGGCGCACGGCCCGGGCGCGGCGGCGGTACGTCCCCGGCGATAGCCCGACCGCGGCCGGCACGTCTCGTCTGGGGGCCCGAGCCACGGCCTCGAGCAGCTCGATGGATTCGGCTCCCACGAGGCCGGCCCGCACGAGCGCAAGCAGGGCCCCGGCAGCGGTCTCCATGTCGAGCCCTGCATGGCTTGCGAGCTCCCACCCAAACCAGCTGCCCCCTCGCTGAAGGACGGCCAGGACGGCGCGTGCCTCGGGGGGGAGCTGAGGCTCGGAGACGGCAGGGCCGGCCAGGTTGGCGCCGGACGCCTGAGTCCGAGGGAAGAGGGTCACCCGGGGCTCCCGATCCGCCTCCTGGCCGTCCGCCACCACGGCCCAGCCGACCTGGCCGGAGGCAATGGCCCTGGCGAGGTCGGGGCGCGGGTCTCGACCGAGACGGCCCGCCAGCATGACGAGCCAGTCCGACCAGCGTGCCCGCACGCCCGCCATGGTGGAGAGTCGCTGGAGGAGGAGCTCCGTCTCCGCGTTCGTATCCGGGCGCTCTCGTGCCCGCAGCAGGCCGTGACGCCGCATGACGAAGGCCCGGTAGCGTGAGATGGGGACGGGGGCAGCCTCGGCCCGAGCCCGCTCGAGCGTGCGCCGGCGAGCCTCCAGCAGCCCCGCCACCGCCACGTAGCCGGGTGCCTCCCCGGCCCGCAGGGTGGCCAGCAAGACGAGACCCCTGGCCTCCAGCACCTGTAGCGCGCCCTGGGCGACCGGGGCCGGTACGCCGTAGCGGTCGGCCACATCCTCGACGCGCCAGGGGCCGGGCCGCGAGGAGAGCCGGTGGGAGAGCAGGGCGGCGAGGGCTTCGATCCGCTGCTGCGGGTCGTCCGCGTCCAGGGCCTCGAGGGCAGGGGCCAGCAGGGCGTGGACCCACAGGTCACGGCGGCGCATCACGCGCCCCTGTCGCCTGAGCGCATCCATCCACGTCTGCCACGGGGCCCCCGTCCCGATGGCCTCCTCCAGTTCCCGGTAGCTGAGGTCACCGGCGAACCGCAGCCAGTCCTCCAGACGGTCGATGGTATCGGGGGGCCGGTGGCCCAACCACGCCGGGAAACGATGGCGCTCGGCCACCTCCTGGAAGGCACGCTCGTCCACCAGACGCTCCAGGTGCCCGGCTGCGGCTGCCTGGCGCAGCAGCTCCTCGGGGTCGCCCATCAACAGCGTCGCGCGGCCCTCGGCCTTGGGCGCGTCGGGCCTGTACAGGTAGGCTTGCGTAAAGGCCGCCAGCATGGCCGCCGCGAGGGGAGAGGGGACGCGTCGCTCCACCACCCGCCGCTCGATCTCGCCGCGCTGCAGGCCCCTCACCAGCCGTGCCATGGTCTCCACGTCGAGGTCCTCTGCGGCCGCCTCGCGGAGGGCCTCCTGCAGCAGGACACGCACGGCCCCCGCTCGGGTCGCCTGCGCGAGCAGGTCCGCGGCCCTGAGGCGCTGCAGCCACAAGGGTTGGCGGCGTGCCCGGTGGCTGCGCGGGATGAGCAGCGCCCGGGTGGCCGCCTCCCGAAACCGCTGGGCCACCAGGGGGCTCCCGGGCAGCCACGCGTGGACCAACGCGACGGGGTCCTCGCCTCCGAGGCGACAGAGCTCGTCGGGGTCGACGTCGGCCTCCGCGGGCAGGCGCACCATCACCCCGTCGTCGGCCGCGAGCGTGTCGGGAGTCAGGCCGCGAGCACGCAGGTAGCCTTCGATGGCCAGCGCCCAGGCCCGGTGGACGGCCCGGCCCCAGGGGCTGTGCAAGACGATGCGCCGGTCGCCCAGCTCGTCGGGAAAGGTCTCGACCACGACGCGGCGATCCGTCGGGAGCGTGCCGCAGGCCCTCCACTGGCGGACCACCAGGCTCGCCAGGGCGTCGGCAGCGGCCTCGTCCAGGCAGGCATGCTCGCACAGCCACCGTCGCAACTCCGAGTGGGCCGCATCGTCGGAGGGGCAGTCCTTCAGGCGCTCGGCCATCTGCGCCAGGGTCTCGCCGACCCAGCGCCCCAGGTGCGTGGAGCGGCCCTGCGCGTCCCCCCGCCAGAACGGCACCAGGGCGGGCCCCTCGTGAGGAGCGGGGCTGACCAGGACCCGGTCGGGCTTGATGGCCTCGATGCGCCACGTGCCCATGCCGAGCCTGAAGACGTCGCCCCGGCGTCTCTCGTAGGTGAACTCCTCGTCCAACTCGCCGAGTTTGACGTCGGTGCCCTGCAGGTAGACGGGATACAGCCCTCGGTCCGGGATGGTGCCCGACCCGGCGTAGAGGACCGTCAGGGCTCCCTCGGCGCTGCGGATGCGCCCGTGCTGCCGGTCCCAACGCACTCGGGGTCGCCATCGACCGCCGGGGAGCTCGCCGGCTACCAGAGCCAGCACCTCTTGGAACATTTCCCGGGAAAGGTCCGAGAAAGCTGCCGTGCGACGGACCAGTCTCAGCAGCTCCTGCTCGTCCCACTCCTGGACCACGGTGGCGCCGACGACGAACTGCGCCAGCACGTCCAGCCCGCCCGACAGCAGCCGGGTGGGCTCGATGTCGCCGGCGACCATGGCCCGGGCAGCGGCCGCGGCCTCGAGCAAATCGGCCGGGTGCGTGGCCAGCAGGACGCCGTGGCTGGTGCCCGTGACGGCATGACCGGAGCGCCCCAGCCGCTGCAATCCCTGGGCCACCTGCTTGGGTGACTGGACCTGGACGACCAGGTCGACGGTGCCCACGTCGATGCCCAGCTCGAGGGTGGAGGTGGCCACCACGGCCTTGAGCGCACCCGACTTGAGCGCCTCTTCCACGTAGAGGCGCGCCGGTCGCGCCATGCTGCCGTGGTGCGTCATGGTGAGGCGACGCCCCGCCAGGTCGTTGACGAGGTGGGTGAGGCGCTCGGCCAGGCGGCGGTTGTTGACGAAGACCAGGGTGGCGCGGTGCGCCTCGATGAGCTCCAGGAGCCGGCGCGCCACCGACGTCCACACCGACCCCTCGTCCTCGGGCAGTCCGAGGCCGGGCACGATCACCTCGAGGGTCAGCGGCTTGCGACCGCCCGCTTCGAGTACCCGCACCTCCCCGGCGTGGGCGCCGCCGAGCCACACGGCGGCGGCCTCCGGCGGCTCGATGGTGGCTGACAGACCGACGCGTTGCGCCCGTGCGCCTGCGAGGAGATCCCGCAGCTCGAGGCTGAGCGCCAGGAGCACGCCTCGCTTGCTCGGGGCCAGCGCGTGCACCTCGTCGACGATGACCCGGCTGGCCCGGAGCAGGGCGGGGCGGGTCGCCGGCGACAAGAGCATCAGGAAGAAGGACTCCGGGGTGGTGACGAGGATGTGCGGGGGGCGGCGCGCCATGGCCCGGCGCTGTCGAGCAGGGGTGTCGGCGGTGCGCACCCCGGCCTCGATGCCGGGCCAGGGCCGACCACGCTCACGGGCGAGGGAGGCTAGCTCGGCCAGGGGCTGTTGCAGCGTGCGGTGGATGTCGTGGCCGAGAGCCCGCAGCGGTGAGACGTAGATGGTGTGGACGCGAGGACTGGTCTCGCTCGACGTGCGCAGCAGCTCGTCGAGGGTCACCAGGAAGGCCGCCAGTGTCTTGCCGGACCCGGTCGGGGCCGACAGGACCACGTCCTGCCCCGACCGGATGGCGGGCCACCCCATGCACTGCACGGGGGTCGGCGTGCCCCACCGCCGCGTGAAGCACTCGGCGACCAGGGGATCGAAGGCTGCTAGCGGATCGTCACGCAGCGGACGAAGGCGCCTCCCAGTGGACCTGGCACTCCTCGACGGAGCGCTCCAGCTCCGCCGCCAGGCTGGCGGGGTCATCGCCCTCTACACGGCACACCAGGTGCGCCCGGCCCGGAGGTGCTGGAGTGGTGACGACGCTGTGGATGTTGAGGCCGTGGCCGGCGATGACCGAGGCGATGCGCGCCAGCACCCCCGGCCGGTCGGCGCAGTCGACCTCCAGGCGGGAGCCCGGCTTGCGCACGCCCAGGAGGTCGACGAAGGCGTCGAAGATGTCGGTCTCCGTGATGATTCCAACGAGACGACCATCTTCGACGACGGGCAGCCCGCCGATCTTGTGCTCGCGCATCAAGAGGGCGGCCTGCTCGATGGGCGAGTCGGGCGATACGGTGATGACCCGCCGGGTCATGGCCTCCCGCACCGTCAGCTTGTCCAGCAGGTACCGCAGCTCGTAGACGCTGAGCGTGGTGGCGGGCGACGCCGAGACCCTCATCAGGTCCAGCAGCGTCACGATGCCCACCACCTCGCCGTTCTCCAGCACCGGCAACCGGCGGATCTTGCGCCCCTCCATCAGGCGGAGCGCCTCGACCACCGGGGTGGAGGGCTCCACCGTGATGGGATTGACGGTCATCCTGTCGCGCACACGCACGGTGTGATCTCCCCCTCCATCTCGGCGCGATGTACCATCCAAAGCCCGGGCCTGCCGAGCTCCCTGGCGTCGTCGCCGTCGGGCCTCGCCCTGGCTCAGCGGCCGGGCAGGAGATGCCGCTCTAGAAAGTCCGCCGTGAGACGAAACGCCCTCTGGAGGTTGGCCCGGCGGGTGAAACCGTGCCCCTCGTCCTCGAAGACCACGTACTCGACGGGGCGGCCCAGGGCCCGCAGGCGCTCGACCATCTGGTCCGACTCGGCTTTGACGACGCGCGGATCGTTTTGGCCCTGGATGACCAGCAGGGGCGCCCGTACCTGATCGACGTACGTGATGGGCGACCGCTCCAGCAGCATCTCGCGGTCCTCGTCCGGGTCGCCCACCCAGCGCTTCATGAACCGCCGCCACGTCGGCGGCACGCTCCTGGCGAAGGTAACCAGGTTGCTGGGGCCGACGATGTCGACGGCGGCCGCCCAGTACTGCGGCAGGCGCGTCACGGCAGAGAGCGTGGCGAAGCCGCCGAAGCTCCCGCCGAAGATGGCCAGGCGTCGGGGATCGACCCAGGCAAGGCTCTGCAGGTAGCGGGCCGCCGCCTCGATGTCCCGCAGCTCACCGCCGCCCCAATCCCGGTGGATGAGGCGCTGGTAGCTGATCCCGTAGCCCGTGGAGCCGCGGATGTTGGGGGCCAGGATACCGATGCCCCGGTTGAGCAGGTACTGGTAGAGGGGGTTGTAGGCGGGCCGCTCCTGCGCCTCGGGCCCCCCGTGGATGGAGAGGGCGACCGGCGCCGGGGCACCCGGCGAGGCACCCGGCGGACGATAGAGCCATGCCGGGATTTGCCGCCCGTCGAAGGTCGGAAACGTCACGAGCTCGGGGGCCACCAGGGACTCTTCGGGGATACCGCCCAGCATGCTGGACGTGATCCGGGTCACCCGGCCGTCGGCCAACCGAAGCACGTAGAGCTCCGTCGCCCGGCGGGGAGTGGCCAGGAGCAACGCCGCGTGGCTCCCGTCCGGTGAGAGGCGGAGGGCCGCCAGTACTCCCTCGGGCACCGGAGGCTCGGCCACGACCCGGCCCGAGGGCACCTCGACGAGGCGCAGGCGGCTGATGCCACCCTCGTTGACCGAGACCAGCGCCACCCGCCCGTCGGGAGCCAGCTCGACACTCTCCACGTCCCACTCGGGCGTGTAGATCCACTCCAGGGAGCCCGGGCGGTCGGGCCGGATGATGGCCAGCCCCGAGAACTCCCGATCCCGGTTGCTCACCACCAGGAAGCCGCTGCCATCAGGCAGCCACCAGTCCGGCAGGTGGATGGCCTCTCCGTCGTGGGGCGTCACGTTGCGGTACGAGCCATCCGTCAGATCCAGCACGTAGACGTCCTGGTCGGTGTTGGCGTGAAAGGCGACCACCGTCAGGCGGCGACCGTCGGGAGCCCAGGTGCCGGGTACCAGGTATTCGCCGGTGGAGAGGGCCAGGCGAGGCTCCCCGTCGGGAAGCTCACGGATGAAGACGTCCACCTGGGTGGGCGTGCGCTCGTTGCCGGCGTACGCGATGGCACGCCCGTCGGGCGAGAAAGCGGCGGCGGTCATCTCGTAGCGGACGTCCTCCCGGGACGTCAAGAGGCGCGGCCAGCCGCCCCCCAGTTGGAGCTCGAAGAGCTGCCAGAACTCATTGCCGTCGCGGTCTGCCAGGAAGACGATCCGGTCGCTGCGGGGGTGCGTCGCGGCGGCGCGCACCGTCCGGTCCTCGAAGAGGGTGAGCTGGTCCGGCCAGCCCCCTTCGACGGGGATGCGCCAGAGGTTGAACTGTCCCGAGATGTCGGTGGAGACGTAGACGTGCCGGCCGTCGGGGCTGAAGGCCAGGGCGCCAGGCTGATGGCGCCTCACGGCGAAGAACTGCTCGAACGCGTAACGCCCGCTGGTGGTCTCAGCCCGCTCTCGTCCCGTCACCGTCATCCCCTCCTCCCGACGCTCCCTGGTGTCGTCTTCGCCGTGACGGCGCCCCTTCCCTGGAGGCGGATGCGGCTGGCCAGCACCATGGCCACCACCACCAGACCTGCCCCTGCCGCCTGCGCCGGGGAGAGGCGCTCGCCGAGCAGGACGGCGGCCAGCGCGGTGGCGACCAGCGGCTCGGCCGACGAGAGGATGGAGGCCGTCACAGGGCCGACACGGGCCAGACCCGCCAGGAAGGCCGAGATGGCATAGGCCGTCGAGAGCAGGCCCAGCACCACCGCTGCCAGCCAACCCGCCAGCCCGATGCCGCCAAAGCGGTGGCCGGTTGCCATCGTCACCACCAGCGTCGAGAGCGCCGCCCCCGCGACGACCCATCGTGCCGACAACACGGCGGGGGCCCTGGCAGTGGCCGCGTCTCCCACGAGGATGTAGCCCGCGTAGCAGACGGCCGCTCCGAACGCCAGCGCCACCCCTCGGCCATGGACCGGCTGCAGCGCTCCACCGGCCACCAGGGCGGCCCCTGCCAGAGCCAGGGCCAGGGCGAGGGCCTCCGATCCCGACGGGAGCCGCCGGTGCAGCACCACGACACCGGCCCCGACCACAGCCGGATAGGTGTAAAACAGGAGTGCCGCCATCTGCGCGGGCACGTAATTCAGCGAGGAGAAGAAGCCGATGGCGGTGCCGGCGTAGCCCACCGCCCCCAGGGCGATGCCCACGAGCCGGGCGGAGGCCGGTACCTCGTGCATCCGGCTCCGGCCGCCGATGCGGCTGGCCGCGGCCAGCGCGACCCAGGCCACCGAGAAGCGCAAGACCAGCAAGGTGAGCGGCGTGGCTCCATGAGCGTAGCCGATGCGCGCCAGTACCGGCATCGCACCGAAGGCAGCGGCCGAACTCAAGACGAGCAGGGCGCCCCCGAGAGGCTTCGAGGCCCGACGCGCCCCTGAGGGGGCTACGGTGGGGATAGGTCCAGCGGCGTCCATGGGAGCAGGGTGAAGCGCCGGGCCCCCCCGCTGACCACCGGGTCGTCGAGCACGAGCCGCCGTGCCTCGTCGACGGAGTCGACCCGGTAGATGACCATGCCCCCGCTGCCATCGCCGAAGGGGCCGGCCATCACGACCTTCCCCTCCCGGTGCAGGCGGCTGATGTACTCCAGGTGAGCCGGACGCAGGCGCTTGTTGGCCTCCGGATCGACGATCCACAACAACGCGACGACGTGCGCCATGGCCGGCGAGACGCCTCCTTCCCCTCCAGCGCGACGTCAGGGCGCGGCGCTGAGCACCAGCCGGTCGTCGAGGGCCGACTCTCCGCATGCCCGACGGAAGGCTTCCATCAGGTCTTTCACGTCCATGCTCCTGCGAGCCTCCCCCGCCAGGTCAAGCACGATACGACCCTCGTGCATGATGAGCGTCCGGTCTCCAATGGAGAGGGCGTGGCGGAGGTTGTGGGTCACCATGAGGGTGGTGAGCCCCTGCCGTGCCACCACCTGGCGGGTCAGCTCCAGCACCGTCTCCGCCGCCCGAGGATCGAGGGCGGCCGTGTGCTCGTCCAGCAACAGGAGCTTGGGCGCCCGCACCGTGGCCATCAAGACGGCCAGCGCCTGGCGCTGGCCGCCCGACAGGTGCGCGACCGGCGTCTCCAGCCGGTGCTCCAGCCCCATGCCGAGGCTCGCGAGAGTCTCCACGATGACGGCTCGCCGCGCGCGGGTCAGGGCAGGCGACAGGCCGCGCCGCGTGCCCCGGGTCATGGCCAGCACCATGTTTTCCTCGATGGTCAGCGAGCCGGCCGTCCCGGCCCGGGGGTCCTGGAAGACCCGACCGATGAAGGCCGCCCGACGGTGCTCGGGCCAGGTCGTCACGTCCTCGCCGTCGACAAGGATCCGGCCGGCGTCGGGCGTCACGGTCCCTGCCACCACGTTGAGCAGGGTCGACTTTCCCGCGCCGTTGCTGCCCACCACCGTGGCGAACTCACCGGCCCGCAACACCAGCGACACACCGGCGAGCGCGGGCCGGTCCTCGACGGAGCCACTCTCCTTGAAGGTCTTCGTGATCCCGGTCAGACGCAGCATGGCCACGAGAGCCGGCCTCCGTTCACGACAGGGGCGGGCGCCGGTGACCCGCCGAGAGGATCCCGTGCCCCGACAGCGATCGCACCAGTCCCCTGCCCGCCCGTCGCACCGCTGCCCGGGATCGCAGCCGCTCCTGGGCGAGCCCGGGGATGGCCAGCGCGATGGTCACCACCGCCGCCGTCGCCAGCTTGAGGTCGCCGGGGTCGAGCCCCAGCTCCAGGGCGGCGGCGATGGCGGCCCGGTACGCGAGACTGCCCGTGACGGCCGCTGCCAGCCGCCAGGCCAGGTCGCGGGGCCGGACGAGGACCTCGCCCAGGATGACCGACGCCAGCCCGGCCACGATGGTGCCGATGCCCATGTTGACGTCCGCGAAGCCCTGGTACTGTGCGGCCAGCGCCCCCGACAGCGCTACGAGGCCGTTGGAGATGGCCAATCCCAGGGTCCTGGCCCGACCCACCTCCACGCCGGCGCTGACGGCCATCGCCTCGTTGTCGCCGGCGGCCCGCAGCGCCAGCCCCATCTCCGTGCGCAGCCACCACAAGAGCCCGCCCACCACCAGAGTGGCCGCGGCGGCGAAGACCACCAGCGCGGCCCAATCCGACGGGACGCCGAGGCGTTGGGCATCCTCGAGCAGGGTCGGCAGGCGCAACAGCGGCACGTTGGGCCGACCCATGACGCGCAGGTTGACCGAGAACAGGGCCGTCATGGTGAGGATGCCCGCCAGCAGCGCCGGCACCCGCAGGCGGGCATGGAGCCAGCCCGTGGCGCCCCCCGCCGCCGCCCCGGCTGCCACCGCCGCCAGTGTGGACGGAAGCGCCGGGATCCCCGCGGCGATGAGGGTAGCCGCTACGGCGCCGCCCAGGGGGAAGCTCCCGTCGACGGTCAGGTCCGGCACCGCCAGGATGCGGAAGGAGAGGAAGACCCCCAGGGCCATGATGCCGTAGAGCAGGCCCTGCTCGGCCACCATCTGGAGCATGGCGAGGTCGATCAGCGGATCACCTCCGCCGCCGACTCGATCAGCTCTGCCGGCACGCTGACGCCCATGCGACGGGCTGCCTGCAAGTTGATGATGAGCCGCGCCTCCTGTTGAAACTGGATGGGCATCTCGGCCGGGGATGCCCCTCGCAGCACCTCGACGGCCATGCGACCGGTCTGGCGACCCAACTGGTAGTAGTCGATGGCGACGCTGGCCAGCCCGCCGCGCCGCACGCTGTCACCCTCGCCCACGATGAGCGGCTTGCGAGCGTCCTCGGCCACCTTGACCACCGACTCCAGGGCGCTCACCACCGTGTTGTCGGTGAAGACGTAGAAGGCGTCGACCCGCCGGGCGATGGACTGGGCGGCCGTCATCACCTCGGTGCTGGAGGATGCACTGGCCTCGACCACCTCGAGTCCCAGTTCGGCGGCGGCCTGCCGGGTGAGGCGCGCCTGCACCTGGGAGTTGACCTCGCCAGGGTTGTAGACGACCCCGACCCGTCGGGCCGAGGGCACGATCTGCCGCAGCAGTCGGAGCTGGGCCGCGACGGGCGTCATGTCGGAGGTCCCCGTCACGTTGGTGCCGGGCCGCTCGAGGCTTTCCACCAGCCGGGCCGCCACCGGGTCGGTCACCGCCGTGATGAGGATGGGGATGGTGCGGGTGGCCTGGGCGGCCGCCTGAGCGGCCGGTGTGGCGATGGCCAGGATCAGGTCGACCCCATCGGCCACGAAGCGTTGGGCGATGGCCTGGGCGATGGCCAGGTCGCCCTGGGCGCTGCGGACGTCGTAGCTGACCGTGGAGCCCTCCACGTAGCCCAACTCGGCCAGCGCGTCGACGAACCCCTGGCGCGCCGCGTCCAGCGAGGGGTGCTCCACGATCTGGACGATGCCGATGCGATACGGCGAGCCCGAGGGCGCCGCCCCGACGACGGCCGGCCCCGTCAGCGCCACGGCGACGACGACGGAAACCAACGCAGCGAGTCCAAGACGGCGTGACACGAAGGCGAACCTCCTTCGAGGGGATGCGCAGATCGATGGCGCTCGCGCCTTTGAAGCGCATAGATTGACGCTCTCCGAGAGAAATCCTCCTTAGCGAGAATGCGACCTGTCCTCATGCTGGCGGCCCGCATGGCAGCCGCTCAGGTGCTGGCCCGGCGGGCGCTGGGTCGATGGGAGTCCCGGGCCGCGTCCATCCCCGAACCGGAGGTGCGGCGCCAGGCCCTCGGCAGCTTGCGACACAAGGCGTTTCACAGCCTCGGTGCCGCCGTCTACGCCGCGGCCGTGCCCCGCGCGCACTTCGCCCATATGGTGGAGTTTTGCGTCGCCTACCAGACGCTCAGCGACTACCTCGACAACCTCGTGGACCGTGGCCACCCGATGGATGGTCGCCAGCG
The DNA here is from genome assembly GCA_036562495.1 of Limnochordales bacterium. Lineage (GTDB taxonomy): Bacteria > Bacillota > Limnochordia > Limnochordales > Geochordaceae > Geochorda. The sequence continues at coordinate 39,748 of DATCKA010000092.1, forward strand.
GCGTCGGCTCCACCAGGCCATGGTCGAGGCTCTGCAGGAGACGGCCCCGACCGTGGCCCTGGCCGGGATGCCGTGGGATGACGGGGGCTACCTGGCCCGATTGGTGAGCACCTGCCAGCAGGCCCTGCAGGCCATGGAAATCGCCGAGGCATCCCGAGCACCGGCTCGCCAGCTGGCGCTGGCCTATGCCCGGATGCAAGCCCGCAAGCACGGCGATCCGGGTAGCCGCCGCCGGCTCACCGCTGGATGGGCGATGCGCCTGGCGCAGGGGGCCGGACGGCTGCCCCGCGCCGCCGGGATGGCCTGGTGGGAGATCGCGGCGGCGGCCGGCTCGACCCTGGGCATCTTCGCGCTGGTGGCGGCAGGGAGCCGTCGTCTCCCGCTCGAGGACCACGAGGCGACGTTGACCGGGTACTTCCCCTGGATCCAGGCCTGGCACATCCTGCTCGACTACGCCATCGACGAGGCCGAGGACCGGGATGGCGGCGAGCTCAACTTCGCCGCCTGCTATCCTCGCCGGCCGGTCCAGCTCGAGCGCCTGGCCGGCGTATTCCGGCGGGCCCGTGAGGCCGCCCTCACGCTGTGGGAGCCGTCCTTCCACCGCCTGGTGGTCGCGGGCATGGGGGCTCTCTACCTGACGGACCCCAAGGCGGCCCGCCTGGGCGCGCTGTTGGAACGCTTGCAGGTCATGGAGCCATGGGTGGCGGTGTTGCGACCCGTCTTGGGGTGGTGGCACGCCCGCCATCCCGCCCCTGCTCAAGTGCCCGCGCGCCATCCGGTGCGTCCAGCGACGCCTGCTCCGACCTCGACCGGTCAGGCGCGTGCCCGTGCGGCTGGAGCGGTCGCCCTCGCGGACGAGACGGCCGGGCCAACCCCTTCGGGTTGACGGGACGCCTGGGCTCGTCGACCGATGGGCGTCCTAGCGCTCAGCGGGGCGGCAGGAGGGAGAGGGGGTCGACCGTCTTGCCGTCGATCTTGATGCGGAAGTCCAGGTGCGGCCCCGTCGAGCGCCCGGTCGAACCGGACCAGGCGATGACATCCCCGCGGGCCACCGCCTGGCCCGCACGTACGCCGATCCGGCTCAGGTGACCGTAAAGGCTCTGCACGCCTCCGCCGTGGTCGATGACGACCCCGTAGCCGAAGCCGTCCATCCACCCGGCCTGCACCACGATACCGGGGGCCGCCGCCCTGACGGGCGTGCCGGATGGCACCCCGATGTCGAGGCCCTCGTGGAAGTCCCGGGACGAGCCTCCGAACGGATTGGCCCGCCAGCCGTACCCTGAGGTGATGGGGCCTGTCACGGGCCAGTCGAAGCTGATCCCGGCGCCGGACGACTTCGCCGTGGGACGGCTGGGAAGCCACAGAAGCTGGCCGGGCTGCAAGGCCCGGGGGTCCATGATGGCGTTGATGCGCTGGAGCGCCTCGTAGGAGACGCCAAACCGCCGGGCGACGGACCAGAGGGTGTCGCCCGCCTGCACGCGATAGCGCCCCCACTCGACGACGGTGCCGCCGAGGCCCGCACGCGGCACCAGCAGGCGCTGCCCGATCCGGATGGTGGTGCCGCCCAGGCCGTTGAGCCGCACCAGCGTGTCGACGGTGGTGCCGTAGAGGGCGGCGATCTCCGAGAGGGTGTCACCCGATTGGACGGGATACCACCATGTCGTAGCCAACAGGCGCGCGACGGTGGTGGCGTCCGCCTGGCCGGTGGAGCGCAGGCCTGCCTGGGCCTGGAAGCGAGAGACCGCGGAGGCCGTCTCGGCGCCGTAGATTCCGTCGAGCGAGACGTCGTAACCCAGGCTGAACAGGAGCCGCTGCAACGCCAGCACACCCTGGCCCCGGGCGCCCCTCGACGGGGGCGAGGCCTGCACGCTGTGCACCCATGAAGGGTACTCGTCGGCGCGAGGCGAGAGGATGGCCGGAGCGGCGGCGAGGGCCTCGGGCGCCGGGGGCCGCACGGCGATGCCCAGCAGCAGGCCGAGCGCCAGCCCCGTCATCCAGGCCAGCAACCCTGGCCAGCCCCATGAGCTGAGACGGCGCCTGCTCGCCCTCGGGGAGGGGGCGGCTTCGCACACGGCGTCGTGATGCTCGGTCACCTGACGGTGGCACCCTCCACAGGCCGGCACCGATGGCGCAGGATGGTAGCCGGCGATGCGTCTGGCAGTATGCCCAACGAGGCGGCACGCGATGCGTCGACCTGCCAGCCTTCGGGCGGGCGAGGCACTCTTCCGCAACCGGAAGTGCGCGTCCTTCAGGGCGCAGAATGGGGAAAGTCGGAGAGACTGGCAGTGCCGCGCCACCCAGGTCCAGCCTATGAGGAGAGGAGCCGAGGGGTGTCAGGAAGGGTGGGCCGGGCGAACGAGCCGGGGGCAGGCCTCGAGGAGGAGCCTGCCCCCGCTATGTGGTGACCGCCCTTCGGACTTTAGACGACGAGGCGTCCTAACGGGCGATGGCCTCGAAGCGCTTCTCCACCTTGGCCCAGTCGATGTTGCGGAAGAAGGCGTCGATGTAGCCTCCTCGGTTGGTGCCGTAGTCGATGAAGTACGCGTGCTCGTAGGTGTCGAGGGCCAGGATGGGCGTGGCGTTCCAGACGGGGAACGTGTTTTGGGCGTCGCCGATGTAGTTGAAGAGGTACTTGTTGTCGTGGTCCCAGGCCAGCCAGACCCAGCCCCGGGCGGCGATGCCCGTCGCCTTGAGATCCTTGGCCCACCGGTCGAAGCTGCCGAAGTCCTTCTCGATCTGGGCCAGCAGCGCGCCGGAGGGCTTGCCGCCGGTCCCGCCCAGGATGTCGAAGTAGATCTCGTGGTTCTTGACGCCGCCCAGTGCGAAGGTCAGCTCCACCTTGAGCTCGCGGATGAGGCTGTAGGTCTGGTTGGCCGCCTGGTAGTCGGCATCCCCCAGCTCGGCGAGCTTGGCCATGATCTCGTTGTACTTGTTGACGTACCCCTGGTAGAGCTTGTAGTGCTCCGTCATGGTACGCTCGGAGATGCCGTCCAGCTGGCGGATGGAGTCGAACTGCCTGGCGGTCAGCTGGTGAGCCATGTGACGCCTCCCCCTCCTATGGGTAATTGTTCCCACGCTTCATAGCGCGCAGGATAGGATAGCCATGCCGCCAGGCTTAGTCAAGAAAGCACGGTGCCCACCTTGTCCGACGCCCGCTCGGCCAGGATGGCGCGTATCTTGCTGGCCAGCACGTCGATGGCCACCTCGTTGAGGCCGCCCTCGGGGATGATGAGGTCGGCGTAACGCTTGGTGGGCTCCACGAACTGCAGGTGCATGGGGCGCACCGTCTCGAGGTACTGGCGCACCACCGACTCCAGGGTGCGCCCTCGCTGCTCGATGTCACGCATCAGGCGTCGCAGGACCCGGACGTCGGCGTCGGTGTCGACGAAGATCTTGATGTCGAGCCGCTCGCGCACCCGGGGATCCTCCAGCACCAGGATCCCCTCCACGATGATGATGTCGACGGGATCGACCCGGATGGTGCGCCCCGTGCGGGTGTAGGTGGCGAAGTCGTAGACGGGCTTGTCGATGCTGTGGCCGGCTGCCAGGCGGTCGAGGTGGGCCACCAGCAGGTCGGTGTCGAAGGCCGAGGGGTGGTCGTAGTTGATGCGCCGCCGCTCCTCCAGGGGCAGGTGGCTCTGATCCTTGTAGTAGGCGTCCTGCTCGATGAGGGCGGCACGGGCCCGGGGCACACGGCTCAGAATGGCCTGGGCCACCGTGGTCTTGCCCGATCCGCTGCCGCCAGCGATGCCGATGAAGACGGGCTGCACGGCGCCGTGCCTGTCCGACGACGAGGAAGGCGAGGCGGCCAACGTCTGCGGTGCACCTCCCGTAGAGCAGTCTATCATACCCGCTCGGCCCCGGCTCGCCGCCGGCGCGTCGTTTCCGGCGTATCGTATAATCGCAAACCGCAATCAGGTGCGATAGCAGGTGAGCGAGGCCGGGAGGGCGTACCCACCGGGTGCGCGGCTCGGCAAGATGCTGTGGCGGGATGGTGAGCGCATCATGGGGGCGATGCCGGCTCGACCGGAGGGCGAGCGAGCCCGGGACGCGACGACTCTCTCGGGGCTGCCGTTGAAAGGGTTTTACGGACCGCACGACGTGGCCGACCTGGACTACGAGCGCGACCTAGGCGATCCCGGTGTGTACCCGTTTACGAGAGGCATCCACCCGACGATGTACAGGGGCCGGCTGTGGACCATGCGGCAGTTCGCCGGCTTCGGGACGGCTGAGGAGACCAACGCGCGCTTCCACTACCTGCTCGAACACGGCCAGACGGGGCTGTCGGTGGCCTTCGACCTGCCGACGCTGCTGGGCTACGACTCGGACCATCCCCGCGCCCGGGGCGAGGTCGGGCGGGAGGGGGTCGCCGTCGACAGCCTGGCGGACATGGAGCGGCTCTTCGAGGGCATCCCGCTGGATCGGGTCAGCACCTCCATGACCATCAACGGCCCGGCGGCCATCCTGATGGCCATGTACGTGGTCGTCGGCGAGAAGCAGGGGGTGCCGCCCGAGAAGCTTTCGGGGACCCTGCAAAACGACATCCTCAAGGAGTACATCGCGCAGAAGGAGTTCATCTTCCCGCCGGAGCCCTCGCTCAAGCTGGTGGTGGACACCATCGAGTTCGCCACCCGGCACATGCCCCGGTGGAACACCGTCTCCATCAGCGGCTACCACATCCGCGAGGCGGGCTCCACGGCCGTGCAGGAGCTGGCCTTCACCCTGGCGGACGGGCTGACCTACGTCGAGGCCTGTCTGCAGCGCGGGCTCGACATCGACAGCTTCGCGCCGCGCCTCTCCTTCTTCTTCAACAGCCACCTGGACTTCTTCGAGGAGATCGCCAAGTTTCGAGCAGCCCGCCGGATGTGGGCGCGCTTCATGCGGGAGCGTTACGGCGCCCGCAATCCCCGCTCCTGGATGCTACGCTTCCATACCCAAACGGCCGGTTGTTCGCTCACGGCCCAGCAGCCCGAGGTCAACGTGGTGAGGGTGACGCTGCAGGCGCTGGCGGCGGTGCTGGGCGGCACCCAGTCGTTGCACACCAACGCACTGGACGAGGCTCTGTCGCTGCCCACGGCGGAGGCGGCCCGACTGGCCCTGCGCACGCAGCAGGTCATCGCCGAGGAGAGCGGGGTCGCCAGCGTGGCCGATCCCCTCGGGGGCTCCTACTTCGTCGAGGCACTGACCGACGAGATGGAGCGGCGCGCGATGGAGTACATCGAGCGCATCGAGGCCATGGGTGGCGTCATCGCGGCCATCCGGAAGGGCTTCCTGCAGCGCGAGATCGCCGAGGCGGCGTACCGCTACCAGCGCGAGGTGGCCGATGGCCAGCGGGTCGTCGTCGGGGTCAACAAGTACGTCATCCCTTCGTCCGAGGAGAAGCCGGTGCCCATCCTGCGCATCGACCCCGAGTTGGAGCGCAAGCAGGTGGAGCGGCTGCAACAGGTGCGCCGCTCCCGTGACGAGCGACGGGTCCGTCAGGCGCTCGAGGCCCTGGGCGCGGCGGCCCGACGGGGGGACAACGTGATGCCGGCCCTCATCGAGTCGGTGCGGGCATACGCCACCCTCGGCGAGATGGTCGACACGCTCAAGGCCGTCTATGGGGTCTACACGGAGGAGGCGATCCTGTGAACGTACCCGTGCGTCCGGCAAGCACCGCGCCGCCCCGCCCCATCCGGGTGCTGGCGGCCAAGGTGGGGCTCGACGGCCACGACCGCGGCATCAAGGTCATCGCCCGGGCGCTTCGCGACGCCGGGATGGAGGTCATCTACTCGGGGCTCTTCCGCACGCCCGAGGAGGTGGCCGCCATGGCCGTCGACGAAGACGTCGACGTGGTAGCCATCAGCATCCTGTCGGGGGCCCACAACACGCTGGTACCCGACGTGCTCGACCAGTTGCGGCGGCTCGGGGCGGGTGACGTCCCCGTCGTGGTGGGAGGTACGATCCCCTGGGAGGACGCCGAGCATCTGCGGCGCCAGGGGGTCCGCCAGGTCTTCGGGCCCGGCACGGACCTGTCGACCATCGTCGACAGCATCCGGGAGCTGGCCCGGTCGAGAACGGCGGGCGCCTGAGCGGGGGCCGGCGTCCAGTCCGGGAAGGAGGCGCCCGACGGATGGCTCCGGCCTATCTGGTCTACATCACCACCGCCGACGAGGAGCAGGCCCGGCGCATCGGCCGCGCCCTGGTCGAGCGCAGGCTGGCCGCGTGCGTCAACATCGTGCCCTCCATCCGCTCCATCTACTGGTGGCAGGGGCAGATGGTGGAGGAGGGCGAGGCGCTGTTGCTGGTCAAGACCCTCGAACCGGCGCTCGACAGGATCGAGCAGACCGTGCGGGAGCTGCACAGTTACACCGTGCCTGCCATCTCCGCCGTGCCCGTGGAGCGCCTGCACGGCCCCTACCTTCGGTGGATGCACGAGGTGATGGGCTTCCACGGCTTCCCTGGCTACTGAGGTCACGCAAGCCAGGGGCATCCGCGCGCCCGTCCTGAGTGCCTCGGCCCCCGGCTCCTCGTGCCGGGGGCCGAAGTGTCACCCCACAGCCTTCACGGGTTTGTCACATTTCCTTCATGGATTCCCTTCGCCGTCTCTGGTAGAGATCGGATGGGTCAACCGTCGAGTGGGGAGGGAACCACGTGCCCGCCAACGTCTTCGCGAGTTGCCAGCCGCCGCGAGGCATCGCCGGCCGGGTCGCCGCGCTGGCATTGGCCCTGTCGCTGGCGGCTCCCGGCGTCGTCGCACTGGCCCGGACGGACGCGCCGACAGAGGTCGTCACCCTGGACCAGGCGGTCGACCTGGCCGTCAAAGGGGCGGCTCTCGAGGTCGCACGCATCCAGCTGGCCGGGGCGAGGCTCGACTTCGAGCGAGCCATGGCCGACAACCTGCTCTCCGGGTCACCCCTGGCCGAGCAGGTGGCGCGCAACGCGCTGCGGCGGGCTCAACACGACTTTCGCGAGAGCCACTTCCAGGTGGTCTCGTCGGTGGTCGGCGCGTACCTGGGCGTGCTGAGGGCGGCCAACGGCGTGCGGGTCGCCGAGCTGCAGCAGCGGATCGCCGAGACTGCCCTCGACGCGGCGCAGGAGAAGGCCCGGGCAGGCATGCTGGGCCCTCTCGAACTGGAGGACGCCCGCCATGCGGCGCTGAAGGCGCAGCAGGATCTGGCGGAGGCGCGCATCTCGCTGGAGGAGGCGGTGGGGCAGCTGGCCGCGGCGCTTGGCTACCCGGAGACGATGCCGCCGGTCGATGCCCTGCAACTGCCCCAGGACCTGCCGCGGTTGCCAGCGCTCGACTCCGACCAGGCCGTGGCCACGGCCCTGAGCCAGAGTGACCTGATGATCTGGCACGACGAGGCCGTCGACATCGCCCGCAAGCAGCTCCGGCAGGCTCAGGCCGAGCAGGCGCCCCCGCTGGATCTGCAGGCGCGGGAACAGGCCGTGCGCAGCGCCGAGTTGCAACGGCGCCAGGCCCGGCTCGACCTGGAGCGCTCGGTGCGCATCGCGCTGGCGCGTGCTGCGACGGCCGCCCGGCGGTTGGAGCTGGCCGAGGCGGCGGTACGCCTCGAGCAGCAGCGGCTCGAGGCCGTGCGCCAGCAGCAGCAGGCGGGCCTCAAGACGGCGCAGGCCGTCATGCAGGCCGAGGTGGCCGCCCTACAGGCGCACCAGAGTTATCTGACCGCTGTCCAGGACTACCTGACCCGCCTGGTGGAGCTGCACCGCCTGCTGGGCGAGGAGCCCGGCCTGGGCCCGTCCACGGCCGAGGCGATGGGCGCAGGAGCGACGGGGGAAGCAGGCTCGACGCGATGAGGAGCCGATGGATGCCGCTGCTGGCCGTCGCCGGCCTGCTGGCAGCGGGCGGGCTGGGCACGGCCGGGGCACAGGAGCAACCGACGCTCTCGATGGAGGCCGTGGTGGAGGCCTACGTCGATTCGCACGCGTCCGTGCGGGAGGCCCGCACCCGCCTCGAGACGGCTCAGGCGGACTACGAGCGCAAGACCCGGGTGGCGTCGGCCCCCTCGCTGGAAGCGTCGGCCATGACGAGGGCCACCGCGGTCGAGTCGGAGGGCGATCCCACCTCGGTGGCCAACGGGGGCGTGGCGTTGACCTGGGCCCCCGTGGCGCCGCTTTCGCTGCAGGCCGACGTGCGACACGGGAGCGGGCTGGCCGAAAGCAGCCAGTCCGGTAAGGACCTGCCGGGGACGGCGACCCGGCTCTCGCTGCAGGCCTCCTGGACCCTGTGGCCGCCGCCCGTCTCCCAGGCTCGAAACCTCGATGCGGAGCAGGCTCGCCTGGCCCTCGATCAGGCCCTACACGGGCTCGAGACCGCGATCGAGCAGGCCCGCCTGGAGGGGGCGCGGCTCTACGACCAGGCCCGCCTCGCGAGGGCCCGGCTGGAGCTGGCGCGCCAGCGCCTGGACGCGGCCGAGCGGAGCCTGGCGCGCACCATCGACCAGTGGGCTGCCGGCCTGGCAGGCGAAGAGGCGGTGCTGCAGGCCCGCTCGGCTGCCCAGTCGGCGGCGCTGGCCGTGCAGCAGGCCGTGGCGACCCTGTCGGGGATCGAGCGGCAGCTGGGAGTGGAGGCCGACCGGCTGCCTGCGCTGCCGAAAGGAGACGACCTGGTGCACCTGGCGAGGCAGACGGCTGAGGATGTCCTGGCCTATCTGGCCTCGTCGGCGCAGGCCGCCGGGCTTCCCGCGATCGTCCCCGAGGCGGGGGAGGCGACGGGGGGCATGTTGAGAGGCCTCCCTCCGCTGCCCGACGAGGTGCTGGAGCGCGTCGTGGCGGGCTCTTTCGAGGTGGCCCAGGCCCGCCACCAGCTCGATCTGGCGCGTCGGCGCCTGGCGGCGGTCAGGCAGGGCGTGGCGGCTGCTACCCTGTCGGCGCGGGCGGAGTCCTGGGCCGGCGAGGCGACCAGGCCCGGCGGGGTCACCGTCTCGTTGACCGCCAGCCTCGACGTGTTGGACGGGGGCGCCCGACGGCTGGACGAGGCGCAGGCGGCCCGAGGGGTGGCGGAGGCGGAGCGCACGCTCGAGGACGTCGAGGCGAAGGTGCGTCACGAAGCCCTGGCCCGCTGGGACGAGGTGGGCACGGCGCTTCTCCAGATGGTGTCGGCCCGGATCGAGCTGCAGCTGGCCGAACTGGCCTGGGAGGCGGCGCAAGGGCGCTACGAGCGAGGCCTGGGATCGGCCGACCAGTTGGAGGAAGCCGATCGTGGTCGTATGGAGGCGGCTCTGGACCTGTTCGAGGCTGCCAGGACGCTTCAACGGGCGTGGGAGCAGCTGTTGGCGAAGCTGGCACCCGGCTTGGACCTGTCGAGCCCGATAGAGGGGGGACGGTGACGTGGCGCAGCAACGCGGGATCCGGCGAGCTCTCCACTGGTCCGTCGTCGCCGTGCTGGTGCTGGCGGCAGGCGGCGCGGGGACCTGGTGGTGGCTGGCGGCCCGACGAGCCGAAACAAGCGCGGCCGGAGCGGCACGGCCCGCCGGCGGAGCGGTCGTTCGTCGCGAGGCGGGAGCCTTCTCCGAGGAGGAGGGACGGGAGCTTCTGAGGCTCGCGTCGCAGGCAGGGGTACAGGCCGTGCCCGTGCAGCGCGTCGACATCCGCCGCTACGTGGAGGCCACCGGCACCATCACGTCCGAGCGAGACGTGACCCTCTCCTTCGGCGTGGCGGGGCGCGTCAAGGCGGTCCATGTCGGGGTCGGCGACCGGGTGAAGGCGGGCCAGCTGCTGGCCGAGCTGGACGACACATCCCTGCGACTGGCCTACGTGCGGGCGCGCAATGCCTACGAGCAGGCGCGCCTCGAGCAGGGGCCTGCCCAGGTGGAGGAGAGCCGGCTCGCCATGGAGGCGGCGCGCCAGGACCTCGAGGGCGCCCGTTTGGTGGCGCCGTTCGACGGCGTCGTCGTCAGCGTCGACGCGCAGGCGGGCGAGCACGTCTCCGCGTCCCAGACCGTGGTGCGCCTGGTCGACCTTTCGGCGCTCCGGGTGGAGGTGTCGGTGGACGAGGTCGATCTGCCTTACGTGCGGCCGGGGCAGTCGGCGGTCGTCACGGTGCGGGGCTATCCGGACCTCTCGCTGGAGGGCGAGGTGGAGCGGCTCACGCCTGCCGGGCGCGGCCAGGGCGACCTGGTGCTGTTCGACGTCGTGGTGCGGCTGCGGGAGTCCCGTGACGAACTGCTGCCCGGCATGACCGCCACGGCTCGCATCGAGGTGGCACGGGCTGACGACGTGCTGGCCGTGCCCGAGGAGGCTGTGGTGGAGACGGGCGGCCGGGCCCTGGTGAGCCGGGTGGTCGATGGGTCCATCGTGTTGACGCCGGTGGAGCTGGGCGTCAGCGACGGGCGATTCGTCGAGGTGCGCTCGGGCCTCAGCGAGGGCGACCGGGTGCTGGCGACCAACTACGAGGTGTACCGGCGGCTCGCGGGGAGCAGTTCGGGTACGAGCCGGCCTCCGGGGGCGCCGGGCCCGACGTTTCGCATCAATGCGCCGCCGGCGGGGCGATGAGCCGTGATGGGGCATCCAGCGAGCCCTGTGGCGGGCAACGGCGCCGGTACGCCCGCCATCCAGCTGCAGGGCGTCACCAAGGTCTACGGACGCGGCGAGAGTGCCGTGGTAGCCCTGCGTGACATCAACCTGACCATCGCGCCCGGCGAGTACGTCGCCATCACGGGGCCGTCCGGGTCGGGCAAGTCGACCCTGATGCACCTGCTGGGCTGCCTGGACCGCCCCACATCGGGCAAGATCCTCATCGAGGGGCAGGACGTCACCCGGCTCAGCGAGGCGCGTCTGGCGGCGTTGCGCAACCGGCGCATCGGATTCGTCTTCCAGTCCTTCCACTTGATGCCCCGCGAGACGGTGTTGCGCAACGTCGAGTGGCCCCTCATCTACGCAGGCGTCCCACCGAGTCGGCGGCGGGAGCGCGCGCTCGAGGTGCTGACCCAGGTCGGCATGGCGCACCGGGTGCGGCACCGGCCGCAGGAGCTCTCGGGCGGCGAGCGCCAGCGCGTGGCCATCGCCCGGGCCCTGGTCAATGACCCGGCCTTCATCCTGGCCGACGAGCCCACCGGCAACCTGGACTCGGCCAACGGCGAGCAGGTGCTGGCCCTGCTCGAGGAGCTCAACGCCCAGGGACGCACGGTGATTCTGGTGACGCATGACATGGGCATCGCCCACCGGGCTCGCCGGTTGATCCGGGTGCGTGACGGCCGGGTGGAGTACGACGGGGGCGTCTCGGCGTCGCAAGAGGGGAGGCGGGCCGTCCCGTGAGGACTCGGGAGCTGATCGGCGTCGCCTTCGGCAGCATCCGGGCGGGCGGGCTCCGGTCCTTCCTGTCGGTGCTGGGGATCGTCATCGGGGTCGCCGCCGTCATTGCCCTGGTCTCCGTGGGGCAGGGGGCGGCGCTCCAGATCCAGTCGCAGCTGACGTCGCTCGGATCCAACCTGCTGACCATCATGCCCTCTGCCCGCACCGCCTCCGGGGGACGGGTCTCGCAGGAGCAGCTGTCGGGGCTCACCATGGAGCTGGCCGACGAGTTGCCCCTCGCGGCGCCGGCCATCACGGCGGCGACGGGTCTGGTGCAGAGCCGGGCGACGTTGGTGGTGGGCGCCAGGAACCTCTCGGTGGGGGTCATGGGGGTGGGCGAGGCCTACGCCTCGCTGCTCAACTACCGTCCCATCGCGGGCCGCTTCGTGCAGCCCCGGGACGGGCGCGAGCGCAGGATGGCCGTTGTGCTGGGGTTCGGCGTGGCCCAGGACCTGTTCGGCGGCGAGGTACCGGTGGGCCATGACATCACCCTGGTCTTTGGCGGGCGCCCCGTCGCAGGGGTGGTCGTGGGGGTCATGGAGCCCAAGGGCGCCCTCTTCTTCGCCAACTTCGACCGGCAGGTCTACGTGCCGGCGGAGACCCTGGTGGCCCGGGGACTGGTGCCCAACCGCATGGGCTCGTACCTCGCCCAGACCAAAGAGGGGGTCGACGTGGACGACGCGGTGGCCCAGGTCACCTTCTTCTTCGATCGCCGGCTCGGCGAGCCGGGCATCGTGCAGGTGGCCAGCCAGCAGGCCCTCCTGGATGCGGTGAGGCAAGCCACCGGCACCATGACCCTGCTGCTGGGGGCCATCGCCGGCATCGCGCTGTTGGTGGGCGGCATCGGCATCATGAACGTGATGCTGGTGGCGGTCGCCGAACGCACCCACGAGATCGGCGTACGCATGGCCATCGGAGCGCGCCGTGCCGACATCCTGCGCCAGTTTCTGGCGGAGTCGACGGCCCTGAGCGTCGTGGGGGGAATCGTGGGGCTGCTGGCCGGATGGGCCGGCGGATGGGCCATGTCGCGGGCCCTGGGCTTCCCCTTCGTCATCTCCAGCCAGTCCGTCGTGCTCGCCATCGGCTTCTCGATGGCGGTGGGCATCTTCTTCGGCATCTATCCGGCCCGGCGAGCCTCACGGCTCGACCCGGTGGAGGCGCTGCGCTACGAGTGAAGATGAGGTGGGTCCTTCGCCAGCAGATCTTCACGATTCCTTCACGGCTTCTCGCGCACGGCCGTGGCAGAGTGGGGGCGGGACGAGCCGTCGCCAGGACGGCCGCTATGGCCAACGAGGTAGCCTCTTGAAGGGGGTCGTGAGGAGATGAGCGGCGAGCATCGAGAGAGGCTAGGGAGACGGCGGTGGATGGTGCGGGCTGCCACGCTGGCGTTGACGATGGTCATGGCTTCGATGGTGGTGCTGGCCGCGTCGCCCGACGGATCGTCGGCCGAGCCCGAGCGGCGCATACTGACCCGTCCACGGGCGGGGCTGGCCGCCCTCGAGCTCAGCGCCGAGCAGCTGCAGCAGATCCGTGAGATCCGCCAGAAGGCCTACGAAAAGGCCATCCCAATCCAGGGCGAGCTCTACACGCTGCGCCGACAGCTGGCGTTGGCCCTGCGCGGCACCGAACTGGAAGCCGACCGGGTCAAGGAGCTGGCCGCCCGCATCCACGAGTTGCAGGGAGAGCTCCAGCAAATCCAGCTTCAAATGCTGCTGGACGTCCGCGGGGTGTTGACCGACGAGCAGCTCCGCAAGCTGAGCGTGTACGGTGGCTTCGGGTTCGGCTGGGGCGGAGCCTTGGACGGCCGCCACATGGGCCCAAACGGCAACCTCCGGCTTCACATGATGGGCCGGCGGATGCTCCGCTGAGCGGCCGAACCAATCCGTCTTGCCACGAGAGGTCACCGGACAGCACGGCGCCCGGCCTACGGCCGGGCGCCTGTCGTTGTCACTTGGTCTTCTTCTCCGAAGAGGGCTTCTTGCACCCCTTGGCCTTCTTCTCCACGGCCGCGGCACCTCCTCACGGCCGGAGGTCTTCTTTACGGGTGCCGCACCTCCTCTCCGGCAGAGGCCTCGCCGTTGACCGCCTCGTCGCTCTCGGGCCCCCGAGGTCACTCCACGCCCTCGAAGTCGCCTTCGTCTCGCTCGATGCGTGCCACCAGAGGGGGAAGGTCCTCGACATCGACCAGGATGAAGTCGGGCGCCTCGTCCAGGCAGGCCGGCTGGGGAGGAGGGCCGTCGACGGCCACGAGCGCGGTGCTCCACGAACGAGCGTTTCCGAATCGGACGGAGCCCCACGGGTGGGCCCCCACCACGAGCACCGACGTACGCTCGCCCGAGGAGAGGTCGGGCAGCGTCGCCACCTGCTGCAGGTCCGCGGCCCGCTGGATGCGTGGTTCGACATCCGCCGGCAGGGGGAGGGGGATCGCCCCTACCAGCCAGACCCGGCACCAGCGGGCGAGCGCGGTGATGGCGCCGGCCAGGTCATCGGCGGTCACGAACGGTCGATCCGGGGCCACGAGCTCGTCGACAGCGATGATCACGGCGCGGATCCTGGCCACGAGGCGTCGCTCCTCTACTTAGCCCTATAATAACGGTACATGAATAACGGTACATGCCGGGTGGCGCTGCGCGCCGCCCTGAGGAGGCTCCCGGTATCGTGCCCTCTTCGAAGGGCCCTGAGTTCCCCGACAAGATCTGGCTCTCCTGGCGGCAGGAAGGACCGTATCTCGTCCGTGACCAGCACCTGGTCACCCGGGACGACGACCTGCTCGCGCTCTCGAAGGTCCCCATCGGTCGACAGGTGAGAGGGCTTTGCAAGCTGACCCTGGACGAGCTCTCGGCCGTGGTGCCCCCGCCGGTGTATGCCCTGGCCACGCGGATGGCGCGGTCGCTGGTGGAGGGACGTCCGCTGCGACTCGTGGCACGGGATGAGCAGCGCGCCGGGCATAGCCCTCAGGAGGTCTTGGAGGGGGCGCTGGCCCTCTGCCGTGCCGGGCTCGTGGTGGTCTTCCTGCGCAACCCCCGCCGGGCGAGCCCTCAATGGGAGTTGCGACACGCCGAGCTGACCAATTGGGGCAGGGCCATACTGGTCTCGCTGGACGCCGTGCACCTGACGGGGGCGGGGCGTCTGGCGCCGGTCCCTCGTCAGGCTGTCGCTGTGCCCGCCACCAACGGACGAGCGGGCAAGGGTGCCGAGCCTTCGGTGCGAGGAGACGGCGACGCCGGTCGAGCCTCCCGGTCCTGATGCCGCCTTGCCCGTGCATGCGATTGCGTGCCTGCGCCTCACCTTCCACAAGGAATGACCACGTCGCTGATCGAAATCGGAAAAAGTCCCGATTCTGTCTAGCTGGTGGGAGTTCTCGTACATCGCTGGGAGAGGAGATGAGAAAGCGGTGAGATCGCGGCTCGCACGCGTGGCATGGGGGATCGCCTTGCTGGCAGCCCTCGTGGTGGGGGGCGGCGCCCAGGCGGCCGAGTTCGTCACGATCGCCGCGGGAGGGACCGCGGGCGTCTACTACCCGCTGGGTGGGGCTCTCGCCGAGATCTTCAATCAGCACGTGCCGGGCGTCAACGCGTCGGTCCAGGCGACGGGTGCCTCGGTGGCCAACGTCAACCTGCTGGTACAGCGGCAAGCCGAGCTGGCCCTCATCCAAAACGACATCGCCTTCTACGCGGCCAACGGCACCGAGATGTTCCAGGGGCGCAAGGTCGACGGCCTGCGGGGGATCGCGACGCTGTACCCTGAGGTGATTCAACTGGTGGCGTCGCGGGATTCGGGGATTCGGTCCATCGACGATCTGCGGGGCAAGCGGGTGGCCGTGGGCGACATCGGCAGCGGCACCGAGGCCAACGCGCGGCAGATCCTGGAGGCGGCGGGGCTCACCTATCGTGACATCGCGGCTCGCTACCTCTCCTTCGCGGAGGCCGCCGCCAACCTGCGCGACGGCCACATCGACGCCGCCTTCGTGACGGCCGGCATCCCCACCGCGGCCATTCAGGACATCGCCGTCCAGCGTGACGTGGTCATCGTGCCCATCAGCGGCGACCTGGTCCGGCGCCTGGCCGAGCGGTATCCCTTCTACACCCAGGTGACCATCCCGGCCGGCACGTACCGGGGCCAGGACCAAGCCGTCGTGACGGTGGCGGTCAAGGCCATGCTGGTGGCGCGGACCGACCTGCCGGAGCAACTGGTCTACCAGCTCACCCGCGCCATGTTCGGCAACCTCCCCCGACTCGCGCAGGCCCACGCCCGGGGGGCCGACGTCAAGCTCGAGACGGCCCGGGAGGGGATGTCCATCCCCCTGCATCCGGGCGCGGAGCGGTACTACCGGGAGGTGGCGCCGTAATCGGCGCGACCGGGCCCAAGGGGAGGGGCGCGTCGGGGTCGCGTCGCGTGGCCCCGGCGCGCCCCACGTGCCTGGCAGGGGCGGTGGCGTGCCTCCTCATAGCCGCCGGGTCCTGCGCCGGGGGTTTGGGCATGGCGAGGGTCGCGGCGGCCCCAGGACTCCCGCTCCGCCAGGGCGTGCCGTCCCTTTCGGTGCGCCAGTATCCCGAGGGCCCGGTGTTGCTCCGCGTCTCCCTGACGGCGACAGACGGTGCCTTTGCCCTGGTCTATCGCCACTCCGTGGAGCGCACACGGGTCCTGGAGCGTTGGCGGGTGGCCTGCGATAGCGCCGAGGGCGAAGCCGTCGGCGCCCCGGCGGGCGTGCTGGTGATGGAGGGCATGGAATACCGATCGTTGGGAGCGGGGCTGCCCGTCGAGGGCCAGATCCGGCAGGGAGCCGACGGGCCCGTGCTGACCGTCACGTTGCAGCAGACCATCAACATCAGGAGCCTCGTGCTCGGGGTGCTCCCTCTGACCGAGCATGCGTTGTGGTTGCCGGACGGCCGCCACATCCCCTTGCCCGCGGATCGAGGGGCGCTGATCCTGGCGCCCGGGTGCGGGGCCGAAATGGAGGAATCCGGGGATGCCTGAGCGGGCCATCAGCCGGCCCCAGGAGCCGGACGCTCCGGTCGACGTCGAGGAGCTCCTGGCGCGCTTCGACACGGAGTCGGCCTACAGGCGGTTGGCCGGGTGGGTCGGGCGAGCCATCGCCGCGCTGGCCATCGCCTTCTCGCTCTTTCAGCTCTACACGGCCGCCTTCGGCGTGCTCGAGGCGCGCCTGCAGCGGGCCGTGCACCTCGCCTTCGGGATGAGCCTCGTCTTCCTGCTCTACCCGGCCCGCCGTCGAGCCGATCGCCGGAGCCTGCCCTGGTGGGACGTGGCGCTGGCGGTGGCCGGGGCGGCCGCACCGCTCTACCTGGTGGTCTTCTACCAGGATATCGTGCTGCGGGCGGCCATGCCCACCCCGACCGACGTCGCGGTGGCCATCGCCTCCGTCTTGCTGGTGCTGGAGGCAGCTCGCCGAGTAGTGGGACTGCCCATCGTGGTGGTGGCCACGGCCTTCATCCTGTACGCCCTGCTGGGGCGCAGCCTGCCGGGCTTTCTGGCGCACCGCGGATTCTCGCTGTCACAGATCGCCAACCACCTCTACTTCACGACCGAGGGCATCTTCGGCATCCCCCTGGGGGTCTCGTCTACCTTCATCTTCTTGTTCCTCGTGCTCGGCGCGTTCTTGGAGAAGACGGGCATCGGCAAGTTCTTCATCGACCTGGCCAACGCGGTGGCGGGCTTCGCATCGGGGGGCCCCGCCAAGGTGGCGGTCATCACCAGCGCCCTGGAGGGTACCATCTCGGGCAGCTCGGTGGCCAACACGGTGGGCTCCGGAAGCCTCACCATCCCGATGATGAAGCGCCTGGGCTACCGCCCCGAGTTTGCAGCGGCCGTGGAAGCTGCCGCCTCCACCGGGGGGCAGATCATGCCGCCCATCATGGGGGCCGCCGCCTTCCTGATGGCGGAGTTCACCGGGATCCCCTACATCGAGGTGGCCAAGGCGGCCATCCTGCCGGCCGTCCTCTACTTCACCGGGATCTTCATCGCGGTCCACTACGAGGCCAAGCGGCTCGGGCTGCGCGGCATCCCGCGTGACCAGCTGCCAGGGGTGTGGAGCGTGGTGAAGAGCCGGGGCCATCTCATCCTGCCGCTGGTGGGGATCATCTGGCTGCTCATGGAGGGCAGCACCCCGATGAAGGCTGCCTTCTACGGCATCCTCCTCGCCGTCGGCGTCGCCATGCTCCATCCCTCGACCCGTATGAGCGGCCGGGAGATCCTGGCCGCGCTGGAGCAGGGCGCTCGGGGGGCGCTGGGGGTGGTGATGGCCACGGCCGTGGCCGGCATCGTCATCGGGGTCATCACCCTGACGGGGCTGGGGCTCAAGCTGGCGAGCGGCGTCGTGCAGCTCGCGCAGGGCAACCTGCTGCTGACCATGGTGGCCACCATGCTGACGTCGCTGGTGCTCGGCATGGGGGTGCCGACCACGGCCAACTACGTCATCACGTCCACCATCGCGGCGCCGGCGCTGCTGCAGCTGGGCGTGCCGCTGCTGGCGGCCCACATGTTCGTCTTCTACTTCGGGGTGGTGGCCGACATCACGCCCCCGGTCGCCCTGGCCGCATATGCCGGGGCGGGGATCGCCGGGAGCAACCCCATGCGCACCGGCGTGGTGGCGTCTCGACTGGCGGTAGGTGCCTTCATCATCCCGTACATCTTCGTCCTTTCGCCGGTGCTGTTGTTGCAGGACGTGACGCTGGCCAGCAGCCTTCAGATGCTGGTGACCTCGCTCGCCGGGATGTTTGGGGTGGCGGTGGCGATGGGGGGCTTCCTGAGGACGACGCTGGCGCTGTGGGAGCGCGCTCTGTTGCTGGTCGCAGGGGTCATGATGATCGACCCCAACGTCGTCACCGACGTGGTGGGCTTGGCCTTGATGGCGGCGGTGGTGGCCTCTCAGGTATGGAAGGCTCGCCGGGCGGCCGCAGACGCTGGCCAGCTCTCGGTGGGCTCGCCCGAGGTGGGGCGGGGCCGGACGCTGGGGTGAGCCCCGGGAGGTGACGAGGGGGACGGGCTGGCTCCAACTGTTCCTGGGCGGCGCGGTGGCCGCCGCGGCGGGGACGGTGTTCGCAGCCGCCCGGGAGGCCAGGCACCCGGTCGTCGAGCACCTGCGCCTGCGCTGGTCCCACGGGCGCCTGTCGGCGGTGCCCGGGCGTGTGCAGCGAGCCAGCCTCGTGGCCCGCGCGCCTGCCCCTGAGCCCCCGGCTCCGCAGATCCTGCGGCTCGTGCACCTGTCGGATCTGCACCTGCACCGCCGCCCCGAGCCCGCTCACCGAGCCGCCCTCTGGTGGCTCGAGCATCTGGCGCCCCATCTGGTGCTGGTCACCGGCGACGTGGTGGACCGGGCCTCCCGTCCGGGTGTCGCGGAGGCCTATCTCGAGGAGCTGGCCCGTCGCTGGCAGGTCGCCCTGGTCTGGGGCAACCACGACCATGAGCTTCCCGCGTCGATGCAGGCGCTCACCCGCACCCTGGAGCGTGCGGGAGGCTGGGTGCTGGTCAACCGGCGAGCCTGCCTGGCGACGCCGGCAGGCCCCGTGGAACTGGTCGGGGTCGACGCCCCCAACCTCGGCCTCGACCGGCTGGGTGAGGCGCTCGAGCAGCCGCCGGTGGTGCGGGCTCGGTGGGACGCTCGGGCCCGACGGTGGCGATCCGAGGTGGGTCGGGATCCTGTGCCGGCGGCGGACGGGCCGGATGCGAGGCCCCGCCTGCGCGTGCTGGCAGCGCACAGCTATCATGTAGTCGAGCACGGGCTCCCCCGCAGCCAGCCGAGCCTGGTCCTGGTGGGGGACACCCACGGCGGACAGGTGGACCTCCCGGTGCTGGGGCCGGTATGGGCGCACTGGGTCCACCATCATCGGTACGTGCGGGGCCTGAGCCGGATCGACGACCACTGGCTTTACGTCAACAGGGGACTGGGCACCATCGGCGTGCCCCTACGCCTGCGCTGCCCCCCGGAGATCCTGGTCGTCGATGTGACCCGGGAGGAGTCGACGTGACATGATCATCGGCTGTCATCTCAGCACCGGACAGGGGTTCGCCCGGGCCGTCCAAAACGCAGGTCGGTTGGGCGCCGACGCCTTCCAGTACTTCCCGAAGAACCCTCGTAGCCATCGGCTGAAGCCCGTCGACCGGGAGGAGTCGGCCAGGGGGGCGGAGGCGGCCCGGGCCGCGGGTGTCGTGACCGTCGCCCACTCGGCCTACGTCACCAACCTCTCCACCGGCGACCCCAAGCTGCGGGAGACCACCATCGCCTCCATCGTCAACGAGCTGGAGCTGTGCGAGGCCCTCGGGACCCGGTGGCTCGTCGTGCATTGCGGCAAGCACCTGGGCGAGGGCGAGACGGTCGGGGTGCGACGCATGGTAGAAGCCATCGACGAGGTGATGGCGCGCTACCAGGGCCCGTGCCGCCTGCTGCTGGAGAACACGGCGGGCCAGGGCAGCGAGCTCGGCCGTACGGTGGACGAGCTGCTGGCCATCCACGAGGCCCTCGCGTGCCGAGAGCGGGTCGGCTTCTGCCTGGATAGCTGCCACGCCTTCGCCTCGGGGCTACTCACGCCCGGGGGATTGGACCGGTTCCTCGAGGAAGTGACACGTCCCGAGTTCGCCCGGGAGCTCGAGGTGATCCACCTCAACGACTCCAAGGCCGGCCCTGGGGAGCACGTGGACCGCCATGCGCTGCTGGGCCAGGGGCAGATGGGCGAGCTGCTCAAGGAGCTGGTCCGCCATCCGTTGCTCCAGGCACGTCCCGTCATCATCGAGACGCCGGTGGAGCACGAGGATCAGTACGCCGACGAGATCCGCCTGGCGCGCCGGTGGGCCGAGCAGGCGGGGACGTAGGCGACCGCCCGCTGGAGCGTACCTCAGCACGAGGGCGCCTGCCCCATCCAAACCCCCCACAATCGCCTCTCCGGGCCACCATCGTCCAGCCCGAGGGGCGGAGGCCCTCGTAGCGGATCGTGTATACGGGGTACAATATTCGTGACGCACGGGGATGGAAAGGCGGGGTGCTCCTTGCGGGATGCCTTGGAGACGGCGGGCCGTACGCGTGAGCGGCTGGCGCGGGGCGAGGGGCAGGCGGCGGTGGCCGACGTCGGGTTGGTGGGCCTGGCCGAGGCCATGATCCGGCAGGCCGCGGAGCGCCTGGGGATCGACGAGGACTTCGTCGCGCGCCTCTCGGTGCCGGACCGAGAGGTGACGGTCTCGGTGCCCGTGCAGATGGACAACGGTCGATGGCGGGTCTTCCGGGGCTATCGCGTCCAGCACTGCAACGCGCGCGGCCCCTACAAGGGCGGCATCCGGTACCACCCTGAGGTGGGGCTCGACGAGGTGCGCGCCCTGGCCGCCCTGATGACGTGGAAGTGCGCGGTGGTCGACATCCCCTTCGGCGGGGCCAAGGGGGGCGTCGAGGTCGATCCCTCCGAGCTGTCGCGAGCCGAGCTGGAGCGGCTGACCCGTGCCTATACCCAGATGATGCTGCCCAACCTGGGCCCTAGGGTCGACATCCCGGCTCCTGACGTCAACACCAATGAGCAGGTCATGGCCTGGATCGTCGACACCGCCTCGGCCGCGCTGGGCCATCCCGTGCCGGCCATCGTCACCGGCAAGCCCGTCGAGCTCGGCGGCATCGTCGGGAGACGTGAGGCCACCGGCCGCGGCGTGGCCATCGTGACGCTGCGGATGCTGGAGCGCCTGGGGTGGGGGCGCCAGGGCATCCGGGTGGCCGTGCAGGGCTTCGGCAACGTGGGACGCTGGGCGGCCCGACTCCTGGCGGAGGCGGGCCTGGTCATCGAGGCCATCAGCGACATCTCCGGAGCGGTCTGGCGGCCGGGCGGGCTCGACCTCGACGACGTGGAGCGCCACCTGCAGGCTTCGGGCAATCTGCTGGCCACCTACTCGGCGCCGGGCGTGCGGCACATGACCAATGCGGAGCTCCTGGAGCTCGACGTCGACGTCCTCATCCCCGCGGCCATCGAAAACCAGATCACCTCGGCCAACGCCGACCGCATCCGGGCCCGCATGGTGGTGGAGGGCGCCAACGGGCCTACGACCCTGGAGGCCCACCGCCGACTGGTGGAGCGCGGGGTCGTGGTGGTGCCCGACATCCTGGCCAACGCGGGCGGTGTGGTCGTCTCCTACTTCGAGTGGGTGCAAAACCTCCGCGGCGAGCTGTGGCAGCTGGGACAGGTGCACGAGCGCCTGGAGGAGGTCATGGTGCGGGCTATCGACGCGGTCTGGGAGACCGCCGCTCGGCTAGACGTCGACGCCCGGCTCGCGGCCTTCGCCCTGGCCCTGCAGCGAGTCGTCGACGCGATCCGCCATCGCCAGGCCGGCCACGCCGTCACCACCGGCTAAGCCGGTCCGTCCGTCGGATGGAAGCGGCCGCTCGGGTGACGACGGGTCCGCGCCGGCCTTTTTCTGGCCGGCTCAGTGGCGGGTCCGATGGAGCGGCACCCTGGGTGCCCGCACCGAGTCTGGACGGGCAGCGTCGGGAGCCTTCGGCGCCGATCGGGCCCCCGGCGCCAGGGTCAGCACGAAGCCGACCGGCAGGAGCAGCCCGAGGGCGGCGATGACGACCCCGAGGCCCGCCGACCCTGCCGCGGCCCCCGCCAGGGCCGGCAGGCTCATGTTGCCGGCGGAAGCCGCCAGCAGCATGACGGCCGTCGCTGCAGCGGTCGCCTCGTCGGTCGCGGGGACGCGCGTGCTGGCCAGCGCCATGAGGGTGGGGAAGAGGATGCTCATGGCAAGCCCGCACAGCCCGAGCAGAGCCACGGCCGCCAGCGGCCCGACCGGCAGCACGGCCGCCATCAGGCTCGCACCGGCCACGGTGGCCCCGACCAGCAGCGACGCGCGGTAGCCAGCGCGCTCGACCGCCGGCCCCAGCAGCAAACGCCCGGCCGCGAGCCCCGCCCAGAAGACCGAGACCCCAGCTCCGGCCAGGACGGGTGGCGCCTGTGCCTCCTGGGCCAGGAAGGAGTAGACCCAGCCGCTCACCGTCACCTCGACGCCCACGTACAACGCCATCGCCACCGCGGGGGCGAGCACCGCGCCGAACCACCGCCACGACGGTGCTCGAGCCGGTTCGCCCTGCCGGGGCGCCCGTTCTGCCGGACAGGTGACGTAGAGCGCCGGCGCCAGCACCAGTCCCGCGGTCGCCAGGGTCGCGTAGGCGGCGCGCCAGCCCACCGCCGGCAGGGCCACGGCCATGGTGACGGGCGCTACCGCCGCTCCGACGGCGAAGAAGAGATGCACCAGGTTGAGCGCCACGGCCCGAGCGCCCGGGAAGAGACGCACGTAGAGGTGATTGATGCCCGAATCGAGCGCGCCGAAGCCCGCTCCTGCCGCCACGAACCCCGCCAACAGCATCGCCGGGCTCTGGGCCGCCGCGGCGGCACCCAGACCAAGGCCGAAGAGGGCTGCGCCGGCCACCAGGGCGGTGCGAAGCCCGTGTCGGGCCACCACCGGCGCGTAGCCGAGCGTCGCGGCGATGGCGCCCGCCGACGAGGCGGTGAAGACCAGGCCGACGGTGCCAGGCCCGGCAGCGAAGACTTGCATCCACTCCGCGATGGCCGGCCCGAAGGCGCCCAACTGGAGCCCCATCAAGACGTAGGCGATGGCCGAGACCGCGGCGGGTGCGACGACGCCTCGCCCCAGCGCTGAGCCCCCCTCTCCCATCCACACAACGGGCAGTCTATCACGGTGCCGCGTCGGGCAAAAGGTCAGGGACGCCTGCCCCGGCGCGGGGCCAGGAGCGATACCGAATACAGCGAAGGTAGATTGTGTGGACAGCGCGCTGCGCGCTGCACGCACACGCACGGGGTTGGGTCGCGACACGGAAGGTGGGAAGCGCCATGAACCGCGTCACGGTCGAAGAGGCCCTCGGCTATCACGAGCGAGGCCGTCCCGGCAAGATCGAGGTCGTCGTCACCAAGCCTTGCGCCACCCAGCGAGACCTCTCCATGGCCTACACGCCGGGCGTGGCCGAGCCGGTGCGGGCCATCGCCCGCCATCCCGACGACGCCTACCGGTACACAGCCAAGGGCAACCTGGTGGCGGTCATCTCCAACGGCACCGCGGTGCTGGGGTTGGGGGACGTCGGAGCGCTGGCGAGCAAGCCCGTCATGGAGGGCAAGGGGGTGCTCTTCAAGCGCTTCGCGGACATCGACGTCTTCGACCTGGAGATCGATGCCACCGATCCGGACGAGTTCATCCGGGTGGTCAAGGCCCTGGAGCCCACCTTCGGGGGCATCAACCTGGAGGACATCAAGGCTCCCGAGTGCTTCTACATCGAGGAGCGGCTACGCTCCATCATGAGCATCCCCGTCTTCCACGACGACCAGCACGGGACGGCCATCATCTCCGGGGCCGCCCTGCTCAACGCCCTGGAGCTGGTGGGCAAGGCCATCGACCAGATCAAGGTGGTCATCAGCGGGGCCGGCGCCTCGGGCATCGCCTGCGGCGAGTTTTGGATCTCGCTGGGGGTGCGCCGCGAAAACATCCTGATGGTCGACAGCAAGGGCGTCATCTACGAGGGTCGCACCGAGGGGATGAATCCGTACAAGGCGCGCTTCGCGCGACCCACGTCGTGCCGGACCCTGGCCGAGGCCATGGAAGGCGCCGACGTCTTCCTGGGCCTCTCCACCGCCGGGCTGGTGACGCCCGACATGGTCCGGTCCATGGCCGACCGGCCCATCATCTTCGCGCTGGCCAACCCGGACCCCGAGATCTCCTACGAGGAGGCCAAGGCGGCCCGCCCCGACGCCATCGTCGCCACGGGCCGCTCCGACTATCCCAACCAGGTCAACAACGTCCTGGGCTTCCCCTTCATCTTCAGGGGCGCCCTCGATGTGCGGGCGCGTGCCATCAACGAGCCCATGAAGATCGCGGCCTGCCGTGCGCTGGCCGCGTTGGCCCGCGAGGACGTGCCCGACTCGGTGCTGCGGGCGTACGGACTGGACACGCTGCACTTCGGGCCGGAGTACCTCATCCCCAAGCCCCTCGATCCCAGGGTGCTGACGTGGGTCGCCCCGGCCGTGGCCCAGGCTGCCATGGAGAGCGGGGTGGCGCGGCTCCACATCGACATCGAGGAGTACCGGGAGAGCCTGGCCCGACGCATGGGCAAGGGGCGGGAGCTGCGCCGCAGCATCCTGGTCAAGGCGGCCCGCGATCCCAAGCGGGTCGTCTTCAGCGAGGGCGAGGAGCCCAAGATCATCCGAGCGGCGGCCATCTTGCGTGACGAGGGGATCGCCCACCCCATCCTGGTGGGGCGCGAGGAGACCGTCCGTTCGCGCATGGAGCAGCTGGGCTTGCGGCAAGACGGCATCGAGATCGTCTGGCCCACCACGCACCCGTGCCTCGGCGCGTACGTGCAGCGACTCTACGAGCTGCGCCAGCGCCGTGGGGTGACGCTGCGGGAGGCCGAGGAGCTGGTGCGCCAGCCCAACTACTTCGGCGTGCTGATGGTCGAGGCGGGCGACGCGGACGCGTTCGTGGCGGGGCTCACCTATCACTATCCCGACGTGCTGCGCCCGGCGTTGCAGGTGATCCGGCCCATCGAGGGCGTCCACCGGGTGGCGGGCTGCTACGTCATGATCGTGCGGGACCAGGTCTACTTCTTCACCGACGCGACCGTCAACATCGAGCCCTCCGCCGAGGACCTGGCCGAGATCGCCATCCTGACGGCCGACCGGGCCCGGTCCCTGGGCATCGAGCCCCGCATCGCCATGCTCTCCTTCTCCAACTTCGGCTCGACCCGGCACCCCCTGGCCGAGAAGGTACGGACGGCGGTGGAGTTGGTGCGGCGCCGACGCCCCGACCTGATCGTCGACGGCGAGATGCAGGCCGACACGGCCGTGGTCCCGGAGATCCTGCAGGAGTCCTATCCCTTCTCGACCCTGGCCCCTCACGGGGGCGCCAACGTCCTGGTCTTCCCCGACCTCGAGGCGGCCAACGTGGCCTACAAGCTCCTGGCGCGGCTCGGGGGGGCGGAGGCCATCGGCCCGATCCTGATGGGCTCGGAGCATCCCGTGCACGTCCTGCAGCGTGGGGACGACGTGGAGGACATCGTCGCCATCGCAGCGGTGGCGGTCATCGACGCGCAGGAGGCAGCCCGGAGGGCCGCCGTTCGGGACGGCTCGAGGAAATGAACGGTTAGGGACCCAGGTCCTGGAGGAGAGGTCCTCTCGGACGTCGAAGCAGGCCCCAGGTCCTGGATGTGTGGTGCGGTCGCTGGGGGGGACCGATCGGCGGTACTCCCGGCGACCCTTTTGTTAGCTGGGGGAGAGGGGGCCCACAGGAGGTGGCGGGGGCGGCACCGGGCGCCTTCCGAGGCTCGGTCGACGACGAGCAGGAGCGGCTGCACGCGAGGGACGGCCACCACGGCTTCGGTGACGTGGTGCGCCTGCTCGCACAGGCCGCGGGGCCCGAGTTGACGGAGGGGTGGGCTGGAGTGCCCGAGCGCCTGGCTCCTCTCCTCGACCAGGATGCAGCCGTGGCCCGTGAGCTCATGCAGGATCCGGACCGCGGGGTGCGTCGCCTCGCGGTCATGGCCCTGGCGGGCGTCCCGAGCCCCTGGGTACTGGAGCTGCTGAGCCTGGGGATGGAGGACCCGGTGCCGGAGATCCGGGCGCTTGCCGCCGAGGCCGCGGACCGGTGGCTGGCCTCTCACCCGTCGGCAGGCACACCGCCAGCGGAGCTCGTCGAGCGGGTGCTGGCGCTCGTCGAGGATCCCTGCGAAGAAGTGCGGCTCAGCGTGGTCGGCCCGGTCGTGCGGCTGGGACGGGACCAGGGCGTGAGGAGCCTGCTGGCGGTCTACGAGCGTACCGACGACGATCTGATGCGTGGCGAGATCCTAGGGGCGCTGGCAGCGGCAGGCTATAATGCCGAGGTGGCGCGTCTGGGTCGTGCGATCCGGGGTGGCGAGCTTGCCAGTCCCTACTTGCGGCGCATCCTGGCGCGGCTCGACGGCCGGACGACGCCGGTGCCCTATCCGCACGGGCGGGACCAGGCCCAGACCCCGTGGACCGGCGGCTGGGCGGCGGAGGGCGACGAGCGACTGGCCGGTGACGGCGGCCCCTGATCGGGGCCTGCAAGCGATTGGCGGGGGGCATGCCGCGGTGCGCACCTGGCGATGGCCCTGGAGGCGACGGGATCGGACGACACGAGACGAGCCGACGGACCCGGTCACGTCCCCTCCGGACGACCCGCCGGCGCCGTTCGTCGCGGCACGATGGGTGGAGCTGGGGCCGGATGGCCTGGAGCGGCAGGTGCGGTGGCTTTACCGCCGGCTGATCCAGCGCTGGGGGCCCTCCCGGGATCCGTTGCGGCTCGTCTCGCTGCCCGTGCTGTTGTGGCTGACCCCCCGCGTCGCGCTGGCGACCGACCAGCGGATCGTGCTGCTCGCCAGAGCCCGGCCCGACCGCCGGGTGCAGCTCGACCACGTCAATCGGGAGCAGTCCGTCGCCTTCTCGGCGGGGCGGCTGGAGGGCGACCCTCTGGCGCCCTGGTCGGAGCCTCTGAGGTCTCTGGTCTTCGCACACCTGAGGGCCGGCCTGGCCTCGACCGGGGTCGACGCCGCCATGCTGTGCACCGGTCCCTCGGGGTGGCACGACCCCGCGGCGCAAGCCGTGGCGTGCGCGCTGGCATGCCACGCCGAGACGTGGCCCGATGCCGCGGCGCCGGATGGCCACCTCCCGGTGCCCTGGCCGACGTCCCTGCCCTGGCCGGCGCCGTGGGAGCACTGGGGGCAGGCCTACGCCGCCCTGGCCGCGATGTCCGGCCCCCGCCCGGAGGCGTCCGGGGCCACCTGGGTCGTACTGGACCGCGGCACCTCGACCGTAGTGACCCTACCGTGCGCGGTGCTGCCCGCCCGGGCGGAGCCCGCTGCCGGCAGCGATGAGCCGCGGCCGGCAGGGGCGCTGCCCTTGTGGCGCCTGCCCCCGGCGGGAGAAGACGGTTGGCCCGAGACCGACGCCCAGGAGCGACTGGAGGCGGCTGTGCTGGCCGCGGACCTTGCGGCGCTTCGCAGCGAGGCCGGGGCGTTGCGCGCCGCCGAGGCCGGTCGGACGGGGATACGAGATGTCGCCGCCTGGGTCCGCTGGGACGAGGACCCGGACGAGGGCGACGGGGCGCAAGGCACCTCGCCCCACGAGGAACCCCGGCCCGCTGCACCGATGTTGTGCCGCATCCAGAGGCGCCGCCTGGTCCCCGGCTGATCTCAGGCTGCCTGTGCTACGTCGGCCATGGCCCGGTCGACGGCCCGCAGGGTCTTTTCGATCTCCTCCTCGCCGTGCGCGGCCGACACGAACCAGACCTCGTACGGTGACGGTGGCAGCAGGATTCCCTGCGCCAGCATGCTGCGGAAGAAGGTCGCGAAGGCCCGGGGGTCCGAGCGCTGCACGCCTGCGAAATCGCGCACCTCCGGCTCCCGCGTGAAGAACACCGAGACCGCGCCGCCGCGCTGATGCACCACCACCGGCACCCCGTGGCGGGTGGCGCGGTCCCGTACCCCCTGTGCCAGCGCCTGGCCCAGGCGGCCCAACCGCGGGTAGAGGTCCGTGTCGCCGGTCAGGATCTCCAGCGTGGCCAGGGCCGACGCCATGGACAGGGGGTTACCCGCCCAGGTGCCGTCCTGGTAGACGGGCCCCACGGGAGCCACCTGCTCCATGATGGCACGGCGCCCGCCGTAGCCGCCGATGGGCAGGCCGCCCCCCAGGATCTTGCCGAAGGTGATGAGATCGGGCTCGACCCCCAGCTCGGGGTAGATGGGGCCCGGGCGAAACCGGAAGGCCGTGATGACCTCGTCGAAGATGACCAGGGCCCCGGCCCGACGGGCGGCCCGCGCCAGGCGCTCGAGGAAGCCGGGCTCGGGCTCGACCAGGCCGAAGTTGCCGACGATGGGCTCCACCAGGACGCAGGCTACCTCGTCGCCACGCTCGCTCAGCAACCGTTCGACGGCTTCGGCGTCGTTGTAGGGGAGGGTGACCACGTCGGCCTTGACGCCGTCGGGGATGCCGGCGCTCTCGTCGAGGCCCAGCGTCGAGGCTCCCGAACCGGCGTCCACGAGGACGGCGTCGAAGTGACCGTGATAGCTGCCCGCGAACTTGACCAGGAGCCTGCGGCCGGTGGCCGCACGCGCCAGGCGCACGGCGGTCATGACGGCCTCCGTGCCGGACGCGGTGAAGCGCACGCGTTCGCACATCCCGCCCATCACGGCCTGGAGGCGTTCGGCGAGGCGCACCTCGTCCTCGTGGCAGGCCCCGAAGAGGGCACCTCGCTCCAGGGCTCGCACCACGGCCTCCCTCAGCTCGGCGCGGGCGTGTCCCAGGATGAGCGCTCCGAAGGCCTGTACGTAGTCGACGTAGGCACGGCCGTCCACGTCGAACAGGTAGGCCCCCTCTGCCCGCGCGATGTAAGGCGGCGCGCCCCCGCCCACGGCCTCCAGTCCCCTCGAGGGGCTGTTGACGCCGCCCACCAGGGCCGCGACCGCTCGCCGGTACAGCGACCACGAGCCCGGCCCCACGATGCCATCGGATGGTCTCGTCTCCGCCATGCCACGCAAGCCTGCCTTTCGCCCTTCGCACCATGCATGCAGGAGGTGGGGCCCCGTCCAGGTCGAAAGCCACCCAACCTGGGGGACCCGCCTCCAGGGGGCGGTTACTTTGCGGGGCGGGTCTATCTTCCTTCTGTAGGCCGGGAGAGGGGCAATCGGAGGATGGAGGAAGGCACGGCCGGCACGACCATGGCCTTGCTGACGCGCCTGTCGCAGGCCGTGGGCGTCTCGGGTCACGAGCGCGACGTCGCCGAGCTGGTGGGTCAGGAGCTGCGCCCCTTCGTCGACGAGGTGCGCACGGACCGGCTGGGCAACTGCGTGGGCATCCGCCGGGGCCAGGCAAGAGCGGCTCGAGCCCCGCGGATCTTGCTGGCCGCCCATCTGGACGAGATCGGCATGGTGGTCAGCCGCATCGAGCGGGGCGGCTTCCTGCGGGTGCTGCCCATCGGTGGCGTCAACGTGCAGACGCTCTTGGGGCGGCAGGTCGTGGTGCACGCCGCCGACGGCCCGGTACCGGGCATCATCGGCCATCCACCGCCCCACCTGACGGCCGATGGGAGCCGGGCAAAGCTGCCCCGGTGGGACGAGCTCTTCGTCGACTGTGGCCTGTCTGGGGACGAGGCGGAGCGGCGGATCTCGGTGGGAGACCTGGTGACGGTGGCCCAGGCGCCGCTGCAGCTGCTGGGGGACCGACTGGCCGGCAAGGCCCTCGACAACCGCGCCAGCGTGGCCGCCGTCGTGGAGACCATGCGACGCCTGCAGGAGCTCCGGCACGAAGCCGACGTCTACGCGGTGGCGACGGTGCAGGAGGAGGTGGGCCTGCGGGGTGCAACCGTCAGCGCCTTCCACGTGGAGCCCGACGTGGCCATCGCCGTCGACGTCACCTTCGCCCGCCAGCGGCTGGTGAGCGAGCCCGACGTGGTCGAGCTGGGCAAGGGGCCTGCCATCGCCATCGGGGCCAACATGCACCCGCGTGTCGTGGAGGCGCTGATGGAGACGGCCCGAGAGCACGGGATCCCGTACCAGGTGGAGGCCATACCGGGGCGCTCCGGGACCGACGCCTGGGCCATCCAGGTGAGCCGGCAGGGCGTGCCGACGGGGCTCGTCTCGGTCCCGTTGCGCTACATGCACGGGCCCACCGAGGTGGTCCAGGTCTCCGACGTGCAGCAGACGGCGAGGCTTCTCGCACATTTCGTGGCACGGGTCCACGCGGGCTGGGTCGAGCAGCTCGCCGTGTGGGAGTGAGGGGGCGATGAACTTGCACGATTCCCGGTCCGCTCGACTCCTGGCCGACCTGGAGGACCTGTCGCGGGCGGTCGGGGTGTCGGGGGCCGAGGACGAGGTGCGCCGTCGCATCGTGGACAAGCTGCGCGGCTTCGTCCCTGCCGACCAGATCGAGACGGACACGATGGGCAACGTCATCGTGACGCGGCCTCCCCGGGCCGGCGGCGACGACGGGACCGTGGTGATGCTGGCGGCCCACATGGACGAAGTGGGGCTCATGATCTCGTTCATCGAGAGCGACGGCACCCTGCGGTTCAAGAAGGTGGGGGGCATCGACGACCGGCTGTTGCCGGGCAAGGCGGTCCGGATCGGGCCCAAGGGCGTGCCCGGGGTCATCGGCGTCAAGCCCATCCATCTGCAGGGGGAAGACGAGCGAGGCCGGGTGGAGGAGGCCTCACAGCTCTTCATCGACATCGGGGCCGACAGCCGGGAGCAGGCCGAGCGGGTGGTGCGCGTCGGCGACCGGGCGGTCTTCGAGGCGCAGTGGTGCACCATGGGGGCCGACGGGGTCTGCGGCAAGGCCCTCGACGACCGGGTCGGCTGCACGGCGCTGCTGGAGTTGCTGCGAGGTGACTACCCGGTCACCGTGGTGGGCGTCTTCACGGTCCAGGAGGAGGTGGGCCTGCGGGGTGCCCGCGTCGCGGCGTATCGTGTCGCCCCCTCCCTGGCCATCGTGCTGGAGGGCACGGTCTGCGCGGACCTGCCCGGCCGGGAGCCTCACGAGGAGGCGACCCGTCTCGGGGACGGCGCCGTGCTCAGCGTCATGGATCGCAGCTCCATCGCCCATCCGGAGCTGGTGCGGGTGCTGAGCGGCCTGGCCGAGCGGCACGGCATCCCCTACCAGTGGCGCCGCACGGCCATGGGGGGCAACGACGCAGGGGAGATACACACGGCCCGCGGTGGCGTGCCCTCGGCATCCGTCTCGGTGCCGTGCCGCTACATCCACGGGCCCGTGGCGCTGGCGCGCCTGCGGGATCTGGAGGCGGTGGTGCGGTTGGTGGAGACGTTCTTGCAGGAGCTGCCCGAGACCGGGTTGCTGCAGCGGCTGCACGAGGAAAGGCGGTGCGAGGACGAGCCATGGAGCAGGAGATGAGCCTGGAGGGCCGGATCGCGCGTCTGAGCGAGATGGTGGGGCCCTCCGGTCACGAAGAGGCGGTACGCGAGGAAATCCGCCGGCAGGTAGCGCCCTTCGTGGACGACCTCTTCGAGGACTCCCTGGGCAACCTCTACGCGGTGCGGCGACCGCGAGGCGCCGGATCGGGCCTCAAGGTGATGCTGGCGGCTCACATGGACGAGGTCGGCATCATCGTGACCCACGTCGACGATCAGGGTTTTCTGCGCTTCGCGCCCGTGGGAGGGCTGTCGGCTTCGGTGCTGGTGGGCCAGCAGGTGGTCTTCGCCAACGGCACCGTCGGCGTCATCGGGACGGAGCCCCTGGACGATCTCAAGGACCTCAAGATGGAGCGGCTCTTCGTCGACATCGGCGCGAGAAACCGCGAGGATGCCCTGCAGAGGGTGCAGATCGGCGACATGGCCGTCTACCGGCGGGCCGCATCCGTCGTCGGACGACGGATGGTCGGCAAGGCGCTGGACGACCGTGTGGGCTGCGCGGTCGTGGTGGAGGCGCTGGCCCGGCTGGGCGACTCGTCGCCGCACGAGGTGTACGGCGTCTTCACGGTGCAGGAGGAGGTAGGGGCTCGGGGCGCCCGTCCGGCCGCCTACCGGGTCGCCCCCGACGTCGGCATCGCGGTCGACGTCACGGCCAGCGCCGACACCCCCAAGGCCCGGCCGCTGCCCATGGCGCTCGGCAAGGGGGCGGCCATCAAGGTCAAGGACAACTCGGTCATCAGCCACCCGGTGCTGCGGCGCCTGCTGGTCGAACGAGCCCGGCAGCGGGGGATCCCGTTTCAGATGGAGGTCCTCGACCGGGGCGGGACCGATGCCGGGCCCATTCACACCAGCCGGGAGGGCGTCCCCTCCGCCGTCGTCTCCATCCCGACCCGCTACCTGCACACCCCGGGCGAGGTCATCGACCTGGACGACGCCCGGGCAGCGGTGGACCTGCTGGTGGCGGTGCTGCAGGACGAGATCCGGCTGTAGGGGACGGTCCCTCACGGGTTGACGAGGGTAAACAGCCGACGGGCCATCCCGACGCGGTTGGGCTGCTCCCGCCGATCCCGGCCCGTTGCCCTCATCCACAGCCCGACGGCGCCGGCAGCCAGGGCGAGGGCCGCGGCACGACGCCACCACATGGCACGCACCCCCTCGCCGCAGAGCTTGCCCCGGGCCGGGCTCCCTCATGCCCCTGGCCCGAGGCCGCAACGGAAGGAGGCTCCCTTGCGGGATGGATCTCGAGCTGAAGGGTAAGGTCGCGGTCGTGGTCGGGGCGAGCCGTGGCATCGGTCTCGCCATTGCCTCGGCCCTGGGGCGGGAGGGCTGTCGGCTGGCGCTCATCGCCCGGGGGGAGGCGGGCCTGCAGGAGGCGGCCCGTCACTTGCGGGCCGGCGGCGTCGACGTCATGGAAGTGGCGGCCGACGCCACCGATGCCTCCGCGATGGAGCGAGCCCTGGCCCGGGTGGGGGAGCATTTCGGAGGCATCGACGTGCTGGTCTACAACGCGGGCGGAGCCAGCGGGGAGCGGCTCTGGGACACCACCGACGAGCAATGGCGGGCCGCCTTCGAGCTCAACGCGGTGGCGGCCGCCAGAGCCGTGCGCCTGGCCGCCCCTTGGATGAAGGCCCGGGGAGGCGGCTCGGTGGTCCTCATCGCCTCCATCTGGGGGCGAGAGAGCGGCGGGCGCATCGCCTACAACGCGGCCAAAGCCGCCGAGATCAGCCTCTCCAAGCAACTGGCGCGGGAGCTGATCCGGGACGGCATCCGGGTCAACTGCGTGGCGCCGGGGTCCATCCTCTTCCCGGGTGGCTCGTGGGACCGCCGTCAAAAGGCGGACCCCGAGGGCATCCGACGGTTCGTGGAGCAGGAGATCCCAGCGGGCCGGTTTGGTACGCCTGAGGAGGTGGCCGACGTCGTGGCCTTCCTCGTATCGCCCCGGGCCCGCTGGGTCGTCGGCGCCTGCATCCCCGTGGACGGGGGGCAGTCGCGCTCCAACATCTAGCGAGCAGCTCCAGACGTCATGCAGAGGTCTGTCGTGAGGCCGACGAGGCGGACGTGACAGCTACCGATGCCCCGGCGGACCGCCGGCTGGCAGGGCTCGTGGCGGCCTCGCTCCCCTCAGCGGCGCGGGCCGCCGCGGAGCTCCCCTCGGTCGCCCCTCGAGAAGCCGGCTGCGGCTGCTGGGGCGCCGGGGTCGTCGAGCTCGTGGATGCCGGGGCGATGCGCTCACGACGCGCCGGGAGCACGAGCAGCGCGCCGACGGTGGCGAAGCCGATGGTGGTGGCCACCCACAGCCCGATGCGCACCATCCTGGCCAGCGGCATGGCGGCGATGGCGTACATAAACAGCGCGTACATCGCCACCAGCCCTACGGCCACCAGGATCCCCGTGACCGTCCAGGCCACCTGCTGTCGGCGGAGTCTAACGTCGGAGGAACGCTCGCCCACCACGACGGCCCGTCGGAAGTCGAGAAACCCCGTCGTGCACCCGTTGGGGCAGGTATACTTGACGACTCCCTCCCAACGGCGCGGGCGACCCTCGCCGTCGGGCGCCGAGTAAGTCACGGTCTCCCTCGTCATGCCCGCGCCGCAGATCCGGCAGACCGGGCGGCGCTGCCACGGCCACTGCACCATCGAGTCCCCCCCACGAGGTTGTCCCCCGCTCGATCAATGCAGCGTCTGCTCGTAGACGTCCAGTGCCCGGGCCAAATACTCGCTGGCACGGTCGTGTTGGCCCTGCTCCCGCAGGAGCCGCCCCAGCTCCGAGCACGCGGCGGCCAGCTCGCGCCCCAGCTGCTCGGCCTGGGCGAGATCGGTGGCGCGCTCGAGACGCTCGATGGCCTCGTCGATCCGCCCGAGCCGGGCCAGGCTCTGGCCCGACACCAGCAAGAGCTGAGTCCGGTACTTGGCGGGCGTCAGGGGATCATCGATCAGGGCCGCGGCATGAGCCAGGGCTCGCTCGCCGTGTCCCTGCTCGAAGAGCATCCGCACCAGCTCCACCTCGAGCCTGACGGCCTCCTGAGTCTGGCCCGTCTGCCGCAGGACCTCACAGGCGCGCTCCATCGCCTCCAGCGCTCGAGCTCCCTCGCCCCGCTCCCTCAGGGAGGCGGCCTGCAGGGCCAGGGCGGAGGCCTCGAGATGTGCCGATCCCAGCAGGCGCCCCAGTCCCGCTGCTCGCTCCCACGCTTCGTGGGCCCGCGCCTCATCCCCTCGGGCAGCGTAGCAGAGCCCGAGGGCCACGAGCACCTGACCCGGCCAGACGCACTGCTGCTGGCCGGCCTGTTGCCAGATGGACTCCAGCATGGGCAGGGCCTCGTCGGTGCGGCCCGCATGGGCGTAGGCGACCGCCAGCCAGGTCTCGAGACGGCGTCCCAGGCAGGCCTCCTCCAAGGAGCCGTCCGGGAGCAGCCGCCGCGCCTCCTCCAGGGCCTCCACGGCCTCCGGCCATCGCTGCAGGCGGGCGAGCTGGCTGCCCTGGACTGCCAGCACCAGTGCTACAAGCCGCGAAGGCCCGCTGGCCCTGAGCGCTCGCACAGCCGGCGCCAGCCGGCGGCCGCCCTCGTCGGGCCGGCCCTCGACCAGCGACAGCAGGCCCGCCACGATGTCGAGGGCCGTGATGCCATCGTCCGCACGGGTAAGGCCATCGGTCCCGCCCTCGGTCAGGCGCGAGGCCAGCTCCTGCAACGGGCGTACCTCTCCCTCGAGGAGCCGCCACAGTGCGCGCTCCAGGGGGAGCCATCGCTGCGTGTCGGGCGCCGATTCCTCCCCGTTGTCCTCCAGGAAGTAGGCGACGGGCTTGTAAAGGCGGGAGGCGATCAGCTCCAGCGACTTGAGCGAGGGCATGACGATGCCCTTCTCCAGCTGGCTGATGAAGCCCCGGGTCAGTTCGCGGCCCGCGAGCTCCTGTTGCGTCATGCCCAGCTCTTCGCGGCGCCGCCGGATGCGTTGACCGATGCGGGCCTGCAGCTCCAACGCGGTCCTCCTCCCGGGCACTTCGCCATCCGTTCGTTATACTACCACTATCCCGACGACGAAGGGTACGGTAAACCGGGAGGCGGTGCAGCCGTGACGGTCGACGAGTTGTGGGAGCGCTACGACGAGCTTGCATCAGAGCAACCCCTTTCGCTGGAGGAGTTCGTGGAGATGGCGGTCTCCGGCGGATTGGGCGAGGGGCCGGTCGATCCCGAGACCCTGGAGCGATTCTTGCGCAGGGTGGAGGGGATGATGCTGGCCAACATCGAGACCAAGCTCCAGGAGGCCCCTCACTTCCACGCCATGCGCGATCAAGCCATCGAGCGCACTCAGGCCATGATCGCCGACCTCATCGCCAGGTACGCTACGCGTCGAGCCCCGAATCCGGACCGCGGCGAGGGGCCTCCTGCTGGTTGAGGGCATCCAGGGCGGCCCGCAGCAGCCGGCGGGCCGACAGATCTCGCGGGTCCAGCCGCAGGGCCCGCTCCAGGAGTTCGACGGCCAGGTGCGGGCTGCCACGCTTGAGCTGACAGGCTCCCATCACCCTCAGCACCCCTGGATGATCGGGCGCCATGACGAAGGCCCGCCGGGCGATCCGTAGCGCTTCTCGCAGCCGTCCCTGACGGAGCAGGACGCTGCTCAAGCCCACCAGACCTTCGACGTAGCCCGGCAGCCGCGTTACCGCGGCCCGGTAGGCGCCCTCGGCCTCCTTGAGCCGATTGGCCCTCGCGTAGAGGCGGCCCACCTCGGCCCACAGCTTGGGCTGGCCCACGCCCAGGCGCAACGCGGTGAGGAGTGCCGCGGCGGCCTCCAGGGGCTGCCCCTCCCGGGCCAGGCAGCGCCCCAACCCGTGCCAGGCCGAGGCCCTCGCCTGTCGGGTGGGCGCCTGCGTGGCGGCCCGCTCGAAGAACGCCCGGGCCTCCGATGCATAGCCAGCTTCCAGGAGGTCCCAACCCGCCTCCAGCGCCGCCTCCGCCGCCGCGGCCGAAGCGGTCGCCCGGGACCGACCCCGTCGTGCCGCCGCCGCCTGCTCGACGCACCGCTCGAACCAACGCACCGCCTCGGCCCGACGGCCGCGTCGCAACGCGATGCGCCCCAGGGCGGCCAGGTCATCGGGCCGGGCGCGCCCGCAGCGCTCGAGGCGCAGCAGGAGCCGGGATGCCTCCCCAGAGGCGCCGCGAGCCGCCAGCAACCGCCCCAGCCCGCTGAGGGCGACGGGATGGTCGGGGTGGTCGGCCAGGACCGATCGAAAGGCGCGCTCGGCCGCTCCGATCCGGCCCTGGCCGAGGCGCACCTGAGCCACGCCGAGGCGTGCCTCCACATCTCGTGGGTCGTCCGCGAGCACCCGCCAGTATCGCTGCAGCGCCAGGCGGAGATTGGAGCGTTGCAGCAGGGATCGGGCCTCCATCAGGTAGTACCGACGCTCGGTCTCGGTCAGGGGGATGGCGTCGGGTGGGGCCACCGGCTGGCCGTCGTCGGACTCGGCCACCAGGTCCCGGAAGAACTGGGGCTGAAGTCGCCCCATCAGCAGGCGCCAGGCGCGGTCCGACAGGCGGGGCCGCAGCCGCGCCAACGGCCTCAGCACGTCATGGGCGCTGGGCGGCAGGACGAAGCAGCACGTCGCCAGATGCCAGCGCCCCTTCCACCGGAGCAGGCGTGTCCAGATGACGTCGCCACGGGCCAGTCGTCGGGCCGCCGCGGGCTCCTCGACCCAGATGGAGTCGGCTCCCGCCTCCCCGGTGCCGCGTCGACCCGGGGCGGGGAAGAAGGTGAGCCACATCCCGCCGGGGCCGAAGCCCACCACCTCGAAGAAGCCGGGCACGGTCTCCGCCAGGTCGAAGAAGGCACGCCGCTGGTCGGCCGACAGCGTCCGCGACGCCATCGCGTACTCGCGTGCCGGCGTCTCGCCCGAGCTGGTAGGGCGGTCGAACAGGAACCACTCGACGAAGAGAGCTCCGGTGGAGCCGCCCGGGATCTCGTGGGTATCCACGTCGGGGCCGAAGAACTCGGTGAAGGCCTGCGGCAGCTCCCGGGCCGGCGGCCCGACCTGCGCGTAGCGCACGAGCTGCTGCACCGCTTGGCGCGGCGTGGAGCCACCGTCGGGCGCCTCTTGGACCATCCGCGACCAGGACATGTGGCCATCGACACACCCTTACGCTCGCCCAGGCCATCCGACCGGGCCTGGTGCCGTTTCATTCTAACAAAGCCCGGTCACCCCTGCCGTCACCGCCCCTTCCCCGTCGACGAGGGGCGGACGAGATCCTCGTCGGCCATGGGCTCGACCGGTGGGAGACCTGGCGACATCTGACTGGCCGTCCTGGCCAGGCCATGAG
Organism: Limnochordales bacterium; assembly: GCA_036562495.1. Classification (GTDB taxonomy): domain Bacteria; phylum Bacillota; class Limnochordia; order Limnochordales; family Geochordaceae; genus Geochorda. The sequence continues at coordinate 77,280 of DATCKA010000092.1, forward strand.
TCGACGAGAGCGGAGGGGGAGGGGGCGGGGCACTCTCCGCGGAATCCCATCCGCCCGAAGCCTAGCAGGGTGACGGCCAGGCGGAGAGGGTGAGTCGTCCCATGGCGGACCAAGTGCAGTCGCATGCGCGCCGGCTCCACTTCGACTCGCTCGTCTTCGATGCGCATGCCGACACCATCGCCATCGACGTCGTGGAGGGGCGCCGGCACCTGGACGAGCCGGGTCGGGGCGGGCACGTGGACCTGCAGCGTCTGGCCGAGGGAGGCGTCGGGGTGCAGATCTTCTCCCTCTTCGTGCCCCCGACGGTACCCACGCCGTACAACGCCCTGCGGGCCCTGGCCATCCTCGACGCCCTGGCCACCGAGGTGCAGCGGGCGGCGGACCGCATCATCTGGATCCGTCGGCCCCAGGATCTGGAGGAGGTCCGGCGTACCCGCAAGCTCGGCGTCATCGCCAGCCTCGAGGGATGCGAGGTGCTGGCGGGCAGCCTCGCCATGCTGCGGACGCTGTACCGCCTGGGCGTGCGGGCCGCCGGCCTCACCTGGAACGTCCGCAACGAGGTCGCCGACGGCGTCGGCGAGCCGCGAGCCGCGGGCCTGACCGGCTTCGGCAAGGAGGTCGTGGCCGAGATGGACCGCCTGGGGATGGTGGTGGACGTCTCCCACCTGTCGGAGGCGGGATTCTGGGAGGTGATGGAGCTCAGCCGCCATCCGGTCATCGCTTCCCACTCCAACGCCAGGGCGGTCTGCGACCACGTCCGCAACCTGACCGACGACCAGATCCGCGCCCTGGCGCGCAAAGGCGGCGTGATGGGGATCAACTTCTTCGCAGGGTTCCTGACGAAGGAGGGCCCGGCCACTCTGGACGACGTGGTGCGCCACATCGACCACATCGTGGATCTGGTGGGGCCCGACCACGTGGGGCTGGGCTCGGACTACGACGGCATCTCCCAGGTGCCGCAGGGCCTGGAGGATCCCTCGCGGCTGCCGGCGCTGACCGAGGCGCTGGTGCGGCGAGGCTACGACGACCTCACCATCCGCAAGATCCTGGGAGACAACTTCGCGCGGGTCTTCAGCGCGGTGCTGGGCGCATCGGCCGCGCCGCCCGCCCCGTCGCAGGAGTAGACTTCCAACGGAGAGACGCTGGAGAGGAGGGGGCCACCCATGGAGATCCGCAAGGCGGTCATCCCGGCGGCGGGCCTGGGGACGCGGTTCCTGCCGGCTACCAAGGCCCAGCCCAAGGAGATGCTGCCCCTCGTTGACAAGCCGACCATCCAGTACATCGTCGAAGAGGCGGTGGCCTCGGGGATCGAGGATATCCTCATCATCACCGGCCGCAACAAGCGCGCCATCGAGGATCACTTCGACCGCTCCATCGAGCTGGAGCTGGCCCTGGACGGCAGCCACAAGGAGGAGCTGCTCAAGCTGGTCCAGGACGTCTCCGACCTCGTCGACATCCACTACGTCCGGCAGAAGGAGCCCAAGGGGCTGGGACATGCCGTCTGGTGCGCGCGCAAGTTCATCGGCGACGAGCCCTTCGCGGTGCTCCTGGGCGACGACGTGGTGCGGGCCGAGGTCCCTGCCCTCAAGCAGCTCATCGAGGTCTACCGGCGTCGGGGCGGTTCGGTGCTGGGGGTGCAGGAGGTACCCGAGGCCGACGTGAGCCGCTACGGCATCGTCAAGCCGCGACCGGTCGAGCCCCGGCTGTACGCGGTGGAAGACTTCGTGGAGAAGCCCGCGCCGGAGCAGGCCCCGTCGCGGCTGGCAGTCCTCGGGCGCTACATCCTGGAGCCCGAGATCTTCCGGATCCTGGAGCGCACCCCTCCGGGTGCGGGGGGCGAGATCCAGCTCACCGACGCCATCCGGGAGCTGGGGCGCCATCGTCCCATCTGGGCGTACGTCTTCGAGGGCAGGCGTTACGACGTGGGCGACAAGCTCGGCTTCCTGCAGGCGACGGTCGAACTGGCCCTTGAGCGGCCCGACCTGGGCCCGGCCTTCCGACGCTACCTGCTGGGCTTGATGCCGCGGCTGGCCGAGCAGGAACCGAGCTCCGTACGTCAGCTTTGAAAGGGGAGCGTCGGATGCAGACGAAGGTCTTCACCGTGCCCGGCATCTCTTGCGAGCACTGCCGGCGCGCCATCACCGAGTCGGTGAGGCGACTCTCGGGCATCGCCTCCGTCGAGGTCGACCTCGATGCCAAGAAGGTGGCGGTCACGTTCGACCCGTCGTCGACGGAGGCGGACCGGATCAGGGCGGCCATCGAAGATGCGGGCTATGACGTCGTCTCGTGAGGAGTCGTCGGCGGCTCGTCCGCGGCCGGGCGGCGGGGGAGGCCCCTCCGTGACGCATTTGGCCTACGCTGCCGCCACGGCGGCGCTGACGCTGGCTGCTACGCTCTACTTGCGCGTGCCGGGGCCCGGAGCAGGCCAGTACTTCAACCTGGGCGAGGCCGTCATCTACTCGGCGGCTCTGCTGGCAGGGCCGTGGATGGGGGCAGCGGGAGCCGTCGGCGCGGCCCTGGCCGACCTGCTGGTGGGAGCGGCGGTCTGGGCACCCTGGACCCTGGTCGTCAAGGGCGTCGAAGGAGCTCTGGTGGGCTGGCTGGCCTCCCGCGCGCGGGGGCCCCGGCGCTGGTGGCGAGACCTCCTGGCCATCGTGCCCGGGGCCCTATGGATGATGGCCGGCTACGCGCTGGCCGCCTGGGCGCTGCTGGGGCCCGGTGCCGTGCCTCCGGAGCTGCTCATCGACGGCCTGCAGACTTCGAGCTCCGCGGCCGTGGCCCTGGCGGTGGTACCCGCCTTGCGGGCCGCGCTCGGGCGCGCAGGCCGCGACGTCAGCGTGAGGCCGGGATGACCACGTAGTCGCACGTGGGCTGGCCGTTGCTCATGCTGCTTTGCTGATGGAGCTCCACGGGTCCGACGACGCCCTCCAGCACGCCCCGCAGCATGGCGCGATGGATGGCGCAGACGCTGGGGCCGTGGTCCGCCAACAGCTCCCGGAAGACGCAGGTGGCGAACCGCAGGTTGATGGACCCGTCCTGCCGGCGCCATGCCTGCTGGACCGAGGCCACCTCCGACAGGGCCGAGACCAGGCGCTCGTCGCCG
>DATCKA010000099.1:0-5211 GCA_036562495.1 Limnochordales bacterium
ATCATGGAGGTGGCGATGTCCAGCGCGATGCCAAAGAACCCCATCACGCCGAACTGCACCGCCACGGTCAGGACCAGGGGTACCAGCGACAGGAGCCCCGCCCGCCACGAGCGCATCAGCAGGGCCACGATGACGGCTACCACGACGAAGGCCATGGCGATGCTCTGCAGCTGGCTGGAGACGAAGCGCTCCTGGAGTCTCACCACGACGCGAGGGGTGCCCGCCACCGTGACATCGACGGGGAGCTCCGCGAAGGCGTCACGGGCGTGGGCCTCGATGGCCTCCACCAGCGCACGCGACTCGTGGGTCGGCAACGTGGCGACCCTGGCCAGGATCCGCAGCTTGGAGTAGTCGTAGTCGACCAGCGAGTCGAGCCCGCTGCCTCCCTGGAAGGTGAACAGCAAGAGCTCCTGAGCCACCGCCTCGGGCGTGGAGGGGATGCGGTCGGCCGCCGGATCGCCGGCGTGAAGCGCCCGGTTGACCTGCCGCAGGACGTCGGTGATGGACTGCACCTGCGCGACGGCCTCCATGCCGGCGATGGCCTGCTGGAAGCGGTCGACCCGCTCCAGCAGGGCCGGGTCCTTGACGCCGTCGGGCTGCCCCGTGTCGACCACCACGGAGAGCGTGCTGGTGCCCCCGAAGAGCCGTTCTACGTCACGGGTCGCGGCCACCACCTCGTTTTGCGGCCCGAAGTACTCCAGCAGATTGGTCTCGATGCGGATCCGGGGAATCCCGGCGGCGCACCCCAGGGCCAGCAGCACCCCGGCGGCGATGATGGCGACGCCGGTGGGCCGCATCATGGCCGCGGAGAGCCGCCGCGCCTGACGCTCCCATCCGGTCGCGGAACCGAGCACCTGGCCCGGCTCCTCGTCTCGACGACCGGCGCCGCCTCGCTGCTCGCCGGCCCGGTCACTCGGCATGCGGGGCTCCCGCAGGGCGAGGATGGCCGGTACGGCGGTGAGGCTCGCCAGCAACGCGAAGAGGACGGCGACGGCGGTGAAGACGCCGAACTCACGAACCGGCCGGGCGAAGGCGGTGACCAGCGAGGCGAAGCCGGCCGCGTCCGTCAGCGACACCATCGCCAGCGCCGCGCTCAGGGACTGGACCACCTGGCGCACGGCCTCTTGATGGGGCAGGCCCTGCTGGCGAAACCCCTGGTAGCGGCTCAGGATGTGGATGCCGCTCGCGCTGCCGACTACCACCAGGAGCACGGGCAGGGCGGCCGAGACGACGGAGAGGCGATACCCCAGGGCCGCCATCAAGCCCAGTACCCAGACCAGCCCCATGCCCACGGGCACCATCGGCACGACCAGGGCGGCCGGCATACGGAAGCTGGCGTACAGACTGGCCAGCACCACGAGCACCGCCAGCGGGAAGAGGACGAAGAGGTCCCGGCGGATGCTGTGGGAGATGGTGTAGCTGAGGTAGGGCTGTCCCACCACCCGTACGGACTCGGGGCCGCGGTAGGCGTTCGCGACGGCCTCCACCCGGGGGGCGACGGTCTCGTTGAACGCTTCGCCGTAGGCCATGTCGGGCTCCAGGGTGACGACGATGGCCAGGGCCGTGCCGTCCGCCGAGACCAGAGGCGCTGCCGCCGGGCTGCGGACCAGGCGGGCGCGGAAGGCCGCGATCTCCTCGGGCGTCGAGGGCGGGACGGTCGCGACGGGCTCGATCTCGATGCCCAGCTCGGAGCCGGTGACGAGCTGGGCGTTGAACGGCGAGAGCACCGAGACGACCCCGGGGATGGCCTCGAGCTCCTCGGAGATGCGCCACGCCTTCTCCAGCGTCTCGGGCCGGTAGACGTCGGCGCCGGAGACGACCACCATCAGCACGTCCTGCGCACCGAAGTCGGTCACGACGTCTACCAGCTGGCGGACTACCGGATCGTCCTCGGGCACCATGGACGTCACGTCACTGGAGATGCCCAGCCTCGGCAGAAAGGCGGCGAAGGCGAGGGTGATCGCCACAAGCACGCCGAGCACCAGCCGCGGTCGCTGGAGAACCAGCCTGGCCAGAGGGTTCACGGGCGACGCCTCCTCATCCACGTCCGCTCGCTGCTACTGCCCGGCGGGATTCACCGCCGCCATCAGCTCGCCGAACCAGAGCGGCTCGAAGTCCTCGTCCGCCCCGTCCACCAGCAGCTGAAGGGCAAGACCGTACAACGTGGCGACCACGACCCGCCCCAGCGTCGTCGGGCTCAGTGCGCCGCGCCAGGGCTGGGGGCAGCCTTGAGCCGCATCTGCCCGACCCGCCGCGGACGTCTGCCACAGTTGTGGAAACCGGCGGCCCGCCTCCTCGGAGAGCTCGTGGAAGACCCTTTGCACCTGTCGGCGGGCCTCGGGATCACGGGAGGCCAGGGCCAGGCAGTCGAAGAGCAGCCGGAACCAGCCGGGGTCCTCCCGCAGCTTGGTGCGGATCAGGGCCAGCAGGCCGTGGACGCGCCGCTCCGGCGGCAGCTCCGCCAGCCGGCTCACCGTCTCCCGCACGTGCTGCTCCGTGGTGCGGCGCAGCACCTCTACGAGGAGGTGATCCTTGGAGCGGAAGTAGTAGTGGAGCTGGCTGAGGGCCACGCCCGCCTCCCGCGCGATCTGGCGCATGGAGACCGCCGCGTATCCGTGGCGGACCATGCAGCGGTACGCCGCGTCGAGGATGGTCTGGCCCGTGGGGCTGGCAGCCTTGAGGGGCATGGACATCCTCCAATCGGTCGGACGACCGACCTACATGTTACCGGCTACCGACCTCCCTGGCAAGCCCGATGGTACGTTGCCAGAGCTGGATAAGAATGGAGGATCTGGCAGGATCGGCTCGAAGCAACTCGCGGTTCGTCGATAGAGGATGAAAGGAGGAGCTTGGTCGTGGGTCGTCGAGCAGGCTTCATCATCGCCGCATGCGTCGTCGTGCTGTCGTTGGGCCTGGCATTGCCGGCCGAGGCCGAGTGGTCCGTGACCACCAGCGGCGGCACCGCGTGGAACGCACCCCTGCCTCTCACCATCTACCAGAAGGGGGAGGCTCCCATCCGCGTCGACCGTCCGCAGTGGGACACCCGCCCCCTGTACGAGTCGCCGTACTACGCCATCCGGGTCGACAACGGGCGATGGGGCGTGGAGCTGATCCACCACAAGCTCTACCTCGACAATCCTCCGCCGGAGGTCCAGCAGTTCTGGATCAGCCACGGCTACAACCTCATTCTGGTGGAGCGCCTGGCGGCACGACCTCCTTTCACCGTCGTCTATGGAGTCGGTCCCGTCCTGGCGCATCCCGAGACCATCGTCCGAAACAAGGAGCTCTCGGATCCCCCGCACGCCGGGATCAGCCTGACGGGCTTCTACCTCTCGGGTATCAGCGTCCATGCCTCGGCCCTCTACCGATTGCCCATCACGTCATGGCTGCGGCTCGTCGCCGAGGGCAAGGTTACCGCCGCATGGGCGCGGGTGCCCGTGGCTGACGGGTACGCGGATGTGCCCAACGTCGCGGTCCACGGTCTGTTGGGGCTGGCCTTCAGCTGGTGACAACCCGGGGGCCTGCCCGTGGCAGGCCCCCACAGATCACCCGCACCACCCTGTTCGCTTAAGGGGCCTTCTTGAGGAGGCCGTAGAGAGAGGGGCGGACGGTGCCGTGTCCTACGTCCTCGTCGCCGGAGAGGCCCTCATCGACATGGTCGCGCAGCAGCCGGGCGTCCCCCTGGAGCAGGTCACCTCCTTCGAACGCTGCCCCGGCGGAGCGCCGGCCAACGTGGCCGTGGGCCTGGCCCGGCTGGGAGTGCCGGTGCGGTTCGTGGGCGTGGTGGGCGACGACCCGTTCGGCAGGTTCCTGCGGAGCTTCCTCGAGCGCAACGGGGTGGACGTGTCGGGCATGCGGGTGACGGGCGAGGCCCTCACGACCCTGGCCTTCGTGGCCAACCGGGAGGGCGGGGAGCGCGAGTTCGCCTTCTACCGCAAGCCGGGCGCCGACACCCTGCTGCGGCCGGAGGACCTGGCTGCCGGGACCGTGCGTCGGGCTGCCGTCTTGCACCACGGCACCGTCACGCTGGCCGACGAGCCGGGGCGGTCGGCCCTGTTGGCCGCGCTGGAGCAGGCCCGGGCCGCCGGCGTCACCGTCTCGCTGGACGTCAACTACCGGCCGGCGCTCTGGCGGGATCCCGCCCGGGGCCTGGCGGAGGTCCGCGCGGCCATCGACCGGGCCGACCTCGTCAAGGTGAGCCGCGAGGAGCTGGCGCTCGTGGCCGGCCGGGACGACCGTGAGGCAGCCATGCGCCTGCTGGAGGCGCATCCCCGCATCGCACTGCTGGTGGTGACCGAGGGAGCGGGTGGGAGCTGGGCGGTGGGGCGGGATGGCCAGTTCGCAAGGGCCCCGGCCTTCCGCGTGGAGGCCGTCGACACGACGGGGGCGGGCGACGCCTTTTGGGCGGCTTTGCTCTGGCGTCTGTGGGAGGCCGCTGCCCGGCAGGGAGTGCCGGTCGTCGAGGCCGCCCGCAGGATGTCTCTCGATGAAATGGAGCGGGCCCTGCGCTACGCCAACGCGGCGGGCGCCCTGACCGTGCGGGTCAGAGGCGCGATGACCGCCCTGCCGACCCGGTCCGAGGTGGAGGCGATGGTCGAGGCAGGCTCCCGGTGAGCCGGGCGCCCCCGGGGCCTGCCCCGGCGCTCAGATCTTGAAGGCCTCCACAGCCTTCATCAGCTCCTGAGCCATGTTGGCCAGGGAGCCTGCGGAGCTGGCGATCTCCTGCACCGCCGACGACTGCTCCTGGGTGGTCGACGCCACCTCTTCGGCGCCTGCGGCGTTTTCCTCGGTGATGGCGGCGATCTCGTCAACGGCCTTGACCACCTGGTCGCTGGCCTCTGCCATGCGCTGGGCGGCCGCGCTCACCTGCTGGATCTGGTGCCCCATCTGCTCCACCGCGTGGGCGATGGCCTCGAAGGTCTGGCTCGACGTCTCCACCTCCTGGACCCCTTCGGCCACGGCCCGGGAGCCGGCCTCGGTGTTGAGGACCGCTCGCTCCACCTGCTGTCGGATCTCGCTCACCAGGGACGCGATCTCGGTCGCCGCCTGGCGTGACTGCTCGGCGAGCTTGATGAGCGTGATGAGCCCCGAGCGGGTGGTGGCGTAGAGGCGCTGGTTCTCGTCACGCCGCTGGCGGGCGGCGGCGACGTTGACCGCCAGGAGTTCCTCGATCCGCTCCATCAGTGTCTGGCGCAGGGGCACGACCTCCTG
>DATCKA010000142.1:0-9118 GCA_036562495.1 Limnochordales bacterium
CAGCAACCGCTCCGCCACCAGCCGCTCGGCCTTGCGCCAGGCACGGGCCCGGTGCGAGAGGCGGTTCTTCTCCTCCAGCGACAGCTCCGCGAGGCTCCTGCTCGCCTCGGGCACCCAGAAGACGGGGTCGTAGCCGAATCCCCCGCCGCCTGCCGGTGCCTCCAGGATCCGGCCCTCCAGGACGCCCTCGAAGATCCAGACCCGCGGCTGCCCGCCTCCCGTGGCGCCCGGGGGCTCGGCCACCGCGATGGCACAGCGGAAGCGAGCCGTCCGCCGCTCGGGCGGCACATCCCGCAGGGCCTCCAGCAGCCGGGCGATTCGCTGCGCGTCGGTCGCGCCCGGCCCGGCCCACCTCGCCGCCCGGGGGCCCGGGGCTCCGCCGAGGGCGTCCACCTCGAGGCCCGTGTCGTCCGCCACGGCCAGGCAACCGTAGGTGGCCGCGGCCACCCGTGCCTTGGCCGCCGCGTTGACGGCCAGGTCCATGCTCTCCTCGGACACCTCGGGCATGGCCCGCCCGCCCAGGGCGGGGTCGCCCGGTGCCAGCACCTCGACGAGCCCGTCGAGAGGGCCCGAGGCCGCCAGTGCCCGGTACTCCCTCAGCTTGCCGGCGTTGGTGGACGCCACCACGAGACGCGGGCGCACGGCCCTCACTCCTCCATCGGCGGAGGCGCCGGCCGCGGCAGGTCCCGCCGCGCCTCGATGGCGGCCACCACCTCGGGGGCCAGCACCTGGCGCTGCACCGCCACGAGCCGCTCGATGCCGGCACGCGCCACCGCCAGGAGCTCCCCCGCCTGCTGCACGTCGAAGGGCGCGTGCTCGGCGGTGCCCTGCACCTCCACCAGCGCCCCCCGGCCGGTCATGACCACGTTCATGTCGACGTCGGCCACGGCGTCCTCGGCGTACTCCAGGTCGAGCCGCACCTCGCCCCCTACGATGCCGACGCTCACCGCCGCCAGGAAGTCGACGAGGGGCAGGTGCTCCCAACCCTGCTGGTCCTTGAGCAGCCACAGCGCATCGGCCAGCGCCACGAAGGCCCCTGTGATGGACGCCGTCCTCGTCCCGCCGTCGGCCTGCAGCACGTCGCAGTCGAGCCAGATGGTGCGCTCGCCCAGCGCGGCCAGGTCCACCACGGCCCGCAGGCTTCGCCCGATGAGCCGCTGGATCTCCACCGAGCGGCCTGCCGGCCGCCCCCGGCTGATGTCACGGGGCGTGCGCTCCCGTGTGGAGCGCGGCAGCATGGCATACTCCGCCGTCACCCACCCGGAGCCTGTCCCCCGCAAGAAGGGGGGCACCTTCTCCTCCACCGACGCCGTGCACAGCACCCGGGTGTCGCCCAGCTCGATGAGCGCCGAGCCCTCGGCCCACTTGCTGACTGCGCGCTCGATCCGCACCGGCCGCAGCTCCGTCGGCCCCCTGCCCTGTCGGACAGGAGGCGGCGACGGGGTCGACGGGGCCGTCTCCTGCGTCATGAGGTCGCCTCCTGCAGGGCGCGCACGATCTGGCGGAAGCGTGCGCCCCGTTCTTCGAAGTTGCGAAACATGTCGTAGCTCGCGCACGCCGGCGAGAGCAGCACCACGTCGCCGGGCCGGGCCGCCTGCCGGGCGGCCGCCACGGCCTGCTCCAGGCTGGCCACCCGTTCGTAGGAGACGCCGCGCCCCGTCTCCTCTCGCACCCGTTCGAGGGCCCGCTCGATGGCGCCGGCCGTCTGGCCGAGCAAGACCACGTGGCGGCAGCGCTCCACCGCGACCTTCGCGAACTCGTCGAAGGGCAGGTGCTTGTCGTAGCCGCCGGCGATGAGCACGACGGGCTCCTCGAAGGAGCGCAGCCCCGCGATGGCCCGGGCGGGCGTGGTGGCGATGGAGTCGTTGACGTACAGGACACCGTCGATGCGCGCCACCTCCTCGAGCCGGTGCGGGACGCCCTCGAAGGTGCGCACCACCTCCCGGATGGCCTCGACGGGGGTGCCGCAGCAAAGCGCCGCCGTGGCGGCGGCCAGGACGTTTTCGACGTTGTGCTCGCCCCGCAGGCGGATGTCGCCCCGCCGGCAGAGCTCCTGGACCTCCCCGCCGCCCCCCGTGCCGGCATCCTTCAAGGCGGCCACGAGCCGGTCGCCCTCGACCCAGGCCCCCGGCCGACGCGGCCGGCGGCCAAACCAGTGCACCCGTCCGGCGGTGCGCCCGGCCATCTCGACGGTGATGGGGTTGTCGGCGTTGAGCACGGCCACGTCGTCGGGCCCTTGAAAGGCCAGGATCCGGGTCTTGGCCGCCACGTACGCCTCCATGCTGGGGTGCACGTCCAGGTGGTTGGGCGTCACGTTGGTCACCACCGCGACGTGCGGGCTGACGCCCGTCGTCTCCAGCTGGAAGCTGGAGAGCTCCAGCACCACCCAGGCGTCGGCCCCTATCTCGCCCAGCCGCTCGATGAGGGGCTCGCCGATGTTGCCGCCGACGAAGACCGGCCGCCTGGTGCCCCGGAGCATGCGCCCTATCAGGCTCGTCGTGGTGGTCTTGCCGCTGGAGCCGGTGATGCCCACGATGGGTGCCGGGCACAGCCGCATGAAGAGATCCGTCTGCCCGGTGATGACCACCCCGGCCCGCCGGGCCGCCTCGACGGCGGGCAGGTGCTTGGGCAGACCCGGCGTCACGAAGGCCACCTCTGCCCCCTCCAGGGCGTCGAGATAGCGCTCGCCCAGGACCAGGCGCACCCCCAGCTTCTCGAGCGCCTCGGCTCGAGGCCCCAGCTCCTCGGCGTTCTTGCGGTCGGCCGCCACCACGTTGGCGCCGTGCGCCACCAGGTAGCGCACCAGGGGCAGGTTTTCCACCCCTAGCCCGATGACGGCCACGCGCACTCCCTGCCAGCTGACGGGCAGCTCGCTTGCAAGTCGCGTGGGAATAGCCATGGGCGATCCCTTCCATCTTACCGGACCGACGCAGGCCCATGTCCGCCCGGCCGCTCGATGCGCCGGGCCGACGAGCCGCTCCAGCGCCTCGCGAAACGCCTCCGGATCGCCGCTGGTGACGAACCGGTCAGCCCCGGGGCCCTCGCCTTCCCGGACCGCCACCGCGGCTTCGCTCAGGCGACGCACCGCCTCGGCGGCGACGGCCTCTCCGGGATCCAGCACCATCGCTTCGACAACGGAGGCCGCCGCGCCCCCCTCCTCGGCCAGCACCTGCTCGATGACCGGCCTCAGGAAGGGGTAATGGGTGCAGCCCAGCAGCACGCCCCGCACACCGGCCTCCACCAGCGGGCGGATGTGCCGCCGCACGGCCTCGCGTACGGCGTCGCCATCGAGCCGGCCCGCCTCGACCAGGGGCACCCACTCCGGGCAGGCCTCCTCGATCACATCCAGGTGCGGGGCTGCCACGGCCAGCGCCCGCCGGTAGGCCCCGCTGGCCACCGTCGCCGCCGTGGCCAGCACGCCCACCCTCCCGCCGGGCTCCTGCCACCGGTGTGCCGCCGCCCGGGCGGCAGGCTCCAGCATGCCCACCACCGGCCCGCCGAAGGCCTCCTGCACGTCGGCCAGGGCCACGGCGGACGACGTGTTGCAGGCCACGACCAGCAGGCGGGCCCCCTGCCGGCGCAGGTAGGCCGCGATCTCCACCCCGAAGGCCCGGATCTGCTCCGGCGGGCGGTTGCCGTACGGGGCCCGGCCGCTGTCGGCCACATAGAGGACGGGGACGCCCGGCGCGAGCCGCCACAGGTGCCGCAGCACGCTGAGACCGCCCACGCCCGAGTCGAAGACACCGATCAAGGGCTCGCGTCGACCTTTCCCGCAGTGCCCCACACTATGCCCCGCAGGACCGCGGGGTCACGGCGCCGCCGATGGGCCCGAGTCCGAGGGGATGGCCACCACCAGCGAGGGGTCGGCCGGCAGGGGCTGGCTCAGGTCCACGTGACCGGCCAGGGTCTCGATCGGACGTCCCTCCACCCGGATCTGCACACGTTGGATGCCGGGTGCCGCCGTCAGGGTGTTGACGATGCCGTAGACGGTCAGCAGCTCGGCGGTGGACCCGCCCCAATGACGTTCGATGATTTCCCGGGAAAAGTCGACGGTCGCGACGCCGTCGTCGACGTGCACGCCCAACGGACGCGTCCCGGGGGGCAGGACCGGCGCCAGGCCGCTCTCGGGCCTGGGCCCCTCGGCCAGCATCTGCAGGCGCTGCATCGGCCCGTCCAGGCCCGGCAGGGTGTAGCGCACCTCGGTCGCCAGTGCCATGCCGTCGGGGCGGGCGAAGTAGAGCACGACGGGACGCCCCAGGCCCAGCGCCGGCAGGAGGCGATCCTCGTAGCGGGCGATGAGGCCCACCCCGACCGCAGCGAGCACGAGCAGCGCCAGGAGGGCCACGCCCCACGCCTTGGCCTTGCGGCGCACCTTCTCGCCCCCCTTCAGCGCGCCACCGGTATGCGGGCTGTCCCTACCGTATCATTGCCCACCTGGCTCAGGAAACTGACGATCGCGGCGAACATGGCCTCGGCCGCTTGCTGGCGGAAGGACGGGTCGCGCAACCGTGCCTCGTCCTCCGCGTTGTCGACGAAGGCCACCTCCACCAGCGCCGCGGGCATGGGAGCCAGGCGCAACACCCGCAGGTCCCGGCGCATGCGCACCCCTCGGGCCGGCCTGTCCAGCTTGTCCAGCAGCGACTCGTACAGGAGCTCGGCCAGGCGCTGGCTGGCCGGGCCGTTGGGAGAGTAGAAGACCTCCGTGCCCACCGCCTGCCGCGACGGCGAGGCGTTGTTGTGGACGCTGATGAAGACGTCCGCCCCGGCCCTGACCGCCGCCGCCACGCGGTCGTCGAGGCCGATGTAGACGTCCGTGCGGCGGGTCATGGAGACCTCCACCCCCACCGACTCCAACAGCGTCGCCAGGCGCTGGGCGATGTCGAGGTTGTAGACCTTCTCCGGCGTACCGCTGGCCCCGATGGCGCCTGGGTCGTGCCCGCCGTGCCCGGCGTCGATGGCCACGGTGCGGCCGGTCAGGGGCCGGTCGCCCAGCGCCAGCACCAGCGTCTGCCGGGAGTCGGCGCTGAAGAGCCGGTAGCCCACGGGCTGGCGCAGCTCGACCACGACCCGGGCACTGCGTGGCAAGAACTGTCCGACGCGGACGCTCACCGCCGGCCCCACCCCGGCGGTCTGCTCCAGCTGCTCGCGGTCGAGGCCGGGATCCACCACCGCCCCCGGCAGGTCCAGCACCAGCCGTCCGGGATTGCGCAGGTAGAAGGTGCGGGGCTCGATGGGCGCGGTCGCCTGCACCACGACCGCGGCCCCCTGTGGCCCGATGGGCTGGACAGACACCCCCGTGATGCGGCTGTAGACGTCGAGCACCAGGTCCATGTCGCCCGGCGGCGGGGGCTGCGCCTTGCCCGGATCGGCCTCCAGCAGGCTCCGGGTCAGGTCGAGGGACGTGACGATCCGCGGCTGGATGGGCTGGGCCAGCTCCAGCACGATGCGCACCACGTCGGGCTGAAACTGGCTCACCCGAAAGCGCCGCACGGGCCCCGAGCTGACCTCCCACTCGCCCGCGCTGGTCACCAGCGTGGCCTGCTGGATGTCGACCACCATGCGCAGCGGGTCGGTCAGCGTGGCCGTGCGGACGGCCGCCACGCCCGACATCTCCACCCAGAGCTGTCCACGGCCGCCGGCGCCCCAGACCCAGTAGACCGCGGAGACGGCATGGCGAAGCAACACGGAGAGCTGGCCCGTCTCGGCATCCTGCTGGAGCTGGTAGCCCACGGGCGAGGTGAGGTCGATGGCGATGCGCACCACGTCGGCGGTGTGCTGCGCCATCCGGACCGACTTGACCAGCGCGGTGTCGGCGGGGTACTCGGCGATGGCCGCCCCGAGCCGGGCCCCCTCCAGGTCCAGCACCAGCCGCGGCGGGTCCGCCAGCACCATCGGTTCGCCGCGCAGGCGAACGGGCCCCTCGCTGATGATGTCGATGCGGCTGCGCCCCGCCTCGCGCCGCACCGAGACGCCCGTCACCTCGACGAGGGACCCGCCGGTGCGGAGTACCTCGCTTCCCTCCTGCCCGCTCGGCGCCTGGCTCTGCACCTTGGCAGCGACAGGGCTCGCCGGCTTCGGGGACTCGGACGACAAAGGCTCGTCCACCGAAGGGGGGGATGCCGCCGGCATGTCGGGCGCCCTCTCAGCCTGCGCCTCCGCTCGGGACGTCGACATGGCAGGGGGCGTCGCTTCCTCGACACCCACTGCTGCCAGGGGCTTGTGCGTCAGGAGCGGTGCCGGGGGCGCTTGAGACGGCAACGCCGGGCCCCCGCTCGGGGCGCTGGCTGGCTCCGTCGGCGGCGACGTAGCGGGCTGGCTGGAGTCGGCCGCCCCAACGGCGGAGCCGGCCGCGCTCGGTGCCCCGGCGGCCTTCACCCCCGGCGGGCTCCACCCGGTGGAGGCCAGATGCCCCTCGTCGGCCGCCCGCGGCACGGGCAACACCGACAAGAGCGTCTCCATCTGCTCCTCCAGCGACGGGCGCAGCGGGGGTGGCGATGGCGGCGGCGAAGGCACGTAAGCCGTGGCCTGGGAAGCCGTCGACGACACCGGCGGCGGCGTACCGGCAGACGAGGGGCTTCCGCCCCGGGTGCCCCCCGCCTCGCGCAGCATGGCCGGCGGCAGCGCTACCGCTACCGGTCGGGCCGGCAGCGCGCCCCGGACCGGCTCCAAGGGTGCTTCCAGCGATCGTGACGGCGCCGGCGCGTGCGCCTCCGGCTGCTGCACCGGCGGCGGCGCCACCAGATCGGCCCGGCCTAGCCGTGCGTCCCACCGGACCTCCAGCCCGAGGCCCTCGGCCGCTGCCCGCAGCGGCACCATGAGACGCCCGTTGATCAGCACGGGAGGCTCGGGCAACGTCACTCTGCGGTCGTCGACCCACGCGTAGGGGCTGCCCACCGTCAGCCGGATGCTGGCATCCCCACGCTGCAGGACGGCCGTCTTGCTGCCCCCATCCCAGGCTACGCGGGCCCCCACGACCTCCAAGAGCCGCACCGGCACCATCAGCGTGCCGTTGACCATCTGGGCGGGCTCCTCCATGGCGATGGGGAGGCCGTCCCACCAGACGGTGGTCCGGGGTGGCGTGAGAGCCGGGCGGGCGTGGGCCGCGAGCGCGAACAAGCCCACCGCCAGCACGGCGGTAGCGACGGCGCCCCAGCGAAGCCATGGCACCCGAGGCCGGTGCGTCTCCACGCCCGACGAGGGCTCCTTCCCTGCACTGCCAGGTCTTGCCAGCTACCCGGGACAAAAAACCCGGCGTGACCGACCCGCGAGCTGCGTGCCGGTGCGGCCGGGAACGGCCTCGCAGGGGCGTGCGGCGCACCCCGGCGAGGCCTCGAGCGGACCCTACTATTCGAGACGGATGGAGGATTTCCTCCAGGATGCCATCCCGTCGTCAGGCCTCGGGCAGCCGGCGCGGGCGCAGGCGCCGACGCCAGCCCGTCACTACCAGCCCCGCCACCAGCGGCACGGCCGGCCAGGCATACAGCGGCCAGACGGGGTCGCCCCGCACGGCCCGCACCTGCCGGACGCTGGAGGGCACCACCCGCCCCTCCCCGTCCACGAGCCGCAGCTCGTACGTGGCGCCGGGGTCCAGCTGCAGCGAGACCTTGTAGGCGACGAAGGAGGGCCGCCGCCCCTCGAATTCGGGCTTGGAGGGGTCGAAGTCGACGATGTTGTAGCCCAGCGCGTACCCCGGCGTCTGCTGGACGTAGTACGGCTTGGGCTGGGCGGAGGCCACCACCTGGCCGTCCTTGAGCACTTCGAGGGTCATCTCGGGCAGCTCCCGGCCCAGCACCCACTGCCAGGCGCTGCGCTGCCCCGAGCCCGCCAGAGGTCGGGCCGACTCCACCATCCGGCTGTAGGCGTAGCGGTTGACCTCGCGGGCGTCGAAGGCCTTGAGATAAAACGTGGCCTCATCGGAGACGTAGAGCGTGTCGCTCGGGTCGCCCGACTCCACGGGCATGGTCCACTTGCTCTCCGGGATGATCTGATAGCCCACGCCCTGCCGCCGGGGAGCGAAGACCACCAGCCGCTTGCGGGTGCCCGCCACCTCCTGGCCGGCCTCGTCGACCAGCCGCACGGTGTACTCGCCCGCCGGCAGCTCCACCAGGAAGGCCTCGGAGGGCTGCATGGCCAGCATGGTGGGCGGCTCCGGCTGCTGCGGCGGCTCGGGCAGGCTCTCGGGGTCGGCAGGCTGGCCGGTGCGCTGGACCTCTTCCAGGATCTCGGCCATGCGCTGCTGCCACGCATCCTGGGCCTGCCGGTAGGCCTGCACCTGGTCATAGTACTCGTTGATGAGCCGCCGGTAGGTGTCGTAGGCCTCGTGCGCCTCGTCGCCCACCGCGAGTTCCACCTGGCCGCCGAAGTATCCCTGCGGGTACACGAAGGTGTACGCCGTGCGCTCCAGCGTCGCCACGACCCGGTCGCCCTGGCGCACCTCCAGCCGTCCCTCGACGGGCTTGCGGTAGCCCATCCAGTCGGCCATGTACTCCTGCGTGATGGGCCAGTAGTAGACGTCCGTCTCCAGCACGTCCACGATGTGGCGCTCCGACGCCGTCAGGTACAGCGTGTCGACCTGGGCCGGCGCGAAGGTCCCCCCGTACTCCTTGCCCGTCCACGGCGTGATGCCGTACACCACCTGCCGCTCCTTGACGGGCTCGGCGGCTCGCACCCCGGGGCTCGCCGCCACGCCCGCCACCAGGGCCAGGGCTCCCACAACGGCCAGCGCCAGCGCCCGCGCCTCGGCCCTCAGCCGTGCCATCACCGACGCACCCCCTTGCGAGCGAAAGCCCACGCGGCCAGGCTCAGCATCACCGCCGCATACGCCAGCGACGAGCCCAGTGCGACCAGGTACTGCCCCGCGTCGCCCATCTGAAGCGCCGCGCTGCCACGGCTGTAGTAGCCGATGGGCGAGACCCAGGTGAGCACCTGCTGCACGTTGTCGACCACGGTGCGGGCGAATGCCAGGAGATCCGTCAGTCGCTCGCCCGGGATGGCCAGCAGCACGGCGTGGGCCACGCTAAACAGGGTGAACAGCAGCATGAGGCCCAGGAAGACCAGCACGGCCAGGAAGACCCGGCGGCTCAGGGCCGAGATCAGCAGCCCCAGCGAGACCACGCAC
>DATCKA010000126.1:0-1839 GCA_036562495.1 Limnochordales bacterium
AGGCCGAAGAAGCTGGCGTCCCACAGCAGGTGGTAGAGGACCATGCCGGCCACGGCAAGGCCGCGCAGGGCATCGAGCGCCCAGACCCGCGCCTGCACCTCTCCGAGCTCCGATACCTGCCGCACGGGCTCAAAGGTTGGCGAGGTCCGGGCGCCTTCCCTGCGGGGCGCCACCGGCTCGAGGAGCGGGAGCGGTCCCTGGCCCCTATGGCGGTGGCCCGGGGGTGGCCGTGCGGGTACGGCCTACTCAGGGTCCGTCGAGATAGTAGCCGCCGCCCTTGCCGCGTCGCACCCTCAGGCGGTGGCTACGCACCAGGCTGCTGGCCTCCTGGCGGATGTAAGCCGGGCTCGCCCGAAAGACCTGCGCCAGCTGTTGCGATGAGATGGGCCTGGCGTAGCAGGCGCCGTGGAGCCGAAGGTAGCGAAGGATGCCATCCTGCACCGGGCTCAAGGGTCGAGGGGTGGACTGCGTCTCCAACTGCATCGCCCCCTCACGCGGCCCGGTGGCAGCCCGGACGTCGGATCCCCAGACGTCGCACGCGGCCCGTGTTGCGGTGGACCAGACAGAGCCGGCCCCGGTCGTCTCGATAGAGCTGCCATCCCCGCACCGAGACCCAGCTCAACCATCCCACGCGGCGAATGGCGATCCAAGGCACGCGCGATCCCCCCAACAACACCCCGGATGCCCGGCCCCTCCATCCCCTTGGACGGCCCGGACACAGCCCCCATACTTCTTCGGCGGATGTGGGAACGCCTCCTTCTCGGGATGCGCGCCGCCGCCGCAGAGAGCCCGAGTTGCCTGGGGTCCCGCTCCGTACCAGTCCCGCGCATTTGCGAGAGGTCGATTGGAATCAGGTGCTCCGGTCGAATCGACTTGAATCGAGATAGTCTTGAATGCGTCCGCGTCGGTCCCTTGCGCGGGGCGCGTCGGGCGAGGATGATCGGCGATTCCCTTGCGCACGCTACCTGCGCCATGGCCATGGGACTCGGCTTCGTCTCCATCTGCCTGTCGGAGCGCGACTGCTCCCCGGCCGGCAACGTGCGGGTCACCGATGCGGCCCGGCTCCCGGATCGTGAGGCCCGGCTGGGACTCATCCGACGCACGGCCGTGCGCAACCTCGACAACACGCTGCGGATCCTGTGGTTCTTGAAAGGGCAGGGCCTGCAGCTCTACCGATTGGCCACTCATCTGGTGCCGCTGGCCACCCATCCCACGACCGAGGGATGGGCCTGGTGGGAGGACCCCGAGATCGGCCCTCGCCTGGCGCGCATCGGGGCCGTCATCCGGGAGGAGGGGCTGCGGGTGAGCACCCATCTCCCTCAGGTGTGCGTGCTCAACGGCCCGGCAGGGTGGCGCTGGGCCCTGGCCTACGGGCTCTACCACCACCGGCTGCTGACGGCCATGGGGCTCGACGAGACCGCCAAGATCGTGCTGCATCCCGGCAAGGCCGCGGGGGACGAGGAGGGCAGCATCCGTTCGGTGGTGGAGGCCATCGAGCGGCTGCCGGCACCCGTGCGGGCCCGTCTGGCCCTGGAGAACGACGACACCACCTTCTCGGCCCGGCAGACCCTCCGCATCTGTCAGGCTACGGGCATCCCCATGGTCTTCGACTGGCACCACCACGTCTGCCGAAACGACGGCGAGGACTTCCGGGAACTGTTGCCGGCGATCTTCGAGACGTGGCGGGATCGGCCCCCGAAGGTGCACGTCTCGAGTCCCAGGGGCGAGCGCGAGCGCAGGGCCCACGCCGACTACGTCGACCCGGCCTTCGTGGAGGACTTCTTGCGGCACGCAGCCTCCCTGGGCGACCTGGACGTGATGGTGGAGGCCAAGGCCAAG
>DATCKA010000130.1:0-71161 GCA_036562495.1 Limnochordales bacterium
GGCGAGGGGCCGCTGCCCACGATGGAGAGCGTGATGGCGCTCCTGCGGAAGGCCAACGAGGGGCTCGTCGAGCTGTGCGCCACGGACCTAGCCCGCCCTGTCATCACATCCTCGGGCCAAACGGCGCCCCTCTCGCGCCAGCTGGTATTTCACCTGTTCCATCGGGGCTACCACGCGGGCAAGATCATGACTCTGCGCGCACTGCTGGGCAAGCCGAGGCTGCTCGGGTGAAGAACTCGCGTCGGCCTACGACGTGGACATCGCGTCGCCCGCCCCCTCATTGCCTGCGTCATTGACAGGTCTTCACAGGCCTGTCGCCGCTGCGTTACGGCGCGCCTACCGGTCTACCAAACCTGCGGGTTCAAGTCCTGCCGCCCCTGCCACTCCTGTCAAGCCTTCCCCGAGAGCCGTCGCTCGCGCACGTACCCTATAGCTCGCCCGTGTACCTGGCTGCACTTCGCCCGCCCGCCACGCGCCCGACCCTGTGAAGTCCTGCATTCGCAGGCCGATGCACCGACATATGCTGGCTGAGCAATTCTCCCGCGAAGGGGCAGGTGGGTCGTGAGACGTGTCCCGGTGCGTCGGTCGATCGGTGCGGTCGTGTACGGCTGTCTCGTGTCCGCGTTGGTGCTGGTCAGCAGCTTTGCGGCTGCAGCGGCGGAGTTGGCGCTCACAACCGAGATTGTCCGTTCCCCTGACATTGTCGAGTCTTCCCTCCCAACGCTGACATACGGCGTCAGCCTGCGGGCCTCGGAGCAGCTGGAGCTGATAGTGAGTTACAATCGCGCCGCCTATGCGGCAGGGTCGTACAGCGCGGCGTGGAACGAACCTGCGCTGGGTGTCCGCTGGCGGTTCGGTCAAGGCGCAGTTACCCCGCACGCCTACGCTATGGTCGGATTCCCTTCCATGTCCTGGCAGTATGAGTCCTGGGAGCCTGAGAGGCTCTCCGGCAGGCGGTTCGAGATAGGTGCAGGCGTGGTGGCCGCGCTCACCAACGGCACAGAACTCATCGCGTCGGTGGGCTATGGGAGGGTTCGGTGGCACGGCGAGGAGGAGGATGAGACCTTCTCGGCCATCGTGCCCCGCCTGGGAGTCCGCTTCCCCCTCGGCTTCTAGCGCTTGTAGCGCAGTCACCGTTGTGACTCAGGGGAGGCGGGGCTCCGTCGCCATGGCCCTCTCCCCCGCCTCCTTGGACCTCCGTCCTCCTCCGACACCTCTCGCCCGCGACGGGCGCTGCGCCAAGGACTGCCAGTCTATGTGGACGGCGTCGTCCCCTGGGGGCTGTCGGACTTCGGCCAGGCGCTCAACAGCAAGAAGCGGACCCGCAGGGTGCCCGGCCGGGGGGTGCGGTAGGGCTCCAGCAGGCGCTCCAGCTGGCGGCCGACGGCGATCGCCTCTTCCTGGGTGAGGTATCCCTCCTGGAAGCCGATGCTGACGTTGTGCCCGAGCTGCATGGCGTTGTCGACGAACTCCCGCACCGTCTCTACCAGGGCGCGGGTGGCGACACGCCGTGCCGAACGAGCCCCAGGCGGAGCGGCCAGCATGCGCGAGGTCTCGAATCGGTCGGCGGTGACGTAATAGAACCGCTCGGTGATGCCCCTGACCTCCCGCTGCCCCACCTCCTGGAGGAGCCCCGCCTGCACCAGCCGGCGCACGTGGTAGTGGACGCGCCCGTGGGGCTGGGCCAGGCGCTCCGCCATCTCCTTCACCGACAGCGGCTCGCCCGCCGCGAAGAGCTGAAGGATGCGCAGCCGCTCGGGGCTGGCGATGGCGCGAAGCTGCGCCGGGTCATCCAGCACCTTGACCTCCGGCAGGTCGGCGGGCGCACGGGGGCGCTGGGACCTGCGCTCTTCACCGCTCTGACCCATCGCTCTCTCTCGCCAGGGCTGGTATTTCCACCGGAGCCTCCCGCACCTCCTGCGGCCCCGACGGCTGCGCCGCGGCCGCCCGTACGGCGGGGCTCCAGAGGATGATGGCCGACACGAGCATGACGAAAGCCCCCATCGCTCCGAAGAGCACCGGGATGGAGACGAGCTCCGCCAGCGCTCCGGCCAGCGCCGTCGACAGGGGCATGATCCCCAGCGCGACCGTACCCCGCAGGCCGGCCATCCGCCCCTGCTTGTCGGCAGGGGTGAGGCGCTGGAAGAGGGACCCCACCCCGGCCTGGGCGGGCGCCAGCGCCAGGCCCATGGCGAGCAACAGGCCGGCGACGTGCCAGACCCTGCCCGCCGTCACCAACAGCGCCAGAGCCGCCCCGATGCCCAGCAGACCTGCACGCATGAGCGCGAGCTCCCCCAGCCCTCGGGCCGCCGACCCCACCAGGAGCGAACCGACCAGAGCCCCTATGCTGAGGCTCGCGAACACCGGCCCGAGTCCCTCGGGGCCTACCTCCAGCACGCCACCCACGAACGCCGGAAGGAGTGCTCCGACCGGTCCGAGGGCGAAGTTGACCAGCATCATCAGTACCATGAGCTGCATCAACGCCTTGCGAGCCCCGAGGAAGCTGAGGCCCTCGCGCAGGTCCGCGAAGAACTCGCCCACGCGAAGCGGCTCGCGTCGTGGCGGCAGCTCCGGGATGCGGGAGAGCGCCACGCTGCCCAGCGAGAACCAGAAGGTCGCCGAGTCGAGCAGGATCGCCGCGGTGATGCCCAGGCGAGCCACCACCACGCCCGCCCCCGCGTACCCGAAGAGCTGCGCCAGGCTGTCGCCCATCCCTGCGAGCGACTGAGCCACGATCAGGTTGCCCGGCCCCACCATGGCCGGGATCACGGCTCGCCGGGCCGTCTCGGCGAACACCTCTAGCGTCGACGCCGCCAGGACCCACACGAACAGCATCCAGACGTCGAGGTGCCCCGTCGCCCATGCCGCCGCGACGGCCAGGGTGAGCAGGGCTCGCCCCGCGTCGCCGGCCATCATGACCCGCTTGCGGGGCCAGCGGTCCACCAGTACCCCTGCGAAGGGGCCCAGCAGGATGCTCGGCAGCATTCCCGCCGCACTCAGGGCTCCCATCAGCAGGGTCGAGCCCGTGACGGAGTAGACGAGCCACAGGATGGCCAGGCCGTCGACCGCGTCTCCGAAGCGGGAGATCACATATCCCGTCCAGAGGCGTGCGAAATGAGGGCGGGCGCGCAGCAGCTCCAGGTTGCCCAGGGGCCTCTCGGACACCGCTGACACGGCCAGGCAGACCTCCTCTCGGGTCGGGTCCATCGGGCCAGGCGGTGCCGGGAAGCCCCGGACACGCCGCCGGCCGGGCCGTGGGGAGACCGTCCCACGGATCTCGTACGTCCAACAAAAGTTGGATGATTGCATGCTACCCGACTCGCCCTGCAGCGTCAAGAGCCTGTGGGCCAAGCTGGAAGGAACGCGCCCGCCGGCCGGCCAACTCTCCTGGCTCGCGCGGGAGCGGAGCATGTACACGCCAGGTCAAGTCGTGCGGGTCGAGTTCTACAAGTATCCCGAGCGCCGGCGCCACTACTGGTGGGAGGCCCGGGTCGTGGAGGTCCGCCGCGACGGGGCCGCGCCCGACGGGTTGTCAGCGGTGCTGCTGCACATGCCCGTCGGCTTCTCGTTTCACCACGAGAGCAAGGGGCTGACCCTGCGGATGGACCATCAGGCCTACGTGGCCTTCTTCGCCGGGCGCTGGTACTCGGGCGGCCCCGACCTCGACGCCTCCGGTCGGGTCCTGGAGTACTACTGGAACGTGCAGACCCCGCCCACCTTCGAGCCCGACCGCATCTGGCAGTACGACCTGGAGCTCGACGTGCGGGCCCGGGCCGACCATGTCACGCAAGTGCGGGACGTGGACGAGTTCGAGGCGCGCCGTCACCTCTACCCCGCCGATTGGGTCGAGGCCGCGTGGCGGGCGGTCGAGGAGATCCGCACCCACATGCGGGAGGCGCGCTGGCCCGTCCTTCCCCCTTCGACCCCGGGCCCGTGGATGGCGCGCCCCTAGGCCACCCGTGCCGGCCAGAGCCCCAGCTCGTCCAGCCAGGCCTCGACGTCGGCGAAGACCCGTCGCCGATCCGGCTCGTTGAAGAGCTCGTGGTAGCCCTCCGGGTAGCGCCGCAACGCCTTGTGCGGGTGGGGGACCGCCTCGAAGACGGCCCGGGTGGCGGCGGGATCCACGATCCGATCCGCGTCGCCCTGCAGGAAGAGCACCGGGACCTTCATCTCCTTCGCCAGCCGCGTCCGGACCCGATGCGCCGCGCGACTGCACTCCACGAACCACCGGGCCGTCACGGTCGTACCCACCAGCGGGTCGTCCCGGTAGGCCTGGCCCACCCGGGGATCCCGGCTGAGATGCTCGGGCGGGATGCCGGCGGGTCGACGCAGGCGGGGCGTCAGCCAGGCGCCCACCGGGGCGAGGAGACGGTCCAGGGGACGGATCCGCATGCGCAGGTCAAACCAAGGCGCGGAGACCACTAGCGCCCTCACCCGCTCGGGCCGCCAGGCCGCGTACGAGAAGGCGACGAGCCCGCCCATGCTGTGGCCGATGAGCAGGACACCCTGTCCCCCGCCCGGGCCGTCAGCCCCTCCCGATCCGCCCGCACGGCTCGCCACGAACCGGTCCAGGTCCTCCAGGTACTGCTCGAAGCGATCGACGTGGCCCCGGAGCCCTTCCGAGCGCCCGTGGCCCCGCTGGTCCAGGGCGCTCACCTCGAAGCCGAGCCCCACCAGCCAGGCGGCGACGTGCTCGTAGCGTCCGCTGTGCTCGTTGGCCCCGTGCACGAGCACCGCCTGCCCCCGAACCGGAGCGTCCGGGGACCAGGCCCGCCAGAAGAGGCGGCACCCATCGGAGACCGTCAGATAGCCGCTTGCTTCCCTGGGCAGCACCGGCCTCTCCCCCTCTCCGCCTGCCCTCCCCCCTGCCTGGGGCCGCCGACCGCCCTCCCGCTCCTCGCCGCTCTCGCCGGCCGCTCACCGGCGCTGCCACGAGGCGAAGTAACGGGCCAGCCCGTCGACGATGGCCTCGGCTGCCGCCTGGCGGTAGCTAGGCGAGCTGAGGGACTGGGCTTCCGCCGGGTGCGTGACGAAGCCCAGCTCCACCAGCACGGCCGGCACGGGCGCCGCCCGCAACACGTAGAAGTCCGCCGAGCGTACCCCGCGATCGACGCTGCCCAGTCGCGCCACCAGCTCCTGATGGATGGCGCGGGCCAGGCTGGCGGCTTCGGGATGGTAGTGGTAGGTGGTGATGCCGCGGGCGCTCTTGTCGGGGCTGGCATCGGCATGGATGCTGACCAGCACTTCGGCTCCGCTCGCCCTCACCTGGCGCACCCGCTCGCTGAGACTCGACTGGCCCGTGCCGCCCGGCGCCTCGTCGTCCCGTCGGGTCAGCACCACCTGGGCGCCGGCACGCTCCAACAGCGCAGCGGCCCGCAACGCGGTGTCCAGCGCGATGGCCTTCTCGGGCATGGCTGCCCGGCCCACCGCTCCGGCATCCGCGCCGCCGTGGCCCGGGTCCAGCGCGATGCGCCTGCCGGCCAGGCTCCAGCCATACCCTCCCGGCTGGCGTGGCAAGAGCTCCACCGATGGAAGCCGACGGGGCGGCGTCCGCCCGGCGCCCTCGGTCGGTCCCAGCACCAACCGGGCGCCCAACGCCAGGACGACCACCAGCAGCATCAGCCCGACCCAGGCCGGGGTGTAGAGCGCGTCGTTGGGTCTTGTCCGCGGTCTTCGCACGACGGAGGAGCCGATTCGCCACACCGGGCGGCGCTGCCTGCCGGTGGTCACAGGAGGACCCCGCCAGGCCACCTCGGCCGGACCCGGCCTCCCTTGCCCTGGCCTACGGCGCCGCCCCGTGCGACGGGAAGAGGATGTAGAGCATGACGTAGATGACGGCCGCCCCGCTGACGGAGACGTACATCCAGACCGGCCAGGTCCAGCGGGCGACGCGCCGGTGCAGCGCGAAGCGGCCCTTGAGGCCGTGATAGAGGGTGACCAGAGCCATCGGCAACGCGACGGCGGCCAGCGCCGAGTGGGTGATCAGAAAGAAGAAGTAGACGGGCCGGGCCCAACCGGGCCCGGCGAACGCCACGCTGCCGACCCTGGCGTGGTAGATCAGGTAGCTGACCAGGAAGGCGGTGGAGGCGACGAAGGCCCCCAGCATCCAGGCTCGATGACGCCCCACCTGGCGGCGCCGGATGCTGACGTAGCCGGCCGCCAGGCAGACGGCCGACGCCAGGTTGAAGAGTGCGTTGAGCGTGGGGTGCAGCGGGACGTCCATCGCCGTCTCGGTCTACCCCGGCCCTCCTCAGCCCAGTCGCCCCAGCGCGTCGGGGGCGACTCCCGCGAGCAGGATCAGCACGAAGATGAGCGGGCTCAACACCGCGTAGACGAAGTGCAGCCGCTCGAAGCGCAGGTGCATGAAGTAGGCCATGATGAGGGCGCCCTTCATCACGGAGAGCAGCACCAGCACCCCGATCGTCAGGGGCCGGGACAGCCCCGTGCTGGCGGCTCCCACCTCCAGCAGGGTGATGACGAGCAGCCACAGCCACGTGCGCCAGTAGATGCGGTAGCCGCCCTCCGCGTGCGCGTGGGCGTCGGGCTCTTGTGCCATCGCGGGCCGTTCGGTGGAGTGGGTGGCGTTCACCGACCGTGCTCCTTCCCCTCGACCGGACCCCGTGGGGTCCCTCTCATATGAGGTACATCATCGTGAAGACGAAGACCCAGACCAGGTCCACGAAGTGCCAGTACAGCCCCGCCACCTCTACGCCGTCGGCGGTGTACCGGCGGCGCAGGGAGCGCCACAACACGGTGCTGAGGTAGATGACGCCGGCGGTCACGTGCAGCCCATGGAAGCCCGTGATGACGAAGAACGTCGCGCTGAACAGGGGCACCCCCCACGGGTTGCTCGACAGCCGTGCCCCTTCGTGGATGAAGTGGCTCCACTCGTAAGCCTGAAGCCCGAGGAAGATCAGCCCGCCCAGGACGGTCAGGGCCAGCAAGCGCACCGCCTCGTGCCAGGCCTCGCGGCGAGCCGCGGTGACCGCCATGGCCATGGTGGCGCTGGAGCAGATGAGCACGAAGGTCATGAAGCCGACCAGCCCCACGTTGAAGACCTCGTCGGGTCGGGGCCAGGCCGGGTTGCTCATGCGCAGGTAGCCGTAGCCCACCAGCAGGCTCCCGAAGGTCAGGGTGTCGGAGAGCAGGAAGAGCCACATCATCAACTTGGACCAGGTGACCCGAAACGGCGAGACCCCTCCGCCCCATTCGGAGCGCTCGGTCGTCGCCGAGACCGGCGTCGCTTGCACGTCGTCTCCCTCCCTCAGGCCCCGAAGAGCAAGAACCACAGATACAGCCACAGCACGCCCATGAAGTGCCAGAAGATGGCCCCCGACTCCACGGTGGGCTGCACCGGGCCGTAGCTCAGCACGCGCCGGCTGCGAGCCCACCCGATACCGAGCCAGACCAGCCCCGCCAGCACGTGCAGGGCGTGCATCCCGGACAGCAGGTAGAAGAACGAGGCGTGCGGGCCGCTGGCCGGCAACAGCCCCTGCTGCGCCATCTGCCACCAGGCGACCACCTGCCCGACCACGAAGAGCAGGCCCGCCGCCCAGGCACCGGCCAGGTAGCGGGTCAGGCGGGCGACTCGCCCGTGCAGCCCCGCCCGGCGGGCCAGCTCCAGCCAGAGGCTGCTGGCCGCCAGCACGGCCGTGTTGAGGTAGAGGATGGGCGGCATGGGGCCCTGCACCCAGCCGGGCCCGGTGCGGCGCACCAGGTAGGTGCTGGAGAAGCCCACGAAGAGCATGGTGACCGCCGCCACCAGTACCCAGGCGCCGACCCGGGCCGTGCGGGTCGCCTCTCGATAGGCGCCCCCCTCCGCTCCGGGGCCCCCTCCCCCTTGCTCACGGTCGATCGGTGGCACCGAGCCGTCGCGGCCGTTCAGCGCCTCCCATCCGGCCTCGCCGGAGCTGTCGCGCCGTTCGTGCACGTCCGTCCTCGGGTGCGTCAGCGTCGGCATGCCCATCTCCCCATCGTGCCCCCGGCCGTCACGCTCGGGCCCGGGCCGGTGCGCCGGCCTCCGCCGGCACGTGCTGGGGCACGAAGTCGTCGGGTGCGCCGGGCACGCTGTAGTCGTAGGCCCACCGGTGCACCTCTACCTCACGGTCGCCCCAGTTGCCGTGCGGCGGCGGCGACGGCACGCTCCACTCCAGGGTGGTGGCCTTCCACGGATTCTCGCTGGCGCGCCGGCCCCGCACCAGGCTGTAGACCACGTTGACCACGAAGATCATGTGGGCCACGAAGGTGACGAACGCGGCGATGGAGACGAACCGGTTGAGCCCACTCAGGCCGCCCAGGAAGCTGTAGAGCTCCGTCGAGTAGATCCGCCGCGCCATCCCCGCGATGCCGGCGAAGTGCATCGGGAAGAACGTGGCGTAGGTCGCGGGCAGCGCCAGCCAGAAGTGCAGCCGCCCCAGCCGCTCATCCAGCATGCGGCCGAACATCTTCGGGAACCAGTGGTAGAGCCCCGCGAAGATGGCGAACAGCGACGCGCTGCCCATCACGAAGTGGAAGTGCGCCACCACGAAGTAGGTGTCGTGGAAGTACATGTTGACGGCCGGGCTGCCCAGGACGATGCCCGTCAACCCACCGGTCACGAACAGCGAGACGAACCCGATGGCGAAAAGCATCTGCGGCGTGAAGCGGATCTTGCCGCCCCACAGGGTCGCCAGCCAGTTGAACGTCTTGATGGACGACGGCACCGCGATGATGAGCGTGGTGATCATGAAGGCCGTGCCCAGCATGGGGTGCATGCCGCTGACGAACATGTGGTGGCCCCAGACCAGGAAGCTCAAGAAGGCGATGCACGCGACGCTGAGCACCATGACCGGGTAGCCGAAGATGGGCTTGCGCGCGTTGTTGGCGATGATGTCGGAGACCATGCCCATGGCCGGCAGGATCAGGATGTAGACCTCGGGGTGCCCGAGAAACCAGAACAGGTGCTGCCACAACAGCGGGTCGCCGCCCCCGGCCTCGATGACCCGCCCGCCGATGACCGCCCCCGCCGGCAGGAAGAACGACGTGCCCGCGTGCCGGTCGAACAGCAGCATGATGGTCGCCGCCAGCAGCACGGGGAACGACAGCAGCGAGATGATGGCCGTGATGAACATCGCCCAGACGGTCAGGGGCAGCCGCATCATCGACATGCCCCGGGCTCGCATCTGCAGCACCGTGGTGATGTAGTTGAGCGAGCCGAAGAGGAAGGCGATGATGAGGATGCCCAGGCTGATGAGCCACAGCGTCTGCCCCAGGCCTGAGCCAGGGGCCGCCTGCGGCACCGCCGACAGCGGGGCATAGGCGGTCCACCCGCTGACCGGGCCGCCGCCCGGGACGAAGTAGGTCGCCAGCAGCGGGATCAAGGCGACGGGCACCAGCCAGAACGACAGGGCGTTGAGCAGGGGGAAGGCCATGTCCCGGGCGCCGATCTGGAGCGGGATCAGGTAGTTGCCGAAGCCGCCCGTCAGGGCCGTGCTCAAGACGAAGAAGATCATGACGGTGCCGTGCATGGTGACCAGGTTGAGGTAGAAGCCCTGGTTCATCACGCCGTTGGGGAAGGCGCTGGGCAAGAGCGCGCCCAACAGCGGCCAGCGCTGGCCCGGCCATCCCACCGCCAGACGGATGCCCATGGCCAGCAGCCCGCCCAATAGCGCCAGCAAGAAGGACGTGGCCAGGTACTGGATCCCGATCACCTTGTGATCGAGGCTGAAGACGTACTTGCGCCAGAAACTCGTCGGCTCGTGGTGGTGCGTGGCCGTCTCATGGGCCACCCGTTGGACGACCGCCATCTCCCGTCGCGTTGCCCCTTTCTGGGTTTGCTCGTGCCGACCGCCTACCGCACGCCGCCGATGGTCGGCTGCGAGGCGAGCCACGCCGCGAACTCGTCAGCCGTGACCACCTTGAGCGTACCGGCCATCACGTAGTGGCCCACGCCGCACAGTTCCGCGCAGACGATGGGGAAGGTCCCGGTGCGAGTCGGCGTGAAGACGACCTGGCTGACACGACCCGGGACCGCGTCCTGCTTGAAGCGGAAGTGCGGCACGTAGAAGCTGTGGATGACATCCTTGGAGCGGATCAACAGCCGTACCGGCCGATCCACCACCAGGTACAGCTCGCGGCTGACGACGTCGTCTGCGGCGCCCGCCAGCTCTGCTCGCAGGCCCAGCGGCGTGTTGCGGCCGTCACCGCGAAAGTCGATGGGCGCCAGCACGCCGTCGGGCCCCGGGTAGTGGAAGCGCCAGCCGAACTGCTCGGCGATGACCTCGACGGTCATGGCGCCAGGCGGTGCCGCCGAGTGCACCCGCAGCCACAGGCTGCCGCCCAGCACCGTCAGCGTGACGAGGATGACGGCGGGGATCACCGTCCAGGCCAGCTCGAGGCGCGGGTTCTCGTGCCACGAGGCGGCCCGATGCCCTCCTCCACGCGAGGCGTACCGCCAGAGCACGAACCCCAGGGTGGCATGCACCAGGACGAAGACGATCCCGATGATGACGAAGATGGTGGTGAAGAGCCGGTCGATTTGCGCCCCCTGCTGGGAGGCGAGCTCGGGGAACCACCATCGCCGGGCCGCGAACCACGTGCCGACGACGGCGGCCAGCAACACCGCCCAGATCAGGGCGGCCACGGCGGCCCCCCGCGAGGTCTCGGGGCGCTGCTCCGCCCGCTCGACGTCCGTCGCCACGTCAAACCCCCCACATGTCTGCTCGGGCCATCTCCGAGCGCGGCGCTGCGCGCGAATTTGGCAATTCTGCACGCACGGTACAAACCCTGCTTACCGTGCTTACTCTGCCACAGTATAGCGCCGCGCCCCCCTGGTCAGGGCGAGCTCCAGCGGGTCAGGTCGGTCGGCCGACCGCTGCGTCGAGTCGAGGCTTGCGCACCCCGAGGCTGGGGTCGGGCTCACCTGCCCCCACGCGCGGGCTCGGGGCCGGTCACGTCCCGCTCAAGGAGAGGCCTCCGGCCAGCCCGGCCGCCAGGACGGCGAGGATCATGCGCCACCATGCCGACGACCAGTCCACGGCCAACTCCATGCCGGGCGGGGCATCCTGTCCGGGCGCACCGAGCCACAAGGCGACGCCCAGCAGCAACAGCCCCACCACGGCACCGCTCAGCATGCCGGCCCGCCCGGCCAACCGCCCCGCCGTCCAGCCGCCCACCACGGCGCTCATGTAAGATCCGAGGGCGTAGACCCAGGTCGGCACCACCCCGACGACGCCCACGCGCTGCAGCGTGCCGATGGCCACCGCCGCGACCGCACCCAGCAGCAGAGCCACGGCCGTGCCGACCAGCACGGCACCGGCGATGGGCATCCGTCCTGCCGCGCTGCCCCCCGACGCCGACCGCGCCGACCCGACAGGGGCCCGTCCCGCCGGAACGAAGGTCCCGGTGCGCGCCATACCCCCTCACCTCCGCGCGACAACGCTATGAGGGAGACGGATCGGCCCATGACGACGGACGCATTCCGAGAGGTCAAGACGGTGCTGGTGACCGGAGCCGGACAGGGCATCGGCCGGGCGGTGGCCATCGCCTTCGGCCGCGCCGGTTGGGCAGTGGCGGCGTTGGACGTGGACGCGCAGGCCCTGGACGAGACGCTCGAGGCGCTCGCGTCATGCGGCGCGCCCGACCGGGTCGGCCTTCACGCCGACGTGGCCGATGAGTCGCAGGTGTCCGACGCGATGGCGGCCCTGGATCGGCGTTGGGGGCGCCTCGACGCCCTGGTGGCCAATGCCGGCATCGCCGATCCTCGCTGGGCCGGCGAGCTCGACTTTCCCGAGCGACCCGGCGACGTCGACGCCCTGCGTCGGCTGACGGCGGCTTGGGACCGCCTGATGGCCGTCAACCTGCGAGGGGCCTATGTGTGCTGCGCCGCCGCCGTGCCGCTGTTGCGCCGGTCCGACCGGGCCGCCATCGTGTTGATGGCCTCGACTCGCGCGCTGCAGAGCGAACCCCGCTCCGAGGCCTATGCGGCATCCAAGGGCGGGCTGCTCTCCCTGACGCACGCGCTGGCCCTCTCGCTGGGGCCCCGCGTCCGCGTCAACGCGATCAGCCCGGGCTGGATCGACACCCGCGCTTATCGCAAGGCGGGCGCCCCCGAGCCCGAGCCGCTTCGCCCCGTCGACCACGCCCAGCACCCCGTCGGCCGGGTGGGCCGCCCCGAGGACGTGGCAGCCGCCTGCCTCTTCCTCGTCGGCGAGGGGGCCGGCTTCATCACCGGCCACAACCTGGTGGTCGACGGCGGGATGACCCGCAAGATGATCTACGTCGAGTGACGACCGGTGCCGCCGGGCGGTGCGCGACCCTCAGGAGGAGGCCCGCTCCTTCTGGGCGGCGGCGATCACCTGCTCGGCGATGGGCGGCGGCACCTCCTCGTAGTGGTCGAAGGTGGCCTTGAACCGCCCGCGTCCGCCCGTGATGGACCGCAGGTCCACCGCGAAGCGGAACATCTCCGCCATGGGCGCGTGGGCCTTGACCACGCGCATCCCGTCCCGGGCCTCCATGCCGATGATGCGGCCGCGCTTCTTGTTGAGGTCGCCGATGACGTCGCCCATCTGCTCCTCGGGCACGATGACCTCGACCAGCATGATGGGCTCCAGCAGCACAGGATTGGCCTCCATGAAGGCCTTCTTGAAGGCCATGGAAGCCGCGATCTTGAAGGCCATCTCCGACGAGTCGACCGGGTGGTACTTGCCGTCGTAAAGCGTGCACTGGACGTCCACCACGGGGTAGCCGGCCAGGACGCCCTCCTGGCAGGTCTCGCGGAAGCCCTTCTCCACGGCCGGGATGTACTGCTTGGGCACCGCGCCGCCGAAGATCTTGTCGACGAACTCCAGGCCCTGCCCGGGTGGCAGCGGCGAGATCTCCAGGAAGACCACCCCGTACTGGCCACGCCCGCCCGTCTGCTTGACGTAGCGGCCCTCGGCCCTCTGCGTGGAGCGGATGGTCTCACGGTAGGGCACCCGGGGCTGGGTCAGTTCCACCTCGACGCCGAACTTCTTCTGCAGCCGGCTCACGACGATCTCGAGTTGCAGCTCACCCAAGCCCGACAGCAGCAGCTGCCCGGTCTCGGTCGACTTCTCCACCCGCACCGTCGGGTCTTCCTCCGCCACCCTGGCCAGGCCCGACGCGATCTTGTCCTCGTCGCCGCGCTTCTTGGGCGCCACCGCCATGGTCAACACGGGCTCGGGGAAGCGGATGCCCGGCAACACCACGCCGCCGTCCTTGACGGTCAGCGTGTCGCCCGTCGCCGTCTCCTGCAGCTTGGCGACGGCCCCGATCTCGCCCGGCCCGAGGGACTCGACCGAGATGGACTCCTTGCCCCGCGGGATGAAGAGCTGCCCGATGCGCTCCTCCCTGCCCCGCTGCGGGTTGAAGACCGTGGAGTCCGACTCCAGGACGCCCGAGTAGACTCGGAAGAGATTGAGGCGGCCTACGTAGGGGTCCGAGATGGTCTTGAAGACCAACGCCGCCAGCGGCTCGCTGGCCGACGGGGCCTTGGCGACGGGGTCTCCGCCCTTGACGGGCTCGGCGGTGACGGCCCCGACATCGGCCGGCGAGGGCAAGAGCTCTACGATCAGGTCCAGGAGCCGGCGCACCCCGATGCCACGCGACGCGCACCCCAGCGTTACCGGTACGAGGGCGCCCGCGCGAACGGCGGCTCGCAGCGCACGGCTCAGCTCCTCGGGCGTGATGGGCTGCTCCTCCAGGAACTTGGCGGTCAGCTCGTCATCGGTAGCAGCAACCGCTTCCACCAATTGATCGCGCCAGCGGCTGGCCTGCTCCTGCCACGCCTCGGGGATGGCCTCCTCCTGCTCCGTGCCGAACTCCTTGCCGGCCCGGTATGCCTTCATGTGGACCAGGTCGATGAAGCCCTCGAAGCGCTCGGCCTCGCCCATGGGGATCTGCAGCGCCACGACCCGGGTGCCGTACAGCTGACGGAGCTGGTCGAAGGTGCGGGCGAAGCTGGCGTTCTCCCGGTCCATCTTGGTCACGAAGCAGAGCCGCGGCAGGGGCTTGGCGCCGTCGTACGGCTGGTCGGCCATGGCCCAGACCTGCTCCGAGCCGACCTCGACCCCCTGTGGCGCGGCGTAGACCACGATGGCCGACTCGACGACGCGCAACGCCCCCACGACCTCGCCGGCGAAGTCGAAGTAGCCCGGCGTGTCGATGACGTCGAGCCGGTGCCCCTGCCAGTCCAGGACGGCCAGGGCGGCCTGGATGCTGATCTTGCGGCGGGTCTCTTCGGGGTCGTAGTCGGTGGTGGCGGTCCCCTGATCGACGCTGCCCAGGCGGGAGATGGCCCCGCTCAGGAAGAGCATGGCCTCGGCCAGCGTGGTCTTGCCGGATCCACCATGCCCGACGAGCGCCACGTTGCGAATGCTTTCAGGTCGCCGCAGCGTTCCCACGGTGTTGCACGTCCCCCTCTGACTTCCAGCACCGCCGCGGCATGGCCCCCGGTCCACGGCGGCATCCCTCGCCGGGCTCTTCGCCGGCGCAGATGACGCCTCCTGCCGGGCTGCGACCCCTTCAGCTGGCCGCTACGGCCCCCTCGTCGAGGGCCTGGCGCACCATCTGGAGATCCTGCCAGGCCAGCCGCTTCTTGCTGGGGTCCCGCAGCAGCGCCGCCGGATGGAAGGTCACCAGATACCGGATGCCATCCCGCACCCACCACCGCCCTCGCATCGCGCTCACGCTGGCACGAGGCTCCACCAGTTGCCGGGCCGCGGTGGCTCCCAGGCACAGGATGATCCGCGGCCGCACCAGCTCAATCTGGCGGCGCAGGTTGGGCCAGCAGGCCGCGGCCTCGTCGGGGGTGGGGACCCGGTTTTGGGGCGGCCGGCACTTGACGACGTTGGCGATGTAGACGTCGTGGCGAGCGAGTCCGATGGCAGCCAGCATCCGGTCCAGCAGTTGCCCTGCCGGCCCCACGAAGGGTCGCCCCGTCTCGTCCTCCACCTGACCGGGCCCCTCGCCCACCAACATGAGCGTCGCCCGGGGGTGCCCCTCGCCGAAGACTACCTGGGTGCACCCGGCCCGCAGGGGGCAACGGCGACAGGTCTTGACGATGGCCTCCAGACTGGCGAGGTCGGGGGCGGCGGCGAGCTGCCGCAGCCACTGGGTCTCGGGGTCGACGGCAGGAGGCTCGGGCGCGCGGTCGGCCGGCCGCGGCCGGCGGGTCGGCGTCTCCTCGGGGTCCGTCTCAAACAGCGAGAGCTGGCGAGGGTCCTGCTTCATCCCGTCTTCCACCTCGGGCCGGGCCTGACCACGCCTCTCCCCGGCCGTCGCTCAGCCGTGGCGGATCTCGAAGTCGACGTAGCCACCGGGCGTGCCCGGCTCCATCTGCACGTCCGTCACCAGAGCAGCTCGGGGCCCCCGGCGCACCTGCTCCACGAAGGCCGACAGGGCATCGGGCTCGCCCTCCGCCCAGACCTCCACCCGCCCATCCGGCAGGTTGCGCACCCAGCCGGCCACGCCCAGTCGGCGTGCCTGGCTGCGGGTGAAGTCTCGGAAGCCGACGCCCTGCACCCGTCCCGAGACGTACAGGTGCAGCGCCTGCGACACGATCCGCTCCGTCACAGCGATCCCCCCAGCCACGGGGAGCGCAGGGTGAGCCGTCGCACGGTCGGGTCGTAGCGCACCAGCCATCCGAGGGGCTCCAGGACCTCCAAGGGCACGTACAACCGACCGGTGGAGCTGTCGAGCCGCGGCGCCACCGGCAGGGGTACGCTCGCCCGCTGGGAGTCGGCGCTGGGCACGCCGGCCTCGACGAGGACACGGTCGTTGCTGGAGATGATCCAGGCCTGATGGGAGATGCGGTCGTGCGCGACCAGCACCGTGGCCAGCCTCCCCAGCTGCTCCACGTCGACCAGAGGCCGGTCCCCCTCCCAGAGCATCCGGGTGCCCGACGGCACGCGCCACGGTCGGCCGTCCACCACCAGCTCCAGGTAGTCGGCCGGCACCGGCCTCAGGATGTCGACCGCCCCGTCGGGCCGGATCACCAGCAGGCGCCCGTCAGCCAGACGATGGTAGCCCGGCGAGGCCCCAGGCCACGCCGTCTGCCCCAGCAGCTGCACCCGGTCCGCCTGCACCCTCAGGATGGCGATCCCGCCGGGGCCGGCCCCCTCCACCACCAGAGGCGGTGCACCGCTCCCCGTCTGTTGAGCGGTCTCGAGCACCTGGGCCACCGCCCACTCCATGTCCAGGCGGAGTCGCCGCTCCGCGTCGTAGGCGGCGCTCAGGGCGGCCAGGTGTTGCCCATCCCAGCGGTAGACGTAGACCAGGTCCCGATCGGTGATGACCACCAGCAGCGGCTGCTCGCCGGCACGCACCGCCACCGTCATGGTGCGCACGTTGCCCCACGGGTAGGCGCTCGCCAGGGGCTGCAGGCCGTCGACCCGCCACCGGTAGACGGTGACGACGCCGTCGAGCCCCGCGATGGCCAGCTCGAAGAGGCCGTCGGCGTCGAAGTCGGCCGCCGCCAGGGGAGTCGCCCGCAACCCGGGTGGGCTCCGCCAGATGCGACGGTAGCCTCCGCCTGCCGCGGCGCTGTAGACGAAGAGCTCGCCGTTGGCGTTGACGGCCAGCACCTCGGCCGGGGGTCGGCCGTCGAGCTCGGCTACCGCCAGCTGGCGGGCGGCGCCGAAGAGGAAGCCGCTGACCGGCACGGGCACCGGTCGGCTGGCCACCGCACGGATTCGCACCAGCGACCCGGCCCCACCCGAGCCGGCGATGATCTCCTGCTCGCCGACCCCGTCGAGATCCGCCACCGCCAGCGCCGTGACGCCCGACGGCACGGGCAAGGTAAAGTCGGCCTGCCACCGCCCGTCCGCGCCCAAACGGCCGATCTCCAGCCGGTCCGCGAAGCCGACGACGAGACGGTCGGCGTCGTCGGAGATGGAAAGCGGCGCCAGCGCCTGCACGCCGGTCAGGACAGCCGTCGCCTCACGCACATAGGCGACCGGAGCGGTCGGAGCCGCCGCTCGAGCGACGCTCCCGCAGGGCTCCTGCCCTCCGATCGCCGCCAGGGATGTCACGACGGCGGCCGCTGCCACCCAAGCCCTCGTCGATGGCAAGGCATTGCCTCCGAACCTCGTCCATTCGGCCCTGGCAGCGCATATCCTGCCGCGGGCGGAGGGCGGCTGGCGCGTTGACGGCGCAGCGGCGCCTGTGTTATCGTAAGGACGCGGTCGGGGCGTGGCGCAGTTTGGCTAGCGCGCTACCTTGGGGTGGTAGAGGTCGCCCGTTCAAGTCGGGTCGCCCCGACCATCTTCCTTCCCGGAGCGTTTATAAGAGGCCCGTGCGGCGATCGGCGCCGCGACGGGCCTCTTCAATTTCCTGAGCTGCCGGGTGCAAGGCTCTATCACGAGGCCACGGTCAGCGAGGCTGAGTCAGCTCCGGCTGCTCGCTGGCCGCCCCCAGGCCGAAGGCATCGTGCACCGCCCGCACGGCTTCCTCGAGCCGCTGCTCGTCGATGAGGCAGGAGACCTTGATCTCCGAGGTCGAGATGGCCTGGATGTTGATGCCCTGCGCCGCCAGCGCCCCAAACATCCGGGCCGCCACGCCCGGATTGCTGTACATCCCCGCCCCGACGATGGAGACCTTGCCGACGGTGTCGTCGTGACGCACGTCGTGAGCGCCGAGCTCAGAGGCCACGCGCCGGGTGATCTCCAGCGTCTGATCCAGGTCGGTCCTCGCGACCGTGAAGAGGAGGTCGGTGGTGGCCTGCTGCTTGGCCGTCTGCACGATCATGTCGACGTTGATGCCGGCCGCCGCCAGCTCGGAGAAGAGCCGGAACGCCACGCCCGGCCGGTCCGGCACGTCGATGACCGTCACCTTGGCCACGTTGCGGTCGTGGGTCACCCCCGTCACGACCATGGCCTTCTCCAGGTTCGCCTCCGGGACCACCTTCGTCCCCTCCCGCCTCTCGAAGCTCGAACGCACGTGGATGACGACCCCGTACTGAGCAGCCAGCTCCACCGAGCGGGGTTGCAGCACCGCCGCCCCCAGACTGGCCATCTCCAGCATCTCCCCGTGGGAGATGACCGGCAGCAGCCGGGCGTCGGGCACCACGCGAGGATCCGCCGTGTAGACGCCGACCACATCGGTGTAGATCTCGCAGACGTCCGCCTGCAGGGCCGCCGCCAGTGCCACGGCCGTCGTGTCGGAACCGCCCCGTCCCAACGTCGTGATGTCCCACCCGTCGGTGATCCCCTGGAAGCCGGCCACCACCACCACCCGCCCGGCCTCCAGCTCCTGGCCGATGCGGGCGGTGGAGATCCGGCGGATGCGGGCCCGGGTGTACATCCCATCGGTATGGATGCCCACCTGGGCGCCGGTCAGCGAGATGGCCGGCACGCCCAGATCCTCCAGGGCCATGGCGACCAGGGCGATGGAGATCTGCTCGCCGGTCGAGAGGAGCATGTCGAGCTCCCGCCGGGGCGGCCGGCGACACACCTGATGCGCCAGGTCCAGCAGCTGGTCCGTCGTGTGCCCCATGGCCGAGACCACGACGACCACCTGATGGCCTTCACGGCGGGTCTCGGCGATGCGGCGCGCCACCGCCCGGATCCGCTCCGGGTTGGCCACCGACGTGCCCCCAAACTTCTGCACGACCAGACCCATGTCGCTATCTCGACTCCCTCTCATCGCCGCCCGCCGCCGAGACGGACGTCCGCCGCCGACTGCGCAGCCGTGCTCCCTCCGTCGCCACGGGCAGCACCATGGCTC
The DNA here is from genome assembly GCA_036562495.1 of Limnochordales bacterium. Classification (GTDB taxonomy): domain Bacteria; phylum Bacillota; class Limnochordia; order Limnochordales; family Geochordaceae; genus Geochorda. The sequence continues at coordinate 18,721 of DATCKA010000130.1, forward strand.
GCACCTGCAAACCCTCGCGGCTCATGGCGCCCGCCATGGCCGTCGCCACCTCGTCGCCTCGATGAGGCGGGCAAAGCGCCACCACCGATGGCCCCGCCCCGCTCAGCGCAGCCCCGTAGGCGCCTGCGGCCACGGCTGCTTCCAGGGCCGCCTGCAGGCCCGGCACCAGGCCGCTGCGATAAGGCTGGTGCAGCCGGTCGGCCATGGCCTCGGCCAGCACCTCGAAGCGCCCGGTGGTCAGGGCCGCCACCGTCAGGGCCGCGCCCCCCACGTTGAAGGCAGCGTCCTGCCGGCTCACCGTCGCCGGCAGCACCTGGCGAGCATGCTCCGTGGCCAGGGCGAAGTCGGGGACGGCCAGCGCCGCCACGAGCTCACCGCGTGGCATCGGCACGCGGATGGCGGTCACCGCTCCCGCCTGCCCCAGGCGCGCCACCACCAGCCCGCCCAGCGCAGCCGCAGCGGCGTTGTCGGCGTGGCCCTCCATCGCCGCGGCCATGTCGAGCAAGGTGCCGTAGGTCAGGGGCGAGCCGACCAGGGCGTTGGCCACCCACAGCCCCGCCACCGCTGCCGCCGCGCTGGAGCCCAACCCGGCGCCGACGGGGATGGCGTTGTGCGCCTCCACCTCGACGGCCCATCCCCTGGCCCACGGCGGCGGGTCGATGCGGGCGAAGACCGCCTGCGCCGCCTGCCACACCCGGTTGGCGTCGCCCTTCTCGATGCGGCCCGCGCCCTCCCCCGTCACCGTCAGGCCGGCCAGAGCCGGGGGCCACCCCTGCAGCTCCCCGCCGGTCGGCACCCAGCGCATCGTGACCCGCAGCCGCAGCTCCAGTGCGAGCCCCAGCGCGTCGAACCCGGGGCCCAGGTTGGCCGTCGAGGCGGGCACCTCCACCCACGCAGCCTCGACGGGCGGGACGAGCGTCTCATCCATGCCCGACGCCCACCCCCTCCTCCAGCACGGCGGCCACCGACGCCTCGTCGGCCCCTACCCGCCGCACCTGATCGGGGCGGGCCATGGCGTGGGCCCGGTCGGGGTCCTTGAGTCCGTTGCCGGTCAGCACGCAGACCACCGGCCCCGAGGCGTCTCGGAAGTAGCCGTCACGGGCCAGCTCGAGCACCCCCGCCACGCTGGCGGCCGAGGCGGGTTCGCAGAAGATCCCCTCCTCGACGGCCAGCCGACGCTGGGCCTCCAGGATGGCCGCGTCCGACACGGCGGCGATGAGCCCTCCCGACTCGTCACGAGCCCTCAACGCCCCCTGCCAGCTCGCCGGCCGGCCGATGCGGATGGCGGTGGCCACCGTCTCCGGCTGCTCGATGGGTTCGCCCCTCACCAGCGGCGCGGCGCCCGCGGCCTGGAAGCCCAGCATGACGGGCAACCTCTCGACGCGCCCCGCCTGGCGGTACTGGGTGAAGCCCTGCCAGTAGGCCGTGATGTTGCCCGCGTTACCCACCGGGATGGCCAGGTAGGCGGGCGCGCGGCCCAACTGGTCGCAGATCTCGAAGGCCGCGGTCTTCTGACCCTCCAGGCGGGCCGGGTTGACGGAGTTGACCAGCTCCATGCCGAAGCGCTCGCTCATCGTACGCACCAGTTGCAGCGCACGGTCGAAGTTGCCGGCGATCTCCACGACGGTAGCCCCGTAGGCCAGGGCCTGGGCCAGCTTGCCCGGGGCGACCGCCCCCTGCGGCAACAGGACGAAGGCGGCCATGCCCGCCCGTGCCGCATAGGCCGCCGCCGAGGCCGCCGTATTGCCCGTCGAGGCACAGATGACGGCCCGCCTCCCCCGGTGTCGGGCCAGGGAGACCGCCACCGTCATGCCACGATCCTTGAAAGAGCCGGTGGGGTTTTGCCCCTCCACCTTGGCGAAGAGCGGCACCCTCAGCCCGGCCTGCCGCTCCAGGCGCCCGAGTCGCACCAGCGGCGTGCCGCCCTCCCCCAGGCTGACCGGCTCCAGCTCCTCCGGCACCGCCAGCAGGGCCCGATAGCGCTCGATGATGCCCGAGCCGATCATGCGCCGCCGACCACCCGCACCAGCGGACCCGTCCACACGACGACCGGCAGCTCCCGCACCTGGGCGGCCACCCCCTGTACCGCGGCCAGGGATGCCTCGTGCGTGACGAAGACCAGGTCCACGGGGTCCTCGCCCCGGCCCTTCTGGATGACCGACTCGATGCTGACGCCGTGCCGACCGAAGACGTCGGCGATGGCGGCCAGCACCCCCGGTCGGTCGAGCACCTGCAGCCGCAGGTAAAATCGCGCCAGCGCCCCGCCGGGCTCCACCATCCGGGCCGGCTCCCAGTCCGCGTGGGCGACCGACCACGAGCCGTTGCCCCGATCGGAGTAGGCACGTGGCGCATGGCGCCGCACGACGTCCATCACGTCGCCGAGCACCGCCGCCGCCGTAGGGTCACCCCCCGCCCCGGGCCCATAGAACATCAGCTCCCCGGCCGCCTCCGTCACCAGCCAGATCGCGTTGTTGACCCCCCGCACCTGTGCCAGCGGATGGCGCCTCGGCACCATGGCCGGTCCGACCCATGCCTCGATGGCGCCGTCCTGCAGGCGCGAGAAGGCCAGGAGCTTGACGACCAGCCCCAGCTCTCCAGCGTACTGCACGTCACGGGCCGTGATGCCGTCGAGCCCTCGGACGTCGAGGCGCTCCACCGGCACCCACCGGTCGAAGGCCAGGGAAGCCAGCACGCTGAGCTTGCACGCCGCATCGAGCCCCGAGACGTCCGCGCTGGGGTCGGCCTCGGCGTACCCCCGGCGCTGCGCCTCCTGCAGGGCCGCCTCGAAGGCCACGCCCTGGTCGGTCATCTCCGTCAGGATGAAGTTGGTGGTGCCGTTGACGATGCCCAACAGCGCCAGGATGCGGTCCGAGGCCAACGACTCCTGGATCGGCCGGATGATGGGGACGGCCCCGCCCACCGCCGCCTCGAACATGAGCGGCACCCCTTGCCGTCGGGCCAAGCCCAGCAGCTCGGGGCCTCGCCGGGCCATCACCACCTTGTTGGCGGTCACCACCGGCTTGCCCAGCTCGAGCGCACGGCGGATGGCCGAAGCCGCCGGCTCCTCGCCCCCCATCACCTCGACCAGCAGGTCGACGTCGGGCTGCTCCACCACCTCGAGGGGCGAGCGATGCACGTAGACGCCGTCCAGGCCCACCCGACGAGGCCTGGCAGGATCCCGCACCGCCACCCGGTGCAAGACGATGGCCCGTCCCGTGCGGGTCGTGATCTCGTGGGCCCTTTGCTGCAACGCGCGGGCCACGGCTTGTCCCACCGTGCCGAAACCCAACATGCCGAGCCGGATGGGCTGGTCGGATGCCACCTCGCGATGGGCCCCCTCGTCTACCGGGCGCGGAGCCGACCACGGTCGGGTACTTTTTGGCAGCCATTATAGATCGCCCGGCCCCCAAAAAGACAGAGCGCTGCGCGACTAGGTCACGCAGCGCTCTCGACGCTCCCCTATCGGAGGGGACGTTACCGGGCCACGGCGTCCTTGAGGGCCTTGCCCGCCTTGAAGGCCGGCACGACCCGGGCGCCGATCTGGATCTCGCGGCCCGTCTGCGGGTTGCGGCCCTTGCGGGCGGCCCGCTTGCGCACCTCGAAGCTGCCGAAGCCCACCAGCTGGACCCGCTGCCCCTGCGCGAGCGCCTCGGTGATGGCCTCGAACACGGCGTCCAGCGCGCGGCCGGAGTCCTTCTTGGTGAGCCCGGTCTTGTCGGCGATCTTGTCAATCAGCTCGGCCTTCGTCAAGATGCTCAACCCCTTTCGCCCTTGATGCCAGGCTCGTCAAGCCCTTGCCGCTCAGGCTCGTGATAGCGCCGTCAGGCACGCCCTATCTTGCCCTCCCGCCGACGGGGGTATGCGGCGCGCCCGCCGACGCTGGCGCCACGGGCCTTTGCGGGCTGGAAATTACTCCGGCGCGCTGTTTCGCTATCGGCTGGCATCCTCCTGCCGAAGGCCGTCGCTGCGTGCAAAAATCGCCCTTACAAAATGATGCAGATCAGGCCGCCGCTTCCTTCGTTGATGATGCGGGTCAGGGTCTCCTGCAGCTTCTGCTGGGCGTTTTCGGGCAGGCGGTGGAGCTTGCTCTGGATCCCCTCCCGGACCAGCTCCTGCAGCGACCGACCCAGGAAGTCCGACTGCCAGAGCTTCTCGGGGTTCTCGTCGAAGAGGCTCGACAGGTAGCGGGCGAACTCCTCGCCCTGCCGCTCGGTGCCGCCCACGAAGGGGGTCACCTCGGTCGTCACGTCCGCCCGCACCATGTGGATGGTGGGCGCGCTGGCCTTGAGCCTCACGCCGAAGCGGTGCCCCTGGCGGATCAGCTCCGGCTGCTGAAACGTGATCTCCTCCTTGCGGGGCGTCACGACGCCGTAGCCCGTGGCGCGCACCTGGGCGAGGGCCTCGCTGAGGTAGTCGAACTCCTGCTTGGCCCGCACCAGCTCTTGCAGCAGCCGCACCAGGGCGGCGTCGCTGTCGACCTGGGTGCCGGTGATCTCGTTGAGCACCCGGTAGAAGAGCGACGACGGCGTGCGCAGCTCCGCGGTGGCGCAGCCGGACCCCAGGTCCATCTCGACCAGGGAGGCCGACTCCACCAGCTCGTGGCGCTCGAGCTCGGCGATCGCCTGGCGCACGTCCCGCACCCGGCGCACGTCCTGCAGGTGCGACTGCACCGCTTCGAGCAGCTGGCGGCGCACCCAGTGGTCGTCGGGCAGCTCTTCGACCCACTGCGGCAACACGACGCCCACCTCGCGCACGGGGAACTCCCACAACAGCTCCTGCAAAATGGCCAGCAGCTCCTCGTGCTCCATGTGCAGGGCATCGACGGGCAGGACCGGCACCCCGTAGCGTTGCGCCAGGTCCGCGGCCAGCCGCTGGGTGGCCGGATCCCTCGGGCGGGTGGAGTTGAGCAGCACCAGGTAGGGCTTGCCCAGCTCGCGCAATTCCGAGATGACCCGCTCCTCCGCGGCCAGGTAGGCCTCACGGGGGAGGTCGGTGATGGAGCCGTCGGTGACGACCACCAGTCCGATGGTCGAGTGCTCGGTGATGACCCGGCGGGTCCCCATCTCGGCCGCCTGTTCGAAGGGGATCTCCTCCTCGAACCACGGCGTCCGCACCATCCGGGGCCGCCCCTCCTCGTCGTAGCCCAGGGCTCCCCGCACGGTGTAGCCGACGCAGTCGACGACCCGCACCTTGACCCGGATGGGCTCCTGGAGCACCACTTCCACCGGCTCGTCGGGCACGAAGTCGGGCTGGGTGGTCATGATGGTGCGACCGGCGCCGCTCTGGGGAAGCTGGTCCCGGGTGCGGGATTGCTGGTCGGGGTCGTGGATGGCGGGGAGCACCAGCAGCTCCATAAACCGCCGGATGAAGGTGGACTTGCCGGTACGCACCGGTCCCACGACCCCGACGTAGATGCATCCGCCCGTGCGTTCGGCCATGTCACGGAAGACATCGAAGCGCTCCACGGCAGTCGCACGCCCCTCTGCACCCGAGCGGCCCGTGACTCCCGACCGCGGGCGCGCCGCTCGGACGGCTGCTACATGCTATGGGTCAGGCTATCGGGGTATGACGCAAGAAGAGGGCGATAGGGTCCAGGGGAAGCGCTCAGACCCGGCGGGGCCGCGCGTCCGGCCCCTGGGCCCACAGGACGGGCGTGCCGGTCAGGTCGAAGCGGCGGCGCAGGTGGCGTTCGAGGTAGCGCAGGTAGTGGACCGGTAGCTGGCCGGTGCCGCGAAGCGCCAGCGCCAGCGTCGGGGGCGGGCCGTCCAGCTGGCGCACGCCGACGATCCGGACGCCCCGGCGCCCTCGCCCGGAGGGCGGATGCTGGATCTGGGCCTGGTCGATGACGGCTCGAAGCTCCCGGGGGTCCAGGCGCTGGCGTCGGCGGTCGGCGGCCGCCACGGCGCCCTCCAGCAGGGCCTCGACCTGCCAGCCCCTCAGGGCGGAGATGTAGTAGACGGGGGCCCAGTACAGGCGAGCCGCGGCGGTCCGCACCTCCTCGCTAAACCGCTCGGGCTGCCCTGCCCGCTCCCCGATGAGGTCCCACTTGTTGACGGCGAGCACGACCGCTCGCCCCAGTGACGCGGCTCGCCCGGCCAGGCGAGCCTCCTGGAAGGTGACGCCCTCGGCGGCGTCGATGACGACCACGGCCACGTCGCAACGCTCCATCGCCGCCAGTGCCCGGCTCACCGCGAGCTGCTCGAGGTCGCCCGCGCCGGGCCGGGCCTTGCGGCGGATGCCGGCGGTGTCGACCAGGGTGATGAGCCGGCCCTGCCACTCGAGCATGACGTCCACGGCGTCGCGCGTGGTGCCGGCCTCCTCGTGGACGGCCACCCGCTCGTGGCCCACCAGGGCGTTGACCAGGGAGGACTTGCCGACGTTGGGCCGCCCAACGATGGCGATGCGCACCGCCTCCGACGTCTCGCCGGCGGCAAGGGGGACGGCGCCCGCCGTCTCCTCGAGGCGGGCCACCACCCGGTCCAGCAGGTCGCCCACGTTGCGTCCGTTGGCGGCCGACACGGGCAGGACCTCCCCCAGCCCCAACGCGGCGAACTCGTGCGCGGCGGCCTCCAGGGCGGCATTGTCCACCTTGTTGGCCACCACCAGCACGGGCTTGCCCAGACGCCTCAGCCAGTGGGCCAGGGTCTCGTCGCCCGGCAACAGCCCGGCGCGGGCGTCGACCACCAGCAGCACCAGCGCCGCCTCCTCCAGGGCGGCGGCCGCCTGCTTGAAGATGGCGCCCCCCACGTCCGGCCCCGGCTGCAGATCCACCAGGCCGCCCGTGTCCACGGCCCAGAAGACCCGGCCTTTCCATCGCACGGCCGCGGCCAGGCGATCCCGGGTCACCCCGGGTTGCTCGTGGACGATGGCCAGGCGGCGACCCGCCAGCCGGTTGAAGAGCGTCGACTTTCCCACGTTGGGGCGCCCCACGATGGCCACCGTGGGGCCCAGCGCGACCGCCGGGGCCGCAGGAGACCGCTCGAGCGTCGACACCGTCGCCTCCAGGGGATCCGAGGGATTCAGGACCGCGGGCGCATGTCCGCGTCCGCGTGGGTGGCGCTGCAGCGCGCCAGGGTCTCTCGCACCAGCGATGCGAGCCGAGGGTACGCCCGCCTCGTCCCCCAGATTACCAAAGGCCGGCCGAGCCTGACCAGCCCGAGCCGACGGGAGAGGTAGCCCCCCACACGCATCCAGACGTTGACGCAGCGCAGGGTGTCGACCACCACGAGCTGATCCGGGTCGCCGCCTGCCAGGCGGTACCCGTCGAGCAGCGCCTGCAGCGCCAGCTTCGCATGGGGACCGTGCCCCATCACGAAGACGGCGTGGCCGTGGGCATCCTGCCCCATGGGCAGCAGCCTGCCCCAGTGGTCCGTCGGCGTGGTGTCGAAGTGCGGGACGGCGCGGATGGCCTCCGGCGGCGGGGTGCCATCCAGCGGGAGCATCCCCAGGTGGATGGCGGCTGCGACCGGGGACGAGTGCGCCCCTCCGAAGCAGTGGTAGACGATGGGCAAGGGGATCCTCCCGTCCGCACGGCTCTCAGTGGCGCATGATGACAAGGGTGCCCGGCTGGATCTCGTGCGCGCTGCCCAGCGTCACCCGGCTGAGGTAGAGGACGATCCGCTCCAGGTCGTCCCGGTCCCGGGCGTAGAAGACCGGGGCGCCCGTCGCCCGGTAGTCGGGATCGGTGGTGACGATGGCCAGGATCCACTCGCTGGCGCGGACCCGCACGTCTCCCATGCCCTCACCCCCTCCCGCTCCCGCCTGCCGGCGGGGCGCCGCTCTCGAGATGGCGAGGGATGAGGCTGCCGGCCCCACCCTCCCGGGTGTCGCCACCCGCCAGGCGCACGCTGCTCTCCAGTACCGGCACGCTTCGGATGGCCCGCGCCACGTCCTCGAAGCCCCCGGCCTGTGGGATGACCACCACGATGACGGCGTCCCTCTCCACGTGACGACGCGAGATGGGGGCAAACTCCGGCTCGTCGACGTCCATGCGCACGCCCACCCGTGCCACCACGTCGTGCAGGATGGCCTGACGCTGGCCCGGGTTGGCCAGCGTCGCCGCGGCCGCACGGTCCCGGGGCTCGATCATGGCGGCCACGCCGTGACGCAGGTAGATCTCACGAGCCTGCAGGCGCCCCACGTTGACCAGGACGGCCCCTTCGACCGACAAGAGCGGCCCGTCGAACTCGATCCGGGCCGGACGGACGGTCGCGATCTGACCGACGGTGGAGCCCCGGGCGCTGCGGCCGATGCTGACGGCCGCCACCATCACCACCGCCGCGCTCACCAGCACGGCACCGGCCGGGGACGGGCGCACGAGCCACAATACCACCGTGTCGAGCAGGGCCACCAGCATGGCCAGGTAGTTGCGGGTCTCGAACACCCGCGCGATGCCCTCGATGTAGGCGGCCCCACGTCGCACCAGCTCGGTCTCCTCCAGGCGGGAGAGCGCCTCCCGCTCGACCTTGCGCACCTCGCGAAACTGCGTGGCTGCCAGCGCCAGGAAAGAGGCCGCCGCGAACTCCCTCGCCAGAAGCGCCGGGAAGGCCAGGGCCCCGAGGAAGGAGGCGATGAGCCCCATCGAGAGGTGGATGGCGTAGCCCTGGGGATAGCTGGGGTACTGGCGGTAGTCGACCCGCAGGGTGTAGATGCGCAGCGCCGTCCCGGCCAGGGAGCCCAACACGACGTCCCAGACCATGCCATCCATCCCGCTGGGACCACCCCGTCAGGGCTGGCCGTCGTCGGGCCGTCCGTCGGGTCGCCCGTCCTGCCCCTGCCCCGTCGGGGCCGTGCGGCGCCACCAACGGACGACGGCGGACCTCACGGAGTCGGCGCTGCCGGCGTTGAGGGCCAGAAACCCGACGACCCCGATGAGCAGCGCCGCCGCCAGCAGGCCTGCGCTCCTCCAGGCGCCGGCGCCCACCTCCCGGGAAGCTCGCTGATCGCCGATCCCCGCGGCGGCCAGCACCGGTGCGAAGAGCCTCGCCCCGTTGCGGGCCAGCTCCAGCGGATTGGTATGGGCCCCGAACTCCAGGAGGATGGCCTTGGGCATCAGGTCCTGGTTGTAGTCCCCCCGGGCGATGAAGATGCCCTCGATGAGGCCGGGCAGCTCACGGTCGGCGGTGGCCTTGATCTGCTTGGCGAAGGCCAGGTTGGCCTGCATGTTCTGGTTCTGGCGGCCCACCACGAGCCGCACCTTGGTGGCCGGCTGCCCCTTGACCTGGGTCTCGTAGACCTCCGGAGGCACCGCGTCCCGGTGGACGTCGACCAGGAGCGCCGGCTGCTCCCGCATCAACTGCATGGCCGTGCGGCGCGACCGCGTGTAGGCCTGGCCGTCGTGGGGGTTGTGGTTGTTGCGGGAGACATGGACCCGGTGGCCCAGGCGGCGCAGCTCCTCGGCCAGGGTCTCGCCCACCTCGTAGATGTCCCCCCACCACTTGGCATACGTGCCGCTGGTCGGTACGTACGACTCGTCGGAGTGGGTGAAGTAGATGGCGACGTCGGTGCCCCGCCGGCCACCCACGGCCGCCGGCACGGGCAGCGCCGCGCTCTGCAACGAGCTGGCCTGCGGCATGGGCTCCAGTCCGGCGTCGCGCACGCGGATCCGGTCGCCCTCGACCCCCTCTACCTCCCAGCGGCGGTTGGCCGCATCGATGTAGACGTCGCCGGCGGCGAGACGGCGGGCCGTGTACGTCAGGACCGAGCCGTCCGGGCGCACCACCGTGTAGTACGCGTCGGCGTGCTCGACCATCTCGGCGGCGTCCGGCGAAGGCGTCGACGCCGGCGTTGCCAGGCCCGTGGCCGCCCACAGCACCGCCACGGCAGAGGCCGATGCCGCGGCCAGGAGCAGCGCGGCCGGCCCGGGACCACCCGACAGCCGCTCCCGCACCTCCCCCACCACCTCGGCCAGGCCGAGGGCCAGGACACCGGCGAGCACGATCATGTCGAGGGCCCCGGCTCCCCCGATCATCACGGTGGCAGCCTGGCCCATGCGCGCCACCTGCAGCGCGTGCACCAGGTCCGTCAGCAGAAGCCCCAGGCTCCCGGCCACGAAGGATGCGCGGCGCGACCTCTGGCCGACGAGGTAGCCCACCACACCCCCCAGCCCGCCGAACAGCCAGATGGGATCCAGGAAGTCCGCGCGCCCTGGTTCGAAGTCGGTGATGGATGCCACCGCCATCACCGCGGCCGCCGTGATGACGGCTCCGACCAGGGCCCGCACGCGCTCGGCCTGGCTGTCCGCCCGCCACAGCAGGTAGACCACCAGTGCCAGCGGTACGAGGGCGCCTCCGACGTTGACGCTGAGGGTAAACGGCGTGCGCATCAGCGGAAGGTCGATGAAGCTGCCCCCGATCATGGCCGCGATCACGAGCAAGGCCTGCCCGTCGGTCAGACGTAGCCGGTCCAGGACGCGATGGGTGAGGCCGAAGAAGATGAGGGCGGCCACCACCACCAGGACGATGACACCAGCCGGGAGCGGCATGGCCTAGCACTCGCCTCCTCTGCCCCCAACGTCTCCGCTCCCCGGCGCGCCTATGCTGGCAAGCGAAAGGGCCGGCTACCAGCCGGCCCTGCCTCGCTCCATCCGTCCTACGCCCGTCGCGGCTCAGTCGCCGGCGCCCTCGACGGAAGCCCCTCCCCGGCGCTCGGCGGTCCGGGTCGGCTGGCCGCCGTTTTTGAGCACCTCGCCCAGGTTGCTGTACAGCTCGCCGATGGTGATGGTGGGAGCCTCCGCTGTCCCGTGAGAGGTCGCCGGCTCCTGGCGCTGCTCGCGCTTGGGGGCGGCCTCTCGCAGCGACAGGCCGATGCGCCGGGCCGCCTGATCCACGCTCAGGATGCGTACACGCACCTGCTGGCCAGGCGACACGACCTCCTGGGGCTTGGTGACGTGGTGATCGGCCAGCTGCGAGATGTGCACGAGGCCCTCGATGCCGTCCTCGAGCCGCACGAAGGCGCCGAAGTCGACCAGCCGGGTCACCTCGCCGTCGACCACGTCGCCCACGTGGTAGCGCTCGCTGACCGTGTCCCACGGGTTGGGCAGCACCTGCTTGAGGCCCAGCGAGATCCGCTCCCGCTCGCGGTCGACGTTGAGCACCATCACCTTGAGGGTCTGGCCCTCTTGCAGCACATCGGACGGGTGACGCACCCGGCTCCAGGCCATCTCGGAGATGTGCAGCAGGCCCTCGACGCCGCCGCCCAGGTCGATGAAGGCGCCGAAGTCGGTGAGTCGCCGCACGACGCCCTCCACCACCTGGCCCTCCTTGAGGGTGGAGAAGAGCCGGGCCTTGGCCTCCTGGTACTCCTGCTCCAGGACCTCCTTGCGGGAGAGCACCACGTTGCGCCGGCTGCGGTTGACCTCGACCACCTTCAGCCGGAGGGTCTGCCCCACAAACTGCTCCAGGTTGTCCACGTAGCCCCGCGCCACGTGAGACGCCGGCACGAAGCCCCGCACCCCGACGTCGACCAGGAGCCCGCCCTTGACCCGCTCGGTCACCCGCGCCTCGAGGATCGTCCCCTCCCGTTGGGCCTGCTCCAGGCGGCGCCACGTCATCTCCACGTCGGCCCGGCGCTTGGAGAGGAGGACGCCCCCCTCCTCGTCCACCTTCAACACCCAGACGTCGATCTCATCGCCGACCTTGAGGATGTCGGCAGGCGTCTGGCCGGAGCGCAACCCCAGCTCGTGGATGGGGATGCGCCCGTCGCCCTTGTAACCGACGTCCACGAGCACCTCGTCCGCGGAGACCTGGACCACCCGGCCCCGCACGACGCGCCCCGGCGTCAACGCGGCCAGTGCCTGCTCCATGGCGTCCTGGGCGTTGATCTCCTGGACCGACTCGACCGTCTCCACGGCGGCCGCCTGCTCGCTGGCCGCGGTCGACAGCTGTGCGGCGGCCTCCGGCTGCGCCGATGCCGGCTGGGAAGGCATGGCGCCTGTTTCATCTTGTCCCAATGCAAACCCCATGGATGACCCTACCCCCTCGGGCTACGACCTCGAAGCTCCGGGAATGACCCTGGAGAGTTGAAGGGCGGGAGAGGAAGCGGATGCGGGTCCTGGGACCCGCTCTCGCGTCTCATGGCGGGCGCACGTTTCTAACGACACCTCGTCGTCCCCTGACTCAAGTCCCACATGCCCGCTATTCGTGAACCCCGCGCGGGATTCCTCCTTGAAACGGGGCGCATACCCTCGAAAGGCGGGCAAGGAACTCTGGGGCGCTTGGAAAGTCTCACGTCAGCCCGGATCCACCCGGCTGTCCGACCAGCCTCTGCCCCAGCAACTCTCGCAGGCTGTCAGCCAGCCGCTGGCTGGTGGAGGCCACCCGGGCCTTGGTCGCGGTTGCAGGCCCCGGCTCCACCGGCAGCAACTGGCCGATCCGGATCTCGACGGCCACCCGCCGGGGCCACCAGGCCCCCTTGGGCATGGCCCGGTCGGTGCCGGTGATGGCCGCCGGCAGGATGGGCGCCCCGCTCTTGAGGGCCAGCAGCGCCGTGCCGCCGTGCAGCTCCAGCAGCCGCCCGTCCAGGCTCCGGGTCCCCTCGGGGAAGATGCCGACCACCCGCCCCTCCCGCAGGCACCGGAGCGCATGCTGGATGGCCTCCCGGTCCGGCTCCCCCCGGCGCACGGGGAAGGCGCCCACCCACCGCAGCACCCTTCCCAGCACCGGGTAGCGGAAGAGCTCCTCCTTGGCCATGAAGCAGATGGGGCGCGGCATGACCGCCGCCACCAGGATGGGATCCAGCATGCTCAGGTGGTTGAGGGCCAGCAGGACGGGCCCGCTCCTGGGCAAGCGCTCGAGGCCCACGACCTTGACGCGGAAGTATCCGCACAGGATGGGCCGCAAGATCCGTCGGGCGATCCGATATAACGTCACGGGCCACCTCCAAGACGCTCGCGACAGATCGCGAGGGCGCGCTGGAGGACCGACGCCAGATCCTGGCCGGTCGTGTCCAGCGTAACCGCATCGGGCGCCACCATCAAGGGGGCGGTCTCCCGGGAGCTGTCCTGCTGGTCCCGTCTCGCCAGCTCCCGCATGACCTCCTCGACCCTCAGGTCGCTGCCCGTCGAGCCCTCGGCAGCCGTCGCCTGCGCCGCCAGCTCCCGGGCCCTGCGGCGGGCCCGTTCCTCGAGGGATGCGGTGACGTAGAGCTTGACGCAGGCTTCGGGCAGGATGACGGTGCCGATGTCGCGCCCCTCCATGACGCAGGGGCCTTCTTCGGCCAGGCGGCGCTGGAGGCGGGCCAGGATATGCCGCACCCCGGGCAGCCGCGCGATGGCGGAGGCCGCCTGCCCCACCTCCAGGGAGCGCACCTGCTCGCTGACGTCCTCGCCGTCCAGGTAGACCGGAGCCGGGCGATCCGCCTGCGGGTCCGTGCCGATGCGGATGTCCAGCCGCTCCACCAGACGGACCACGGCGTCGGCGTCGATGGGCTCCTGCGCCAGGAGCCCCGCTCGCAACGCGGCCAGGGCGGCCGCCCGGTACGTGGCGCCGGTGTCGATGTAGCGAAAGCCGAGCGCCCTGGCCAGCGCACGCGCCAGGGTGCTCTTGCCTGCGCCGGCGGGCCCATCGACGGCGATCCAGTCCCGCCGGCATCCTGACCCACGATCGGGCATGATAGGCTCTACGCTGCCTCCTCGACACGCCCGCCCCCGGCCCGCGCGAGCACGTCCAGGGTTCGCGCGAAGCCGGGAAACGAGATCCGGGCGCAGCGGGAGCCCTTCACCACCGAAGGCCCATCTCCTGCCAGGGCCGCCACCGCCAACGACATGGCCAGGCGGTGATCGCCGCAGGAGTCGGCGACGCCGCCGGGGAACCGCTGGGGGCCCTCGATCCGCCACCCATCGGGCAGCGCCTCCACCCGGGCGCCGAGCGCCGCCAGCCCGCGAGCCAGCCCCTCGATCCGGTCCGACTCCTTGACCCGCAGCTCCGCCGCGTCCTGGATGAGGGAGGTGCCCTGCGCCCGCAGTGCCGCCACCGCCAACACCGGCAACTCGTCGATGAGCAGGGGCACCCGCCGACCGGCGATCCGAAAGGGACGCAGCCGCTCGGGGCCCATCACCGTCACGTCGCCCCACGGCTCCGGCGCCGATGGCGGCGTGGCGGGCTCCATCCGCACATCGGCCCCCATCTCCGAGAGGACCTGCAGCACCTCGATACGCGTGGGGTTGAGGCTGACGCCGCACGTCCGCACCCGGGAGCCCGGGTGCATGGCCGCCGCCACCCACAAGAAAGCCGCCGACGAGGGATCGCCGGGCACCGTCAGATGGCAACCCTGCAGGGTCTGGGGGCCCTCGAGCTGCACCCACCCGGGCCCCGAGAGGAGATGGACGCCGAAGAGGGGCAGCATTCGCTCCGTGTGGTCCCGGCTCGGGGCGGGCTCCTCGACGCGGGTGATCCCCCGGGCCTGCACCCCGGCCAGGAGCACGGCCGACTTGACCTGGGCGCTGGCGACCGGCCCCTTCCAGGCGATGGCATGCAGGGCCCCACCCCGCATGGCCAGTGGCGCCCGCTGGCCCTGCCGGGCCCAGATGCTCGCCCCCATCCGGGTCAAGGGCTCGATGACCCGTCCCATGGGCCGGCGCCTCAGCGAGGCGTCGCCCGTGGCGACCCAGAAGATGGGGTGCGCCGCGGCCAGCCCCATCAGGAGTCGCAGCGTGGTGCCCGAGTTACCCGCATCCACCACGCCTTCCGGCTCGGCCAGGCCCCCTTCGCTCAACGGGCGGCCCCGGATCACCACCCGACCCTCGCCCTCGGGGCCCTGCACCTCCACCCCCAGGGCCCGCAGGGCCTCGAGGGTGGCCAGGGTGTCGGCGGCTTGCAGGTAGCGGTCGATGACCGTGGTGCCCGCGGCGATGGCGCCCATCATCGCGGCCCGATGAGAGATGGACTTGTCGGGCGGCACGCGGGCCTCGCCCTCGAGGCCGGTGGTCGGCCGGACGTGCCAGGCGCCCTCTGATGCCTCTATCTCGCCCAACAGACGAACCCCCGTTCGCGCAGCACCGCCAGGGCCGCCCGCATGGCCTGCTCGGAGGCGAAGCCCAGCCGCAGCGTGCCCGCCTCCCCTTCCCGCACCCGCAGGATCTCGATGTCGGCGATGTTGATCCGGCGCTCGCCCAAGGCGCCACTGACGGCGGCGATGGCGCCGGGCCGGTCCTCCAGCCGCACGACCAGGTCCCACGTGGGATGGCCGTAGCCCTTGGCGGGCAGCCGCAAGTCCGCCCGACGGCCGCGCGCCTCGGACAGGATGGCCTCGACCCGGGCCCGATCCCCCGTCGTCAGCGCCTGCTCCAGCTCCGCCAGGCTCCGCCGCAGGGTCGCAAGCGCCCTGATCAGGGCCGGGGCGTTGAGCATCAGGATGGGCAACCAGACCCGCTCGTGGCCGAGCGCCAGGCGAGTCGCGTCGCGGAAGCCCGTGGCGGCCAGCTCGAAGACGGGCACCCCCTCGGCCTCCCACCGTGCCGCCGCCTGCACCAGGCACGAGGCCACGACGTGCGGCAGGTGGCTGGCCGCGGCCGCCGCCAGGTCGTGGCGCCACGGGTCCATCCGCACCGGCAGCGCCCCCACCGCCTCCACCAGGGCCGTCACCTGCGCGACGGCTTCCGGTGGGGTCTCGGGCAAGGGCGTCAGGACGTAGATGGCGTTTTGGAAGAGGTAGGGATCGGCCCCGGCCGGCCCCGTCCGCTCGGATCCCGCCATGGGGTGGCCGCCGACGAAGCCCTGCCCTCCCGGCAATCGGGCCCCCAGCTGCTCGACGATGCGGCCCTTGACCGACGCCGCGTCGGTCACCACCGCCGTGGACGGGGCGTGGGCCGACACCTCGAGCGCCACCTCGGCCACCGACTCGGCGGGGACGGCCAGCACCACCAGGTCCGCGTCGCGCACCGCCTCGGCCAGGCTGCCGGCCATCTCGTCGGCCGCTCCCCTCTCGGCCGCTTGCTGGGCGGCGACGGGGTCCCGGTCGTAGCCCACGACCCAGTAGCGCCCGGCCTCGCCCAGGCTCCGCAACGCCAGGCCCATCGAGGCGCCGATCACCCCGCAACCGATGACGGCGACCCGCCGGGCCATGGCCCTCCCCTCCCTCAGACGAAGCGTCCGACCGCGGCCGCGATGGGCCGCAGCGACTCCACCATCTGCGCGAAGGCCTCGGGGGTGAGCTGCTGGGGCCCGTCGGAGAGCGCCTCGTCGGGCGACGGGTGCACCTCCACCATGATGCCGTCGGCCCCCGCCGCCACGGCCGCTCGTGCCATGGGGGCGACATAGGCGGCGCGCCCTGTGCCGTGGCTGGGGTCCACCAGCACCGGGAGGTGGCTCAGCTCGTGCACCACCGCGACCGCGCTCAGGTCCAGCGTGTTGCGGGTCACGGTCTCGAAGGTGCGGATCCCCCGCTCGCAGAGCACCACCCGCGAGTTGCCGGCCGACAGCACGTACTCGGCCGCCATCAGCCACTCCTCCACGGTGGCCGCCATGCCCCGCTTGAGCAGGACGGGGCGGTTGGAGCGGCCCACCTCCCGCAGCAGGGCGAAGTTTTGCATGTTGCGGGCCCCGATCTGCAGCATGTCCGCATGCTCGGCCACCAGCTCGACGTCGCGGGGGTTGAGCACCTCGGTCACGACGGGGATCTGCACCCGCCGGCGCACCTCGGCCAACAGCTCCAGCCCCTCACGCTCCAGCCCCTGGAAGCTGTACGGAGAGGTGCGGGGCTTGTAAGCGCCGGCCCGCAGGATGGAGGCGCCGGCCTCCTTGACGGCCCGCGCCACGTCGTCGATCTGCCGCTCGCTCTCCACCGCGCAGGGCCCCGCCACGACCACGACCCGGCTGCCCCCCACCACCACCGGGGGCACGCCGTCACCGCCCACCTCCACCAGGCTCGGCTCCGGCCGAAACTCCCGGGAGGCCAGCTTGAAAGGCCGCAGGATGGGCACCACCCGCTCGACGCCCGGCATGGCCTCGAGCTGGGGGATGTGCTCGGGCCGGCGGTCGCCGATGGCTCCTACGATGGTGCGCTCGGTGCCTCGCGACACGTGCACCGCGAATCCCAGTCGGTGGAGCCGGTCCACCACGGATTCGAGCTGTTCGGGCGTGGCATCGCGGCGCAAGACGACGACCATGGGGTCAACTCCTCTCGCTGGACCGGCTCGACACCGAGCCGGGCTGCCCGTCGTCGGGCGCCCCGGCCCGGTCCGGACGCAGGGCGACCGCTTCGTCGAGGTAGGCGTGACGCACGGGACGGTCCAGCGGCAGGTAGGCGTGCACCAGCAGCCGCACGCACCGGCGCACGGGCGACGGCACGGCCATCTCCTGCGCGCACAGGATGGCCACGTCGTTCCACCCCGCCTGCCGGGCGCCGACCGCCGGAAACTGCGCGTCGAGATCCGGCGTCGCCGTGAAGATGGCGCTGACGACGTCCTCGGGCGACAGATCGTTGAGACGGGTGACGGCCTCCACCAGCCGTCGTCCGGCTCGCTCGATGGCCTCGGGGGTGTTGGACTCCGCGCAGGCTGCGCCCCGGATGGCCTTAACGACCCGCTGCGTTGGCTGCATCGTCCCGTACGCCTCCCAATCGGGCCGGCGTCGGACGGTGCGCCAGGGCCCGGTGCCCCAGGCTGGCCGCGATGTCGTCCAGGTGTCCCAGGCCGATGGCGACGAACAGGGCCACCACCACGTGCTCGCCGCGTCGCGCCAGTCCCGCCTTGCCGCCGACGTTGAGGCCCATCGCCTTGAGGGCGAGGCCCATGGCCGCCTCGTGCGCGGCGCCCGCCACCGCCCCCTCCTCGCTGTGGAGCGGTAGGATGAGGCCCTCGCGCTTGGCGGCCACGACGCACCGCTCGACGATCTGCGGGATCACCTGGACAAAGGGGCCGCCGAAGTCGACTGCGGCCGCAAGGATGCCGTGACGCTGCAGCTCGGCCTTGAGCCTGGACTCCTCGTCGTAGTCACGGGAGGTGGCCATCCGCAACGCGGCCTGCGCGACCTCCCGGCTCTCGCTGATACCGGCCATCCTGCCGTCCTGCCCTTACCCTGTCTGCGGCCGCCGACCGGCCCGACCCTGGGCGCCGGGGTCCCCGTCGCCCGCCGTCCTGCCGTCCTGCGTCTTGGCCGGTATGCTACCACGCCCGCCAGGGGCTGTAAAGGGCCGATCGACGCCCGACGCCCGGCGCAGGCGTGCCACCTCGTCGGGCCTCAGGAGCCGCCACTCCCCGGGGGCGAGCGTCCCCAGGCTGAGCGGCCCCAGGCGCACCCGCACCAGTCGCCGCACGGTGAGCCCCACCGCCTGGCACATCCGACGCACCTGGCGCTTACGCCCCTCGTGCAGGGTGATGGCCAGCTCGCCGCCATCCTGGCTCCGCCGGATCAGCCGCAGCGACGCCGCCCGGGCCGGGCCGTCCTCCAGCTCGACGCCCTGGCGCAACCGCCGCAGGGCGTCCTCGGTGATGGCGCCCCGTACCGTGACGTGATACGTCTTGGGCACCTGGCGCGACGGATGGGTCAGCGCGTAGGCCAGCTCGCCGTCGTTGGTCAGGAGCAGCAGCCCCTCGGAGTCGAGGTCGAGGCGCCCCACGGGAAAGAGCCGCACTTGGGGGCCGCCCCGGCTGCGCACCCAGTCGACCACGGTCGGGCGGCCGCGTTCGTCGCGGGCGGTACTGACCAGGCCCCTGGGCTTGTGCAGGAGGACGTAGACCAGCCCCTCGCCTCCGGCAGGCGGCTCCACCGGGCGGCCGTCCACCGTGACCCGGTCCCGGCTGGGGTCGATGGTCCACCCCATGGCCGTCACCGTCTGCCCGTTGACCGCCACGCGGCCCTGCCGGATGAGCGCTTCGGCCGCCCTGCGGGAGGCGACGCCGGCCTGTGCCAGCCACTTGTGCAGACGCACCCGTTCGCCCATGGCCGTCCCCTCAGCCGAGGCCGATCCGCTCCTCGGGATAGCGCACGTGCACGGCGCCCGCTGCCATCCGCCGGGCCAGCGCCACGGCGAAGGTGACCGGGCCCACCTTGCCCACCAGCATCGTCAAGGCCAGCAGGACCAGCGACAGGTCGGACAGAGCCGGCGTGATGCCGGTGCTCAGGCCCACGGTGCCGAAGGCCGAGACGACCTCGAACAGGACGGCGTCGGGGTCCAGCGGTTCCACCGCCATCAGCACGCCGGCCACCACCGCGATCCAGAGGATAGCCATGGCCGCCAGAGCCACCGCCCGCTGAAAGGTCCCCCTGGGCAGCCGGCGTCCCATCAGGACCAGATCCTCGCGGCCCGCCAGCGCCGCGCGGATGCCCGCCAGGATCACGGCGGCCGTCGTGGTCTTGATGCCGCCCCCTGTCGAGCCCGGGGAAACCCCCACCAACATGAGGAAGAGCATGGCAAAGAGCGTCACCGGCCGCAGCATGGCCGTGGGGACCACCTCGAAGCCCGCGGAGCGAGGCGTCGCGGCGGTGAAGAACGCCGCCAGCAGCTTCTGCGGCCAGGGCATGGGCCCCAGGGTGCTCGGGTTGGTCCACTCGGTGGCCAGCACCACGAGCAGGCCGCCGGACACCAGGATACCTGCCGCCCAAAGCGTCACCCGGGAATGCAGGCTCAAGCGCCCTTGGGCGGGCCACGAGAAGAGCTCGGCCAGCACCGAGAAGCCGATGCCGCCCACCATGAAGAGCCCGGCCACCGTCAGCACCACCAGCGGATCGGAGGAGAAGCCTCGCAGGCTCGTGCCCCACAGGTCGAAGCCGGCGTTGTTGAAGGCCGAGACGGCGTGGAAGAGGCCGTAGTACAGGGCCTGTCCTGTACCCAACCGCCCACGCCAGGCCAGGAAGAGCAACAAAGCCCCCACGGCCTCCACCGCCAGGGTGACACCCGCGATCATGCGCAGCAGGCGCACGACCCCCGAGAGGTAGTCCTGATGGAGCTCCTCCTTGAGCATCAGCCGACCTCTCAGGCCGATGCGGCGACCGGCCAGCACAGCCAGCAGGGTGGACCCCGTCATCACGCCGAATCCGCCGAGCTGCATCAGCCCCAGCACGACCAGCTGACCGAAGAGGGAGAGCTGGTGGCCCACGTCGACGACCGTGAGGCCTGTCACGCTGACCGCCGACGTCGCCGTGAAGAGGGCTTCGACGAGTCCCAGCGCTGGCGGCTCACGCACCGCCACGGGCAGCGACAATAGTGCCGTCCCCAGCGTCGCGAGCCCTACGTAGCTCACCACCAGCAGCCGGCCGGGGCTGGTGGCGCTCAGGCGTCGGGAAAGCCGCTCCCAGAGGCTCTCGTAGGCCGCCTCCTGCGAGAAGCGAGAGGTGGACACGCCCCGACTATAGCACAACCGGCTGCCCGCAGGCAGCCGGTCTCACTCGAACTGCAGCGTCATGCGGCCGCGGCCGTCCTCGTCGGCGGGCGGCCCCTGGGCGCGCCGGGCTTCGCCGTCCTCTCGTCTCGCTCCCTGCGCAGCGCTCCCCTGCCCCTCGGCCTCGTCCCGCTGCAGGCGAGCGCTCGCCTGACCGTCCAGCCCGGCCCACCGCTGCAGTTGCTCGACCACCCGCGGCGCCATGTCCAGCAGCCGGTCGTACAGGGCCCGCTCCGAGACGGGCAACAGCCGCACCTGGCCCTGTCCCACCACCAGGAAGGCCACGGGGTGCAGGCTCACGCCCGCCCCGCTGCCCCCGCCGAAGGGAAAGGCTCCGCGGCGTTCGGTCGCCTCGAACTCGGACCCGCCGGCCACGAAGCCGAAGGAGACCCGGGAGACGGGGATGATGACCGTGCCGTCCGGCGCCTCCACCGGCACCCCGAGGATGGTGTTGACGTCCACCATGGACTTGATGCTCTCCATGGCGGTACGCATCAGGGCATCGATGGGATGCGTCCCTGCACCTGGCTCGTACGCCTGCTGGTGGGCGGACGCCTCCATGGCCGCGCCCCCTCTCCAAGCCCGAGTCCGGCTCGGCTCAGGCTCATCAGGGGCTAGTCTTCGCAGCCGGGCCCGCTCCCATGCCCCACGCTTCCAGCGGGGGCAGTTCGTCGAGGGAGCGCAGCCCAAACATCTCCAGGAACCGCCGGGTGGTCCGGTAGTAGACGGGGCGGCCGGGGGTAGGGGCACGGTGCGCCACCTCGATGAGGCCCCGCTCCAAGAGGGTGCTGATGGCCGCCTCCGAGTTGACGCCCCTCAGCTCCTCGATCTCGGCCCGGCTCACGGGCTGCCGGTACGCGACGATGGCGAGGGTCTCCATGGCCGCCGCCGACAGCGACGGTCGGCGCACGGCGCCCACCACCCGCCGCAGCGCGCCGAAGAACCGAGCACGGGTGACGAGCTGGAAGCCCTCCGCCACCTCCACCAACTGGATGCCCCGCCCCGTCTCGTCCAGCAGCCGCCTCAGCTCCTCCAGCGCCTGCCGGACCCGCTCCTCCTCCGCGCCCAACGCGCGGGCCAGCTCCTCCAGCGACAGCGGGCGGGCGGTGGCAAACAGCACCGCCTCGCAGGCGGCGGCCTCGTCGCTCAAGACCGCCGCTGGATCCAGAGGTTGCCATCCTGCTCGGTCAGACACAACTCTCCCACCCTGAGCAGCTCGAGGACCGCCAGGAATAGCCCGATGACCTCGGTGCGGTGCCGCGCCTCCTGGATCAGCAGCTCGGCCAGGTCGACGGGCCCACCGGCCTGGTCGACACGGCGCCGCACCCGGCCTAGCAGCTCCTCCCAGTCGAAGCCCGGCGACGGCGCGTGCCGTGCGCGGTCGGCCATGCGGGTCCGCTCCAGCACCTTGGCCAGGGCCTCCACGAGCCGCTCCGCCCGGGTCGGCGGCAGGTCGTCAGGCCAGGGGCCCAGCACCCGCTCCAGCGTCTCCAGCAGAGCCGAGGGGGCCTGTCGCGGCTGGTGGCGGCTCCATGCCTCCGCCTGCTCCTCCAGGAGGCGCGCGGCCTCCTTGAAGCGCCGGTAAGCCTCGGCCCGCCGGGCCAGGACGTCGAGGGCGTCGGAGGGAGCCTCGTCCTGGTCGTCGAGACCGACCAGGTCGCCGCCTGCCGGTTCGTCGGCCACGGCCGCCTCGTCGCCGCCGGTCCCCTCGTCCTCCCGTGCCGGCTCCGGCGCGAGGCGCTGGGCCTTGAGGTTGAGGAGGTCCGAGGCGACCCGTAGCGCCTCGCCCGCCGTCGACAGCCACAGCTCCTGGGCCTCGGAGTCGGACGGGGGCTCGCCGAAGCACTCGACCGTCTCGCGGATCAACGTGGCCAGGTCGACGTCGAGGGGGTCCACCTCACCCGACTGCAGACGCTCGCGCCACCGGTTGAGCTCGGCCAGGCGCTCCATCCACGCCGGCTGCTGCCCTTGCGCCTCCATGCCGTCTCCCATCGGCTCTCAGAGCCGGCCGGCCAGGACCAGCATCTGCAGGATGCGGTAGATGGGCTGCAACAGGAGCTGCGAGACGCCGCTCATGATGAGCAGCACCAGCAGCAGGGGGCCGTAGGCCTCCAGGCGGGCCAGGGCCACCGCCTGGCGCGACGAGACCAGGCCGGCCAGGATGCGGGAGCCGTCCAGGGGCGGGATGGGGATCAGGTTGAAGGCCGCAAGCCACAGATTGACCCGCAGGCTCAAGATGAAGAACTCGCGCAGCGCCGGCCCGATGCCGCCCAGCATCCCCTGCCCGGGCAGCCACAGCGTGGCCTCCCAGAGCAGGCCGCTGAGCCAGGCCAGCGTCACGTTGGCCAGCGGCCCCGCCAGCGCCACCAGCATCATCCCCCGCCGGCCGTTGGGGAAGTGATAAGGGTTGACGTTGACAGGACGCGCCCAACCGAACCCGAACAGGAAGAGCATCAACGCCCCGATGGGATCGATGTGTGCCCTGGGGTCGAGGGTGAGCCGCCCCTCGTAGCGCGGCGTGGGGTCCCCCATCCGGTACGCGACGACGGCGTGGGCCAGCTCGTGCAGCACGATGGCCGGGAGGAGGGCCAGCACCCACAGCACCAGCGACAGGGGATCGTTGAGGGCAAACCTCAGCATCGCGATCGCCCGACCCTTTCACGGCGAATCGATGGAGACCCGGCGCCAGGCCTGCAGCAGCCGCCTCACCCAGCGCTGCTCTTCCGCCCGGCTCCGCACGCGCCCGTCGAGGACGGCCGCCCGCAGCGCCCGCTGCATGCGGCCGACGGCGGGTCCCTCGGGGCACCCGAGGGCCAGCAAGTCTCGTCCCGTCAGCCTCGGGCGCACATGGCGGCCCACCCGGGCCCACCAGCCCACCCAATTATAATCCGGACTCGTCGGCCCGCCCCTCGCGGCCAGGTAGACCCGTGACAGCGTGCTCAGGTCCTGCAGCAGCCGATCGGCGGTGCTGGGCCGACGGGCACCCGCGAGGCGCCGCTGGCGTCGGCGCACCGTCGGCACCTGCAGGAGGCTCTCCCGGAGCTCTCGCGTCAGCGCCAGTCGCTCCACGAGCCGGTACACCCGCTGCTGCACCCGCTCAGGAGGGCCGGTCAGCCACGGCGCCGCGACGGCCACCAGGCGCACGGCCCACAGATGTTGCGACCCCGATGGCCCCGCCAGGGCCTCGAGCAGCGCCTCGAAGCTCGCCGCATCCTCGTCGAGGACGGCCAGCACCCGCTCCGCCTCGGGCTCCAGGCGCCAACCCGGGCAGGCGGCGTCCCACAGGCCCCACCGCTCGAAGGCCTGCGCCACCGGCAAGGCCGGCTGCTCCGACAGCGCCCGTCGCACCTCCTGGCCGCGGCGCTCGGCGCTGACGGTCTCCACGGCCCTTGCGGCGATGGCCTGCTGCATCCACCCGGCGGTCTGGGCGTCGATGGCAAGGCCCAGCCGCACGGCCAGCCGCACGCCCCGGAAGAGGCGGGTGGGGTCGTCCTCGAATGAGCGGGGATGCAAGGCCCGCAGGCGCCTGGATTGCAGGTCTTGCAGGCCTCCACAGGGGTCGATGAGCGGACGCCCGTCGCCGGCCACGGGGACCGCCATGGCGTTGATGGAGAAGTCCCGCCGCACGAGGTCTTCTTCGATGGAGCGAGCCGGGCTCGGCACGGGCAGCGCCCCGGGGGCAGGGTATCGCTCCACTCGTGCCGTGGCGACGTCGACGTACAGCCGCCTGGCCGCCAGTCTCACGGTCCCGAAGCGCTCGAAGGCCACGACCCGTCCACCGACGTGCGTCGCCGCCTCCTCGGCCAGGGCTCGGGCGTCGCCCACCACGACGATGTCGGCCTCCCGGATGGGCCCCCGCCCCAGCAGCCAGTCGCGCACCGCCCCGCCGACCACGTACGCCGGCGTGCCGCGCCGCCGCGCGGCCTCCGCCAGGGCCTCCAGCAGGGGCCGCACCTCCTCGGCCAGGACCTGCGTCCATGGCCGGTCAGGCAGCGCGCCGCTCATCACGCTCCGGCCGTGCGCGGGCCCGTGCGGACCAGCCTCGCCAGCGCCTCGTCGGTCGCCATCATCTCCTCCCATCGCTCACGCCGCACCCAGACCCGCGCCCGGCCCTGGCTCACCCCCACCACCGCCGGCCTGGGCAGGCCGTTGTAGTTGGAGGCCATGGTGTGATGGTAGGCGCCGGTGGTCAGGATCGCGAGGACGTCCCCGCTGGCCAGGGGCGGCAGCAGAGCGTCCTCGATGAGCACATCCCCCGATTCGCACAGCCGTCCGACGATCCGCACGGGCCTCCCCTCCGGTCGGCCTCGAGGATCACGGGCCAGCACCGCCGTGTAACGGGCGCGGTAGAGGGCCACCCGGGGGTTGTCGCTCATTCCGCCGTCCACCGCCACGACGAGCTGACCCGTCGCCAGCCGCTTGATCGCGCCCACCCGGTACAGGGTCGTGCCCGCCTCGGCCACGATGGAGCGCCCGGGCTCGACCAGCAGCGCCGGCACCGGCAGCCCTGCTGCCGCGAAGACGTCGGCCACGACCCGTCCCACGGTCTCGACCAGGGTCTCGATGGATGGGGGATGGTCGCCGGCCACGTACCGGGCCCCGAGCCCCCCGCCCATGTCGATCTCCCGGCACGGTGCCCCCAACTCCCGTGCCATCTGCACCGCGAAGGTCGCCACGACCCGCGCCGCCTGGCGGTACGGCTCGAGGTCCAGGATCTGGGAGCCGATGTGGACGTGATAGCCGCGCAGCTCCAGGTACGGGTGGCGCAGGACCAGGGCGACGGCCTGGCGCGCCTGGCCGTCCTCGATGGGGATGCCAAACTTGGCGGCCTCGTGCCCTGTCTGCATGGCGTCGTGAAAGCCGGCCTTGACCCCCGGCTGGATGCGGAGCAGGACCCCCAGACGGCGCCCTCCCTGCGCCGCGGCCTCTCCCAGCCGTTCCAGCTCCCAGAGGCTGTCGGCCACCACCCGGCCGACACCGACGCGTACCGCCAGCTCTATCTCGGACGGGCTCTTGTTGTTGCCGTGCAGGACGAGTCGTTGGGGGAGGATGCCGGCCGCCAGCGCGAGGCGCATCTCCGCCTCCGAGGAGACGTCGGCCCCGAGCCCCTCCTCGGCCACGATCTCGGCCATGCCCCCCACCCAGAAAGCCTTGGCCGCGT
This sequence comes from Limnochordales bacterium, assembly GCA_036562495.1. Lineage (GTDB taxonomy): Bacteria > Bacillota > Limnochordia > Limnochordales > Geochordaceae > Geochorda. The sequence goes on from DATCKA010000130.1 coordinate 44,199, forward strand.
AGACCGCCAGCCCGCCTCCCGGCAGGGACTCGACCGCCTTGCGATACCGCCGGCAGCGCTCGCGCACGGCCTGCTCGTCGATGACGTACAGCGGCGTGCCGAATCGCTCCGCCAGCTCCAGCGCGTCGCAACCGCCGAGGGACAGGTGACCGTCTTGGGTCACGTCGACGTCGAACGGCAGCTCCAGCTCCATGTGACTCCCCCTGATGGCGCCCAGGCGTGCGAGCCGCCCGAGACTGCCCCGATGGTACCACACGGGGGGAGCCGGCGCACTGCGACGTGGGGGCAGGAGTGAGGCCGGTATGCTCAGGCGTCGGCCCGGTCGGGCCGGGGGGTGCGGTGCTGACGCACCGATGGGATGGGGTAGCGCCACAGGAGCCGCCCCAGAGCCTTCGTGTGCAGCGGCGCCAGGGGCCACAAGTAGGGCATGAAGAACGAGCGGGTCAGGGCCATCACGTAGATCATGCCGACCAGCCCCACCACCAGCCCCACGAGGCCCAACCACGCGGAGAGCGCGATGAGCGGATACTGAAACAGCCGCGCCGCCAGCGCGAACTCCAGGGCCGGTGTGGTGAAGCTGCCGATGGCGGCCAGGGCCGAGTAGAGGACGGTCTCGTTGGTGAAGAGTCCCGCGTCCACCGCGAACTGGCCCAGCAGCACGGCGCCCACCAGACCGATGGAGGTGGCCAGGGCCGTGGGGGTGTGGATGAGGGCCATGCGGATGATGTCGAGCCCCAGGGTCAACAGCATCAGCTGAAGCCAGACGGGCACGATCCCGGGCTCCCTGGGCCCGATCCACTGCAGCCAGGGCGGCAGGACGTCCTTGTGGGTCACCATCGCCACCCACAGGGGCACCAGCACGATCGAGGCCATGATGCCGACGAAGCGCACCCATCGCAGGTAGGTGCCCACGATGGGGGCCTGGACGTACTCCTCGGCGTGCTGGGTGAATTGCCAGAAGTTGGCGGGCAGGATCATGGCGGCGGGCGACGTGTCGGTCAGGATCACCAGGTAGCCCTCGAGCAGGTGGCTGGCCGCCACGTCGGGCCGCTCCGTGTAGCGCACCTTGGGAAACGGGTTGAGCCGGGGAGCCGTCAGGTACTCCTCCAGGTTCTTGGAGCCCATCGGCAGCGCGTCGGCCCGGATCTCGACCAGACGGCGCCGGATGTCCTCGACGAAGGCCTTGGGCGCCAGATCCTCGACGTACAGCAAGAAGACGTCGGTCTTGGACCGCACCCCGACCTTGAGCGCCTCCACCCGCAGGTTGGGGTCGCGCAACCGCCGGCGGATCAGGTTGACGTTGACCAGCCCGACTTCGGTGAAGCCCTCGCGGGCGCCCCGCGTGACCCGCTCGAGGTCCGGCTCCTGCACGGATCGGGCCGGATACTGCCGCAGATCCAGTATCAGGATCCGCGAGAGGCCCGCCACCACCAGGGCGGACTGCCCCACCAGGATCTCGTCGATGGCCTCCCGAGGGCCGGCCACCCACATCAGCTCGAAGTAGGGCACCAGCTCCTGCTCCAGCCGCCGCTCGGCCTCCTGCTCCAGCGCCTCGGCCGGGAGCCGCATCAGGCTCTCCATGATCCGTATGGCCGGCACCGGCTGGATGAAGCCGTCCAGGTAGATGAGTGCGGCATCCCGGCCCGCTGCCCGGATGCGGCGCACGACGACGTCGAAGCTCCGCTCCTGCCCCATCCCCCGGCTGATGGCCGTGATCGTCGGTTCGATGGAGTCGGAGGGCGCCTGCGCCCCCTCGGCCCGGGGCGGCTGGCCGTCCGTGGTCGGCCGCCGACCGTCCTCGGGTGGCTGCCGACCGTCCTCGGGTGGCCGCCGACCGTCTTCGAGCCGGGAGAGGGGCACGGAGACCCTGATGGGCCTCAGGGGTCTCGGACGCATGGCCGCCGCGTCAGCGCAGGGCGGTCGGCACGAAGAGGTCGACGATGCCGATGATGAGCGAAGCCAGCAGCGCGCCGAGGATGGTCACGGACATCCCGGGCACGATGAACTGCGTCGCCCAGATGACCACCGCGGAGACGATGAATCCCACCAGGCCCCGTCCATACGGCGACATGTTGCGCCCCAGCACCGTCTCCACCAGCCAGCCCATGGCCGCGATGACCAGAGCCGCCAGCAGGGCGTTCCAGAAGCCGAGGGTGCGGAATCCCGGCACGATGGCCCCCACGAACATCAGCACCACCGCCGAGACCACGAACCGGATCGCTGCCCGAACCCAATCCACGACGACGCACCTCCATGCACGTGTGGCGACGCCTCAGGCGAACGTCGCCCGTAGTCTCCCCCCTCCCCCACGCCCGTATGCCGTCTCCTGCCGGTAGGACGCGCTCATCCCCGCGGGTGGAAGATGACCGCCATGGCGAAGCCGAAGAGGATGGAGGCGGCGATGGCCGCGCCCGCCACCTCGAAGGCCCCCGACAGCGCGCCCCAGAGGCCCTCCCGCCCCAGATGGTCGACGATGCCCTTGGTCAGCACGTGACCGAAGTTGGAGACGGGGACGAAGGCCCCGGCTCCGGCCAGGCGCACCAGGGGCTCGTATAGCCCCAGCCCCGAGAGGATCGACCCCGCCACCACGAACAGCACCATGGTGTGGCCAGCGGTCAGCCGGGTGCCGTCGATGATGAGCTGACCGATGGCGCAGATGAGCCCGCCCACCACGAACGCGAGCAGGTATTGCACGGCTTTCCCTTCACCCGTCCTCACCGGTCGTCACTGGATGCCGGGCCGCTCCAGACAGACGGCGTGGGCCACCACCGGGATGCTCTCGCCCTGCAGGTGGGTGGTGGGGCTGTGGAGGCTGCCCGTGCCGATGAGCAACACCCGGTTGACCAGGCCTCGGCCCATGGCCTTGAAGAGGTAGCCCGAGACGACGCACGCCGACGCCCCGAGCCCGCTGCCGCCGGCGTGGACGTCCTGCTCCGAGGGGTCGTACATCATGGCGCCGCAGTCGCTGTGGCGCCCGTCGATGTCGATGCCGTAGCGCTCCTTGAGCCAGTCGATCAGGATGCGGGAGCCCACCCGGCCCAGGTCTCCCGTCAGGATCCAGTCGTAGTCCTCCACGCGGCGCCCGGTGTCCTGCAGATGGCGCACCAGCGTCTCGGCAGCGGCCGGCACCATGGCCGACCCCATGTCGTAGGGGTCCTTGAGGCCCATGTCGCAGACCTGGCCCACCGTGGCGTGCGTGATCTGCACAGGGCCGGCGGCGTCGCCGCCGGTGACCACCATGGCCCCCGCGCCCGTCACCGTCCACTGGGCCGTCGGCGGACGCTGGACGCCCAGCTCCGTGGGAAAGCGGTACTGCCGCTCGGCGGCATCGTGATGGCTGGAGGCGCCCACCGCCACCGTACGGGCGAAGCCCGAGTCCACGAGGGAGGCTGCCAGGATCAGGCCCCCCGTGAATCCGGCGCAGGCGCAGAAGATCCCCACGTGGGGCACCTGGAGCGACCGCATGGCGAAGCTGCTGCTGACGCACTGGTTGAGCAGGTCCGTGGTCAGCGCCATGTCCACGTCCTGCTCGCTGAGGCCCGCACGGGCGATGGCCTGCTGGACCGCCTCCTTGAGCATCTTGCTCTCGGTGCGCTCCCAGCACTTCTCGCCGTAGTAGGTGTCCTCGAGCGTGGTGTCCATGTAGCCCGCCATGGGGCCCTTGCCCTCCATGGGCCCCACGACGGCGAAGCCCGCGACGATCTTGGGCGGCAGCATGTACCGAAACGTCCCGCGCCCGAGCCGGCGCGAGGCCGACGTCTGCTGGGCCTCGGGCGTCTGGACCGGCGCGCTCACCCTACCACCCCCGCAGTACGAAGTGGCGGATGAGGCCGACGGCCACCGCGCTCGCCATCCCGTAGACGATGACGGGCCCCGCCACCTGAAACATCCGCGCCGCCAGCCCGAAGACATAGCCCTCCCGGGCGAACTCCATGGCCGGCGCCGTGATGCTGTTGGCAAAGCCCGTGATGGGGATGGCGGACCCCGCCCCGCCGTAGCGAGCGATCTCGTCGTAGACGCCCAGCCCCGTCAGCAGCGCGCCCAGGAAGGCCAGGGTGACCGCCGCCCGCCCGGACGCCTGATCCATGGGGAGGCCGCGCGAGGCGAACCACGTCGCCAGGATCTGACCGAGCAGGGCGATGAGGCCTCCCACGAGGAAGGCCAGCACCACGTTGCGCAGATAGCGGGGCCGAGGCCGCCGCCGGCTGGCGAACTGCTGATAGTCGACCTGAGCCTGCCGAGCCTGCGTCTGGGTCTGGGAGGCCACGTCCCCTCACCTCCCCACGGGGGCCGGACTCACTCCGTCCCGTCCACCTTGAAGGCCACCTGGACGTCGGCCTTGTACTCGACGATGCTGCCGTCGGCGGGGTTGACGTTGGCCGTCCAGTTGAGCACCTCGACGCCGCTGATGTTGCGCACCGTCTTGGCCGCCTCCTTGACGGCCCGGCGCACCGCGTCCTCCCAGCCCGTCTTGGACTCGCCCACCAGCTCGATGACCTTGATGACCGCCACGCGGATCCGACCCTCCACAGCCGGCCGGAATGGTCATGACGCGAGATGGCCGGCCACGCCATAGCGTGCGCGCCGGCCATCGCCGCCATGCGGCGGAGTCCACCGCACGGACGGACTCAGTCCGTGTTTGGGCTCAGTCGGTGAAGTATCGATGCAGACGCTGGATGGAGTGGGCCCGGCCGGTCTGGGGGTCGATCTCGACGAGGGCCATGTCCACGCGGGAGGGGCCGGTGGCCACCTCGAAGCGGTGGGGCATGGCCGTCAGGATGTGCCGCAGCACGGGCTCTCGGGCCATGCCGATGATGCCGTCCATGGGGCCGGCCATGCCCAGATCCGTGATGTAGGCGGTGCCCCCGGGCAGCACCCGCTCGTCGGCGGTCGGCACGTGAGTGTGGGTGCCGAAGACGACGCTGACGCGCCCGGCCAGGTGCCAGCCCATGGCCACCTTCTCGGCGGTGGCCTCGGCGTGGAAGTCGACGACGATCACCCGGGTGGTCTCGCCCAGCTCCTCCAGCAGGCGGTCGGCCGTGCGGAAGGGGCAGTCCAGCGGGGTCATGAAGGTGCGGCCCATGAGGTTGATGACCGCCACGGGGTGGCCGCCCTTGCGGGTCTTGACGACGGTCATGCCATGTCCGGGGGTGCCGGGTGGAAAGTTGGCCGGACGCACCATCTGGGGAAACTCGTCGATGCAGGCCACCATCTCGCGGCGATCCCAGATGTGGTTGCCGGTGGTGATGACGTCGACGCCGCTATCCAGCAGCTCCTGGGTCGTCTCCCGGGTCAACCCGAAGCCGCCGGCCGCATTCTCGCCGTTGGCCACCACCAAATCGGCCCCGGTCTCGGCGACCACCTCGGGGAGCAGCGCGCGCACGGCGCGCCGCCCGGGACGTCCGACCACGTCTCCGACGAGCAGGATGCGCATGGAGGCCCTCCCTGGAGCAGCTCGGCGGTCGGCGGCACCGCCTCAGTGCGGGCGGGGCCGGGCCGACGCCACGGTCCGGGGCAGTTCGTTGTAGACCAGCACCTGGCCGCTGCGCCGCAGGCCGACGAGGGTGCGGCCCCCCCGGAGCCGCTTGAGCTCCCGGAGCAACCCGGCCAGTGCGTCGATGTCGTCCGGCTGAGCCCAGGCCCCCCAGCCACTGGGGGTCCCCTCGCCGGACGGCTCCTCGGCCACGAGGCGCGGACCCAGCAGGTGCCGCATCAGGCCCACGATGACCTCTATCTCTTGCGCCGATAGGGTATCCAGGTCCCGCTGGATGGTCAACTGGGTGTAGGGCTCCAGGTAGGTCCGCCGCAGGTGGAGCGACCCGTAGGGGCGCCCGGTCAGCCAGGCCAGGGCGGCCAGCGCCTGATCCAGCAGGCTGCGCAAGCGCATCGCCTCGCCGGCCCCCACCGGCCCGTCGACCAGGAAGGTAAACTCCATCAGCCTCTCACGGGTCCGGCACCGGATGACGATGATGTCGCCGTATCGCTGCAAGACGCCGGCCAAAAAGCCGTCGTCCGCGTGATGTGTCGAGCGCTGCAATCGCGCCGCCCCCGTCATGCCGCTCCGGCACTGGGTTCGGCACGACGGGGTGGATTCCTTGAGGGCGAGGGGCAGGGAATCGTAGGGCAGACGAAAAGAGCCCACCGTCCTCGGACGGTGGGCTCTGGTATCGTGCCAGTCATCGGGCGTATTCGACGGCTCGGGTCTCCCGGATGACCGTCACCTTGATCTGCCCGGGATACTCCAGCTCCTGCTCGATGCGCTTGCTGATGTCCTTCGCCAACTTGGCGGCCATGGCATCGTCGACCCGCTCGGGCTTGACGATGACCCGGATCTCCCGGCCGGCCTGGATGGCGTAGGCCTTGTCCACGCCCTCGAAGGAGTCGGCGATGGACTCCAGCTTCTCCAGCCGCTTGATGTACGACTCCAGGGTCTCCCGGCGGGCTCCCGGGCGTGCGGCGGAGATGGCATCGGCGGCGGTCACCAAGACGGCCTCGATGCTCTGCGGCTCGTAGTCGCCATGGTGGCAGGCCATCGCATGAATGACCTCGGGCGACTCGCGGTACCGCCGGAGCAGCTCGATGCCGATCTGGACATGGCTGCCCTCGACCTCGTGACTCACGGCCTTGCCGATGTCGTGCAACAGGCCGGCGCGTCGCGCCACTTCGACGTTGACGCCCAGCTCGCCGGCCATGAGGCCGGCCAGGTGGGCCACCTCCAGGGAGTGCTTGAGCACGTTTTGTCCGTAGCTGGTGCGAAACTTGAGCCGGCCCAGGAGCTTGATCAGCTCGGGATGCAGGTTGTGGACCTTGGCCTCGAAGGCCGCCTGCTCCCCGTACTCGCGGATGATGGCGTCCACCTCTTGCTGGGCCTTCTCCACCATCTCCTCGATGCGAGCGGGATGGATCCGCCCGTCGGCCACCAGGCGCTCCAGGGCCAGCCGGGCTACCTCCCGCCGCACGGGGTCGAACCCTGAGAGGATGACGGCTTCGGGCGTGTCGTCGATGATGAGGTCGATGCCGGTCAGCGTCTCCAGGGTGCGGATGTTTCGGCCCTCACGGCCGATGATGCGCCCCTTCATCTCGTCGTTGGGCAGGTTGACCACCGAGACCGTGATCTCGGCCACGTGATCCACCGCGCAACGCTGGATGGCCTGGGCGATCACTTCCTTCGCGCGGCGTTCGGCCTGCTCCCGAGCCTGCTCCTCGGCCTCCCGGTACATCCGCGCGATGTCCCGCTGGATCTCCGCCTCTACCTCTTTGAGCAGCTGCTGTCGTGCCTCGTCGGTGGTCATCCCCGCGACACGCTCGAGCTCGGCCCGGCGGCGCTCCACCAGGGCCTTGGCCTCCGCCATCGCGCCGTCGAGCTGAGCCGACTTGCGGGCGAGGGCCTGCTCCCGCTGCTCGAGGCTCTCCATCTTGCGCTCCAGGGTCTCTTCGCGCTGCAGAAGGCGCCGCTCGAATTGCTGGAGCTCGTTGCGCTCCCGGCGGATCTCTCGCTCCGCCTCGGCACGCATTCGATGGACCTCTTCCTTGGCCTCCAGGAGCAGCTCGCGCTTCTTGGCCTCTCCCGCCTTGACCGCCTCTTCCAGGATGGCCGAGGCCCGCTCTTCGGCACTGCCCACTCGGGCTCGCTCCACCGACTGCCGCACGACGTAGCCGGCAGCGAACCCTGCCGCGGCCGCCATGAGCGCGACGAGGCCAAACCAAATCGCGGCGATCCGCGACACCCCCTTCACTTGTCAAGGTGCACGCCCCGTCGGGCGCCAGCCTGCCAGCTCCCCGAATGGAGAAAAAGCCGAGGGGAACCCCACTCGGCTGCCGGCAGGCGTCCGATTGTCGAGAGGAGTGCGGTACTCCCGCTAAACCTCGCCGTTATTGTAGCCTCGCAACCCCGGCGCTGTCAACGCGCACCGCCGCCCGCGCTCAAGCCGGCTCCACCCAGCCGCTCGCCTCGGGCCCCAGCACCTCCCGCACGGCCCGGCGCACCGTCTCCTCGTCGAAGCCGCGCCGCTCCAGATAACGCCACAGCCGCGCCAGACGCTTGTCGGGCGGCAGCCCCTCCAGCGTGCAAGCGTGCCGCCGGGCCAGGTGGAGGGCTGCCTCGTACTCGGCAGCGGCAGGGTAGTGACGCTCCACCTCCTGCTCCGCCACGTCCTCGGCGATGCCGCGCTGGGCTATCTCCGCCACGACGCCCCGGCGGCCCTTGGTGCGCCGATGCAGGTGGAGGGCCACCATCTCCCGGGCCAGCGCCCGATCGTCCAGGTAGCCCAGCTCGGCCGCCCAGTTGACGGCGTCCTCGATGGCCTCGGGGTTGAAGGGCCAGGCGGACAGCAGGCGGCGCAGCTCCGCGACGCTTCGGGCGCGATGGCCCAGCAGCACCAGCGCGCGCCGCCGGGCCGTCGCGCGCTCCGCCTCGTCCAGCAAGGGCAACTGCTCGGGGGTCAGCTCGGCGAGCCCTGCGTCAGGCTCGAGCGGGAGCAGCCGCAGGCCGGCCAGCGCCTGGCGGTCCAGCACCCAGGTCCGACCCGACCCGGCGTCCACCGCGCGATACCAGCTGCGCCCGCGCCGGTGTTCGAGACGCACCTCGGTCACGACCCGGCCCCCTCGGCCCCGCTAGGCGCCGGGTAGCGTCTCGCCGTCGTCAGGCTCGACCGGCGGCCGCCGCCTGGGGCCGCTCGCCGCGAGGACGACGACCCGGCGACCGCCCGTTGCCCGCATCGACCGGCTCCTCGCCCGTGGGGCCCGCCGCCCTGGAGGCGTCCCCGGCGGTCTTGCGCAAGGGCGGCAGGCCGAAGTGCACCCGGATCCGGTCCTCGATCTCGTTGGCGAGCTCGGGATTCTGGCGCAGGAATTCGCGGGCCTGCTCGCGGCCCTGACCCAAGCGCACGTCGCCGTAGGCGTACCAGGGGCCGCTCTTGGCGATGACACCGGCCTCCACGCCCATGTCGAGCAGGTCGCCCTCCCGGGAGATGCCGGTGCCGTACAGGATGTCGAACTCGGCCTCCTTGAACGGCGGGGCCAGCTTGTTTTTGACGACCTTGACCTTGGCGCGCATGCCGATGTTGTCGGTGCCCTGCTTGAGCACCTCGACGCGGCGGATGTCCATGCGGATGCTGGCGTAAAACTTGAGGGCCCGCCCTCCCGGCGTCGTCTCCGGGTTGCCAAACATGACGCCGACCTTTTCGCGGAGCTGGTTGGTGAAGATGACGGTGGTCCTCGACTTGGAGATGGCCCCCGTCAGCTTGCGCAGGGCCTGCGACATCAGCCGCGCCTGCAGCCCCACCTGGGCGTCGCCTATCTCGCCCTCCAGCTCGGCCCGCGGCGCCAGGGCCGCCACCGAGTCGACCACCACCACGTCGACCGCCCCGCTGCGCACCAGGGCCTCGGTGATCTCCAGAGCCTGCTCGGCGCTGTCGGGCTGCGAGATGAGGAGGTTGTCGACGTCGACGCCCAGCCGCCGGGCGTAGCGGGGATCCTGGGCGTGCTCGGCGTCGATGAAGGCGGCGATGCCGCCCATCTTCTGGGCCTCGGCCATGATGTGCAACGCCAGCGTCGTCTTGCCCGACGACTCCGGCCCGTAGATCTCCACCACCCGGCCCCGGGGGACGCCGCCGATGCCCAGTGCGATGTCGAGGGCCAGCGAGCCCGTCGGGATCACCTCGACGTACTCGGTCTGGGTCTCCCCCATCCGCATGATGGAGCCCTTGCCGTACTGCTTCTCGATCTGTGAGAGCGTGGCCTCGAGGGCCTTCTGGCGATCGCTGTCGGGTGCCGTCGCGCTCATGGTCTCTTGAGCCTCCTCCCCCGGAGCTCGGGACGTGGCCCGGCTCCGGGCCTCATGGGGCCTCCGTGCCGTCTACGAGCGGGGCGGTCATCAGCGGCGTGTAGATGGGGCCGGCAGGTGTCAGCCGGCTGGCCATCACCACCACCTCCCGCACCTCCGTGCTGCCGCAGCCCCCCTGCGGGGCCCGGCCCCGCCAGGCGTCGAGATCCGGTGGCACTCGCCCTCGGCCCGGCGGCTGGCTGACCCGACCGATGGTCAGGTGCGCCGCGAAGGGCCGATCGGCGGGCCCGAAGCCTCGCTGCATCAGGGCTCGCTCCACCCGGCCCGCCAGATCCATCAGGAGCCGGTCGGCAGGAGGCTCGACGCCCACCCACAGGACCCGGGGACGCGCCAGATCCGGGAAGGCTCCAAGGGCCCCCAGCCGCAGCGAGAATCTCGCCGTCGACCGGCAGGCCTCCGAGACGGCCTCGAAGACCCGAGCCCGCTGCTCACGGTCCAGGTCGCCCAAAAACCGCAGGGTGAAGTGGTACTGCGCCGGAGCCACCCATCGTACGGCCCCGACGCTCCTCTCCACGGGCCTGCGCAGATCGGCCACGAAGGCCTCGACGCACCGCCGGGCCGGCTCGTCCAACCAGACCGCGACGAAGGTGCGCACGAGGCCGTCCTCGTCCGCCCTCACCTGGCTCCCATCACCCGGTCGGTCGTGGGGCATCCGGCTCCTTGGGTTCCACACGGGGCTGGACTTCCCCTTGCGGTCCGGCCGCTTCGTCGTGCTCCATGGCCTCCGAGACCCCTGCCCCACCGGCATGCGCCGCCCCCACCAGCCGCCGCTCCATGGACAGCTGGCCGCTGACCGCATCCAGCGCCAGCACGTCGACGGCCCAGAGCCGGGGCTGGCCGTCGCGCACGTCGAAGTGCAACAGGGCCAGCGTAAACGGGCGCAGCGCCTCCCGCTCCAGCCCGCGCAGGCCCTCGGCCCCCGTGCTGCCAGCGTCGACGTACGCCGTCCCGTCTCGCACCTCCAGCGCCAGGCGATGGTCGTGACCGAAGAGGACGGCCTGCGCCAGCCCAGGGGGCAACGAGCGCCCGACCCGGTAGTTGTGGACGGCGATGATGTCCGGCGCCGCCGGCGCATCCCGGGCCGCCTCCACCACGGCCGCTCGCACCTCGGCCACCTTCTCCTCGGGCAGCGCCTCCGGGCGGTCGGTGGCCGACTGCGGATCGGGCATTCCCAGCACCCGGACGCCGGCCACCTCCACGACCTGCCCGTCGAGGACGACCACCTCGGGGATGGTGCGCAGCAGGCTCAGCAGCCGGGGGGTGTCGTGGTTGCCGGCCACGTACAGGTACGGGATCGCCAGGGCCCGGATCCGATCCGTCAGCACCGGCTCCAGGTCGGAGCCCAGATCCAGCATGTCACCCGTGTCGATGACGAAGCGCACGCCGAACTGCCGCACCACCGCCTCCAGCAGGTCGAAGCCGGCGGGGTTGTTGTGGAAGTCGCTGACGTGCGCCACCACCAGCTCGTCTCCCGACGGCGCCACGGGAGCGGCCGTCTGCAGTCGCTGGTAGATCTGCGCCAGCTGCGCGGCGCTCCTCTGCAGCCGCTCCCCCACGTCCCCCAGGGCCTCGACCCCCATCCGGGCCGCCTCCACCACCTGGGGGGCTGCCTGCAGCGCGCCCCGGTACCGGGGTGCGGCGAAGGCGTCCACGTCGTACTGACCGGCGACCGCCAGGCCCCCACCTGCCACCGCCAGGGCCGTGGCCAGGGCACCCGCCGCCAGGCGCCACGCCCGCCTCACCCCCGCGAGGTAAAGGGCCGCCAGCGCCCCGAGGCCCGCGAGCAGCGTCTGGCGGACCGCGAAGCGCACGACCGTCGACCGGACGAATCCCTCGACCCGCTCCTGCAGGGCCGACAGGCTCTCACGAGTGGGGCGCTCGGCCAGGGCCTGCAAGGAGACGGGCTCCACCCGGTCCAGGCGGACGCGCAGTTCGACGGGAAACCGGTGGGTGGCGGCGTCCACCTCGCCCAGGGGCGGCAGATCCAGCACCGTACGCCCCTCCCGGGCGGGAAGCCGCACCGAGAGCGTGAGGCTCACGCCGGCCGGGTCCGAGTAGCGGGCCGGCGCCGCGTTGACCAGCAGCAGCCCGCCCAGCAGGGCGACCACGGCCGGGCGCAGGGCACGCACGACGGTCCGACCGGCGTCACCCAGCCTCAACCAGGCATCTCCTCAGCAGGGCCAGGGCGGTCGTCGCTGCCCGAGCCTTGACGTGCAGCCGGTCGCCGCCGAAGCGGTGACGCTCGGCCACGGTCGCCGCCGGCGTCGCCACCGCCATGTAGACGAGTCCCACGGGCTTCTCGGGGGTGCCGCCGCCTGGCCCGGCGATGCCGGTGATGGCCAGGCCCACGTCGGCCCCGGCCGACCGGCGCACGCCCTCGGCCATGGCGCGGGCGCAGGCCTCGCTGACCGCTCCGTGCTCCTGGATCAGCGCCGCCTCCACGCCGAGCCGGCGCTGCTTGGCCTCGTTGGAGTACGCCACGACGTCCTCCAGCAGGACCTCCGAAGCCCCTGGCACGTTGGTCAGGCGGTCCCCCACAAGGCCGCCCGTGCACGACTCGGCCACGGCCAGCTTCCAGCCCCTGCGCGCCAGCGCTCGCACGACCACGGCCTCCAGCGTCTCGTCGTCGAAGCCGTAGCAGTAGGCACCGACGCGCGCGAGGACCTCCTGCTCGACCGGCCCGATCATGCCCCGGGCCGTCGCCTCGTCGGCGGCGCGGGCCGTGATGCGCAGACTGACCTGGCCCGTACCGGCATAGGTGGCCAGGGTGGGGTTGGTCCGGCCGTGCAGCAGGTCGAGCAGCCGCTGCTCCAGATCGGCCTCGCCGATGCCCACGAAGTGCAAGAGGCGCGAGACGATGACCCCCGCCTGGCCACGCGAGCGGGCCCGCTCGGCCAGGTAAGGCCCGACCCAGCTCTCCATCATGGCCTTGAGCTCGCCGGGCGGGCCGGGCAGGGCCACCACGGCCCGATCGGTCCCCTCCCACACGAAGCCGGGGGCCGTGCCGACGGGATTGGGGACGATCCTGGCCCCCTTGGGCACCAGGGCCTGACGGCGCTGGGTGGGCGCCATGGGCCGCCCCACTCGCTCGAAGTAGGCCGTCACCTGCGCCAGGGCCTCCGCCGACTCCTCCAGCGGCACCCCCACGGCCGCGGCCACCACGTCGCGGGTCACGTCGTCCTCCGTCGGGCCCAGCCCTCCCGTGACGATGACCACGTCGGCACGCTCCAGGGCCAGGGAGACGGCCATGACGGCGCGGCGGTGGTTGTCGCCCACCGTCTGGCGGAAGTAGGTGTCGTAACCCAGCTCCCCCAGCTTGCGGGCCAGGTACGCCGAGTTGGTGTCGATGATCTGCCCCAAGAGCAACTCGGTCCCGATCGTGACGATCTCGGCCCGCATGGCACCCCCCTGCCCTCTTTGCCTTTGCCTTGCCGGTCGGCCCAGGATCAGGCCGACTCGGCCAGCTCGCCCCTCAGCCAGGCTCGCAGCTCGTCGCCGCTGAGCCGCTCCACGTCGGCCAGCACGGCGGCGGCCCGGGCCAGCACCTCACGCTGCCGCCCCAGCAGCTCCCGCACCCGGCTCTCCTGCGCCGACAGGATGGCCGCCACAGCCTCGTGCAGGAGCCGGGCCGGCAGGTGCTCCCGCGAGACCACGCCCAGCGGCGACATCCCCGCGTAGACCATCCGACGCGCGAGGTCCGCGGCCTTCTCGAAGTCGTTGGTCGCGCCCGTGCTGCGCCCGCCCAGTTCCAGATCCTCCGCCACGGCGCCGCCCAGGGCCACCGCGATCTGATCCTCCAGCTGGCGCGCGGTGTAGAGGTAGCGGTCGTCGGCCTCGGCCTGGCGCACGTACCCCAGCGCCTGCCCCCTGGAGGTGACGGTCACCTGCGCCACCGAGCCGGGGCGCAGCATCTCCGCCACCAGGGCGTGCCCCGCCTCGTGCACGGCCACCCGGTGCATCTCCTCGGGCGTCGGGCGCCGGTCCAGGCGCTCGCCCAGCATCACCTTGTCGACCGCCTCCCGCAAGTCGGCCGCCTCGATCCGGTCACGACCGGCTCGCAGGGCGGCGATGGCCGCCTCGTTGACGACCGCCTCCAGGTGCGCCCCGGAGAAGCCGAAGGTCTCCCGCGCGATGGCCTCCAGGTCCACGTCCTCGGCCAGCGGTCGGTTGCGCGCGTGGATCCGCAGGATCTGCAGCCGCGCCTCCCGGTCCGGCAGGTCCACCCGCACTACCCGGTCGAAACGCCCCGGCCGCATCAGCGCCGAGTCCAGCAGGTCGACCCGGTTGGTGGCGCCGATGACCAGCACCTGGACGTCCTCGACGCGGCTGTTCATTCCGTCCATCTCGACCAGGAGCTGGTTGAGGGTCTGGTCGTACTCCAGGTGGCTCGAGTGACGGCCCCGCTGGCCGCCCAGCACCTCCAGCTCGTCGATGAAGATGATGGCGGTGCGGCTCTTGCGCTGGCGAGCCAGCTGGCGGGCGCGCCGAAACAGCTCCCGCACCCGCTGGGCCCCGACGCCGGCGTACATCTCCACGAACTGCGAACCGCTGGCAACCAGGAAGGCCGCATCCGTGTAGCCGGCAGCCGCCCGCGCCATCATGGTCTTGCCCGTGCCCGGCGGCCCCGCCAGCAAGATGCCCTTGAGAGGCCGGATGCCCAGGCGGCGGGCACGCTCCGGCTGGCGCACGAAGTCGAGGGCCTCGATGAGCTCGCGCTTGGCCATCTCCTGGCCGCCGATGTCATCGAAGGTGATGGAGGCCGACCCGCCGCCCTGGCCCTGCACCACCTCGAAGCGCCGGCTGCCCGGCATGCGCCCCTCGACCGCCAGGTAGCGCACCGCGACGAAGCCGGCGGCCACGACCAGCAGAGGCCAGACGTTGAGCCCGTTGAGGCTGGCGAAGACGATGGCCGCCACCATGACGCCCGCCAGGATCTCCCGGATCACAGTCGCTCCCCTCCCCCCTCGGGCGAGCCGCCTGCGGCCGCCGAGCGATAGGGCGCGTCCACCGCGACCCGCACCGGCAGCCCGGGCGCCAGGCCCTCGGAGACGGACGGGCGCGGGATGACGTCGACGAGATGGCCGCCGTCGCCCTGGAGCAACGCGTACACCCGGCGGGAGTCGACCCAGACCCGGCTCGCCTGCAAGCCCAGCTCCCGGGCCTGCTGCTCCACACGGGCGGCCATCTCGGTGAAGGCCCCGGAGGCGCTACCCTCCTGGAGCACCAGCGACAGGGCGTGATGGGCGCGCACCAAGGCCGGCGTGCGGGCGTCGACCAGCACCAGCTCGTCGACGCTTCCCACCCGCCCCGACAGGGCCAGCCGCTCCAGGGCCGTCACCAGCCCCGGCAAGTCGTCGGTGGGGCCGACGCGCACCCAGAGGCCCCGCCGACCTCCCTCGCTCTCGAGCCAGGCCCGTTCCACGCCGGGCATCTGCTCGAGCTGGGTCAACAGCGGCTGTTGACGGCGCTCGACCACGACCCGCTGGGCCGCGACCAGCGCGCTGAGGCTCAAGACGAAGGCGACGGCCACGACGGGCCACCGCCAGTTGAGCTGCTTCTGCATGGCAACTGAAAAAGGGGCCGCCTCCTGTCAGAATGCGGCCCCTCCGTAGTTTCGTCGAACCCCCAACCTAACGCAGACGCGATCGTGGGCTGATTATATCACGGGGCCGGATCCCCACCCAAGTCCGATGACTCTGGCACGGCCACGAAGTCGTAGGGCCCTTGCCGCCCCGTGATCCGGGCCCGGATCCGCTGGCCGGCGGTGCCGCGCTCCCAGCGCACCCAGGTCACCCCGTCCACCTCGGGAGCCTGGTAGGGGCTGCGCGCCACCCACTCCCCCGCCTTGCGGCCGGGCCGCTCCAGCAGGAGTTCCACCGGCGTCTGCATCCGCCGCGCCGCCACCCGCTCCAGCAACCGCTGCTGGTGTGCCATGACCGTGGCACGGCGCCGCCGGCGCTCCCGGGGCGGGACCTGCTCGTCCATCGTGGCCGAGGGCGTCCCCTCCTCCCGTGCGTAGGCGAAGACCCCCACGTGGTCGAACTCCACCGCCTCCATGAAGTCCAGCAGGGCCTGGAGGTCCGACTCCTGCTCCCCGGGGAACCCCACGATGAAGGTGGTACGCAGGGCCACGTCGGGCATCGCCTCCCGCACCCGCGAAAGCAGCGTCTCGTAGGCCCGCCGGTTGCCCCACCGGCGCATGGCCCGCAGGATGCGGTCCGAGGCGTGCTGCAGGGGCATGTCCAGGTAGTGGCAGACGTTGGGCGTCTCCGCCATGGCCGCCACCAGCTCGGGCGTCACGTGCGCGGGGTAGGCGTACAGCAGCCGCACCCAGGCCACGCCGGTACGACCCAGGCGCCGCAGCAACTCGGGCAGCATCAGCCGCCCGTAGAGGTCCGCCCCGTACATGGTGGTGTCCTGCCCGATGAGCACCACCTCCTGGACGCCCTCGTCGGCGAGCTGCTCGACCTCCTCCACGATGGACTCCATCGGACGGCTGCGGTACGGCCCCCGGATGCGGGGGATGGTGCAGAAGGTGCAGGGGTGGTCGCACCCCTCCGACACCTTGACGTAGGCCAGATGCCCCGGCGTCGAGCGCATCCGGGGCAGACGGTGATGATAGAGGAAGGAGGGCGCCTGCTCCGCGAGCACGAAGCGCTCGCCGCGCAGCACTCCCCGCACCACGTCGGCGATGAGGGGCACCTCGGCCGTGCCGATGACGGCGTCGGCCTCGGGCAGCTCCTGGGCCACCTCCTGCGCCGAGAAGCGCCGGGGCAGGCAACCCGCCACCACCAGGCCCCGCAGCCGCCCGGCCTGCTTGGCCTGGGCCAGCTCCAGGATGGTGTTGACGGCCTCGCGCTGCGCGGGCTCGATGAAGCCGCAGGTATTGACGACCACGACGTCGGCCTCGTCGGCCTCGACGGTCAGGGCGAAGCCGGCCTCCCGCAGCAGGCCAGCCATTACCTCGCTGTCCACCAGGTTCTTGGCGCAGCCCAGCGAGACGATCGCGACCTGGGTCTCGGGCGTTCGATCGCTCACCGTACCCCGCCCTTCGGCGCGCAGGAGTCGAGCAGAGGCAGGCGAATTATACCCCGCTCGAGACGGGCCGGCAACGCGACGGGCCCGTTCGCCGTTTTCCTTGACGCTCCTTTTTGCGGGCGACTATACTTACTAAGGCTTGGCGCGCCGAAGCCAGCGAGCGCCAGGCCGGTAACGTGGGCACGGGGGGTCGGCAGTGGTCGCCTACATCGACGTCGCGGTCTTCGCGATCGCCGCGGTCCTCTTTGTTTTGGTCACTTGGGGAATGTCGTCACTGTTACGACCCCACAACCCCTACCCTCAGAAGCTGGCCGTCTACGAGTGCGGCGCTCCCCCGGTCGGTGAGGCCCAGACCCGCTTCCACATCCGCTACTACATCTTCGCCCTGGTCTTCGTCATATTCGACGTCGAGACCATCTTCTTGTACCCGTGGGGCGTGGTCTTCGAGAGCCTCGGCTGGTTCGCGCTGGCGGAGATGGCCATCTTCATCTTCGTCCTGGTGGTCGGGCTCCTCTACGCCTGGAAGAGGAGGGTATTGCAGTGGGTGTGAGCGGCGCCCCGGCGGCTGTCACCGCCGAGACGGGTCCCATGCCGGGGATCGTCCTGACCAATCTGCGCAAGGTGATCAACTGGAGCCGCAAGTCGTCGCTGTGGTACATGCTCTTCGGCATCGCCTGCTGCGCCATCGAGATGATGGCCACGGGCGCGTCCCGCTACGACTTCGACCGCTTCGGCATGATCTTCCGGGCCTCCCCCCGGCAGGCCGATCTGATGATCGTGGCGGGCACCGTCAATGAGAAGATGGCGGACGTGGTCAAGCGCCTGTACGACCAGATGGCGGAGCCCCGATGGGTCATCGCCATGGGCGTCTGCGCGGTCAACGGCGGGCCCTACTGGGGCTCGTACAACGTGGTCGACGGCGTGGACCTGGTGGTGCCCGTGGACGTGTACGTCCCCGGCTGCCCGCCCAGGCCCGAGGCCCTGTTGCACGGCGTACTCAAGCTCCAGGAGAAGATTCAACGGGAGGGACTGGCGCTCCCCGTCCGCTGAGGGCCCCGATGGAGGGGGTCCCGGCTGCGGGTGACGGCGCGCGGCACGGGGGGTTGCACGCACGATGGCATCGACGGCGACGGTGACGGTGGGGACGCCGGAGGCCGTGGTCGAGCGGCTGGGCTCGGCCTTCCCCGGCGTGGAGGCGGAGGTGCTGCCCTCCGGTTGGATCCGGGTACGGATCGACCGGGAGCGCCTGGCCGACTTCGCCCGATTCGTCCGTGACGAGCTGGGCTTCGACTACCTGTCCAATCTCTCCGCGGTGGACCGGCAGGCCGAGGGCTTCGAGGTGGTGCTCCACCTGGTCAGCATCGGCGCCGGCCACCAGATGGCGATCTACACCCGCTGCCCCCGCGACGACGCCCGCGTCCCCAGCGTGACGCCCATCTGGCCCACCGCCAACTGGCACGAGCGCGAGGCGTGGGATCTGATGGGCGTGCGCTTCGAGGGGCACCCGGACCTGCGCCGGATCCTGCTCAAGGAAAACTGGGTGGGCCATCCGCTGCGCAAGGACTACATCGACCGGCGGCTGCCCCGGCAGCGCCAGACGCGGGAGTCGTACCGGCCGGATAGGGTCAACACCACCACCTTCGACGTGGGCGACGCGCCGGCGGGTGCCGACGGACAGGCGTCGGGGCCGGTGCGCCGGGTGCTGGAGGTGCCCGATGCCTACACGCCGCGCTCCGGCGTGGTCGTCAACATGGGCCCCCAGCATCCCAGCACCCACGGGGTGTTGCGGGTGCTGGCCGAGATCGACGGCGAGCGGATCCTCAAGTGCGAGGCTGACATCGGCTTCTTGCATCGGTGCTTCGAGAAGATCGCCGAGGGTCTCCCCTTCCCCAGCGTCATCCCGTACACGGACCGCACCGACTACCTGGCCGGCATGACCAACGAGCTGGCCTACTGCCTGGCGGTGGAGCAGCTCTTCGGCATCGAGGTGCCCGAGCGGGCCTCGGCCATCCGCGTGCTCATGGCCGAGCTGCAGCGCATCGCCAGCCACCTGCTCTGGTTCGGCACGTTCTCGCTGGACCTGGGGGCCGTGACGCCGTTCTTGTACGCCTGGCGGGAGCGGGAGAAGCTGCTGGACATCTTCGAGACCATCTCGGGCGCACGGATGATGTACCACTACGTGCGCATCGGCGGCGTGCGCAACGACCTGCCGGCCGGCGTCGACCGGCAGATCCGCGCCTTCCTCGACAGCTTCGACGCCAACCTCGACGAGTTCCACGCGCTGCTGACGGGCAACCCCATCTTCCAGGCCCGCACCCGCAACGTGGCCATCCTCTCCAAGGAGGACGCCATCGCCTACGGCGCCAGCGGGCCGACCCTGCGGGGCTCGGGCGTGGCCTACGACCTGCGCAAGGCCCACCCCTACTGCGGATACGAGCGCTACGACTTCGCGGTCCCCGTCGGCGAGACGGGCGACGTCCTCGACCGCTACAACGTCCGCATGGAGGAGATGCGCCAGAGCGCCCGCATCGCCCGCCAGGCCCTGGAGGGGCTGCCCGAGGGCGACTTTATGGGCAAGGTCCCTCGCCGCTGGAAGGCCCCCGCCGCTGACGCCTACAGCCGGGTGGAGGGGCCTCGCGGCGAGGTCGGCGTCTACGTCGTGGGCGACGGCCAAAACGAGCGGCCGTGGAGGGTCCACTGGCGGGCCCCCTCCTTCGTGCACCTGCAGCTCCTGCCGGTGCTGGGGACGGGGCTGCTGGTGGCCGACGTCGTGGCCGTCATCGGCTCCATCGACATCGTGCTGGGAGAGGTGGACCGGTGAGCATGGTGCCGGGGGTCATCGCCCCTCCGTCGCAGTGGTACGATCTCACGGCACAGTACTTCGAGCGCAACGGGTGGCCCCTGGGCCTGCTGGCCGTGCTGACGGCCCTGCTCAAGGCGGCCGTCATCCTGGCCTTCATCGCGCTCAACGTGCTGTTCCTCATCTGGCTGGAGCGCAAGGTCAGCGCCTGGATCCAAAACCGGCTGGGGCCTATGCGCACGGGGCCCTGGGGCCTCTTGCAGACCCTGGCCGACGCCCTCAAGTTGCTGCTGAAGGAAGACGTGGTGCCGTCGGCCGCTGACCGCTGGGTCTTCGCGATCGCTCCCATCGTCACCTTCACCCCGGCGGTGCTCATCTTCGTGGTGCTGCCCTTCAGCGACCGCTGGATCGTGCAGGATCTCAACATCGGCATCCTCTTCGTCGCCGCCATGACCTCCATGGTGGTGCCCTCCTTCCTGATGGCCGGCTGGGGCTCCAACAACAAGTGGTCCGTCTTCGGCGCCCTGCGGTCGGCGGCCCAGCTGGTCAGCTACGAGGTGCCCCTGGTGCTGGCGGCCGTGGCGGTGGTGCTGCTGGCCGGCAGCCTGAGCCTCAACGACATCGTGGAGGCGCAGCGGCGCTCCGGCTGGTTCATCCTGGTGCAGCCGCTGGGCTTCCTGGTCTACTACATCGCGGCCCTGGCGGAGGCCAACCGGGCGCCCTTCGACCTCATCGAGGCGGAGTCGGAGCTGGTGGCGGGCTTCAACACGGAGTACAGCGGCATCCGGTGGGCCATCTTCTTCCTGGCCGAGTACGCCAACCTGCTCTCGGGCTCCGCCATCGCCGCGACGCTCTTCCTGGGCGGCTGGAGCGGGCCGTGGCTGCCGCCCGTGGTCTGGTTCCTGCTCAAGACCTACTTCCTCATCTTCGTGGCCATGTGGATCCGGTGGACGGTCCCCCGCATCCGGGTGGACCAGCTCATGAACCTGGGCTGGAAGGTGCTGCTGCCGCTGGCGCTGGTCAACCTGGGCATCACCGGGATCTACGTGCTGGTGCGCTGAGGCACGGTGGGGGTGAGCCGGCGTGCGGACGCTGACGACGATGGCCCTGGCCCTGTGGAATACGCTGGTGGGCATGGGCATCACCATCAAAAACATGCTCTTCCGGCCCCGGATCACGCTGCAGTATCCCGATGAGCGGCCGAGTCTGCCCATCGGATCCCGCGGCATCCCCGTGCTGCTCTCCGACGAGCAGGGCGAGCTGAAGTGCGTCGTCTGCGAGCTGTGCGAGAAGATCTGCCCGGTGCACATCATCGAGATCAAGTGGCACCGGGACGACGAGACCCGCAAGAAGGTGCTGGACGAGTTCAACCTGGACGCGAGCCGGTGCATGCTCTGCGGGCTGTGCGCGGAGGTGTGCCCGGCCGAGGCCATCGCCATGTCGGACCACTACGAGCTGGCCTCCTTCGACCTGCCGTCGCTGGTCTACGACAAGGAGAAGCTCCAGGAGCTGGGTCGGCCACAGAAGACGCCCATCGTCAACTTCGCCATCAAGACGGAAGGGTAATGGCCGGACGATGAACGCCGTTCAGATCATCTACGCGCTGCTCGCGGTGGTGACCCTGGCCTGCGCCTACGGGGTGGTCGTCGCGCCCAAGCTGATGCACTCGGCGCTGTGGCTGGGCGCCACCTTCGTGGGCATGGCGGCGCTGTACGTCTTGCTGGACGCCGACTTCCTGGCGGCGGCCCAGATCCTCATCTACGTCGGGGCCATCACCACCATGATCCTCTTCGGCATCATGCTCTCCGACATCCGGGATCTGCGCGCCCCCGGCGAGGGCCCCTGGTGGCGGCGCTTCGCTCGGCTGGTGCTCTCCCCCCGGCGAGGGCTGTTGCCGCTGTTGGCCGCGCTCGGCTTCGCCGTGGTGCTGTGGGGCATCGCCTGGCAGGCGCCCTGGCCGGCCTCGGCGCCCCCGGCCACATCTGACGTGACGAGCTCCATCGGCCGGGTCCTCTTCACCGAGTACGCGCTGCCCTTCGAGCTGGCCTCCGTGCTGCTGCTGGTGGCGCTGGTGGGGGCTGTGGTGCTGGCCATGCGGGAAGGAGTCGACAACCGGTGATCCCCCTGAGCTGGGTGGTGGCGACCAGCGCGATCCTCTTCGGGTTGGGGCTGTACGGTGCCCTCAGCTTGCGCAACGCCGTGCGCATCCTGATGTGCATCGAGCTGATGCTCAACTCCGTCAACCTCAACCTGGTGGCCTTCTCCCGCTACCTGCACCCGGATCAGCCCCGGGGACTGGTGCTGGCCATCTTCATCATGACGGTGGCCGCCGCGGAGGCAGCGGTGGGGCTGGCCATCTTCCTGACCATCGCGCGCAACCGCACGGACATCGACGTCGACAAGATCCAGCTGTTGAAGGGGTAGCGAGCGTCCTATGGCACAACTCGGCTGGCTGGTACCGCTCTTGCCCGCCCTCAGCGCGCTGGTGCTGGCCTTCTGGGGCAAGCGACTGGCGCGACAGGGGGACTGGCTGGGCACGGGGGCCATCGCGGCGTCCTGGCTCCTCTCCCTGGGGATCCTGGCCGATGTGATGGTCAACGGCTCGACGTCGGCCCTCCGCTTCGAGTGGGCCCGCTTCGCCGCGGCCCCCGGGCAGGCCATCCAGAGCCTGGGCCTGGGGCTGCAGGTCGATGCGCTGGCCGCCGTCATGCTGGTGGTGGTGACGTCGGTCAGCCTGGCGGTGCACGTCTTCTCCATGGGCTACATGGAGGGCGACGCCCGCTACAAGCGCTACTACACCATGCTCTCCTTCTTCACGTTCTCCATGCTGGGGCTGGTGCTGGCCGACAACCTGCTGCTCCTGTTCATCTTCTGGGAGCTGGTGGGGCTGGCATCCTACGCCCTGATCGGCCACTACTACGAGCGACCCGAGGCCCGCTACGCCTCCATGAAGGCCTTCCTGACGACCCGGGTCGGCGACGTGGCCATGTTCGTCGGCATCCTGCTCCTCTTCCGTGAGCTGGGCACCTTCCGCTTCGCGGAGATCGTCGAGGCCATCGAGCACGGCGCGGTGGCGCCCCATGTGCTGACGCTGGCGGCCGTGCTCCTCTTCGGCGGCGCGGTGGGCAAGTCGGCGCAGCTGCCGCTCCACGTCTGGCTGCCCGACGCCATGGCCGGCCCGACGCCCGTCAGCGCCCTCATCCACGCGGCCACCATGGTGGCGGCGGGCGTCTACCTGGTGGCGCGAGCCTACGGCATCTTCGCCCCGTCGGCCGACGCCATGCAGGTGGTGGCCTGGATCGGCGGCCTGACGGCCATCTTCGCGGCCACCATCGCGCTGGTGCGCGAGGACATCAAGCAGGTGCTGGCCTACTCCACCGTGAGCCAGCTCGGCTACATGATGATGGGTCTTGGGCTCGGGGCCTACACGGCGGGCTTCTTCCACCTGACGACGCACGCCTTCTTCAAGGCGTTGCTCTTCCTGGCCTCGGGTAGCGTCATCCACGCGATGCATCACGTGCAGGACATGCACCGCATGGGCGGGCTGTTGCGCAAGATGCCCGTGACCGGCCTGACCTGGCTGATAGGGGCGGCGGCCCTGGCGGGCATCCCGCCGTTCGCGGGCTTCTGGAGCAAGGACGAGATCCTGCTGGCCGCCTATCACTCGTCGACGCCGGCCCTGTACTGGATCGGCACCGTCGCCGCGGTGCTGACGGCCTTCTACGTCACCCGGGCGACCTGGCTGGTCTTCTTCGGGCAGCCCCGGGACCGGCACCTGTACGAGCACGCCCACGAGTCGCCGGCGGTCATGACCGGGCCGCTGGTGGCGCTGGCGGTGCCGGCGGCGCTCATCGGCTTCTGGAACTCGCCGCTGTCCGGCTTCGCCTTCGGGCACCTCATCTTCTTCCACGAGGTGCACGAGGCCGAGCCCAGCATGACGGTGACGGCGCTGGCCATCGGCGGGGCGCTGTTGGGCGTGCTGGCCGCCCTGGCCATCTACGCCTGGCGGATCGTGCCGGCCGCCACGGTGATCCGGCTGGCCGGCCCCCTCTACACGCTGCTCAAGCGCAAGTACTTCGTCGATGAGCTGTACCACTGGGTCTTCGTCAGGGGCACGATGGCGCTGGCCAGGCTCTGCGCCTGGCTCGATCAGGTGGTGGTCGACGGGGTGGTCAACGGCGTGGCCCGCTTCACGCAGGGCCTGGCCGAGGGCAGCCATCTGGTGGATCAGCAAGTCATCGACGGGGCCGTCAACCTGACCGCCTCGGGCACGGTGGCGGCCGGCAACCAGTTGCGCAGGGCGCAGGTGGGCTACGTCCAGGCTTACGCTCTGACGCTGTTTGCCTCGGTCGTGGTCGGACTCATCATCTTCACGATAGGAGGCTAAGGCCTCGACATGCTGAGCTTGCTCATCTTCACGCCCCTCATAGGGTCGCTGGTCATCGCCCTCTTGCCAAGGGAGAACAAGGACCTCCTGCGACGGGTGGCCCTGCTCTTCTCCCTGGTGCCGGTGGCGTTGGTGGCCATCATGTGGGCCCGCTACGACACCGCCGCCGAGGGGATGCAGTTCGTCGAGCGGATCCCCTGGATCCCGGCCGTGGGCATCCAGTACTTCCTCGGCGTCGACGGCATCAGCTTCCCCATGCTGGCGGTGACGGCCCTCGTCACGACGCTGGCCATCCTGGCATCCTTCAACATCCAGGAGCGCGTCAAGGAGTTCATGGCCCTGATGCTGCTCCTGGAGACCGGGATGCTGGGCGTCTTCGTGGCGCTGGACTACTTCCTGTTCTACATCTTCTGGGAAGTCGTGCTGGTGCCGATGTACTTCATCATCGGCATCTGGGGCGGCCCGCGCCGGGAGTACGCGGCCATCAAGTTCTTCATCTACACGCTGCTGGGCTCCGTCGTGATGCTGGTGGGCATCCTGGCCCTCTACTTCCAGAGCGGGCTCGGCACCTTCGACATGCTGGCCATCGCCGAGCAGGCGCGGCTCAACCCGACCGCCCAGTACTGGATCTTCCTGCTGCTGTTCTTCGGGTTCGCGGTGAAGGTGCCCATCTTCCCCTTCCACACGTGGCTGCCTGACGCGCACGTGGAGGCCCCGACGGGCGGCTCCATGCTGCTGGCCGGCGTGCTGCTCAAGATGGGCACGTACGGCTTCTACCGCATCAGCTACCCGACGCTGCCCGATGCGGCCAAGGCCTTCGCCATCGTCATGGGCGTGCTGGGCGTCATCAACATCATCTACGGCGCCCTGGTGGCCATGGCCCAGAAGGACTTCAAGAAGATGGTGGCCTACTCCAGCATCAGCCACATGGGCTTCGTCCTGCTGGGCCTGGCGGCCATGACGCCGATGTCGATGGCGGGCGGGCTCTTCGTCATGATCTCGCACGGGCTCATCTCGCCCATGATGTTCTTCTTCGCCGGCACGGTCATCTACGAGCGCACCCACACCCGCATGCTGCCGGAGATGAGCGCCCTCTTTACCAAGATGCCGGTGGCGGCCACGCTGCTGGCCTTCGCGGCCTTCGCCAACCTGGGGCTGCCGGGGCTGTCGGGGTTCGCGGGTGAATTCTTCACCCTGACCGGCGCCTTCGAGCCCCTGACGAGCCTGGTGGCGGTGGCCGTCC
Organism: Limnochordales bacterium; assembly: GCA_036562495.1. Lineage (GTDB taxonomy): Bacteria > Bacillota > Limnochordia > Limnochordales > Geochordaceae > Geochorda. Next base: position 69,511 of record DATCKA010000130.1, read on the forward strand.
TGGGCATGGTGCTGACGGCGGCCTACCACCTGATGATGATGCGGCAGATCCTGATGGGCGACGCCACGGCGGAGGCGGCGGGCCATGCGGCGGCCCACGCCCACGGCCACGGGGCGGCCGGCCATGAGGCCGCAGCGGCGGTGCGCCTGCCCGACCTCACGCTGCGGGAGGCCATCGTCAGCGCCCCGCTCATGGTCTCCATCGTGCTCTTCGGCGTGGCGCCCTCCCTCCTGCTGCGGATCTTCAACCCCTCCATCCAGGCCCTCTTGAGCCGCATGGGAGGGCTGTGAGCCGCCATGCAGTGGCAGATGATCCTCCCTGAGATCCTGCTGGCGGCCGGCGGCCTGGCGGTGGTGGCCGCGGGGGTGATGGGGCGGCGGCGGGAGACACCCGCCGCCCTCGCGGCGGCCACGTTCGTGGCGGCCCTGGTGGCGCTGTGGCCCCTGCGGGGGATCACCGCCGAGGCCTGGTGGGGCATGCTGGTCGTCGACTCGTTCGCCCTGTTCTTCAAGGCGCTGTTCGCGCTGACGGGGCTTTTGGTGGTGCCGCTGGCCCACGCCTACGTCGAGCGACGAGGCATCCACGCCGGGGAGTTTTACGCCCTCATCGTCTTCGCCGTGCTGGGCATGTCGATGATGGCCAGCTCCCGGGACCTGCTGATGATCTACCTCGGCCTCGAGCTGCTCTCCATCGGCTCCTACGTGCTGGCCGGCATGCTCAAGGACGACGACCGGTCGCTGGAGGCCTCGCTCAAGTACTTCCTGGTGGGGGCCATGACGTCGGCCCTGCTCCTGTTTGGGCTGTCGCTGGTCTACGGCATCAGCGGCAGCACCCACGTGGAGGCCATCCGCCGGGCCGTGTCGGCCGGTGACGGCTGGCGGGGCGTGGCCGTGGCCGGCATGTGGTTCATGCTGGCCGGGTTCGGCTTCAAGGTGGCGGCGGTGCCCTTCCACATGTGGGCGCCCGACGTCTACCACGGGGCGCCGACGCCCGTGGCCGCCCTGCTCATCGCCGGATCGGAGGCGGCCGCCTTCTCGGCCATCCTGCGGGTCTTCACCACCGGCTTCGGCCCCCTGGCCAACTACTGGCAGGCCGTCTTCGCGGTGCTGGCCGTGGCCACCATGACCTACGGCAACGCGGCGGCCCTGGTGCAGACCAGCGCCAAGCGGATGATGGCCTACTCGGCCATCGCCCAGGCGGGCTACGTGCTGGTGGGGCTGGCGGTGGGCACGCCCGAGGGCTTCGGCGCGATGCTCTACTACCTGCTGGCCTACCTCTTCATGGTGGTCGGCACGTTCGCGGTCATCGCGTGGCTGTCGCTGGCCAGGCCCGAGGAGATGCTGGACGACTTCGAGGGGCTGGGGCGCAGCGTGCCGTGGGTGGCGGCCGCGGTGGTCATCTTCATGATCTCGTTCATCGGGATCCCGCCCACCGCGGGCTTCCTCGGCAAGTTTTACCTGATCCGGGCGGCCGTCAGCGCGGACATGGTCTGGCTGGCCGTGGTGATGGTCGTCAACAGCGCCATCTCGGCCGGCTACTACTACAGCATCGTGCGGCGCATGTACCTGACCGACCGCTCGGCGACGGTGGCGGCACTGCCGCCCGGCACGTCGCTGGTGGTGGGGCTGGCCGCGGCGGCGACGGTGCTGCT
>DATCKA010000143.1:0-3187 GCA_036562495.1 Limnochordales bacterium
GCCAGAGCGTCACCGACACGGTGGGCACGAGCCAGAGCGTCACCCACACGGTCGGCACCTCGGATTCGGTGGGCTACAGCCGGGCGCTCGGGGAAAACCAGCAGGTGGGTACCCAGCACACCGTGGGGCACGGCGAGGGGATCGCCCACTCCGAACAGCACTCCCTCTCACACACCCAGTCCGAAGCGCAGACGGTGACGGATTCGGAGTCGGTGAGCCATTCGCGGTCGGTGGGCGAGAGCCACACCGTCGGCCACGGGATCACCCACAGCGAGGAGCACTCCCGCTCTCATTCGGTGACGGAAGGAGAGAGCACCCAGGTATCCCGGGGCCAGAGCCACACCCACGGGGTGACAGAATCCACCTCGCGGACCGACAGCCACAGCGAGAGCGTCCAGCGGTCGGTGACACATTCCCGCCAGCACGGCGTCAGCCACGGGACGCAGACGGGCGTCGCGTCGACCACTGGCCGGTCGGTCAGCCGTACCCAGGGCGATACGGTCGGGGTCAACCTCGGCGCCGGCGTGGGCATCATCAGCGGCGGCGGTGGTTGGTCCCGGAACGTCGCTAACGGCGTCACCGAAAGCGGCAGCTACACGAATAGCTGGGGCCGCAGCCAGCAGGTCTCCGATACGGTGGGGCAGAGCTGGGGGGTGAGCACGGGCGAAAGCCGGGGCGTATCCATCACGCGGGGCGTCTCCGAGTCCGAGAGCGTCACCCAGTCCCAGCAGGTTTCCCACGGCCACAGCATCAGCCGCACCGAAGGGGAGAGCGTCAGCCACGGCATCAGCCGCTCCGTCAACGAATCGTTCAGCACCAGCATCCAAGAGACCATCGGGGTGACCCGGGGGCGTTCGGTTGGGCATACCGTCGGCCGGAGCGTCACGGAAGGGGTATCCGTCGGCCAAACGCGGAGTGCCCAGGTCAGCGAGAGCCAGGGCGTGAGCGCCTCCCGTGGCCTGTCGGTGGTGGACTCCCTCAGCACGTCGCGGTCGGTCTCGCAGAGCCAGTCCGTGGGCTACACGACCTCCCAGAGCCATTCCGTGGGCCGGTCGGTGGCCGATACCGTCGGCGCCAGCCGCGGGCAGAGCGACGGGGTGACGCTGGGGCGGAGCCTGAACGAAAGCCAGGCCCTGTCCGGCGGCATGACCGTGGGGCCGTTCCTCTCCCTGAGCAAGAGCTACCGCTGGTTCGACATCCCCGCCGACAACCTGGCCCGGCTCTTGGAAGAGCAGCGCAACCGCCTGTGGCTGAGCCTCCAGGGGCAGGGGGCCCACTTCGTCGACGCTTACATCCTTGTGGAGGACGAGGAGTCGAAACAGGCCGCGGCCGCTGCGGCCAAGGCGGCGTGGTACGGGGACAAGCTGCCCACGCCCTTTGAAGCCCTGCTGCTGAACGAGGATGAAGAGGCGCACCTCAAGCTCCACGCCCAGGCCTTCAGCCCGTGCTACGGGCGGGAAAGCATCCGGGGGATCCTGGAGGGCTACAAGTACACGACCATCCTGCTCGGCCAGGAGCTCGCCGCCCTGACGCACCCGCTGCGGATCGAGGCCGGCGGGCCGGCGTCCGTGGCCGAGGACGTGCCGGAGCTGCGGGCACCGTCGCGGATGGCCGGCGAGATCTACCACGGGCGCATTGTCTCCGGCGCGGTCTGGACCCCGGAGAGCGGCTATATCACGCCCTATGCGTACCGGCTGCCGAAAGAGCAGCTCGGCCACGCGCTGTTCGTCGGGCAGTCCCGCTCAGGCAAGACCGTGGGAGCCACCCGCTTTGTCGCCGAGATCGCCAACAACGTCCATTTTGGCCTCGATGAGCAAGGGCGGTTGCGGCGGCTTTCCATCGTGGCTCTGGACTGGAAGAGCGACTGGCGGGTGCTGAAGCGGGTGGTGGAACCGGAGCGCTTCTACTTCTATGACCTGGCCCGGGATGTTTCGCCCATCCGGATGAACCTGATCCGGATCCCGAAGGGTGTGGACCCGACCTTCTGGGTGGACATCGTGGCGGAGGCCTTCTCGCTGGCCTACGGCCTGGGCACCCGGGGCTATTCGATCATCTGGCAGCACCTGACGGAACTCTACCGGCAGCACAACGTCTTCCGCTACCCCGAGCGCAGCCAGCAGGTGACGCTGCACGATCTGTGGCGCTCTGTGTACGACCGGAAGATGGACATGGACTCGCCGAACCCCAAGGGCGGCCGCGTGGGCAACGACGTGCGCGACCGCTACCAGGCCGTCCTCGACCGCCTCGTGTACTACGAGCAGGGGCGCATGCGGGACCTTTACTGCTACACCGGTCCCGATGCCGTCACTGTCGAGGATCTCTGCCGGCAGGACGGACGGGTGACGGTGCTTGAGGGCTCTATCCTGCCCCGCGTCCAGAAGACTTTCGTCATCGGCCTGCTGGCGGCGGCCATCTGGGCGTACTGCCAGGCGCAGGGCGGGTTCGACCCGGGCCTCTTGGTGATCTTCGAGGAAGCCCACGAGGTGGTCCGGGGCGCCGACAAGGAAAGCGGCAACCTCATCAACATCAACGAAACGGTCTACGAGACCATGTACGCCGAGGCCATGGGCCTGGGCCTCTACCTTTGCACGATCACGCAGATGCCCTCGCGGCTGCCGCCGTCGGTGATCGCCAACTGCCCGCTGCTGTACGCCTACCGCCTGGAGGTCGAAGAAGACATCCACACCGTCGTCCGCAAGATCAGCCGCGATTACCGCTACGACCACCGCGAGCTGACCCGCTGGTTCACGCGCCAGCCCACCGGGTGGTGCGTGGCCCGCTCCTCCCGCGTTGGCAGCTGGCTTGACGCCGAGCCGGTGTTGGTGGCCACCGAGCCGTTGGCGCTCAGCCGACCGAGCGACGACGAGCTGGCCACTTTCATGCAAAATAAGCAAAACGGTTAACCTTCACATCTTCTGCACAATCATGTATGCTTCTGAACGGTACTGCACGTTTTGCACACGAAGGGAGGAGGCGGATGGCAGCGCAAGCACGTGCAGCGACGCCGCGTACCCAGCGGCTCGGGCTGGTGTTCGCGGCCCTCACCGTGCTGATCGGCCTGGCCCTGGCTGTGGCGGTGGTGTTCTTCCTGAGCCAGACGCAGCGCACCGTCACCGTTGTCCGGGCCGTGCGGGACATCCCGGCCTTCACGCAGCTGACCGCGGCCGATGTCCGGGCGGTCAGCGTG
>DATCKA010000144.1:0-82009 GCA_036562495.1 Limnochordales bacterium
ACCTGGCGAGGTCTGGCGCCGGCGCACCGCCGTGCTATACTGGCGCTGGCCCGGCAGGTGGGGGACGCCACGACGCCGTCCAGAGGCCACCGTATATCACGAAAGCATATCGGCACCAGGCTTAGCGACGCACCTGCACACGACGCGCCAGCTTAGAGGGGGAGATGGGGGCGTGGCCGCTCGCTCTGTCGAGCCCGTGGCGCTCGACGACGATCCGCTCTGGTACAAGGACGCCATCATCTACGAGGTACACGTCAAGGCCTTCTTCGACAGCAACGCCGACGGCATCGGCGACTTCCCGGGCCTGACGCAGAAGCTGGACTACATCCAGTCCCTCGGGGTCACCACCATCTGGCTGTTGCCCTTCTACCCGTCGCCGCTCAGGGACGACGGGTACGACATCGCCGACTACTTCGGCGTGCACCCCGCGTACGGCACCATCAGGGACTTCGAGATCTTCCTGCGCGAGGCCCACCGGCGGGGGTTGCGGGTGATGACGGAGCTGGTCCTCAACCACACGTCGGACCAGCACCCGTGGTTCCAGCGATCCCGGCGGGCCCGGCCGGGTACGGCATGGCGCGACTTCTACGTCTGGAGCGATACGCCTGACCGTTATCGAGAGGCGAGGGTCATCTTCCGGGACTTCGAGCCGTCCAACTGGACGTGGGACCCGGTGGCGCGGGCCTACTACTGGCATCGCTTCTTCTCGCACCAGCCCGACCTCAACTACGACAGCCCCCACGTCCGCAAGGCCATGTTTCGGGTCGTCGACCACTGGATGCGCATGGGCGTCGACGGGATGCGCCTCGACGCCATCACGTACCTCTACGAGCGGGAGGGCACGACCTGCGAGAGCCTGCCCGAGACCTTCGCCTTCATCAAGGAGCTGCGCCGCTACATCGACACGCACTACCCCTCCCCTCGCCGGGTGCTGCTGGGCGAGGCCAACCAGTGGCCGGAGGACGCGGTGGCCTACTTCGGCGACGGCGACGCCTGCCACATGATCTTCCACTTCCCCCTGATGCCGCGCCTCTTCATGGCGCTGCACATGGAGGACCGCTACCCCATCATCGACATCCTGCGCCAGACGCCGCCCATCCCCGAGGTGTCGCAGTGGGCGCTCTTCTTGCGCAACCATGACGAGCTGACGCTGGAGATGGTGACCGACGAAGAGCGGGATTACATGTACCGGGTCTACGCCCAAGATCCTCAGGCCCGCATCAACCTGGGCATCCGGCGCCGGCTCGCTCCGCTGTTGGGCAACCACCGCCGCAAGATCGAGCTGATGAACGGGCTCCTCTTCTCCCTGCCGGGCACGCCCGTGGTCTACTACGGCGACGAGATCGGGATGGGCGACAACATCTACCTGGGCGACCGCAACGGCGTGCGCACCCCCATGCAGTGGAGCGCCGACCGCAACGCCGGCTTCTCCCGCGCCAACCCCCAGCGGCTGTACCTGCCGGTCATCATCGACCCGGAGTACCATTACGAAGCCGTCAACGTCGAGGCGCAGCACAACAACCCGCACTCGCTGCTGTGGTGGATGCGGCGGATCATCGCCCTGCGCAAGCGCTACAAGGCCCTCAGCCGGGGGAGCCTGGAGTGGCTCGACCCCGACAACCGCAAGGTGCTGGCCTTCGTGCGCCGCTACGGCGACGAGCGGGTCCTGGTGGTCGCCAATCTGTCGCGGTTCGTGCAGTACGTGGAGCTGGACCTGTCGGCCTTCCGGGGACTGGTGCCGGTGGAGATGTTCGGTCGCACCGAGTTTCCTCCGGTGAGCGCCGGCCCCTACCCGCTGACCCTGGGTCCGCACTCCTTCTACTGGTTCTCCCTGGAGCGGCCCCGGGTGCTCGAGATCCGCACGGGTGAGCCGGGCGTGGCCGCCGCGAATGAGCTGCCCACCCTGCAGGTGCGCACCCGGTGGGACCGGGTGCTGGAGGAGCCGGCCCGCGCCAGCCTGGAAAACGCACTGGCCGACTACCTGCGCGTCCGGCGCTGGTTCGTCGGCCGTCGCCGCCACATCCGCTCGGTGGGCATCCTGGATGCGGTGCCCCTCTCCGACGGCGAGACGCGGGGCTGGCTGGTGATGGCCACGGTCCAGTACACCGAGGGCGAAGCCGAGACGTACCTGGTGCCTCTCGCCTTCTCGGAGGGGCAGGCCGCGGCCGACGCGATGGAGCGCTTCCCCCATGCCGCTATCGCTCGCGTCAACGTGGTGGAAGAGGCGGGCGTGCGAGAGGGCGTGCTCCACGACGCGCTGTGGGATGCAGGCTTCTGCCGGGAGCTGCTGGATGCGCTGGTCCGGCGGCGGCGCCTCAAGGCCGCGGGAGGCGAGGTGGTCTTCTGGACCGGCCGGGCCGGCCGGCAGATCCCCTCCGACGCCGCCTCGAGCCTGGAGCCCTCGGTGCTTCGAGCCGAGCAGACCAACACCTCCGTGCTATTCGGCGACCGCATGATCCTCAAGGTCTTCCGTCGCCTGGGAGAGGGCATCAACCCCGAGCAGGAGGTGTTGCGCTTCCTCGACGAGCGGACCGACTTCGACAACATCCCGCCCCTGCTCGGAGGCATCGAGTACCGTCGGCAGGGCGCCGAGCCGCTGACCCTGGCGCTGTTGGAGGGATTCGTGCCGCACGGGGGCGAGGACGCATGGGGCTACACCCTCGATGCCATCCAGCGGTACCTGGAGGCGTCGATGGCCGGGCAGCCCCACGCGCCGGCGCTGGAGTCGCCGGGCCGCGGGCTGATGGAGGCGGCGCAGGAGCCCGTCCCGCAGCCGGTGGCCGAGGCGCTGGGTCCGTACCTGGAGTCGGCGCGCCTGTTGGGCCAGCGGACGGCAGAGCTGCACCTGGCGCTGGCCTCGGTGACGGATGACCCGGCGTTCGCGCCCGAGCCCATGTCGGCGGACCACCAGCGCTCGCTCTACCAGACGGGGCGCCGCCTGGCGGCCCGGGTGCTGGAGGAGCTGCGCCAACGACTCGGTGAGCTGGATGCCGAGGCCGCCCCGCTGGCGGAGGCGCTCCTCGAGCGGGAGGCCGAGCTGATGGGCCGGCTACGGGCCGTCATGGGGCCCCGGCCCGACGGAGTGCGGATCCGGTGCCACGGCGACTACCGGCTGGAGCAGCTCCTGTACACGGGCCGGGACTTCGTCGTCATCGACTTCGAGGGCGACCCGACCCGCTCCATGAGCGCCCGGCGGATCAAGCGCTCTCCCCTGCAGGACGTGGCCGGCATGCTGCGCTCCCTCGAAAGGGCCGCGGACGTCGCCCTGCGTCGCCAGCTGGCCATGGGTGCCGCCCGGCCGGAGGACCTGCCATGGCTGGCCCGGCGGGCGGAGGCATGGGGCCAGCACGTGGGGGCGCTCTTCCTGGGAGCTTACCTGAAGGCGACTCAGGGGAGCTCGCTCCTGCCCGCTTCGCTCGCCGACGCCGGGGTGCTGCTCGACTTCTTCCTGCTGGAGCGGGCGTTGCAGGAGCTGGCCGCCGACCTGGACCATCACCCGGAGAAGGTCGTCATCTCGCTGCAGGGCGTGCTGCGGCGCCTGGGAGGCGACGGGCGTGGGCGAGTCGAGCGGGAGGCAGCGGGTCGAGAGCCGTCGGACGACGGTGCGCAACGGGATTGACGTCCTGCTCGAGCAGCAGGCCGCCCTGTTGAAGGGCCGGCGGGTGGGCCTCATCACCAATCCGACGGGGACCACTCGCACGCTGCGCAGCACCGTCGACGCGCTCCTGGATGCCGGCGTCCAGGTGCGGGCCCTCTTCGGCCCGGAGCACGGGCTCAGGGGCGCGCTGCAGGACGGGCGGCCGACCGACGACTTCGTGGACCCGCGCACGGGCATCCGGGTCTACAGCCTCTACGGCCGCACGTTGCGGCCTCAGCCGGAGATGCTGCGGGACCTCGAGGTGCTGGTCTTCGACATCCAGGACGTGGGGGTGCGCTTCTACACCTACACCTACACCATGGCCTACTCCCTGCAGGAGGCGGCCCGCCACGGACTCGGCTTCGTCGTGCTGGACCGGCCCAACCCCATCACCGGGAACCGGGTGGAGGGGGCAACCCTGGAGCCGGCCTTCGCCTCCTTCGTGGGCGACTACGGCCTGCCGTTTCGCCACGGCCTGACCATGGGCGAGCTGGCCCGCTACCTCGATGCCACGCAGGGGTGGGGCGCGGCGCTGCACGTCGTCACCATGGAGGGGTGGCGGCGGGCCATGTGGTTCGACGAGACAGGGCTACCGTGGGTGATGCCGTCGCCCAACATGCCCACGCTGGAGACGGCCACGGTCTACCCGGGCACGGTGCTCTTCGAGGGCACCAATCTGTCGGAGGGGCGGGGCACCTGCCGGCCCTTCGAGATCATCGGGGCTCCCTGGCTCACATCCGAGGGCCTGTTGCCCGCGCTGTACGCCAACATGGAGGCGGCCGGCGTCGAGGGGGCCCTGGTGCGGGAGCTCCACTTCATCCCCATGTTCGACAAGCATGCCGGGCAGCTGTGCCGGGGGCTGCAGGTGCACGTGGTGGACCGCGACGCCTACGAGCCGGTCAAGGCGGCCATCGTCCTGCTCAAGACGATACGGGATCTGCACCCCGAGGCCTTCGAGTGGCGCCGATTGGGTGACGGCACCTACGTCATCGACCGGCTGGCCGGCACCGACGCCTTGCGGACGATGGTGGATCGCGGGGCTCCGCTGGACGAGATCCTCGACCGGATGAGCCAGGGCGCCGGGGCGTTCGCTCAGGCTCGCATGCCTTTCCTGCTGTACGAGTGACGCTCCGGAAGGCTGCGGGCCGCCTGCCGGGAGCCGGAATCGGGATGCCAGGCGTCCCGGGAGGATGACGTTCGTCCCGGCGAGAGAGGACCCCTTGCCATAGCGAACATCAGCCGCCAGGGGCCACAATGGTCCGGGGAGGTCGTGAAAGTGCCCGCGAGCGCGAAAGCCGCGACGAGCTCCGACGGGCGTCCGGCCAGCCGCTGCTGGCTGTGGAGCCCCAGCTCGCCGGACCGTCCCAGCATCATCCCCCTGCTGCAAGAGGTGCAGGCACGCCACGGCTACCTGCCTCGGGAAGAGGTGGTCAAGGCGGCGGCGACCTGCGGCATGAGCGTGACCCAGGCCTACGCCGTGGCCACCTTCTACAACTTCTTCCGATTGAGGCCGCCCGGGCGACACACCATCCGCATCTGCCGGGGGACGGCCTGCCACGTGCGGGGCTCCGCCGCCCTGCTGGATCACGTGGAGCAGCTGTTGGGGGTGGGGGACGGCGAGACGACCGAGGACGGCGACTTCTCCGTCGAGACCGTGGCCTGCCTGGGGTGCTGCAGCCGGGCGCCGGTGGTGGTGGTCGACGAAACGGTCCATGGTCGGGTGGGCCGCCAGGAGTTGACCCGGCTGATCCGCCGGATCCGCTCGGGAGCAGCTGTGCGGCGAGGGGAGCACCATGAGCACGACGACCGTTGAGATCCGGGTCGGGGCCGGCAGCTGCGGCCTGGCGGCCGGCGCGGGCCAGGTGATGGAGGCCTTCCGCCGGGAGCTGGAAAGGGCTGGCGTACGAGCCAGCGTCAAGACCGTGGGCTGCATCGGCATGTGCGAGCGAGAGGTGCTGGTAGACGTCCGGCTCCCGGGACGGCCTGCTCTTACCTTCGGCGGCATCACTCCGGCGTCGGCGTCCCGTCTGGTCTCTACATACGTGGTGGGCGGCATCGTGCCGGAGGACCTCCTGGTGGGCGTGGCCCTGGGAGAGCCCGAGGGCGAGGTGCGGGCGCCTGTGGGGCCAGCCAGCCTCGGCAGGCAGGGCGGCACCTCCGCTGCGGGAGACGGGGCTGCGACGGTCGAGGTGCGGCGTCTGCCCCGGGTCGACGAGCTGCCGCTGATGCGCAAGCAGCGTCGCATCGTGCTGGCCAACTGCGGGCGCATCGATCCCTGCGACATCGACGAGTACATCGCCGCGGGCGGCTATGGGGCCCTGGAGCGGGCCATCCGCTCGATGACGCCCCAAGAGGTCATCGACGAGATCGACCGGGCCGGGTTGCGCGGGCGAGGGGGCGCCGGCTTCCCGACGGGGCGCAAGTGGCGGCTGGCCGCCATGCAGGCGGATCCGGTGCGCTACGTCGTCTGCAATGCCGACGAGGGCGACCCGGGCGCGTTCATGGATCGGAGCGTGCTCGAGGGTGACCCGCACCGCGTGCTGGAGGGGATGGCCCTCGCCGCCTACGCCGTGGGGGCCCGACGAGGATTCGTCTACGTCCGGGCCGAGTACCCCCTGGCCATCGAGCGGCTGCAGCGGGCCATCCAGCAGGCCGAGGAGCGCGGCCTGCTGGGCTCCCGCATCCTGGGCAGCGACTTCACCTTCACGATAGAGATCCGGGTCGGGGCTGGCGCCTTCGTCTGCGGGGAGGAGACGGCGCTCATCGCCTCCGTCGAGGGTGGCCGCGGCATGCCTCGTCCCCGTCCGCCCTACCCTGTGGAGTCGGGGTTGTGGGGCCATCCCACCGTCATCAACAACGTCGAGACCCTGGCCAACGTACCCGCCATCATCGCGCACGGCGCCGACTGGTTTAGAGCCATCGGCACCGAGGGCAGCAAGGGCACCAAGGTCTTCGCCCTGACCGGAGAGGTCGCGGACAGCGGCCTCATCGAGGTGCCGATGGGTGTCACCCTGCGGGAGATCGTCTACGAGATCGGGGGCGGCATCGAGCAGGGCAAGCCCTTCAAGGCGGTGCAGATAGGGGGACCGTCAGGGGGGTGTTTGCCCGAGAGCCTGCTGGACACCCCCATCGACTACGAGTCGCTGGCCCGCACGGGCGCCATGATGGGTTCGGGCGGCCTCGTCGTCATGGACGACTCCAAGTGCATGGTCGACGTGGCGCGTTTCTTCCTGGACTTCCTGCGCAAGGAGTCGTGCGGCAAGTGCATCCCCTGCCGGGAGGGCACGACCCGGCTCTACGAGCTGTTGGAGCGCATCGTGGCGCCGCCGGGAGGACCCCGCAAGATGCATCCGCGCCAGGCGGAGGAGCTGCTGGCCTCGATCGAGTCGCTGGGACGGGTGCTCAAGGCCACGGCCGCCTGCGGCCTGGGGCAGACGGCGGCCAATCCCGTGCTGAGCACCTTGCGCTACTTCCGTGACGAATACCTGGCGCACCTGGTGGAGGGGCGATGCCCGGCGCACCGCTGCAGCGCCTACCTGGCCTACCGCATCGATCCGTCCGTCTGCACGGGGTGCGGTGCCTGTGTGCAGGCGTGCGTGCAAGGGGCCATCGTGGGCCAGAAACGTCAGCCTCACCGCATCGTCAGCGACCGGTGCGTGCGCTGTGGTGCGTGCCGAGAGTCCTGCCGGTTCGGCGCAGTGGAGGTGGCCTGATGGGGACGCCCGAGACGGTCCGCCTGACGGTGGACGGCCGTCCAGTAGAGGCCCGGGCCGGAGAGACCCTGCTGTCGGCCCTGCGAGCGGCGGGGTACGAGATTCCCACGCTCTGCCACCTGGAAGGCCTGCCGCCCTTCGGGGCATGTCGCCTCTGTGTGGTGGAGCTGGCAGGGTCCGGGCGACTGGTGACGGCTTGCACCCAGAAGGTCGCGGACGGCATGGAGATCCAAACCAGCTCGCCGGCCGTGCGGGAGGCGCGCCGCCAGGTCCTGGAGCTGCTGCTGGCCGATCACCCGCAGGCCTGCCTGAGCTGTGCGCGTTCCGACGATTGTGAGCTCCGTGTCCTGGCGGCTCGATGGGGGGCGCGGGTCGGCGCCTACGTCGGCGCCCGCCGCAAGGCGCAGGACCAGGAGCCCGACGTTTCCAGCGGCGTCATCGTGCGCGACCCGGGCAAGTGCATCCTCTGCGGCCGGTGCGTGCGGGTCTGCCAGGAGGTGCAGGGGATCGGGGCCATCGACTTCGTGGGGCGGGGCTTCGACGTGACCGTCGGTTCAGGCTTTGGAGTCCCGCTCGCCGAGTCGGGCTGCGTCTACTGCGGCCAGTGCGTGCTACGTTGTCCGGTCGGGGCCCTCTACGAGCAGGACCACGTGGAGCGGGTCTGGCAGGCGCTACACGACCCGTCGACACGGGTCGTGGCGCAGATCGCACCCGCCGTCCGGGTCTCGGTGGGAGAGGCCTTCGGGGCAGCGCCGGGCGCGCCCCTGACCGGCCAGATCGTGGCCGCGCTACGCTGGCTCGGCTTCGATTACGTCTTCGACACCAACTTCGGCGCCGACTTGACGGTGATGGAGGAAGCCGCCGAGCTGCTCCGGCGCCTGTCGGGCAAGAGCTCGCACGAGCCCTTGCCGCTCATGACCTCGTGCTGTCCTGCCTGGGTCAAGTACGTCGAGCACTACTTCCCCGAGCGCCTGGCGCACCTCTCCACATGCCGGTCGCCCCACGAGATGGTGGGGGCGGTCGTCAAGCAGTACTTCGCCGCGAAGGCCGGCATCCACCCGGATCGACTATTCGTGGTCTCCATCATGCCTTGCACCGCCAAGAAGTTCGAGGCCCGGCGGGAGGAGCTGGGCGGTGCGGTCGACGCCGTGCTGACCACCCGCGAGTTCATCCGGATGCTCCGGCAGGCCGGCATCGACGTCACTCGACTGGCGCCCGAGCCGATGGACCCCGTGCTCGGGCAGAGCACCGGGGCAGCGGTCATCTTCGGCGGCAGCGGCGGAGTGGCCCAGGCGGCCCTGCGCACCGCGTACCACATGGCGACGGGCCAGGATCTGCCGCCCGACGCTCTCGAGTGGACGGAAATCGGGGCGGGCGGAGGCATCCGTCGCCTGGACGTGGCTCTGGGCGACCGGGTCCTGCGGTGCGCCATCGTCGACGGCTTGAGGGCTGCGCGGACCCTGCTGGAGAGCCCGGAGTTCGAGCGCCTCGACTTCGTCGAGGTGATGGCGTGCCCGGGCGGGTGCGTCGGGGGTGGGGGCCAGCCGCGAGCCGCCGCCGGCGAGGCGGGCATTGTGGGGACCCGGCTGGCCCGGGCGTCAGCCCTGGCGGGCATCGACCGGGCCAGCCCCCAGCGATGTGCGCACCAAAATCCCGAGGTGCAGGCCCTTTATGCCGAGTGGCTGGGCTCACCAGGGAGCGAGCGCAGCCACACCGTCCTGCACACCCACTACCGGCCCCGCGCGGTGCCCGTGGCCATGACCGACTAGGCTCGCAGCGCGGCGACGGCCCGGCGGACGACCGACTCGTCCAGGGCTCCCTGGCTCAACAGCGGTAGCTTCTTGAGCGGGAGCTCCCAGAGGAAGGAAGTCGGAGGCTGGGCCGCCAACCGCGCGAACGCCTCCGGAGGAAGCGCCTGCTGGAGGGCGGCTCGGCCGGCTGGATGTTGCATCCAGGTCCGCACCGCCGACTCCTCGTCGAGACGCGTCTCGGCATTCAGGCCCTGGGTCAGCTCCACCGTGGCCTGTACCCGGATGTCACGGGAGGACGCGCCCACCAGGATGTCGTAGAGGCCCGGCTCCGCCACCCAGGCCCCGCGAGCGGGGTCATAGTAGGCCAGGTCCATGGCCGTCAGCACGAAGCGGACGGGCTTGGACTCCCCCGGGGCCAGGGCCACCTTGTCGAAGCCCTTGAGCTCCTTGACCGGGCGGGCGACGCGGGCCTGTCGCGGGCGGACGTAGAGCTGGACGACCTCCTCGCCGGCCCGCTCGCCCGTGTTGCGCACCGTCAGCGACACCTCCAGTGACTCGTCGGGCCCCATCGTCGAGCGGCTGAGGGTCAGCGGCCCGTACGCGAAGGTCGTGTACGAAAGACCGTGGCCGAAGGGGAAGAGCGGCTCCACGTCTTTGGTGTCGTAATAGCGGTAGCCGACGAAGACCCGCTCCCCGTACCGCACGCGGCCGCCCTCGCCGGGGAAGTTGAGGAAAGCCGGCGTCTGCTCGAGGCGCATGGGGTAGGTCTCGGCCAGCTTGCCCGAAGGATTGACCCGCCCCAGCAGGACGTCCACCACGGCCGCCCCGGACGCCTGCCCGGCCAGACCGGCCAGCAGCACCGCCGGCACCTGCTCGACCCAACCGGCCATCTCGACCGGGGCGCCGTTGTGCAGGACGACCACGGTGCGGGGCTGGACCCTGGCCACCTCCCGGATGAGGGCCACGTGGCCCCCGGGCAGCGCCATGTCCTTGCGATCGTAGCCCTCGGACTCCACCCCGTCGGGCAGGCCGACGAAGACCACGGCCACGTCCGCCCCACGCGCCGCCTCCACCGCGGCACGCAGTAGCTGCTCGTCCAGGCGGCCGTCCTGGCCATAGCCCTGGTGATAGGTCACGGCCACCTCGGGTGCGGCGTGGTGCCACGCCTCCAGGGCGCTCTCGATCCGAGTGGGGTTGACCCGGGAGCTGCCCCCGCCCTGGAACTGCGGGACTGCTGCCATGCCTCCCAGCAGGGCGACGGAGCGGTGCCGCTCGGGCTGGAGTGGCAAGAGCTGGCCGTCGTTTTTGAGCAGGACCATGCAGGCAGCCGCCGCCCGCCGGGCCAGCCGGTGATGGGCGTCGACATCCACCGGCGGGGCCGGGGCGGGGGACGACGTGACCTTCTGCACCAGGGTGAGGATGCGCTCGACGGCTCGGTCGAGCACGGCCTCGTCGAGCTGCCCGGTGCGCACGGCCTCCACGATGCGAGCGGCGTTGGCCGGCGACGGGCCGGGCATCTCCAGGTCGAGACCTGCGGCCAGCCCCGCCACCCGGTCGTCGACCGCACCCCAGTCGGAGACCACCATGCCCTCGAAGCCCCACTGCTCCCGCAGGACCTCCGTCAGGAGCCATCGATGCTGGGAGGTGTAGACCCCGTTGAGGCGGTTGTAGGAGCACATGACGCTCCAGGGGCGCGCCTTGCGGACCACTCGCTCGAAGACGGCCAGGTAGATCTCCCGCAGCGTGCGCTCGTCCACCTCGGCGTCGACGGTCATGCGATCCGTCTCCTGGTTGTTGGCCGCGAAGTGCTTGACGCATGCCCCCACCCCGGTGGACTGGACACCCTCGACGTAGGCCGCGGCCAGCTCTCCCGCCAGATAGGGGTCCTCGGAGAAGTACTCGAAGTTGCGCCCGCAAAGAGGGGTCCGCTTCATGTTGACCCCGGGCCCCAGCAGGACGTGGACCCCGGCGGCGCGCGCCTCGGCTCCGATGGCCTGCGCCACCTCGCGCACGAGCTGGCGATCCCACGAGCATGCCATGGCCGATGCGGTCGGGAAGCACGTGGCCGGCACGCTAGGGCTCCCCAGCTCGTCCTCCCTGGCCGGGCGCCGCAGCCCGTGGGGACCGTCGGATAGGACGATGGATGGGATGCCGAGTCGTGGGACGGCCTGCGTGCGCCACGCCGTGGCGCCCGAGCACAGCGCAGCTTTCTCCTCCAGGGTCATCTGGCGGACCAGCTCTCGGATGGGCTGCATGGCCCCATCCCCCCTCCTCTGGTGCAGATGCTCGACGTGAGTTGAATGCCTTGCATGAAGTACCGGCTCGCGAGCATGAAGGCCCCAGGGGTCGGCAGCATCAGGAGGGTGCCGGCGACATCGCCTCCTGTCCCGGTCGTGCATGTCCGGCGCCGTCATCGCCGGCCCCGGAGCGCTTCGTCGGGGCCCTGCCCGATCCCTGGCGAAGGGCTCCAACCGCGTCGTGACGTCGGGCGAGGTCGGGCCCGGAGTACAATGGAGCAAGCAGGGTGGGGCGCTGCCGAAGAGGCGACGGTGCCCCGGCGCGGGAGGAGCACAGGCGTGGAGCCTCAATGGATCCGGTGGGCCAAGCGTATCCAGGCGCTGGCCCAGACCGGTCTGACCTATGCCACGGACCCCTACGACCAGGAACGGTACCGGGAGCTTCGCCAGATCGCGGTCGACATGCTGGCGACCCAGTGCGGGCTGACCTCCGAGTCCGAGCGCGTGCGCCTGGAGGAGCTCTTCGCCGGGGAGACCGGCTACCCGACCCCCAAGGTGGACGTGCGGTCGGTGGTCTTCGACGGCGATCGCGTGCTGCTGGTCAAGGAGCGCTCCGACGGGCGGTGGTCGCTGCCCGGCGGCTGGGCCGACGTCGGCTCGTCGCCCGCGGAGATGGCGGCACGGGAGGTGGCCGAGGAGACGGGGTACGTGGTGCGCCCGGTGCGCTTGCTCGCGGTGTGGGACAACTCCCGCCACCACAACCGGCCCGTGGCCTACGCGGTCTACAAGATCTGCATCGCCTGCGAGCTGACCGGCGGCCAGCCCCGTGCCAGCATCGAGACCGAGGCCGTGGGGTGGTTCGCCGTCGACGAGCTGCCGCCGCTGTCGGTCACCCGGATCACAGCGGAGCAGATCCGTCGCCTGTACCGGCTCTACCGCGACCCATCGCTGCCTCCCGAGTTCGACTGAGCGGGGCAGCTGCCGGCGTGTTCCGGCAGGGAGCGCCACAAAGAGGGCGAACATTGGCGGCACGGCCCAAGCCGAGGCGGGCGGTGAGCCATGCGGGTCGCGTTCTTCGTCGGCTGCGTCAACGACGTCTTCTTCGCTCGCGCCGCGGTGGGAGCGGCCCGCATCCTGGAGCGCCTGGGCGTCGACGTCCACTTCCCCCAAGAGCAGACCTGCTGCGGCCAGGCCCACTTCAACAGCGGCCAATGGGCGCAGGCTGCCACCCTGGCCCGTCACTTCGTGCGGACCTTCGAGTCGGCTGAGTATGTGGTGGCTCCCACCGGCTCCTGCGTGGCCATGGTCCGGGAGCACTACGTGGCCCTGCTGGCGGGCGACCCGGCAGTGGCGCCGCGGGCCCGGGCCCTGGCAGCTCGCACCTACGAGTTCGCTCAGTTCGTGACCGACGTGCTGGGGATCGAGGATCTGGGGGCCCGCTACCCCGTCACCGCCGCCTACCACGCCTCGTGCCACGCAAGCCGCATCCTGGGTGCCGCCGAAGCGCCGGAGCGCCTGCTGCGGTGCGTGAGGGAGCTGACGCTCGTGCCCTTCGAGGGTGCCGACCGGTGTTGCGGCTTCGGCGGGACCTTCGCGGTCAAGTCGCCCGAGGTGTCGGTGGCCATGGCCGACGACAAGCTGGCCGCCATCGAGGCGGCGGGAGCCGACGTCGTGGTCTCGGCTGACGGATCCTGCCTGCTGCACCTGATGGGGCGTGCCCGGCGGCGGGGACTGCGCCTGCGCTTCGTACACGTGGCGGAGCTGCTGGCGGAGGGGATGGGGCTGCTCGACCCGTCGGCGGGGGCAGAGGCGGCAAGAGCCGGCGCGGTGGCGCAGGCGACGACCCGGCCGGCAGGAGGCGGCCGCTCATGAGGCGCACCCGCCTCGCCGGCGCGGAGGGCTTCCGAGACCGAGCCCGAAGGGCCCTGGCGGACGAGCGGCTCCGACAGGCCGTGCGCCTCACCGCCGACGGCAAGGTCGAGGCCCGGCGGGCCGCCTTCGCGCAACTGGCCCAACTGGCCGCCGAGGGTTGGGCGCCGGGCGACTTCGAGGCGTTGCGCCGCAGGGCGCACGCCATCAAGATGGCGGTGCTCGACGATCTGGAGCGGCTGCTCGACAAGGCGGCCGCGGCCATCGAGGCCCGGGGCGGACACGTCTGGCGCGCCGCCGGGGCGCAAGACGTCGCCCGCATCGTGGAGAGCATCGCGAGGCGGCGGGGCGCGCGGCTGCTGGTCAAGTCCAAGTCCATGGCCACCGAGGAGGTCGAGCTCAACGCCCACCTGGAGGCGGCGGGCCTCGAGGTGGTGGAGACCGACCTCGGCGAGTTCATCGTCCAGCTGGCAGGGGAGCGCCCCGCGCACATCGTGACGCCCTGCATCCACAAGAGCCGGGAGGAGATCGCGGCCCTCTTCTCCCGGCTGGTGGGTCGGCCCGTCTCCACCGACACCCCGTCCCTGGCGGCGGTGGCACGCCAGGTGTTGCGGGAGAAGTTCCTGCAGGCGGACATCGGGATCTCCGGGGCCAACTTCGTGGTAGCGGAGACGGGCACCGTGGTCATCTGCACCAACGAGGGCAACGGGCGCCTGGTCACCTCGGCGCCACCGGTGCACGTGGTGGTCGCCGGCATCGAGAAGGTGATCCCGTCGCTGGCCGACCTGCCTCTCTTCCTGGAGCTGCTCGCCCGCAGCGCGACGGGGCAGGCCATCACCGTCTACACGCACCTGGTGACGGGGCCTCGGGGGCCGGGCGAGCTGGACGGCCCCGAGGAGCTGCACGTCATCCTGATGGACCACGGCCGCAGCCGCATCCTGGCCTCGCCCTACCGGGAGGTGCTGGCCTGCATCCGGTGCGGCGCCTGCCTCAACCACTGCCCGGTCTACCGCCAGGTGGGCGGCCACGCGTACGGCTCGGTCTACAGTGGCCCCATCGGGGTGGTGCTGGCCCCGCTGCTGGAGGAGCAAAGGGCCGACGACCTGCCCTTCGACGCGTGCTCCCTATGCACGGCCTGCACGGACGTCTGCCCCGTGGGGATCCCCCTGCACCGGCTGATCCTGCGCCACCGGGCCGACAAGGCTCGCTCGGTCGGCCGGGGGCCGGCGGGCCTCGGGACGGCGCTCGAGCTCGGCGCGTGGCTGTGGAAGAGCTCCCGACGCTACCGGGCCAGCCTGCGCCTGGCGCGGATGGGGGCCCGGGTGGCCCGGCGCTGGAGAGCGGCGGGTGGAGACGGATGGCTGTCGTCGCTGCCGGGGCCGCTGGCGCCCTGGACGTGGGGCCGGGACCTGCCGGAGCCATCGGAGCGGTCGTTCGCGGAACTGTGGCGGCGAGGTGAGGTGCTCCTCGGAGAGGGGCGTCGCTCCGTCGAGGGCCCTGACCGGGCCGACACGCCGCTGCCGCCCCAGCCCTCGCTCCCTCGCGGCTCGGCGGGAGATGGCCCGCCTGCGCCCGGTGGGGACGCGAGCCGCCAGGCGCCACCGGACCTGGCTCGTCGCGTCGCCCACTTCACGCGGATGCTCGAGCAGCTCGGGGGCCGCGTCCACCGGGTGGGCGACCCGCAAGCACTGCCGGCCGCCCTGGCAAGCCTATGTGAAGCAGTGGCGCCGCGGGGCGGTCGGGTCGTGATGACCGACGACCCCGGCCTGGCCCCCCGTGAGCTGGCCGAGGCGCTGAGGCAACGGGGCCTCTTGCCCTACCGGACGGGCGAGGCCGACGGACCCGAGCCCGGCCCGGATCGGGCCGAGGCCTGGCGAGAGCAGGCGCGGGTCGCCGCTGTGGGCATCACCGTGGGAAGGTACGCGGTAGCGGAGACCGGTAGCGTCGTATTGCTGGCGGGCCCGCGGCAGGGGCGCCTAGCCAGCCTGCTGCCTACGGTGCAGGTGACGGTCGTACGGGAGTCCGACGTGCTGGTGAGCCTGGAGGAGCTGGCTCAACGCCTCGGGGCACAGCGGTTGCCTTCGTCGGTGGCCATCGTGACCGGACCGAGCCGCAGCGCCGACATCGAAAACGACCTGGTGCTCGGCGTGCATGGCCCATCACAGGTGCACGTGGTGCTCGTGGGTGACGGTGAAGGCGCCGCACGTCGAGACGAGCCGACAGGGTGACGGAAGGGAGTCGGGATGCCCGCGATGGAGGCGCCCCGCATCAAGGTGGTCCCGGGAGGGCTTCGCAAGCGACCGCTGGACGACGGCCGACCCCGGCCCAAGCCGGAGTGGCTCAAGGTGCCCTTGCCGGGGGGGCCCACCTACACCTTCGTATCCGGCGTGGTCAAGCAGTTGGGTCTGTTTACGGTCTGCCAGGAGGCCCGCTGCCCCAACGTGGCGGATTGCTGGGGCCATGGGACCGCCACCTTCATGCTCCTGGGCTCGGTCTGCACCCGGGCGTGCAAGTTTTGCGCCGTAGCCACGGGCAACCCCCGGGGCGCGCTGGACCCCACCGAGCCCGACCGGGTGGCCGAGGCCGTGGCGCGCCTGCGCCTGGAGTACGTCGTGTTGACGTCGGTGGATCGGGACGATCTGCCCGACGGCGGGGCCGGGCACTTCGCCCGGGCGGTACGCGCCATCAAGGCACGGGCTCCCTGGGTCCGGGTGGAGGCGCTGACGCCGGACTTTCGGGGCGACCGGCGGGCGGTGGCCACCGTGATGGACTCGGGCCTCGACGTCTTCGCCAACAACGTGGAGACGGTGCGGCGGCTCACGCCCCGGGTGCGGGATCCCAGGGCGAGCTACGACCAGACCCTGCAGGTACTGGCCTTCGCCAAGGAGTATCGGCCCGATGTCCTGACCAAGTCGAGCCTGATGCTGGGGCTCGGCGAGACCGACGAGGAGATCCGCCAGGCCATGCGGGACCTCCGATCGGTCGGTGTCGACATCCTGACCCTGGGGCAGTACCTGCGCCCCAGCCCCAGCCATCTGCCGGTAGAGCGCTACGTCACGCCCGCCGAGTTCGATCGGTACCGGGAGTGGGGATACGAGGAGGGTTTCGTGGAGGTCTTCAGCGGACCGCTGGTGCGCAGCTCCTACCGGGCCGAACGTGTCTTCAAGGAGGCACGGGCCCGCTAGGGTTCTAGGGTTGTCGGCGGGGCCCGAAGGTGCTACCATTCTCTGCCGTTACCGGCATCAACACGGGAGGGGAACGACCAACGATGGACGCGGCGCGGGCCGACACCGGGGAGAGTCGTGCGCTGGGGTTGGTGGGCTGGCTGGAGCGGCGCTTCCGGGTGCGGGAGCGGGGATCCACGGTCGGTACCGAAGTGGTCGCTGGGTTCACGACCTTCATGACCATGGCCTACATCCTCTTCGTCAACCCCAGCATCCTGGGGGCGGCGGGGCTCCCCGAGGAGGGGGTGGCGGTCGCGACGGCCATGGCCGCCGGACTGGCCACGCTGGCCATGGGCCTCTACGCCAACTATCCGTTCGCGCTGGCCTCGGGGATGGGCCTCAACGCGGCCCTGGCCTTCGGGCTGGTGCTGGGGCAGGGGGTCCCGTGGCCGGTCGGGATGGGGGTCATCTTCGTCGAGGGCGCCATCGTGACGTTGTTCGTGCTGAGCAACGTCCGAGAGGCCGTCATGGACGCCATCCCTCTCGAACTCAAGCGGGCCATCGGCGCAGGGATCGGGCTCTTCATCGCCTTCATCGGCCTGTCCCAGTCGGGGGTGGTGGTGGCCAGCGAGGCGACCCTGGTCACCTTCGGTGACTTCGGCGATCCGCGGGTCCTGCTCACCTTCGGCGGCATCCTGGTGACCGCCGCCCTGCTGGCCCTGCGGGTGCGGGGCGCCATCCTGGGCGGCATCATCCTGACGGCCCTGGCCGGCATCCCGCTCGGCATCACGCCGTTGCCGGAGCGGTGGCTGGCCTGGCCGAGCGCGAGCAGCTTCGAGACCTTCTTCCGGCTGGACATCGCCGGTGCGCTGCAGGTGGGGCTGCTGGGCTCCATCTTCGCCTTCCTGATGACCGACTTCTTCGACACCATGGGTACGGTCGTCGCGGTGGCGGGCGAGGCCCGATTGCTCGATCAGCAGGGGAGGCTGCCGGGCGTCAAGCGGGTGCTGCTCGTCGACTCCCTGGCGGCCATGCTGGGCGGGCTGTTTGGCGCCAGCTCGGTGACGACCTACGTGGAGAGCGCCTCGGGCGTGGGAGAGGGCGGACGCACGGGCCTCACCTCGGTGGTGGTGGCGCTGCTCTTCTTCGCCTCCGTGCTCTTCACGCCCCTGCTGGTGGTCGTGCCGCCTCAGGCGACGGCCGCGGCGCTGATCGTGGTGGGCTTCCTCATGCTGAGCACGGTGGTCAAGGAGATCCGGTTCGACAACTACACGGAGGCTTTCCCGGCCTTCGTCACACTGCTGACCATCCCGCTCACCTTCAACATCGCCCGCGGCATCGGCTACGGCTTCATCACCTACGTGATGGTCAAGCTCCTGACGGGCAAGGCCCGGGAGGTGCGCTGGCTGATGTGGGTGGTGGCCGGCCTGTTCGTGCTGAGCTTCCTGTGGGAGGGCTAGCCCCCGACGGGGCTAGCCCTCTGCCTCTCAGCCCTTGAGGCCTCCCAGCGTGAGCCCCTTGACGAAGTAGCGCTGGAACATCAGGAAGACGATGACCATGGGGATGGCGGCCACCGTGGCGCCGCTCATCAGGAGCCCGTACTGCACCAGGTTCTTGTCCTGGAGGGTCTTGAGACCCACCGTCAGGGTGAAAAGCTCGGAGCGCTGCAGCGCGATGAGCGGCCACAGAAACGAGTTCCACGTGGACATGAAGGTGAGGATGCCCAGCGTCGCGAGCCCCGGCTTGGCCAGGGGCACCATGATGCGGCTGTAGATGACCAGCTCCGACGCGCCGTCGATGGTGGCCGCCTCCACCAGCTCGGTGGGGATGGTCCGCATGAACTGGCGCAGCAGGAAGACGCCGAAGACCATGCTCAGGTCGGGCAGGATGACCGCCCACAGGGTGTTCATCAGGCCGGCGTCGCGCACGATCATGAACATGGGCACCAGCGTCACCTGGCCCGGGATCATGAGCGTGCTGATCATGATCCAGAAGAGCAGCTCACGCCCCGGGAAGCGCCGCTTGGCGAAGGCGTAGGCCGCCATCGAGTCCAGCAGGAGCACCCCCAGCGTGGCGACACCGGAGACGATGGTGGAGTTGAGGAACCACCGCCAGATGGGGGTCGACTGAAAGAGGAAGACGTAGCTCTCCGTCGCCTTCGCCCAGAGCTCCGCCGCCTCGGTCCATCGCCCCGACAGCAGTAGGGCAGGGAGCTCCTTGCCCACCGTGGGCACGAACGCTGGGGGCACCTGCCAGACCTCCTCCGGCAGCATGAAGGAGGTCGTCACCATCCAGTACAGCGGCACCAGTGAGACGATGGCCCAGCCCACCAGCACCACCCAGCCGATCCCTCTCCCGACGCCGAGTCCGACGCGGCCCAGCGCAAGTTGCCAGGAGGCACCCGCTGCCGGCGTGCCGGGACGTGGACCGGCGGCCCGGGTGGCGGTCGTCGAGGTCGTCGAGTCGTTAGCAGACGGGCGAACGCTTGCCATGGCCATCCCTCAGCTGTACTCGATGTCCGACGAGAGCCAGCGAAACTGGAAGATCGCGAAGACCATGATGATGGCGAACAGCACCACCGACAGCGCGGCGGCGAGCCCGAAGTTGAAGTCGAGGAACGCCGTGTTGAATATCATGTGCACCAGCGTCGTGGTCGAGTAGCCCGGGCCCCCCTGCGTCATGATCAAGACGGGCGTGAAGACCTGGAAGGAGCCGATGGTGGCCAGCACGACCAGATAGAGGGTGGTCGGCTTGAGCAGCGGCAGTGTGATGTGGCGCCAGCGTGCGTAGGGGCTGGCTCCGTCCAGGATGGCGGCTTCGTAGAGGGTCTGCGGGATGGAGCCCATGGCGGCCAGGTAGAGCAAGACCCCCGTGCCGGGCGGGGTCAGGACCTGCATCAGGATGATGGACCACATGGCGAAGGCCGAGCTGCCCAGCCAGTTGACCCGCTCCAGGCCGACCAGCTGCAGTATGTGATTGAACAGGCCGTAGGAGTAGTTGAATATCCACCGCCAGACCATGGCGATGACCACCGAGGCGGCCACGGTCGGCAGGTAGTAGGCGGCCCGGAAGAAGGTCTGCGCGCCGCTTCGCAACGGGAAGATGAGGCTCGCCAGCACCAGGGCGATGAGCACGTTGGCCGGCACCGTGACGGCCGCGTACTGCACCGTGTTTCGCAATGCGATCCAGAAGAGGTCGCTGGTGAAGACCTGGACGAAGTTGTCCAGGCCGACCCAGACCGTGTCGAAGATGCGGAACTCCTGCAGGGAGATCAAGAACGCCCACAGCACCGGCAGAGCGACGAAGAGGATGAAAAGGGCGTACTTGGGCGCGATGAACAGGTAGGCGGTGCGCTGCCGCCAGATCTCCTGCCAGAGGGTGCGTCGGCGGGTCGAGCCGGGTCTCGGTACGACCCCGGTGCCGGCGGACATGGACTCCTCCTCCTCGTGACCTTCGCAACGGAAGGGGAGGGCCGGGCCGGCGAGCGACCCGGGACGCCTCCCCCTCCCCGCTCAGGGCAAGGCCCGCCCTACCCTGACCTCAGCGAAGGAAGGACTGGACCTCTCGGCCGGCGTCCCGCAGGGCCTGCTCGGCCGACTTCTCCCCCGCGAAGGCCAGCTGTAGCTGGGCCTGGATGCGCTCGTCTATCTGCCGCCAGTTGGGATGCATGGGCACCATCTCGGCGAAGGGCAGCATGGCCGCGGCCTGCTGCATGTGCTCGTTGTCTCCGTACGGGTCGAGCGCCATCACCGACTGGCGGGCCGGGAAGGTGCCGTAGAAGCGGGCGAAGGTGTATTGCTCCTGCGGCGTCGACAGGTGCTTGGCCAGCTCGACGACGACGGCCAGCTTCTCCTTGTTGGGCTGGCGGAAGACGACCCAGCCGCCCGTGCCGCCGATGGTGACGGGCTTGCCCGACTCGCCGATGGGGTACTCGGCCACCATGAAGTCCATCTTGTACTGCTGGTTGGTGCGCAGGGTCGCGATGGCCCAGGAGGCCCAGGGCTCCATGGCGATGCGGCGCTGCTCCGGATTGGCGAAGGCCTGGAACGTGCCGCCCACGTCCGCGGAGCCCATCTCCATGGGCGCCACCCGCTCCTTGAACTTGAGGTCCAGCATCTTCTGCAGGGCCGATACGGCCTGCGGCGAGTCGAAGGTGTAGCGGCGAAGGTCCGGCGACAGGGGCCGGGCGCCGTCCATGTACAGCATCGGCCAGGCCTCGTAGTAGCCCTTGAGGATGTAGGTGGAGAAGCCCCAGACGTCGGGGCGCCCGTCGCCGTCGCGATCGTAGGTCAGCTTGCGGGCGGTCTCGACGAACTGATCCCAAGTCCACCGGCCGTTGGCGGGAGGCTCCACGCCCCGGTTGCGGAAGTGGTCGAGCGCCAGCAGCATGGAGTGGACGGCCATGGAGGTGGGGATGCCGTAGAGCTTGCCATTATAGGTGTACGCCGCCCGGGCGCCGGGATAGAAGTCGGCCAGCTCCTCCGGCGTGAAGAACTCGTCGAGAGGCTCGACGACGCCCTGCTGCAGGTACTGGATGCTGATGAAGCCACCCGAGATGTCGATGGGGGCCAGGTCCGGCCAGGCCCGGCCGGCGATGGCGATGGCCAGCTTCTGGGCTAGCTCGGCCCACGGCGTCTCCACCAGCGTGATCCGCACGCCCGGGTGGCTCTCCTCGAACTCCCGGATCTTGGCCTTGATCCAATGGAATTGATCTCCGGACTCATCGCGCCAGCGCGGGGCATCCCACAAGACGATCTCGCCGGTCCACGCCGCGGCTACCGGCATGCCCATCGCGGCTACCAGCAGTCCGGCAACCAGGAGCCCGAAGAGCCGGCGTCGCATCGACGGCATCCGTACCTCTCCTCCCTCTAGGGCACAGGTCTAGACCGCGGTGCGTGCATACGCCGCTAGCGGGCGCTCCTCCTGCCTGTCACGGCTCCGGCGCGCCTCGCCAGGGCACGGTAGGCCGCGAAGCAAGCGCCGGCTGTGGCCGAGACGACGGCGGCTGCTCCCAGCACCACCGGGGGCGAGAGCCGGTCGTAGAGCGCGCCGCCGGCCAGGGGCCCCAGCATGCGTCCTGCCGAGATGGCCCCGCCTACCACCCCCTGGAAGAGACCCTGCCTGGCGGGTGGCGCCAGCGCCGCGGCCGCCGCGGGAAAAGCAGGGAAGGCCAGCACCTCGCCGAGGGTGAGGACGACCATGCCGAGCACGAAGCCGGGATAGAGGGGCCACCGCCAGACCAGTACGAAGGAGGCCGCGAATAGCACGGTCCCCACCAGCATCTGGGCCGTCACCGAGCTCAAGCCTCGCCGCGTCACCCACCCCACCAGCGGCTGCGAGCCCACGATGAGCGCCCCGTTGAGGGTCCACAGGACGCTGTAGGAGGCGAGAGGGTACCCCAGCTCCTGCATGTAGACCGAGATGACTGCCTGCCACTGGCCGTAGGCCATCCATACCAGCCCCACGCCCACCACCAGCGCTCCCATCGCCGCCAGAGACCAGCGACCCGAGGCGCCGGCGCGCGTCCCGAGGGAGAGAGCGCAGACCTCGGCGGGCTCGGGCGACCCGGGCCGAGGCGCCGGGCGGGAGGCTTCCGGCTCCGGGACGTGACCGGGCACCCGCCGCCAGACCATGGCGGCGTAGGCCAGGGATGTGGCCGCATTGGCCAGGAAGGCGGCCGAGAACGAGTACCCGGCCACCAGTCCTCCGACGGCGGTGCCGAGGGCCACGCCGGCGTTTCGCGCCACGTACAGGAAGTTGAAGCCCCTGCGCCCTCCCTCGGGCCAGGCCCGGGAGACCAGGGCGTTGGTGGCGGGATCGACGAGACCGTAGGACCAGCCGTCCAGCATCATCGCGGCCACGTAGACGGGCCAGAGCGGCACCAGCGCGATGGTGGTCTGGGCCACCGCCCGCAGGAGGAGGCCCGCCAGCAGCACCCGCCTCCCACCCCAGCGGTCGAAGGCGGCTCCTCCCGCGAGCTGCCCCACCAGAGAGGAGGCCGAGGACAGCATCAGGACCAGCCCTGCCGTGGCCAGGGAGCGACCCAGGACGAAGTGGATGTAGATGGTGGTGACCGGCCAGACGAAGGAGGCCCCGAAGGTGAAGACCAGCCCGCCGAGGGCCAGTACCGGGACCACGGCAGGCATCTCGTCGAGGCGGCCGATGCCCAGGGCGGAGGTCACACGGTTGAGGCGTACCGCTCGCGTAGACACCCGGCTGATGTTCGCAGTCGACCGGGTCCACCCCTGCAGGCTCGCTGAAGGGAGGCGGCGGGGCCGTAATGTATAGGGGCAGGGTGGCCCGCAGCGGTGCCCTCACGGCCACGACGGACGGAAGGGAATCGATGGCGTTGCGCGAGTGGCTGCTGTCGCCATGGGTCTCCGTCGCCTTGCTCACACTGGTGCCCTGGATCGAGCTGAGGGGCAGCATTCCGTTGGGACTGGCATGGGAGCTGCCCTGGCCCGGGGTCTTCCTTCTGGCGACAGCTTCCAACGCGCTCCTCTTCTGGCCGGTCTGGCTGGTGCTCCACTTCGGGTATGAGCGACTCCTGCGCCGCACCGTCGTCGGCCGGCTCGTGGAACGGGTGCGCGAGCGCGGACACGATCTGGTGGAGCGCTACGGCGCCGTGGGGCTCGCGCTGTTCGTGGCGGTGCCGCTGCCGGGGACGGGCGCATACGCAGGGACGGCCCTGGCCTTCCTGATGGGCATCCCACCAGTCCGGGCCTTCGTCGCGATCAGCGCCGGAGTACTGTCCGCCGGGATCGTCGTGATGCTGATCAGCACCGGGGTTCTGGCAGGGTTGCGCTTGTTGTGACGGGCGGCCACGGGCGTCAGGACATCTTTACCTTGATCGCCCCAACGGCGGGCGCGAGACTGGGACCGAGCGGGGCTAGGCGCCCGGGCTCTCTTTTTCGTTGCGATTGATAGTGAAGGTGAGCACTAGCACGTCATCCCGTGGGAGGGTGGCATGGTGCGCATGAAAGGTGGTGCCCCGGCCCTGGCCGTCGCGGCGGCCGAGACGCTGCAGGCTCCGTCCTCGCGTCTCGTCATCACCGGCCGGCAAGGCCCCTCGGCATCTGGGCCGGTGCGGGTCAAGCGCGGCGACCGGGTCCACGCCGGTCAGGTCCTCTTCGGGCCGGAGCCAGGGGAAGATGGCGCGGGGTTGGTCCCGGTCCACAGCCCTGTCTCCGGTAAGGTCGTCGACGTCCAACCGGCGCCGGGGCCCGACGGCGAGATGGTCCCGGCGGTGACGGTGGAGGTCGACGAGCTCGGCGAGCGGGTCGAGCCGCTGGCCCGTCCATGGGAGCCGACGCAGCCTGGGCAGTGGCCGGCCGCGGAGTTGCGGCGTTTCCTGCGGACGGCGGGAGTCGACGGTGCTGCGTGCCCGGGCCAGGGGCCCCTCTACGAGCGGCTCGAGCAAGGGCTCGACGGCGGAGTCCTGGTGGTCAACGCGGTCGGCTGCGAGCCGGGGCTGCCCAGCGAGATGTTGGTGGCGGGTGCCTACCCCCAGGCCGCGTTGCTGGGGGCCGCCGCCCTGGGTCGGGCAGCGGGCGCCAGCCGTGTGCTGGTGGCGGTGCACCGGGGAGGGCCTGCTGACGAGGCGCTCACCCGGGCGCTGGCCGAGCAGGCCGAGCTCCGGACGGGATCGATGCCGGTCGAGATCGTGCGCCTGGCTGACGTCGACTGGTTTTGGGTGCCCGTCTTGCTGGCGCGTGAGGCGCTGGCCGCCGCCGGCATCCGCAGGCGAGGGGGCCGGTCCGGCGAGCCGTCTCCTCCGATGATGGTCGAGTCGGCTGCCACGGCTGTGGCGGCCGGGGAGGCACTGCTGGAGGGGTGGCCCGTCACCGAGCGGCTCGTGACCGTCTCGGAGCAGGGGCGCCTGCGCGCGGTGCGGGTGCCCATCGGCACACCGGTGGCCTCGCTGCTGCAGGGGCACGGTGAGCAGGAGACGAGCGAGACCCCCGTGCTGGTCCTCGTAGGCGGGCCGTTGCAGGGGGCGTGCGTGCCGGACCTGCAGGTACCGGTGACCAAGTCGGTCTCGGCTATCACCGCCATGCCGCCTGCCATGCACTTCCGACCCGAGGCGGCCTGCATCCGGTGTGGTCGCTGCGTCGAGGCATGCCCGGTAGGCCTGCTCCCTCTTTACATCGCGCGTGCCGCGGCCGCGGGGCAGATGGCCGAGGCACGGGCCCTGGGAGCGCGGGAGTGCCTGGAGTGCGGCGCCTGCACGGTGCTGTGTCCCTCCTATCGGCCGCTGCTTCAATGGATCCGCCTGGCCAAGTACGGGCGTGCCCGACGGCCGGGCAACGGGGGTGACCTCTGATGGCCAGGGCGACGCCCCTGCAAGCCTCCTTGCTGATCCAGCCGGCCCCGCACGTGCACGCCCGGGAGGCCTCCCTCGATCGCATGCTGGGGATGAGCCTGATCGCCGTCTCGGTGCCGACCGTGGCGGCCATCGTGCGATACGGGGCTCCGGCCGTGGGTGTGCTGGCCGCCGCCATCGCGGGTGCGCTCATCGCCGAGGCCCTGTGCTGCCTCGCCCGGGGTGAGCGGCTCACATCCCGGGCGTGGATGGCGTCGCTGCTGACAGGGATCCTGTTGGGCCTCACCCTGCCCCCCTCCATGCCCCTGTGGATGGTGGTAGTGGGCGGCGTCGTGGCAGTGGGGCTGGGCAAGCACGTCTTCGGGGGGCTGGGGCAAAACATCTTCAACCCGGCGCTGGTAGGCCACGTCTTCCTCCTGGCCAGCTTCGCCGCCACCGTCTCTGCCGGCTGGGCCGGGCAGCAGCCCGTGCTGGCCCTGGCCCGCCAGGGCGAGGTCGTACCGGACCACCTCCCGCTGCTCTGGCAGGGAGGGCCGGGACCGCTAGGGGCCGCGTCGCCCCTGGCCACCTACGTCGCGGCGGTGTTGATGCTGGGCTGGCGGCTGGGACGCTGGATGGCGCCGGCCGGCTTCTTCGTCGGCAGCGCGGTGCTGGCGATGGCGCTGGGCTGGGACCCGGTCTTCCACTGGTTGGTCGGGCTCGCGCCCCTGACCGTCGCCTTCTTCGTGCACGACCCCGTCACCACCCCGGTGGGGGCCGGAGGGCAGCTGCTCTTCGGGGTCGGGGTCGGCCTGCTGACGGTCTTGTTGCGCATCTACGGCTCCTACGTGGAGGGCGCCGCGTTCGCGGTCCTCGTGATGAACGCGCTCACCCCTCTCATCAACCGGATGTCGGTCGCCTGGAGTCGTCGCCGACTCCAAGCGCTGCGGGAGGCGAGGCCTTTGAAGGTGTCGACGCAGGCGCAGTGGGCCCGCGATCTGCGCTCCGTGCTGGTGTTGGTCGTGGTGACCGCCGTCTCCGGCGCGTTGCTGGCTACGTTCTACCAGGCCATGTCGCCGATCATCGCGTCACGCCAGCAGGCGCGAGCCATCGAGGTAGGGCTCAAGGGGATCCTGCCTGAGGCGGCCAGCTTCGAGCAGGTGGCTGAGGTGGACGGGACCCCCATCTACGAGGCCCGGGACGCCACAGGTCGCCCGCTGGGCCTGGCGCTGTTCGTGGATGCTCAGGGCTACGGCGGGCCCATTCGGCTGGCCGTCGGGATCGACATGGAGGCGCAGCGGCTCATCGGCGTGCGGGTGGTAGAGCAGTCCGAGACGCCGGGGCTCGGCAGCCGCATCACCGAGGAGGCCTTCCTCGCGCAGTTCGAGGGCAAGTCGATGGACGACCCCTTCATGCCGGGTGAGGACATCCAGGCCATATCGGGCGCCACCATCTCCACCATGGGCGTGGCCGACGGCGTCTACGCCGCCATCGAGATGGCTCGCGAGGCCTGGGAAGGGCGGTGAGCCTCATGAGCCGCCAATCGGTGCGGGTACTGGCCCAGGACGTCTTCCGCGGCATCTGGCCGGAGAACCCGCCCCTGCGCATGCTCATCGGGATGTGCCCGGTGCTGGCCATCACCACCGCAGCCATCAACGGCCTCATCATGGGCATCGCGGTCACGGCGGTGCTGCTGATGACGGGGCTGGTGGTGTCGGCCCTGCGACGGGTGATCCCTGACGACGTGCGCATGCCGGTCTTCGTGGTCGTCATCGCCACGGCCGTCACGGTGACGGATCTGCTGCTGGCCGGCCTGGTGCCGGCGGTCCACGACGCACTGGGGATCTTCGTCCCGCTCATCGTGGTCAACTGCATCATCTTCGCGAGGGCCGAGGCCTTCGCCTCCAAGCACCCGGTCCCCCGCGCCCTCGCCGACGGGTTGGGCATGGGCATCGGGGAGATCTGGGGGCTCACCCTCGTCGCCTCCATCCGGGAGGTGCTGGGTAACGGCACGTTCTTCGGCTATCCGGTACTGGCGGCGGGCCTGGAGCCCATCCGCGTCTTCAGCATGCCGCCTGGGGCCTTCATCACCCTCGGGGTGCTGGTGGCCACCCTCAACTGGGCGACGAAGGCGTATCGAGAGGCAGCGGCTCGGCGGGCCGCCGGGCGCGTGACCGGCGTCGTGGCGAGCGGTGCGGTGGCAGGGGGCGGTGGCCGATGAAGTGGATCTTGCTGCTGGTCAGCTCGGCCCTGGTCAACAACATCACGCTGGTGCGCTTCCTGGGCACCTGCCCCTTCCTGGGCATGAGCCGCAGCATCAAGACCGGTGCGAGCATGGGCCTGGCCACCACCTTCGTGCTGGTCGGCGCCGGGGCGGTGAGCTGGCTGGTCGATCGCCTGGTCCTGCAGCCGCTCGACCTGGGGTACCTGCGCACGCTGGCCTTCATCCTGGTCATCGCGGTGTTCGTCCAGTTCCTGGAGATGGTGATCCGCAAGACCAACCGGGCGCTGTACGAGGCGTTTGGGATCTACCTGGCCCTCATCACCACCAACTGTGCCGTGCTGGGGCTGGCGCTGATGGCCTCCGACCGGGCCTACGACCTGGTGGAGACGATGGTCTTCGGCCTGGGCACGGGGCTGGGCTTCACCCTGGCCCTGGTGCTGATGGCGGCCATCCGGGAGGAGCTGGCCTACGCCCGGGTACCCGGCGTCTTCGAGGGCACGCCGCTGGCGCTGGTCATCGCCGGGCTCCTGTCCCTGTCGTTCATGGGGTTCGCAGGGCTCGTGCCGCTGTGAGCCCGGGGCTGGCTTGGGTGAGCATGAGGGAGACGGGCCAGGGAAGAGAGGTCGCGATGCCATGATCGAGGGGATCTT
Organism: Limnochordales bacterium; assembly: GCA_036562495.1. Lineage (GTDB taxonomy): Bacteria > Bacillota > Limnochordia > Limnochordales > Geochordaceae > Geochorda. Next base: position 27,548 of record DATCKA010000144.1, read on the forward strand.
GCGGGCCGTCGGGATGCTGGGGTCCCTGGGCCTGCTCTTCGGTATCGGGCTGGTGCTGGCCGGGCGATTTCTCAGGGTCGAGGAGGATCCAAGGCTGGGCCAGGTCATGGAGAGCCTGCCCGGGGCCAACTGCGGGGCGTGCGGCTTCTCCGGGTGCAGTGGCTTCGCACGGGCGCTCATCGGCGGCAGTGTCCCCGTGAGCGGGTGCCGGGCGGGTGGCGATGCGACCGCTCGGCGACTCGCCGAAATCCTGGGGCAGCGGGTCGAGACGACCGGTCGCCGGGTAGCCCGGGTGCTGTGCGGGGGAGGACGGCAGGTCGCGCTGACTCGGGCTGCCTACGACGGCGTGCAGGACTGCCGCGCCGCCGATGCGCTGGGCGGTGGCCCCAAGGGCTGCCCCCAGGGGTGCCTGGGCTTCGGCACCTGCGTCGAGACATGCCCCTTCGACGCCCTGTCGATGGGCCCCGATGGGCTCCCCGTCGTCGACGAGGAGCGGTGCACGGGCTGCGGGCTGTGCGAACTGGTCTGCCCGAGGGGCGTCATCCGCGTCATGCCGGCGACGGCCTCTTACGTGCGGTGCGTCTCGACGATGCCGGGCAAGTTCGTGCGCCAGGTCTGCGAGGCCGGGTGCATCGGTTGCCGGATCTGCGAGCGCACCTGCGAGAAGGGTGCCATCCGGGTGACCGACAACCTGGCCGTCATCGACCCCGCGCTCTGCGACAGCTGCGGTCGCTGCGCCGAGAAGTGCCCCACTCACGCCATCGCCATCGTCGGGGTCGGCGCGGAGGTGGCGCAGGCAGCCACGGCCACGGGGAGCGCTGACATGCGCGCCGACGGGGTCGGCCGGGCATGAGACGGCCGCTGGCGGCCGGCCTGCTAGCGGCCGGCGCGCTGGTGGCCCTGGGTTGCACGGCCGTGCTGGGCGCCCGTGGGTGGCCGTGGCCGTCGCCGACGGCCGGCACACGACAGGACCTCGAGGTGGTCCGGCGAGCCGGCTTCGCCATGGGCACGTTCGTGCAGGTGGTGGCGGCGGGGCCGGGCGCCCAGGCGGCCGCAGACGCTGCGCTGCAAGAGATCGAGCGCCTCGAGCGGCTACTCGATCGCTTCGATCCGGCGAGCCCGGTCTCGGCCATCAACGCCCAGGCCGGTCGCGGCCTCGTCGAGGTGCCGGCCGAGGTGGGGGAGGTCGTCGCACTGGCGCTCGACATCGCGCGCCGCACCGGTGGCGCCTTCGATCCGACCGTCGCGCCGCTCGTCGACCTGTGGGGTTTCGGTTCGGTGGGGCAAGGGGAGCCGCCCAGCCGCCCACCATCGCCGCAGGCCATCGAGCAGGTGCGCCGGCAGGTGGACTACACGGCCGTACGGCTCGAGCGAGAGGGCGACGTCGTCCGCGTCGGGCTGACGAGAGCGGGGATGGCGCTCGACCTGGGGGGCATCGCCAAGGGGTACGCGGCCGACCGTGCTGTGGCTGTCCTGCGGGCCGGCGGCGTCTCGAGCGCGCTGGTCGACGTCGGAGGGGAGGTCGCCGTGCTGGGCGGTCGCCCTGCCACCGCTGGGAGCCGCAAGGGTGGCGAGAGCTGGCGTGTCGGGATCCGGCACCCGAGAGACCCTCAGGGGTTGCTGACAACGCTCGAGCTCACCACCGGCGCGGTGGCCACGTCGGGCGACTACGAGCGCTTCTTCGAGTGGGAGGGCCGCCGCTACCATCACCTGATCGACCCCCGCACGGGCTGGCCGGCGACGGGGCTCATCTCGGTGAGCGTGCTGCACGAGTCGGCTGCGGTGGCCGATGCCCTGGCCACGGCTGTCATGGTGCTGGGCCCCCACCGGGGGCAGGCGCTGGTGCGTGAGTGGCCGGGGGCACAGGCCCTCCTTGTCGATGAGTCGTTGCGCGTGACGCGGGTGCAGGGGCCGTGAGCGCCTCCCGCCGCGTCGCGCTCTTCGCCTGTCTGCTGGCCCTCTCCCTAGCCCTCTACGTGGTCGAACGCTGGTTGCCCCCGCCTCCCGTCCCCGGAGCCCACCTTGGACTGGCCAACGGCGTCATGCTGCTGGTGCTGTGGCAGTGGGGCACGAGGGCGGCCGCGGGCTTCGGCGCCTGCCGGGTGCTGGCGGCCGCGTTGTTGAGCGGGCGGCTGGGAGGGCCTGGCTTTTGGATGTCGGTGGCCGGGGCGGCGGCCAGCCTGGCCGTAATGGGCCTGGCCCGCGCGTGGGCCCGAAGAGGGTCCGACCGGCTCGTCCTGTTGAGCGTGGTCGGAGGGGTAGCCCACAACCTGGGCCAGCTGACGGCGTTTCGCGTGCTGGTCCACGCGGGCGGGGTCGGCTGGCTGATGACGGCACTGGTACCGCTGGGGGCCCTGGCGGGCCTGTTGGTCGGAGTGGCGGCCCGAAGGCTCTTGCCCGGCTTCGAGCGCGTGGTGGGCGCGGCCTCTCGTAGTGTCGCGTCGGCGCTCGAGGGATCCGCTCCACGACGGCGCGCGTGGGCCGGTTCTGAGGCGATGGGGCTGGGTGCGGCGGTGATGCTGTTGCTGGCCATGGCGGCGAGCGCCGGCGGCGGCCGCCTGGTCTGGGCCGCGTTCGGCGGAGTGCCTGTGCAGGGCCGACCGGCGGTGCTCGTGGAGGTGGCGGGGCGACCCCCGCTCGTCTGGCCCCTGGACGAGGACCGGGTGGAGCGACTCGAAGCCGGTGGCGTCGAGATGGTGCTGGAGGTCCGGGACGGCCGCGTCCGCGTCGAGCGGTCCACGTGTCCCGAGCGCTGGTGCGTGCGGACGGGCTGGATCGACCGGCCCGGGCAGTCCGTCGTCTGCGTGCCGGCCAGGACCGTCGTCACGGTGGTGGCGGATGGGTCCGCCCCTCCGGGGGCATGGTCCCCCGGCGGTATCGACGCGGTCTCCCGGTGAGGTGCAGGACGCCCGGCGTCCCGGCCCGAAGGCATCGCACCGACACGGCGGAGAGGAGGCCGGGAGCACCGTGCTCGAGCGTGAGCTGGGGCGCACCGGAGTGCTCATCCCTGCCCTGGGACAGGGCACCTGGCGCATCGGCGGAGGTGCCGACGAGGACAGGCAGGCCATCGAGGCGCTTCGTCTCGGCATCGAGCTGGGGCTCACCCTGATCGACACCGCGGAGATGTACGGCAACGGGCACGCCGAGCGGTTGGTCGGCGAGGCCATCCGGGACGTGCGGGACCGGGTCTTCGTGGTCACCAAGGTGCTGCCCAGCCACGCCTCCTACGACGGCGTGCTCCGGGCGGCCCGGCGCAGCCTGAGGCGGCTGGCCATCGACCGCATCGACCTCTATCTCCTCCACTGGCCCAGCGATCTCCATCCCATCGAGGAGACCATGCGGGCGATGCGGCGGCTGGTGGCCGACGGGTGGGTGCGCTTCGTCGGCGTCAGCAACTTCTCCGTCGAGCAGATGGAGCGCGCCCGCGAGGCGCTCGAGGACGTGCCCCTGGTCTGCAACCAGGTCTACTACTGGCTGGGGCAGCGAGCCGCAGAACTCCGGCTGTTGCCGGCGTGTGAGCGCCTGGGCATCACCCTGATGGCCTACTCGCCCCTCGGCTCGGGGCGCTTCCCGTCGCCGCACACGGCCCGTGGACGGGTCCTGGCCAGCGTGGCGGCGCGCTACGGCAAGACGCCGCACCAGGTCGCGCTCAACTGGCTCGTCGGCAAGAGCCCGGCAGTGGTCGCCATTCCCAAGGCCTCTCGCCCGGAGCACGTGAGGGCCAACGCCGAGGCCGTGGGCTGGACGCTGGAGCAGGGGGATGTGGACGCATTGGAGGCCGCCTTCCCCTTGCCCCCTGACGACGAGCCCCTTCCGATGCTCTGACTGCCGGCCGGCCTCGAGAGCCCGCGAACGCGCCCGAGCGGGCGCGGCCGACACGTCATGGCCCGTCTGGCCGGGGCGGCGGCAGCGCTGCGAGTCCTTGCCAGAGGTCGCCGCGATAGTTACACTAAAGTCGTGCGGGTCGCGCCGGCCATCCCTGCCGGGACGCGCGGCCGACGCATCCCGGTGGGCGGGCAGGGCGAGACGTCATGGTGGCAAGGAGGCTAGTCATACTAACGTTGGCCGCTCTCGGCATGCTCGCGTCACCGGCGGTCGGCGCCCGTCCTGTCGTGTCGGTCCACGATCTTCGCTTCCAGGGCGTGGTGCGCCAGGGCACCGACCGGACCTGCGGCTACGCCGCAGCGGCCACCGTCCTGAAGGCCCTGGGGCTAGAGGTGGACGAGGCGCAGCTGATCCGAGCCGCCACGGGCCAGGACGGCGAGGCATCGGCCTCCGTCGCGGACATCGGACGGGCGGTGGTGCCTTGGGGCGTCCGGAGCTATCCCGTCCTGAGCACATGGGACGACCTGCTGCGCTATTTCGAACGCTACGACGAGCCGGTGGTGGCCCTCGTCGACGTCGGGCGGCCTCACTTCACCGTGGTGGCCGCGATGGAGCCGCGGGCCGTCTACATGGCCGACCCGAGCCAGGGCGTGCTGGTGTGGAGCCGGGCGCGCTTCGAGGAGCGGTGGGCGGGCGTCGTGCTCTTCCTGCGGCCCCAACATGGGAGCCCGCCCGAAGGCTCCCTCGCCCGGTCGTCTCTGATGCAGGCCGTCGGACGATTACGGGCCCGTCACCGCCTGCTCGAGCGAGTGCAGGCGGGGGGCGGGCATGGGCGAGAAGGGCGAGGAGGCCCATGAGGGCACCGGCTCCCGCGCGATGGCGGAAAGTGGGTGCGCTCGTAGTGGCCGTGCTGGCCACGATGGGGCCGCCGGTCTGCGGCGCGGAGGTCCTGGCAGCTCCCGCCCTCACCCACGTCTTCGATGAGGGCAAGTGGCGCCTGATGTGGCGGGCGGAGAGCGGTGCGCTGGAGTCTGCGGCCTGCCCAGCCTTCGTGCGCTGCACCGGGCGCTACCTGGCCGCCTCGCTGGAGCTCACCTACCGACACGCCGGGGAGGTCCGGGGGACGGGCTGGCGGTGGGAGGCGTCGGCCCGGGCCTATGTCGTCGACGAGCACCGTGCCGTGACCGACCCCTTGGGCACGAGCCTCGACAGTCGGGACCGCTGGGCCTCGGCATGGCCATCCCGGATGACGCTCGCACTCGTGCACCACGACCCGCGCCACGGGCGAGCGCTGGAGACGAGCGTCTCGCTCTTCGCCGAGGCGTCGCGGGGCGAACCGCTGCAGGTGGGCCAGTCGGTGGGGGTAAGCGTGTCGCGCATCATCGACCCGGCGCTCGTGGCGCTGTCGATGGCCGTCAGCGCACCGGGTCCGGGCGGGGCGTGGCTGCACGGCGCCGGCGAGTGGCGGGTGGTCCTCACCGACGAGTTGTGGCTGGTCACCGGGGCGGGCATCGCATGGCCGCCCCGCTCTCCGGGGCCGCACGCCCGCATCTGGACCGGGATCGGCATGGCGCTCCGAGGTGGGACGCAGGTGGAGGCCACGGTGGAGCACCTGCTGGGCGACGACGACGCCTTTGCCTTGCAAGTCGAGCTCCGGCCGGGCGACACCCAGGCGAGGGCGGGGCCGGAGGCCCCGATGTGAGGCGCCGATGGCGCAGCGAGGAGGCGAGACGATGCGGCTGACGCGGTCTCTGTGCGTGGTGGTCGCGATCGCGCTGGTGGCGAGCGTGGCACTGTCGCCGACGGCCCTGGCCGCGGCGGGCGGTGACCCGACCCCTCAGCCCGGCGCGGCCTTCGACCCCGGCGAGTTTGGGGTGCCCATCGACTCGGAGCAGCAGGAGACACTGTCGGGCGAGTGGTGGAGCGTGGCGGTGGGCGCCGCCCTGGGCGCTGCTGACGCCGCCTACACCTACGCCCGCTCGCGCCCCTTCAAGGCCACCAGCACCCACTACTGGACCGGGATGGCGGCATCGGTCCTGGTGGGGGCGGGGATGGGCGCGCTGGGCAGTGCCACGCAGCTCGGGACGCAGACGGCCAAAGCCACCGTCAAGGTGGCGATGAGCGTCTACTCCCGGGTGCGTTCCCACGTGGTCAACGAGGCCTTCAGCACAGGCCTCAAGCAGTTCGGCTACTGAGCGCGTGAGCCCGGCCTCCGGGCCTCGCCCTCGCGCCAGGACGATGCCGGCACAGCGAGGAGGCGGTGGGGGTGCCGCAAGCACAGGCGAGACAAGCGACGAGGTCCCCCCGACCCAGGATCTCGTGGATCGGGCTCGTCGTCTCCCAGACCATGGTCCTCTTCGGGGCGTGGCTGGCCGCCGAGTGGGACGTGGGGCTCTGGTGGACCATCATCTGCCTGAGCTCCGACACCGGCTACGCGGTGACCCACCTGCACCCTCCCTACCGGGAGCCGGCCCTGCACCTGGCCATCGGCTACGGCGTCTGGTTGGCCGGCATGGTGCTCATGAGGTACGGCCCCGCCTGGCTGTGAGGGGCGGGGACTAGCTCGCCCGCACGTCCAGCGCCACCGGCAGGCGCCCTTGCGGCTCGAGGGCGCCCGAGACGAGATCGGCCAGGGCGTCGGTCAGCTCCGCCGGCAGCGGGCTCGGCGTGCCCCAGCGATCCTGAGCGTAGGTGGCCACGAAGGCATCCACATCGCCCAGGCTGGTGACGTCGTACGGCAGCCCCAGGGCGACCACCACCACGGGGATCCCCGCGGCCCTCACCCGCCGCACCAGCTCCACCTGACCCGGTGCCAGCGGCGGCTTGAACGAGGAGTAGGTGAGCACCACGGCCGCATCCACGGAGCGGGCGAGGCGTTCGGCCGCCTCCAGTTCGGCGGCGGAGGGCGAGAAGCCGTCGCTCCACCCGCCGCCCGGGGTGGGCAGGGCCACCACCGCCGGATAGCGACGACGCATGGCCGCCGCCACCTCGTCGGCCTCGCGGGGCCCCGTGACCAGCAGGGTGCGCACCGTCTCCGGGCGGAGAGGGAGGACGCCCCGGTTGACCACCACCGTCAGGCTGCGGCGAAAGGCCTCGGAGGCCAATGTCCTCCAGGCGGGATCGGCCGCCTCCCGCTCCGCCGCGTCGGGATCCACCTCGGCCGGAAGCGGGCGGTCGCCCTGCAGCAGCCCGTACTTCTCCTTCAGTCGCAGGATTCGGTCCACCGAGGCGTCGATGCGCTCCATCGGCAGGTCGCCCCGCAACGCTGCCTGCACCAGGGCCGTCCACGCGGCGACCTGGTCGGCGTACGGGCCCGTGGCCATCACCACGTCCGCCCCGGCCTCGATGGCCATGCGAGCGGCCTCACCCGCGCCGAACCGCTGGGCGATGGCGCCCATGCTCATCGCGTCGGTCACCACCACCCCCGCAAACCCCTGCTCCCGTCGCAGCAGGTGCGTCAGCGATGCGGCCGAGAGCGTGGCGGGGCGGTCGGGGTCCAGGGACTTGACGACGATGTGGGCGGTCATGACGGAGTCGGCGCCTGCGGCGAAGGCGGCTGCGAAGGGGGCCAGGTGCGTCTGCCGGAGCACGGCGTCGGAGAGGTCGACCGTCGGCAGGTCGTGGTGGGAGTCCAGCGACGTGTCGCCGTGGCCAGGGTAATGCTTGGGCGTGGAGACCACGCCGGCCTCCTGGTACCCCCGCACCATGGCCGCGCTCAGGCGCCCCACCCACTGCGGGTCGTCTCCGAAGGCCCGGATCCCGATGACCGGGTTGTGGGGGTTGGTGTTGACGTCGACGACGGGCGAGAAGTCCCAGTGCACCCCCGCTGCCCGGGCCTGCCGGGCCGTGGCGAGGGCGATGCGGTAGGCCAGCTCCTCGCTCATGGTGGCGCCGATGCCCATCTGCCGGGGGAAGGCAACCACGCCGAGCGCCACGTTGTGACGCAAGCCGTACTCGAGATCCGCGCCCACCATGACCGGGATGCCCAGCCGGGTGGAGGCGGCCCAGCGTTGCAGCCGGTTGTTGGACTCGGCCAGGTGCCGCACCGTGCGATGGCTGTAGGTGATGACGAAGCCGACGCCGTAGCGTTGCACCATCTCACGGGTCTGAGCCGACGGCATGCCGCTCTCGTCGGGGATCACGACGGGCATCAGCAGCTGGCCGATCTTCTCCTCCAGGGTCATGCGGGCGACGAGCGGATGCAACGGAGCCACCTCCCGGCGACATGCGGTCCGGACCACCAATTGGCTGCCGGGCGGCTGGCCCCTGCCGCCGGTCTCGGGCGCGCGTATTGTGGCCGGGGCCGAGTGGAGGTATCTTGGAAGCGACAAGCCCTATTCGATAGAGCCGCCCCTGGTGCCGGGGCGCGTAGTCCCGGCTTAAAGTGGGGAAGTCCGGTGAAAGTCCGGCGCTGTCCCGCAACGGTAACCAGGGGCCCGACGGCGGAGCCACCCGCCGAGGTGGCGGCCCACACCCTTGCCGTCGCGGCGCCCTGGAAGCCCGAATGCCTGCCAGGGGAGCCCTCGGAACGGGCACCTCTCGAGGAAGGGGAGTGGTCAGCTTGGCCGCGTCGTATCGTCTTGCCTGCCCCTCGCACCCCAGGAGGACACGCCTACCCGCCATCGGAGGACTGCTGGTAGCCCTGGCGCTGGCCCAGGCGCTGGCACTCGCACCGGCCCCGCCCGTCGCCGCCGCCGCGTATCCCATGGAACTGGTCGACGACGCGGGCAACCCCGTGAGGTTCGAAGCCCCCCCGCAGCGGATCGTCTCCCTGGTGCCGTCGCTGACCGAGGCGGTCTGCGCCCTGGATGCCTGCGATCGTCTCGTAGGCGTCGACGACTACTCCAACTATCCGCCGCAGGTGATGTCCCTGCCGCGGCTCGGCGGCCTGTACGATCCCAACGTCGAACGGATCGTGGCCCTTGGGCCGGATCTCGTGCTGCTCAGCAAGTACGGACGCCTGCCCCAGGTCCTGCGCCAGGCGGGGCTGACCGTCTTCATCCTGGAATCGGAGACGCTGGAAGACGCGTTTCGCAACCTGACGACCCTGGGCCGCCTGCTGGACCGGGAGGACCGGGCCACCCGCCTCGTGGACGCCATTCAACGGGAGATGCAGCGGATCGCCGATCTCGTGCGGGCGTCGGGCCGGTCGCCGTCGGTCTACTACGAGATCGACCCGACTCCGTATGCGGCCGGGCCCGACTCGTTCATCGGGGCGCTCATCGAGCTCGCGGGCGGCCGCAACGTGGTGCCGGCCCATCTCGGGCTCTTCCCGCGGATCAGCCCCGAGCTGGTCATCCAGGCCGACCCCGACGTGATCGTGCTGGGCGACGCACCTTACGGCGTGACGGCCCGCCAGCTTGCGGAGCGACCCGGTTGGGCGGCGCTCAGCGCGCTGAGGGAGGGCCGGGTGGCAGAGCTCGACGCCGCACAGGTCGACCTCGTCAGCCGCCCGGGCCCCCGAGTGGCCGAGGCTGTCCGGCTCCTGGCTGCCCTGCTGCATCCGGCGCTCCGGGACGAGTTGGGCGCTCCGTGACGATGCCCATCAGACCCGGCTCCTCCCCGGAGGGGCTCGACGCCAGAGCCTCCGCGCTCCGGCGGCCGCTCCCGTGGGCCGCCATGGTGGTGGGCCTGACGATGGTGTCAGGCGTGGCCCTCTGGTGGGGCAGCGTGCCGGTCAGCTGGCGGGACGTGCTGGACGCCCTGTGGCGGGGCGTCGCGGGCCGCCCCCTCGACGGGACGGCCGCCATCGTCTGGCAACTCCGTCTGCCGAGGGTGCTGGCGGGGCTGGTGACCGGCGCGGTGCTGGGCCTCTCGGGGGCGGCGCTGCAGGGCATCTTCCGCAACCCCCTCGCCGACCCGTACCTGACGGGCGTGGCGTCGGGCGCGCTGTTCGGCGCGGCGGTCGCCATGGCGGCGGGGCAGGCGTTGCCGCAGGCCTTCACGGGGCTCACGGAGGCGGGCGCAACGGGCTATCTCGTGTCGGCGGCGGCCTTCGTCGGCGCGCTCGGGGCCGTCCTGACGGTGGTGGTGCTGGCGCGCACGGCGGGCGGCCGGCGCACCACCGATCTGGTGCTGGCGGGGGTGGTGGTCGGCTCGGTGCTGACGTCCGCCACCGCCTACCTGATGATGCGAGACGCCGACCGGGTGCGGGCGGTCTTCAACTGGAGCCTGGGCAACCTGGCCACGGTCGGATGGCCGCAGCTCCGACTGGCCCTCCCGGGGGCGGTCCTCGGGTCGGCCCTGCTGCTGGTGGCCGGTCGCCCCCTCAACGCCATCCAGCTGGGCGAGGACGTGGCAGCCTCTCTCGGCCTTCCGGTGGGTGCGCTCAAGACGGGGGTCATCGCCGCTGCTTCGCTGGCCACGGCGTCGGTGGTGGCCCAGGTGGGCATCATCGGCTTCGTGGGGCTGATCGTGCCCCACATCCTGCGGCGCCTGCTGGGCGGCGACTACCGGGCGCTGTTGCCGGCCTCGGCCGTGGGGGGCGCCCTGTTGCTGGTGCTGGCGGACCTGGGCGCCCGGGTGGCGGTGCGCCCCGCCGAGTTGCCCGTCGGGGTGGTGACCACCCTGTTGGGAGGGCCCTTCTTCCTTTACCTGCTGAAGCGGGGCAACGGGCATGCTGAGCCTTGAGGGCATCGCCCATCGCTACGGATCCGGGGCCGAGGTGCTGCGAGACGTCACCCTGCGTCTGGAGCCCGGCCTGACGGCCCTCATCGGACCCAACGGCAGCGGCAAGAGCACGCTGTTGCGGATCGCCGCGGGCCTGCTGGCGCCGTGGCGCGGGGTGGTCCGCCTGGACGGCCGACCCCTGGCACGGGTCGCGACATGGGAGAGGGCGCGTCACATCGCCTACGTGCCGCAGCAGGTGCTCCTGCCCGAAGGCATGGATGTACTGCAGGTGGTGCTGCTGGGCCGCCTGCCCCACATGGGCTGGCTGGGGCCGGAGAGTGCGGAGGATCGGGCGGCGGCCTGGCGGGCCATGGAGGCCACGGGCACAACCGCCCTCGCGCACCGGCCGGTGGAGACCCTCTCCGGCGGTGAACGCCAGCGAGTGGCCCTGGCCCGGGCGCTGGCGACGGGGGCTCGCCACCTGTTGCTGGACGAACCGACCTCGCATCTCGACTTGCACCACCAGTCGGCGCTGGTGCGCACGTTGCGAGCGTTGGTGGAGCGATCCCGGCTGGCCGTCCTGATGGTGGTGCACGACCCCAACCTGGCGGCTCTGGCCGAAAGGGTGGTGATGCTGGCCGGCGGCCGGATCGTGGCCGACGGGCCGCCCGACCGAGCGCTGGAGCCGGCGGCCTTGCGAGCCGCCTACGGCGATGGCTTCGCCATCCTGCAGGGCCCTGACGGGCGACGGGCGGTGGTCCCCTCGGTGGCCACCCCGCTTTCCCCCGACCGCAGGAACCCCGCAGCCGAGACGGGAAGTCTCCCGTAGGGGCGGTATCCGCGGAGAGGGGAGTGCAGGGCACAAATGGGTCTCGTTACCTTGCGTCAATGCCTCCAGGAGGCCGAAAAGGGCAACTACGGCGTCGGCGCGTTCAACGTCAACAACATGGAGCAGGTGCAGGGGATCATGATGGCGGCCCGCCAGGCTCGCTCGCCGGTCATCCTGCAGGCGAGCCGCGGTGCGCTCAAGTACACCAACTTCGTCTACCTCAAGCACCTGCTGCAGGCAGCCCTCGAGGAAAACCCCGACATTCCTATCGTCATCCACCTGGACCACGGCGACAGCCTGGAGACGGTCAAGACCGCCATCTCCCTCGGGTTCAGCTCCGTCATGATCGACGGATCCCACCTGGAGTTCGAGGACAACGTGGCCCTGACCCGGTCCGTGGTCGAGTACGCACACGATCACGGCGTTTCAGTGGAGGCCGAGCTCGGCACCCTGGGAGGCATCGAGGAGGACGTCCAGGGCACGGTCAAGCTGACCGACCCGGCCCAGGCCGAGGTCTTCGTCGAGCGCACGGGGTGCGATGCCCTGGCGGTGGCCATCGGCACCTCCCACGGTGCCTATAAGTTCAAGGGCGAGCCCAAGCTGGCTCTCGACCTGATCCCGGAGATCTACCGGCGGGTCCGGATCCCGCTGGTCATGCACGGCTCGTCCTCGGTGCCCGCGGAGCTGGTGGAGGAGGTCAACCGCTTCGGTGGCTCCCTGGAGGGCAGCAAGGGTGTGCCGGTGGAGAGCATCCAGCGCGCCATCCAGCTCGGGGTGCGTAAGATCAACGTCGACACCGACATCCGCCTGGCCGTCACGGCCACCATCCGGCGCTTCTTCGCCGAGCAGCCGGCCAAGTTCGACCCGCGCGAGTACCTGGGCCCCGCCCGCGAGGCCATCGCCCAGGTCGTGCGGTCCCGCATGGAGGCCTTCGGCAGCGCGGGGCACGCCGGCGACTACCAGCCCATCTCCCTGGCTGAGATGAGGGAGCGGTATCGCTCGGGGCAGCCTTGAGAGCCGGAGGTGAAGCCGTTGCAGATGCTGGAGCAGACCCGACCCCAGGGGGTCGCGGTCGCCGGCTTCAAGGCGCCTCCGCTGCGGGTGGGCGCCATGATCCCGCAGGGATGGGTGATGGACCTTCCCGCGGATCTGCCAGCGGATCAGCAGTGGCGGATCATGGTACGCGTGGCACGGACCCTGGAGGCGGCGGGCTTCGACTCGGGGTGGCTGTACGACCACTTCCACACGGTCCCGACGCCCCAGACGTCGAGCGTCTTCGAGTGCTGGATCTCCACGGCCGCGTTGCTGTCGCAGACGGTCACGCTGCGCATCGGCCAGCTCGTGACGTGCAACTCGTACCGCAATCCGGCCCTCCTGGCCAAGATGGCCGCCACCGCCGACGTGCTGTCGGGAGGGCGCCTCGAGTTCGGCATCGGGGCAGGTTGGTACGAGCACGAGTACCGGGGGTACGGCTACCCCTTCCCACGGGCCGGGGAGCGCATCGCGATGCTGGAGGAGGCGCTGGAGGTCATCAGCCGCCTCTGGAGCGAGCCCACCGTCACGTACGAGGGCCGCTACTATCAGCTCCACGAGGCGTACTGCGACCCCAAGCCGCTGCAAAGGCCGCGACCGCCCGTGCTGGTGGGTGGCGGCGGCGAGCGGCGCACCCTGGCCGTGGTGGCGCGCCATGCCGACCGCGCCAACTTCGGCGGGTCGCTCGACAACTTCCGGCGCAAGGCCGACGTCCTCCTGGACCACTGCCGGCGGGTGGGACGTGATCCGGGGCAGCTCGAGCTGACCTACTCCTGTCCGGTCATCATCGGCCGCGACCGAGACGAGGTGGACCGGCAGGTGGCCCGCTACGCCGGCCCCGGCGCGGATCTCGACCGGCTCCGGCAGGAGGCGGCGGTGGGAGTGCCGGAGGAGGTGGCGGCCTACCTGAGGCGCTTCGTAGAGGCGGGCGCCTCCTACCTCATCCTCAACATCCGGGGCGCTGCCGAGCTGTGGCCGCTGGAGCTCTTCGCGGAGGAGGTCCTCCCGCTCCTGCGGTCCTGAGGCCGGATCGGCGCCGTCGACGAGCATGCGGGCAGGGGGTGAGTGGATGGCCGAGGGGCGCTTTCCGGAAGGGTTCTTGTGGGGTGTGGCCACGGCGGCCTACCAGATCGAGGGCGCCGTCGGGGAGGACGGCCGCGGCGAGTCCATCTGGGACCGCTTCAGCCACACGCCGGGCAAGGTCTACCAGGGTCACACCGGTGACGTGGCCTGCGATCACTACCACCGCTACCGGGCCGACGTGGAGGAGATGGCGAAGCTGGGTGTCGGGGCGTACCGCTTCTCCATCGCCTGGCCCCGCATCTTTCCCGAGGGCCGCGGCCAGGCCAACCCCAAGGGCCTCGACTTCTACCGGCGGCTCCTCGATGCGCTGCACGAGCGGGGCATCGTGCCCGTCGTCACCCTCTACCACTGGGACCTGCCCCAGGCGTTGCAGGATCGAGGCGGCTGGACCCACCGAGACACGGCCTACCGCTTCGCCGACTACGCGGCCTATCTCTTCGACCGCCTCGACGAGGCGGTGCCGTACTGGATCACCCACAACGAGCCGTTCGTGGTCGCCATCCTGGGCCACGTGACCGGCGAGCACGCGCCCGGCCTGCAGGATCCGGTGGCGGGCTTCAAGGCGGCCCACCATCTGCTGCTCTCCCATGCCCTGGCCCTGCAGGCCTACCGCGAGGGCGGCCGGCGTCACGGACGGATCGGCATCACCCTCAACCTCTCGCCGGTGGAGCCGGCCGGCGACGACCCCGAGGACGAGGCTGCCGCCCGGCGCATGGACGGGCTGCTCAATCGGTGGTTCCTGGACCCCCTCTTCCGGGGGGCCTACCCGTCCGACATGGTGGCGCACTTCGCGGAGCTCGGCCTGCCCCTGCCGGAGCCGCCCGAGGAGGAGATGCGGGCGATGGCCGCCCCCATCGACTTCCTCGGCGTCAACTACTACACCCGCCAGTTGGTGTGCCACGATCCCGCCGAGCCGATGATGCGGATGCGCCAGGTGGAGGGGCCGCTGCCCAAGACCGCCATGGGCTGGGAGGTCTATCCCGAGGGGCTGCGACGCTTACTGGACCGGCTGCGCCGCGAGTACACCCGGGAGCTGCCCATCTTCATCACCGAGAACGGGGCGGCCTTCGACGACACGGTGGGCCCCGACGGGGCCGTCCACGACCCGGACCGGGTGGCCTACCTGCGAGACCACCTGCTGGCGCTCTCCCGGGCCATCGCCGACGGGGTGCCCGTGCAGGGCTACTTCGTCTGGTCGCTGATGGACAACTTCGAGTGGGCTCACGGATATAGCAAGCGTTTCGGCCTGCTCTACGTCGACTTCGACACCCAGGCCCGCATCTGGAAGGACAGCGCGCACTGGTACCGGCGGGTCATCGAGGCCAACGCCGTCCTCGACTGAGGGCCTGGCTCGACGAGAGGACGAGACGAGAGCCGCCCCGACCGGCCAACGGGGCGGCTCTTGCATCGATCCGCGGAAGGTCGGACGCCCGATCCGGCCGGATCCATCAGCGGGAGGCCGCGCGCTGGGGCGCCGCCGTTGCAAATGCCTGGCGGAGCTGCTCGGCCACCTCGGGGTTGCGCAGGGTGGTCACGTCGCCCAGCGGCGAGCCGTGCACGATGTCCCTCAGCAGACGGCGCATGATCTTGCCGCTGCGCGTCTTGGGCAGGTCCGGGGTGAAGACGACCCGGTCCGGCCGGGCGATGGGGCTGATCACCTGCGCGACCTTCTCCTTGAGCTCCCGCTCCAGGGCTTCCGAGGGATCCCAGCCTGACTTGAGGATGACGAAGGCCACCGGCACCTGGCCCTTGATGGGGTGGGTGGCGCCGATGACGGCGGCCTCGGCCACCGCGGGGTGCTCCACCAGGGCGCTCTCGATCTCCATGGTGGAGAGGCGGTGCCCTGCCACGTTCATCACGTCGTCGACACGGCCCAGCACCCAGAAGTAGCCGTCCTCGTCCCACTTGGCCCCGTCGCCGGGATAGTACGTCTGCCGGTTCCACCGGGACCAGTAGGTGTCGACGTAGCGCTGGTGGTCGCCCCAGATGGTTCGCAGCATCGCCGGCCACGGGCGCAGGATGGCCAGGTAGCCCCCTCCGCCCGGTGGCACGGGCTGACCCTGGTCGTCGAGGACCGCCGCCTTCACCCCGGGGAAGGGCCGGGTCGCCGAGCCCGGCTTGGTGACGGTGATGCCGGGCAACGGCGTGATGAGGATCATGCCGGTCTCGGTCTGCCACCAGGTGTCGACGATGGGGCAGCGCTCCCCACCGATCACCCGGTGGTACCAGACCCACGCCTCTGGGTTGATGGGCTCGCCGACGCTGCCCAGCAGGCGCAGGCTCGAGAGGTCGTGGCGACGGGGGTACTCCTCGCCCCACTGCATGAACTGCCGGATGGCGGTCGGCGCCGTGTAGAAGATGTTGACGGAGTAACGCTCCACCATGCTCCAGAGGCGGTCCTTGTCGGGCCAGTCGGGCGATCCCTCGTACATGACGGTGGTGGCCCCGTTGGAGAGCGGGCCGTAGACGATGTAGGAGTGGCCCGTGATCCAGCCGATGTCAGCCGAGCACCAGTACGTGTCCTCTTCTTTCAGGTCGAAGACCCACTTGGTCGTGGCATGGACGCCGACCAGGTAACCCCCGGTGGTGTGGACGATGCCCTTGGGCTTGCCTGTCGTGCCGCTGGTGTACATCATGAAGAGCATGTCTTCGCTGTCCATGGGCTCCGGGGGGCAGTGGGGATCGGCGGAGGCCATCAGATCCTCCCACCATAGGTCCCGCCCCGGCGTCATAGGCACGTCGGCGCCCGTGCGGCGCACCACCACCACCTTCTCGATGCCGCCGGCCATCTGGACGGCTTCGTCGGCGCGCCGCTTCTGTGGGATGCGTTCGCCCCGGCGGTAGTACTCGTCGCACGTGACGAGCACCCGGGAGCCCGAGTCGGCGATGCGCTGGGCCAGGGCGGCCGGGCTGAAGCCCCCGAAGACCACCGAGTGCACCGCCCCGATGCGGGCACATGCCAGCATGGCGATGGGCAGCTCGGGAACCATGGGCAGGTAGAGGGTCACCCGGTCTCCCTTGCGCACCCCCAGGCTCTTGAGCACGTTCGCGAAGCGATGGACCTGGCGTGCCAGCTCCTGGTAGGTGACCACCCGTGTGTCACCGGGCTCGCCCTCCCAGAGGATGGCCGCCTTGTTCTTGCGGGGCGTGGCGAGATGGCGGTCGACGCAGTTGACCGAAGCATTGAGGCGACCGCCGACGAACCAGCGGGCATCGGGAGGGTTCCACTCGAGCACCCGGTCCCACTTGCGAAACCACACCAGCTCCTCCGCCCACCGAGCCCAAAACCCTTCGAAGTCCTCGTCGGCCTGCCGGTACACGTCGGGGTCATTGACGTTGGCGCGTGCCGCGAACTCAGCCGGGGGAGGATAGCGACGTTGCTCCTGCAGCAGGGCGTCAATCGGCCTGCTCATGGGATCCGGCTCGCCTCCCTGCGCCTGTGCCTACGGGTCGGACACCGGTATCATCCCGGCGCGACCGCAGGCGGGTGTTTCCCCTATCATAGGGCCGGGACGAGCCTTGTTGCAAATGCGTACCGCTACGGCTCTTTCGGGTCCGGAGAGCGCCTTCAGGCGTCCCCGTCGTCGTGGCGATGCCCGTCCGGATGGGCGTGGCCGTGATGGCTGTGGTGCTCACCCTTGGGGACGAAGAGCATCTCCGTGGACAGCGACGGCCTGCGCTGGCCCAGATACCCGGCGGGGTCGGCCAGCACCTGGGGCAGTCGCGTCCCGGCCGCCACCGGGATGAACTCCAGCCCGTGGCGCCTGGCCAGCGCGTGTGAGTGCTCGCAGAAGGCCCCAGGCACCGCCAGCACCGCCTTGACCCCGCTGTCGATGAACAGGCGGGTCACCGCAGCCCGTCGCCCCTGCCGGACGCTGAGCGCGGGGTTGGGCAGATAGGTCACCTCGCCCGTCTCCGTCTCCACGATGGCCGCTGTCGGTCCGTCCGGCAGCGGGACGATGGTCTGCCGATCCTGGGCCAGCACCGCTCCGATGCGCAAGACAAGCCCTCCCGTCGCTCCATCGTACTCCTCTCGTGGTGCGGCCTCTCCCCGCTGGGGGCGACGGCCGTCAGATGACCCACGTCACCAGCCCGAAGACGACGACACCGGAGAGCACCGTGAGCCCGAGGTTGCCCCAGCGAGCCTGGGTCCATGCCGAGGCAACGGCCGCCACCCACGGGGCCACGTACTCCTGCCAGCCGCCGGGAGTCGCCCGCGGCGGCAACAGGGCCCCGACCAGGAGGGCGGCCACGATGGCGGGAGCCACGAGGCGAAACCAGACCAGCGCCCCGTCCGCCTCCTCGCGCGCACGAGAAGAGTCGGGCGGCCGCGTCGCCGCGCCGGGACGCCTGGCCATGAGCAGCGGCACCGCCCGCATGAGGTACGTCCCGACGCCCACAACCAGGAAGAGCCACAACAGCTCGTTGTGCACACTCACGCCTGCTGGGTGTGCCCCCTCCTCATCCTCGCTCGGGCCGACGCGTCGCCCCGTGGGCCGACTCCCGCCGCAACCAGGCCCAGCCGGCTACCGGGCCGGCTAGCCCGGCCATCAGCACCGCCCAGCGGTCCCATCCGACGTACCAGGCCCCAAGGGCCACTACCGCACCTACCGCAGCGCTGGTGCGAAGAGCCCGGGTCTCCCCCTCGGAAGCCTTCTGGGGCCCCGAGGCGAGCAGCGTCATCAAGAGCGCGACGAACAGCGCGGGCAGCGCGAAGCTCATGGCCGCGGCCACGCCAGGAAGGCGAACGGCCACCGCCTCGCCGCCGACGGCTCCGATCCACGTACCTGCCACCCACGCGCCGTAGGCCATCGCCTCCAGCCCCAGAAGCCACCACCCCGAGACGGACCGGCCCGGCAACAGGGCGGAGGCCACCGCGAAGACCTCGTCGGTGAGGCCGAAGGCCACGACGGCGGTGCCCCCTCGCCCCAGCTTCGGAAGCAATGGGGCCAGGGCAGGCCCGTACAGGACGTGACGCACGTTGAGGGCCAGTGCCGCGGCCGCCGCCGCGGGAGCCGGGACGCCGGCGCCGATCATGCCCGCCAGGGCGAACTGGCTCGCCCCCGCGTAGATCACCAGGGACATCAGGAGGGTCTCGGCCACTCCCAGCCCGGCCTGGCGACCCGCCACTCCGAAGGCCACGGCGGCCGGGACGTAGCCGACCGCGATGGGCAGGGCGGCCTTGACCCCCGCCAGCCACGGACGATGCGACATGGACTCCGTCTTCATGCGCCGTCCATTTCGCGGCTCACCCCCGCTCTCCTGCCCGTCCGCCGCGGATGCCGCGCCAGGGAGGGCTCGATGGTGCCCCGAACCTTCCAGGCGGACGGGGGGTCGAGGCGATGTCGCGCGAGGTGTTGCGGGAACTGGTGTCGGCGCTGAGCCGGCTTCGCCGGGAACCGGTCGACTTCGGGCGGGTCGACCAGTGGGCGGAGCGCCTCGAGCAGCATCTGGCCGAACTCGAGTTGCTGTCGGCGATCCCGGTCTCCGACCGGACCGAGCCGGCCTTCGCCCCCTCCCTGACGCCCGCTGCGCGGCGAGGGGCTCGGATGACCACCCGGCCTCTGCCGGCGGTGCCCCCTGCAGAGGAGCCGCCCGTCGAGCTGGGTCCGCCGCCCCGGGTCGCCGCCTCGGTGCTCGCGGTCCTGCGCGAGTTGGCCAGCGGCCGCACCACCGTCGAGGAGGTCGTCCAGCGGGCCCTGCAGGCGGCTCACGCCCTCGAGCCGGGGCACGCGTTCATCGAGGTGCTCGAAGAGCGGGCACGGCGTGAGGCGGCGCGTCCGACGCCGGACGAGCCTGCGCTGTTGTGGGGCGTCCCCTTGGCCATCAAGGACCTCATGGCCCTGGAGGGGCACGTCATGACGGGCGGCTCGCGCGTGTTGCCCCCGGAGCCTGCCGCCCGCGACGCCGAGGCGGTGCGTCGGCTGGTGGCCGAGGGGGCCATCGTGGTGGGCACCACCAACCTCCACGAGCTCGCCTACGGCATCACCTCCGAAAACCCCCACTTCGGCCCGGTCGACAACCCTCGCCGCCCGGGCCACATCGCGGGCGGCTCGAGCGGAGGCTCCGCCGCGGCCGTGGCCGCCGGGGCCGTGCCGGCCGCGCTGGGCACCGACACGGGAGGGTCGATCCGGATCCCCGCTGCGGCCTGTGGGGTCGCAGGCCTCAAGCCTACGTACGGTCGTATCTCCAAAGAAGGCGTGTTCCCTCTGTCGTGGAGCCTCGACCACGTGGGGCCCCTGGCCGGCACGGCAGGCGACGTCGCCGTGCTCTTTGCGGCCATGGCCGATGAGCCCTCCACGGAGGAGCGCGACCTGGCCCGGGCGCTGGCAGAGGCGGCCCGAGGGGTCAGCTCGGCCGGGGCGAGGCTCGCCGGCCCTTTGCGGGCGGCGGTGGGGCTGGCGGCGGACCGGCTCCAGGAGGGCTCGGAGGCGTCCGCCTCCCAGCGGGAGAGCTGGCAACGGCAGGCCCTGGACGGCCTGCGGATCGGGATGCCGCCCGAGGAGTGGATGGGGCCCCTCCAGCCCTCGGTGCGCCGGGCCCTGGCCGCGGTCTGCCAGCGCCTCGCCGCCATCGGCGCTACCCCCGTCGTGGTGGAGCTGCCGGCCCCTGGCATCTTCCGGGTGGCCCAGTTCATCATCCTCCATGCCGAGGCGACGTCGGTGCATCGCGAGCGGCTGCGCGCTCAGTGGGATCGGCTGGGTGAGGACGTGAGGCTGCGGCTAAAGATCGGGGAGTTCCTCACGGCGGTCGACTACCTGCAGGGGCAGCGCATGCGGCGGTGGCTGTGCGACTCGATGGCCGACGTGTGGGCGACGGTGGATCTCCTGCTCATGCCCGCCTTGCCGGTGCTGCCGCCGCCGCTCGGCACTCGTGTCGTGACGGTGGACGGCGAGGTGGAGCCGATCCATCGAGCCATGACCCGCTTCACCGGGCCCTTCAACCTGACGGGCCTGCCGGCCATGGCCCTGCCGGTCGCGACGAGCCCGGAGGGTCTGCCTGTCGCGGTGCAGCTGGTGGCACGGTGGGGGCAGGAGCTGGACCTGCTGCGGGCTGCCATCGCCCTCGAGAGCCTGATGGCACCGTGACGGCCCTGGCCAGGCGATCTGGCCGGCACCGGCCCCGGCTCGGCTCCATAGGATGATCGCGGAGGCGTAGCGCGTTGGGCCGTTATCCGAGCGATCCCCTCCGGATGCGAGTCCTTGGGCTCGAGCGAAGGGTCCGCACCCACCACCTGGGGCCCGGGACCCTGCGGGTGGGCAAGCGGCGCTTCTGGGTCGAGGACGTGGAGGTGGTGGTCCGCTACTCGCTGCCGGTCATCTGGGAACCCGGAACGACCGGCGCACCGCCGTCCCAGCGGCCCCGTCCCGAAAGCGCGCGGTGACGCCTCGCCTCCTCGGAGGCTCACGCCTGTCGCTACATCGTCAGCACCAGGGCGGCCTCGGTCTCTCCTGCCTTCAGCCGCCGGAGTCCCTCGTTGGCCTGTGCGAAGGGCACCGCCTCGGCATGGACCTTCGACGGCAGCCGGGCCGCCAACGCCATGAACTCCCGTCCGTCGGCTCGGGTCGTATTGGCCACGCTGACCAGCCGGCGCTCGTGGTACAGGAGGGCGTAGTCGAGAGGAGGCAGACCGCCCTCCAGGTGCACGGCGTTGATGGCCAGCGTCCCGCCCCGGCGCAGCACCTGCAGGGCGGCCGGCACCACGCCGCCCGCGGGGGCGAAGGAGATGGCCGCGTCCACCTGGAAGGGCGGCGTCTCGCCCAGTGCTCCCGTCCAGACGGCGCCCAGGCGCCGCGCCAGCTCGCGGTGGTGGGGTCGCCGGGAGAAGACGATCACCTCGCACCCCCAGGCCACCGCCACTTGCAACACGAGGTGCGCGGAGGCGCCGAAGCCGATCAGCGCCAGCCGCTGGCCGGGCTGGACGCCGGCCACCTTGAGGGAGCGGTACCCGATGATGCCGGCGCACAACAGCGGCGCCGCCTCGACGTCCGAGTACCGGGCCGGGATGGGCAGCAGGGCGTCGGCGGGCGCCACCATCCACTCCGCATAGCCGCCATCGACGTGGTAGCCGGTGAAGCGGGGCCGCTCGCAGAGGTTCTCCCGGCCCTCCAGGCAGTAGGCGCACCGGCCGCACGCCCTGTGGAGCCACGCCACCCCCACGCGGCTGCCCAGCTGGATGCCGTCCGGCAGGCTCTCCTCCGCTCCGCTGCCGAGGGCCTCCACCGTGGCCACGACCTGATGCCCGGGCACCACGGGGAGGCGGGGTGGAGGCAGCTCCCCCTCGACGATGTGGAGGTCGGTCCGGCAGATGCCGCACGCACGGACGCGCAGCCGCACCTCGCCGGGACCGGGCTCGGGCCGTGGGCGCTCCTCGAGGGTCAGCGGGCGCTCCGCCACGTCGCCGGGGCGGTGCAGGGTCCAGGCGCGCATGGGTCTCGCTCCCTTCGGTCCGAGGGCCGGGGCGCCGCCTGCCTGCAGCAGGGGTGACGCCGGGCTCGCTCGAATAGGCTTCGACCGATCCCCAAGCTCATGGTAGCGCCTTCGGGGCAGGGTGAGGGACGCACTCCCGATTCCCGACCGGCGGTGATGCCCCCGCTGCACGGCGGGGGACGAGCCCGTCAGCCTCAGCGGTCGAGCCGGTGAGAATCCGGCGCCGACGGTAAAGTCCGAGTGGGCGAGGGCGCGGCAAAGACCGGGCGGGCCTATCGCCAGGCCCAGACCCGGGCCTTTCCGGTTTGGCCCCCGCCGCCGGAGCCCTCGAGCTATCGTCTCGACCGACCCCGTTGCCCCGGGCGCTCGAGAGGAGACCATGCGATGGAGAGGCGCACCGGTACCTGGACGGTCAAGGAAGGGCTCGCGCGGATGCTCAAGGGGGGCGTCATCATGGACGTCACCACCCCCGAGCAGGCCCGCATCGCCGAGGAGGCCGGCGCCGTCGCGGTCATGGCCCTCGAGCGGGTGCCGGCCGACATCCGGGCGGCGGGGGGCGTGGCGCGAATGGCCGACCCCGACGTCATCGAGGCCATCAAGCGGGCCGTCACCATCCCCGTCATGGCCAAGGTGCGCATCGGTCACTTCGTCGAGGCGCAGATCCTGGAGGCCCTCGAGGTGGACTTCATCGACGAGAGCGAGGTGCTGACCCCCGCCGACGAGGAGCACCACATCGACAAGCACGCCTTCAAGGTGCCCTTCGTCTGCGGGGCTCGCGACCTGGGGGAGGCGTTGCGGCGCATCGCCGAGGGCGCCGCCATGATCCGCACCAAAGGCGAGGCCGGCACGGGCGACATCGTGGAGGCCGTCCGCCACCTGCGCCGGGTCAACCGCCAGATCCGTGAGCTGACCGCCCTGGGCCCCGAGGAACTGATGGCCAGGGCCAAGGAGCTGGGGGCTCCCTACGAGCTGGTGCGCCAGGTCGCGCGGGAGGGGAGGCTCCCCGTGGTCAACTTCGCCGCTGGCGGTGTGGCCACGCCGGCGGATGCCGCGCTCATGATGCAGCTCGGGGCCGACGGCGTCTTCGTGGGATCGGGCATCTTCAAGTCGGCCGATCCGGCCGCCCGAGCCCGCGCCATCGTGCAGGCGGTGGCTCACTACGACGACCCCCACGTCCTGGCCGAGGTCTCGAGAGGCCTGGGCGAGGCGATGCCCGGGCGTGCGGCCGCCCAGTTGCCGGCAGCGGAGCGGCTGCAGGAGCGAGGGTGGTGAGGGGCGGATGTCTCGGCCCATCGGTGTGCTGGCGCTTCAGGGATCGGTACAGGAGCACGAGGTCGCGCTCCGCAAGCTGGGGGTGCAGGTGCGCCGCGTCCGGGAGCCCCGGGACCTGGACGGGCTGGCGGGCCTGGTGCTGCCCGGGGGCGAGAGCAGCACGCTGCGCCGCCTCATGCGAGATGGCCTGACCGATGCCATCCGCCAGGCGCACGCCGCGGGACTCGCGTTGATGGGTACGTGTGCCGGTCTGATCCTGCTGGCCACCACCGTGGTGGAGCAGGCGGAGCCGGGCCAGGTGCCGACGGGCCGCGACGAGGCGGGTGGGGGGCTGCGGCTGCTGGACGTGACGGTCGCCCGAAACGGCTACGGCCGCCAGACGGCCAGTTTCGAGACGCCCGTCGTGTTGCAATCGCCGCTGGACGGCGAGCCCTTCCCGGGGGTCTTCATCCGGGCGCCCCGGATCGTCGCGCTGGGCCCGCAGGTGCGGCCCCTGGCCACCTGCGGCGGTGAACCGGTGGCCGTGCAGAGCGGGCGGGTGCTGGGCTGCGCCTTCCATCCCGAGCTGACGGAGGACCTGCGGTTGCATCGCTACTTCGTGGAGGTGCTGGCGACGCCGAGCGGTTGAGGGTGCCAGGACGCCCGCCCGACGGCGGCGAATCGGGGAACGGACTCGAGCGGGTAGGGGGGCGGGCCCGTGTCGACCTGGCGCAAGGTCCTCTACAGCCTGGGCTCCCTGGGAGCGGCTCTCCCGGGCCAGGTGGTCACCACGTACATCCTCTTCTTCTACGTCGACGTCTTGCGGGCCCCGGCCGCCCGGATCGGCCAGATGATGGCCATCTGGAGCCTGTGGAACGCGTTCAACGACCCGCTCTTGGGCTTCATCTCCGACCGGACCCGCACCCGGTGGGGGCGACGCATCCCCTACATCGCAGCGGGATGGCTCCCGCTAGCGCTCGCCTTCTACCTCTTATGGGCGCCGCCGCCGGGCGTGCGCGAGTCGACCGCGGGGATGCTGCCGTGGTACTTCCTGATCACCATCTGCGCCTACGACTTCTTCTTCACCATGACGGTGCTCAACTGGACGGCCCTGTTCCCCGAGATGTTCCCCCAGCTCCGGGAGCGGGCCTCGGTCTCGGCCATGCGGCAGGCCTGGACCCTGGTGGGCCTGGCGCTGGGCATGGCCCTGGGCTCGACGGTGGCCGATGCCCTGGGCTGGGACGGCATGGGCTTGCTCTTCGGGGTCATCACGGGGCTGGCCTTGCTGGCTTCGCTGGCTGGGGCTCGGGAGGATCCCCGCTTCGGTGAGGCTCAGGCGATGAGCCTGTTGCCCGCCCTGCGCCACACCCTGGCCAACTTCTCCTTCGTCACCTTCGCGCTGGTCAGCTTCTCGGTGCAGCTGGCGCTGGCGGTCATCCAGGCCGCCATCCCGTTTTACACCAAGTACGCCCTGGGGCTCTCCCCGCTGGGCAACACCCTGGTGCTGGCCTCGACCTTCGGCGTCATGGCCGTTACGCTGCCCCTCTGGGTGCGCCGCACCCATGCCGTGGGACCCCGGCGCGCCATGCTGGAGGGGGTGGTGCTCTTCCTGGTCTCGTTGACCGGCTTCTGGTTTGCCCGGGACCTGGTGAGCGCCATGGTGGCGGCGGGTGCCGTGGGGCTAGGGGTCTCGGCCGTGCTGCTGTTGCTGGACGTGCTCATCTCCGACGTCATCGACGAGGACCACCTGCAGACGGGGCAGCGTCGCGAGGGCATGTACTTCGGGATGCACGCGCTGATCCTGCGCCTCAACGGCATCGCCCAGGCCGCGATCCTGGCCTTCGTGCTGACCCGCTCCGGCTACGACCCCGACCTGGCCATCCAGCCCGAGAGCGCCCTTACCGGCCTCCGGCTGCTGGTGACGGCAGTGCCGGCAGCCATCCTGGCCATCACCCTGGTCTGGTTGTGGCTGTACCCTCTGCACGGGGCGAGGCTCAGCCGCATCCGGGAAGGCGTGCGACAGCTGCGGGCGGGGGCCGGCGCCCCGTCGTCGCTAGCCTGAGATGATGCTTCCAGGCAGAGTGGTGGGTCGGGGCCCCCGCCGAAGGCCTCGTCGCCTCCCGCAAGCCCTCACTCAGTCGGGCCACAACCCCGCCAGGAGGAGCATGAAGAGCACGGCATTGCCGATCTCGACGAGGCCGACCGTCAGCGGACGCAGCCGCCGTCGCCTCGGCATGAGCCAGGTGCGCAGGGCGCTCGGCACGTAGGCCCACCCCATCTGGGGCAGCCCCAGCAGAGCCGGCAGGCCCAGCAACCCCAGGTGCACCAGGTCGGAGAGCCGCTTGAAGGCGGGGTCGTCCCGCTCGCGAAAGACGGTCTTGACGTGGAAGGCCGTCCCCATGAAGAAGACGAAGCAGAGAAGCCACAACAGGCCCGCATCCCGATCGAGGCGACCCGACCCCACCAGGTACGAGACCGGTCCCCACAGCTCGAGTCCGGCGATGGCCAGCGCGTCGTTGAGGAGCGTCCGCTCCTGGCGACGCCTGGCGAAGTAGAGGTTGAGGGCGAAGGCCGCGACGGCGGCGGCTCCGAAGAGGACGATGACCGGGAAGCGCCAGACGGGGTACGCCATCAATGCCACGGCGGCGGCTCCCATGCCGGCGGCCCACCGCCACAAGGGTCCACCCCGTCCGCCCTCGCGCACGGCTTCGAGGGCGGCATGGGACGCCAGGTGTACCGAGAAGGCCGACAGCAACACCAGCAGGTGGGCAGGGTGAAGCCCTCCCAGGACGGCACCCAGGAGGACCGGCACCAGCCACATGAACCAGACGCCGTGCTCCCGCGGGATGATCCGCTTGGGAAGAAGGGCGCTCATCGTCGCTCAGGCATCTCGCTCCCGTACGGCCCGCCGCACGAAGCCACCTGCCGCCGCGAGCCGCGCCCTGGCCTCCTCGACTCCTACGCCGGCCAGGAGCATGACGATGGCGGTCTTGACGTGCATCCCGGCCCGGGCGAGGGCGTCGAGGGCCTGCTCCTCGGAGCAGCCGGTGGCTGCCATCACCATCCGCAGGGCGCGTCGGCGCAGCTTCTCGTTGGTCGCGCGCATGTCGACCATGAGGTTGCGGTAGACCTTGCCCAGCCGCACCATGGCGCCGGTGGAGATCATGTTGAGCACCATCTTCTGGGCGGTCCCCGCCTTGAGGCGGGTGGAGCCGGCCAGCACCTCGGGGCCCACCACCGGCGCGATGGCCACGTCGGCCAGGGCCTCGATCGGACTGGGCCTGTTGCAGGCGATGGAGACCGTCCGGGCGCCCACATCACGAGCAGCTCGCAGGGCTCCCATGACGAAGGGCGTGCGCCCGCTGGCGGTCAGCCCCACCACCAGGTCCCCCGATCGCACCGTCTCCCGGACCCTGCGGTACCCCTCCTGCTCGTCGTCCTCGGCGTCCTCCACCGGGCTGAAGGCCGCTTGAGGCCCACCGGCCAGGATCACCCGCACGACGTCGGGATCCACGCCGAAGGTGGGCTGCCACTCCGAGGCATCCAGCATGCCCAGGCGGCCGCTGGTGCCGGCGCCGACGTAGACGACCCGGCCCCCTGCGGCGAGGGTGGAGGCGGCCAGGTCGATGGCGCGAGCGATGGCCGGCAGCTCGTCGCGCACGGCCGTCGCCACCAGCGCGTCCTCCTGGTTCATGAGGCGAGCGATCTCGAAGGAAGAGAGGCGGTCCAGATCACGGCTCAGTGGATTGTGGGATTCGGTCGTGAGATCTTGCAGCGACGAAGGCATCGCTACCTCCGAATCAGGCGGTCTCGCCCAACTCCCGCAACAGCTGGCGGGCGCGCTCCTTGGTGCGGGCGTCGTTGACCGGATCGTCTTCGGGCATGGCCAGCACCTCTCGCAAGGTCCTCACCGCCGCCGCGCGGTTGCCAGCGGCATGATACGCCTCTGCCAGGCCGAGACGGTAGAGGAGGTCGTCAGGAGCATACCTCACCGAGAGCTCGGCATGCTCCACTGCCTTGCGCTTGTCGCCGATGGAGAGCGGACGGCCCGGCACCACCCGATAGAGGACGCTCAGCACGTGGTGCGCCCCCGCGTGCGTCGGATCCAGCTCGAGCACCGTCTGCATCTCCCGCAACACGTCGTCGACCAGGAAGAGGCTGGCGAGGATGCCCCGCTCCTCCCCCACCCGGCCGATGAGCACCCCGTACCAGTAATGGCCGTCCACACCACGGGGGTCGATCTCGGTCGCCCGTCGGGCCAGACGCTCGCCCTCCTCCAGGAGGGGACGCCGCTCGGGCTTGGGCACCAACTCGGCCAGCTGCCAGGCCGCCCGTCCTGCCTTCCATGCGGCCTCGTACGACTGTGGGTCGGCTTCGAGAGCCTCCTTGTAGAGCGCGTACGCCTTCTGTAACTCCTCCAGGCTGCGGGCCGACTCGTAGAGCGCATCGGCCTGGGCCACCCTCTCGGCCACCCCCGCCGGGCTCGCCGCAGCCCTCGCACCCGGGGCGCCCATGGCAGCCAGGGCCAGCAGGGCCGACACCAGCCACCCGCTCACCGAGACCCGCATCCGACGCGCCGACACGTCCAAGCGCACGGCAGCCACCCCCGGCTCCCATGCTTCCGCGATCGGCCGGGTCCTCCTCCCAGCGAGACGAAGGGGGCGGAGCCTTCGGCCCCGCCCCCCTGCCGTCGCATGGTCGGTACCCGGTCGGCTCGGGTCGGCCCTCAGCGCAGCGCCTCCTGCGTCGCCGTCAGGACCGTCCGCACGAACGTCGGGTTGTGGACGCCCATGGAGCCGTCCCAGAGGACGACCAGGTAATTCCACATGGCACGGACAATGGGATCCGAGGTGGGGATGACGGGCTTGCCGTCGGCCCCCTTGATCTGGCCCAGCTGGGCGTAGAACACCTTGCCGTCCTGCATGGAGATCTCGAAGCCCATCTGTCCGTGGATGCTCGTCGGCGCGACGGCTACGATGCGCTTGCCGTCGATGGCCATCGGGAGGGTCTTGTCAGTCTCGGGATCCCAGGCATCGATGTCCTGCACCTTGGCCGCGAACTGCTTGACGAACCGCTCGCTGATGGCCGCCGCCGTCTCGTCCAGGAGCGCCTTGATGGGCCGCTGCACCATCTCTGCCTTGTACTCGGCGCCGTGGCAGTTGGCGCAGCTGTCGAGCGAGGCCTGGAAGGTATGGCCCCCACCCATCTCCATGTGGCAGGTGACGCACGAGTCGCCCGTAAACGCCGCGTGGGCCGAGACGTACGCGTCGCCGTAGTCGACGAAGTAGACGTTCTTGCCCATGATGACGTCCGCCTGCACCGAGTGGTGCGGCGCCGTGTAGCGGCCAGCATCGGCGGCGTCCCACTGGATGGCGCCGTTGCGGGAGTTGTGGCAGCTCATGCACAGGGCACCCTCGCCGACGCCCTTCACGGCGAAGCCGGAGGGCAGCACCGGCGTCGAGTCGGTGATGCGCAGCTCGAAGGTGTCGGTGTGGCACGCCTCGCAGTCGACGGGCTGTACCGACTCGGCCGTCAGCCCGATGCTGGCCAGATACTCCACCGTGGCCGCCTTGCCGTCGGGCCCGGTGATGTTGCCGGGGTTGCCCTTCTTGAGCTGCTCAGCCCAGACGACGAAGCCCTGAGAGGCATGGCAACGCCCGCAGTGAGCGGCCGAGGCCTGGCGGAAGTCGACCGTCGCATCCTGCACCGCCAGCTCCCGGTTGGCGTGCCCGGATTGCTCCCACTCGCTGTGGATCCCACCGCCGGCCCCCTCGACCACCGCCGACGGCCCCGGTGCCCAGCTCAGCGAGACGACCAGGGCCAGCGCGGCGAGCCCAGCGACGGCCAGGAAGCTGTGAAGTCGCTGCATGACCGGACCCCCATCCCTCTTGAGTGCGATTCCTTCTAGGGCTCGCTACATCCAAGGCTTGCCGCCACCCTAATCCAACCCGAAGGCGCGGGTCGGAAGCCAGTTGCGAACGCCACGGGACGGGCCCTGGCCTTTGTCCCCGGGGAATCGGTGGGCCACGGTAGTCCCATCGGGTCTCCGTTGCTCCGAGGGGTCGGGTGCAGAGCCGAGTGCGACGCCAGGCAGGTCCCCCCGATCCCGCCAGGACCACCGGTTCCTTGCTAAAATGAGGACGGCGGTCCGCCCAGGTCACTTGGAGCAGGGGACGCCTTTGGGGGGCTCACGCGCCATGCCGCACGCAACCACAGCCGTCAAGGATCCCTTCGGGGCCCGCGGCCGGCTCGACTCGCCGCTGGGGCCGCTCACCATCTACCGCCTGTCGGCCCTCGAGAGCCGTGGGGTCGCATCCATCGGGCGATTGCCGTTCTCCATCCGGGTGTTGCTCGAAAACCTGTTGCGCCACATCGACGGCCGCATCGTCACCGAAGAGGACGTCGTCGACCTGGCTCGCTGGCAGCCTACCGCCTCGCAGCGACGCGAGATCGGCTGGATGCCCTCCCGGGTCATCCTGCAGGACTTCACCGGGGTGCCTGCGGTCGTGGACCTGGCCGCCATGCGGGCGGCGGTGGCGCGCATGGGCGGGGATCCCAAGCGCATCAACCCGCTGGTGCCGGCCGACCTGGTCATCGACCACTCGGTGCAGGTGGACCTCTTCGGCACGGCCTACGCCTTTTGGGTCAACGTGGAGAAGGAGTACGAGCGCAACCGTGAGCGCTACGCCCTGCTGCGGTGGGCGCAGCGGGCGCTCGACAACTTCCGGGTCGTGCCACCCGGCACGGGCATCGTGCACCAGGTCAACCTGGAGTACCTGGCGACGGTCGTCCATCGTCGCCAGCACGCCGGCGAGTGGGCGGCCTACCCGGATACCCTGGTCGGCACCGACTCGCACACCACCATGGTCAACGCCCTGGGAGTCCTGGGGTGGGGCGTGGGGGGCATCGAGGCCGAGGCGGTCATGCTGGGCCAGCCCTACTACATGCTCATCCCGGACGTCATCGGGGTGCGCCTGACCGGGCAGCTGCGCGAGGGCGCCACGGCCACCGACCTGGTGCTGACCGTGACGGAGCTCTTGCGCAAGAAGGGCGTGGTCGACAAGTTCGTCGAGTTCTTCGGCCCGGGCCTGAGCCATCTGAGCTTGCCGGACCGCGCCACCATCGCCAACATGGCCCCCGAGTACGGGGCCACCATGGGCTTCTTCCCCGTCGACGAGGAGACCCTGCGCTACCTGCGCGGCACCGGCCGCGACCCGGCCCACGTGGAACTGGTCGAGCGCTATTGCAAGGAGCAGGGCCTGTGGCGGTCCGACGACACGCCCGACCCTGAGTACACCGACGTGGTCGAGCTCGACATGGGCCAGGTCGAACCCAGCCTGGCGGGCCCGCGGCGCCCGCAGGACCGGGTGCGGCTGTCGGAGGTGCGCAGCGCCTTCCGCCAGGCCATGGCCACCTTCTACAAGAAGCCGCTGCCTGACGACGACGCGGGCGACGGCGCCCATGAGCCCTCCGCCCTGGATGCCTCCCGCAATGGCCATGCGGGCCGCAATGGCCACCTGCGCCACGGCGACGTCGTCATCGCGGCCATCACCAGCTGCACCAACACGTCCAACCCATCGGTGATGATAGGGGCGGCCCTTCTGGCCAAGAAGGCCGTGGAGCGCGGCCTGACCGTCAAGCCCCACGTCAAGACCAGCATGGCCCCGGGTTCCAAGGTGGTGACGCGCTACCTGGAGCAGACGGGGCTGCTGCCTTACCTGGAGGCGCTGCGATTCCACGTGGTGGGCTACGGCTGCACCACCTGCATCGGCAACAGCGGCGCGCTGCCCGCCCCCGTGGCGGCACAGGTCAAGGAGGATGACCTGGTGGTGGCCGCCGTCCTGAGCGGCAACCGCAACTTCGAGGGGCGGGTCAACCCCCTGGTGCGGGCCAACTACCTGGCTTCGCCCATGCTGGTGGTGGCCTACGCCCTGGCCGGCAGCGTCGACGTCGACATCACCCGGGAGCCTCTGGGCTACGATCCCAACGGCCAGCCCGTCTATCTGCGCGACATCTGGCCCACCCAGCAGGAGATCGCGGAGACGGTGGCACGGGCCCTCAAGCCCGAGCTCTTCCGCGAGGAGTACGCCCGGGTCTTCGACGGGGATGAGCAGTGGCGCAGCCTGCCGGTGCCCGAGGGCGACCTCTACCGCTGGGATCCGGACTCGACCTACATCCAGGAGCCCCCGTTCTTCGAGGGGATGAGCCTGGAGCCCCAGCCGCCCACCGACATCCGGGGCGCCCGGGTGCTGGCGGTGCTGGGCGACTCCATCACCACGGACCACATCTCCCCGGCCGGTGCCATCCCCAAGGACAGCCCGGCAGGCCGCTACCTGCTCGAGCGGGGCGTGCCGGAGCACGAGTTCAACACGTACGGCTCCCGGCGCGGCAACCACGAGGTGATGATGCGGGGCACCTTCGCCAACATCCGACTGCGCAACCTGATGGTGCCCGGCACCGAGGGCGGCTGGACGCTACTGTTGCCCGAGGGCGAGAAGGTGACCATCTACGATGCCGCCATGCGCTACAAGGAGCGCGGTGTGCCGTTGGTGGTCATCGCGGGCAAGGAGTACGGCACGGGCAGCTCCCGCGACTGGGCGGCCAAGGGTACCTACCTGCTGGGCGTGCGGGCCGTCATCGCCGAGAGCTTCGAGCGCATCCACCGCAGCAACCTGGTGGGGATGGGCGTGCTGCCGCTGCAGTTCAAGCCGGGCCAAAACGCCCAGACCCTGGGGCTGACCGGCCACGAGGTCATCGACGTCCTCGGCATCGAGTCGGGCCTCGCGCCGCGCCAGGAGCTGCAGGTGGTCGCCCGGCGGCCCGATGGCAGCGAGGTGCGGTTCACCGTGGTGGCACGGCTCGACACGCCGGTCGACGTCGAGTACTACCGGCAGGGCGGCATCTTGCAGGCGGTGCTGCGGCGGATCGTGGCCGAGTCCGCTCCCGCTCGCTCATGAGGAGCGGTGCGGCGCCACCGCCACGTGGCGCCGCACCAGCGCGGCCGCCAGCACGATGGCCAGGGCTCCGTTGAGGAGCCCTTTGAGCGCGTTGAAGGGCACGATGGCCGGCCACATCAGCGCGGCGACCCGGGCGGGGGGCATCCCCATCTCCAGGTAGAGGATGGGGAAGTTGGCCAGCGCCATCACCACGACGCGGGCGGTGGTGCCGACGGCGACGCCCAGCGCCATGGCCGGCAGCGCGGACGCATGCAACGGTCGCAGGGTGCCTCGCGCCGTCGCCTCCCCTTCCTCCATCGGCCACAGCCGGTGGGAGACCGCCGAGGCGACGCCGACGAAGGTGGCGGCCGCCAGGAAGTCGGCCAGCGGGCCGAACGGGTCGGTGCCCCGCAGGATCCAGAAGAGGACGTCCTTGAGGAAGACGGTCAGGACGCCCGCCCCCGGTCCCATCATCAACCCCGTCAGCAGTCCCACCGCATCGCTGGGGTCGTACTTGAGAAACGTGGCGCCCGGCACGATGGGGAAGCGGATGGTCAGCATGGCCACCAAAGAGGCCGCCGCCATCACGCCCACCTGCGTGAGGCGCCGGGCACCGGCCGGGGCGGGGGCACGTCGGCTCATGCCGGCGACGCTCCCTCCGCAGGCCGCAGCCCCCGGGGGCCCTGGTAGAGCACGCGCGGCCGGAAGATGCGGTTGTTGGCGTGCTGCTCGATGACGTGGGCCACCAGCCCGGGCGTGCGCGCCGCCAGGAAGATGGGCGTGTCCAGCTCGATGGGGATGTCGAGCAGGTAGTAGATGAGCCCGACCGGGTAGTCGGTGTTGGGGTAGAGGCCCTTCTCTCGCAGCATGACCTGCTCGACGATCTGGTAGATGCGGTACAGCTCCGGCCCCTCCGGCCGCCGGTCGGCCAGCTCGGGGATGGCGTCCTTGAGCAGGTAGGCCCGGGGGTCGTAGCGGCGCATGTAGACCCGGTGGCCAAACCCCATGATGCGCTCCTTGCGTGCCAGGCGCTCCATCACGTACGCCTCGGCGATGGAGGCGCCCCCGCGCTCGAGGATGTCGAGCAGCATCCGTGCCACCGCCTCGTTGGCCCCGCCGTGCAGCGGGCCCTTGAGGGAGGCGGCCGCGCCCGCGACGGCCCCGTACAGGTCCGACAGGGTGGAGGCGATGACCCGCGCCGCGAACGTGGAGTTGGGCATCTCGTGTTCGACGTAGCACGTGAGGGTCAGGTCGAAGATGCGGGCCGCCTGGGGATCGGGGCGGCGTCCCGTGATCATCTGCAGGAAGCGCTCCGCGAAGCCCAGAGCCGGATCCGGCCGCAGCGTCGGCAGCCCTCTCAGGATGCGGTAGGCGTTGGCCGTGATGGCGGGCATCCGGGCCAGGAGCCGCACGCCCTTGCGGACGTTGGACTCGGGGGTCGTGTCGCGCAGCTCGTCGGGCGCCTCGAAGCTGGCCAGGGCGGAGATGGCCGTGCGCTGGGCGTCCATCACCTCCGCGGTGCGCGGCATCAGTTCCAGCATCCGCAACACCGCCTCGGGCGGCTCCGCCTGGTCGCGCAGGGCCTGCTCGAAGGCGGCCAACTCGTCGGCTGACGGCAGGTGGCCGTAGATGACGAGATAGGCCACCCGTGGGTAGTCGAGCCGCCTGGCCAGCTCGATGAGGTCGTAGCCCCGCACCACGATCTGCTCGTGGTCCACGTCCAGGTAGGAGATGGATGTCGCGGTGGCGATGACCCCTTCGAGACCGGGGCTGTAAGGCGCATCCGGACCGGACATCACGGCAACCCCCCTTGCCATTGCCGGGCCATGGGACCGCCCCTCAGGTGCCCGAGCGCCATCGGGCCAGCTCCTGGTCCAAGCGCTCGTACTCGCGGTAACCGATGAGCTCGTACAGCTCCTGGCGGCTCTGCATCCGGTCCAGCAGCCCCTGCTGCGTGCCGGCGTCGCGCAGCGCCACCAGCGCATCCTCGACGGCACGAGCGGCGATCCGCAGGGTCGTGACCGGGAAGATGACGATCCGGTAACCCCACTCGGCGAAGCGTCGGGCCGGGATGTACGGCGTCTTGCCGAACTCGGTCATGTTGGCCAGCAGGGGTGCGTCGACGGCTCGTGCGAAGGCCGCGAACTCCTCCTCCGACTCGAGGGCCTCGGGAAAGATGATGTCGGCGCCCGCCTCCACGTAAAGGCGGGCCCGCCGCACTGCTTCGTCGAAGCCGTGGGTCGCGCGGGCGTCGGTGCGCGCCACGATGAGCAAGTCGCGCCGGGCCCGGGCGGCGGCGGCCACCTTGCGCGCCATCTCCTCGGCGTCGACCACCACCTTGCCGCTCAGGTGGCCGCACCGCTTGGGCATCTGCTGGTCCTCGATCTGGATGGCGGCGGCGCCGGCGTGTTCGAGCTGCTCGACGGCGGCCACCACGTTGAGGGCCTCGCCAAACCCGGTGTCGGCGTCGACGATGAGGGGCAGCCCGGTCGCGCGGCAGATGGGGCGCACCGCCTGCACCAGCTCGGTCAGCGTGAAGAGGCCCAGGTCCGGCAGCGCCTGGCTGGCCGAATAGGCAGCACCCGAGAAGTAGAGGGCCCGGAAGCCAAGCCGGGCCGCGATGAGCCCCACGAGCGGGTTGAAGACGCCGGGCACCACCAGCCCTCGCTCTTGTTGCACCAGCCGCCGCAACACCCGACCGGGCGGCTCGGACGCCTCACGCTGCAGAAGCCAGGCCGGCATCGGCTCTCGCCCCCTTCGGACCTTCGGCCGCGTGGCGGCTCACAGGCGCCATCGCTCGGCCAGGTGCCGGAGCCCCGGCTGCGACTCGAGATGCATGACCGCCTCTACGACGGCGTCCGCTTGCGCCGGGCTGAGCCGCTCCTCGACGTTGAGGCGAAACTTGGCCACCAGCTCGTCGTCGCTCATCGGATTGCGGGCGTGCCCCCGGGGGAAGCGCACCTCCCGTACGAGCCGATCCCCGGCCGTGGTGGTCACGGTGATGCGGTTGGGGATCCCCTCCGGGTAGCCCGCCGTCAGCTCCGGATCCTCTCGCAAGGAGACCCGAGACTCGAGCATTTGGCGCAGCGCCGGATCCTGCAGCCGCTCCCGCGAGAACGAGTGCCGGGTGACGCGCCCGTCCATCAGCGCCACGGCCACGATGTAGGGGAGCGAATGGTCAGCCGTCTCCCGGGTGCGAGGTCGCCACTTCTCCGGGTCTCGGGCGATGATCTCGTACGCAGCCTTGAAGGTGTCGATGTGGATCGCGGCGATGCGCCCGGGATCGCCCAGCTCCGACCGGAGCTGCAGGGCCGCGTCGACGGCGCTCTGCGCGTGGTACTCCACCGGCCAGTACTTGACATACGTGTCCAGGATCCGGCGTGGCGGCCGTCGCTCGGCCAGCGAGACCAGAGCCGCCTCGTCCAGGGGCTCGCCCGCGAGGAGCTGACGCACCAGCCCCATCTCGCCCATAAACGGCTCAAACGGCCCGGTCATGCCCTTGGAGGCCAGCACGGCGGCGAAGACGCCGTGCCGTGCGGCGTTGGCCGCGGCGGCCCCTTTCCACATGGAGAGCTCGCCAGCCCTGGTCTGGCGCATGGCGGCATGGGGCACGGCGGCGATGGCGATGGCGTGCTCGATCTGCTCGGGCGACAGCCCCATGAGGCGACCGGCGGCCGCTGCCGTGGCGATGCCGATGTAGTTGACGTGGTCCCACCCGTGGGCGCGCAGGCTGGCCGCGTCACACAGGTCGACGCCGATCTCGTAGGCGATGGCGACAGCCGTGATGAAGTCGGCCGGCGAGAGGCCTCGCCACTCCGCCATGGCGAAGAGGGCCGGGATGACGTCGCTGGGGTGCAGGGGCTCCCTGGAGAGGT
The DNA here is from genome assembly GCA_036562495.1 of Limnochordales bacterium. GTDB lineage: Bacteria > Bacillota > Limnochordia > Limnochordales > Geochordaceae > Geochorda. The sequence continues at coordinate 63,418 of DATCKA010000144.1, forward strand.
AGGTGTCGTTGAAGTCCAGGTAGCGCACCATGACGCCGTTGGCGAAGGCGGCCACGTCGACTGGCGCGGTGAAGGCCGTGCCCCACAGCGTGGCCCCCGAGTCGACCGGCCACTCGTAGGCGTAGGCGCGGGCAGCCTTGGGGCTCTCCTCGGCGAAGGCGGCCAGCGCCACGCCCAGGGAGTCCAGGAGCCGCCGCTTCACCTCGTGGATCGTCTCGGGCGGGAGATCCTCCCAGCGGATGGATGCGGCGTATTCCGCCAGCATCCGGCTGTAGCGATCGCTCATCTTCGTCTCCTCTCCGGCGGTTGTGATGCGAGACCAACCACAGCAGCGGCAAGGACGCCAGCTGCACGACCACCGTGAAGGCGACGACCTCCAAGGGGAGCCCCTGCGGCCGGGACGTCGGAGGCGTTGGGCTGGGATTCGCCGCGGGTACCTTCGTCCCTTTGCGCATCTATCGCTACCCGGAGGCGAACCGTAGAATAGGCACAGATCGGATCCGCGGGAGGTGCGGCCCATGCCCGGTACATCGTGTCGCCGCACGCTGCGACTGGCGGTGAGCCTGATCGCCGTCGTGGCGGGGGCCTGGGGGCTCGCCGCCATGATCGCGCCGCCCCTGCAGGCTCTGCAGCCGAGCGAGCAAGCCCTGGTCGACCTGTACCGGCGGGTGGCGCCGGCCGTTGTGCGATTGAGCCGAGGGGCGAGCGTGGGATCGGGGTTCGTCTACGACGTCCAGGGCCACATCGTCACCAACCGCCATGTGGTGGCCGGCGCCAGCACGGTCGAGGTGACCTTCCTGGACGGCACGGTGATGGAGGGCGAGGTCGTCGGCACGGATCCCGACAGCGACCTCGCGGTCGTCAAGATCGAGCGGCTGCCCCCGGGCGTGGAGCCCCTCGTGCTGGGAGACTCGACCGCCGTGCAGGTCGGCCAGACGGCCATCGCCATCGGCAACCCCTTCGGTTTGAGCGGCACCATGACCGTCGGCATCGTCTCGGGGTTGCACCGCACCGTCCCCGCCTTCGCCCGGGGCTCGGCGGGCTTCGTCATCCCCGACGTCATCCAGACGGATGCTGCCATCAACCCCGGCAACTCGGGCGGGCCGCTGCTCGACTCTTCGGGGGCCGTCATCGGCGTCGCCACGGCCATCGCCCTGGGCAGCCCCTTCCCCGCCTTCGCCGGAGTGGGGCTGGCTGTGCCCGCCCACCTGGTCAAGCGGGTGGTGCCCTCGCTCATCGCCAAAGGGAGCTATGAGTGGCCGTGGCTGGGAGTGAGCGGGGTGAGCCTCACCCCGGAACTGGCACGGGCCAACGGGCTTCCCCCCGACACCCGCGGCGCCTACGTGGTGCAGGTGGTGCCGGGAGGGCCGGCCGCCGCCGCGGGGTTGCGCGGCTCGACGCGGGAGAGGGGTGCCGACTTCCTGCCGGTAGGCGGCGACGTCATCGTGGCCATCGACGGCTCCAGCATCGCCAGCTTCGACGACCTCTTGGTCTACATCGCCCGCTACACATCGGTGGGCCAACGGCTGCAGGTCACGGTGCTGCGGGACGGCCAGCGCCTGGACGTGCCGGTGACGCTGACGGCGAGGCCCGCCACGCTGCCCGAGATGCCTTGAGACAGCCCCGAGCGGCGGCCGTCAAGCGAGATGGCCGCCGCTCGCAGCCAAGGGCATCGGCTCGACCGCTGCGGCCAGGCGCTCCACCTCTTCGCGATCGATGACGCCCGGGCCGAACGTGGTCACGTCCGCGCTGCCGGCCGCGACGGCCCGTCGCAATATCTCCGGCAGGGGCTGGCCCGACGCCAGGCCCTCGGCCAGGGCCGCCACCATGCTGTCGCCGGCGCCGATGGGGTTGACGACCCGGACCGCAGGGGCACGGGCGAGCCAGGCGCCGTCGGAGGTGACGGCCAGCGCCCCCGCCGCACCCATCGAGACCACGACCGCCTCTATCCCACGGCTGACCAGGGCGCGTGCGGCCTCCGCGAGGACCGCCTCACCGCCGGCAGGACCGGTGTCGAGCGCGGGTTCGCGGCCGGGGTCCAGGGAGTCGTAGCGGGGGTCGAGACCATGCAGGAGCTGTACAAGCTCGGTGCGGTTGGGCTTGATGAGGTGAGGTCTGGCCGTGATGCCCTCGCGGAGGGCTCGAGCGCTCGTGTCCAGGACGGTGAGCGCGCCGTGGCGCCGGGCCCGGTCGATGACCCGGGCGTAGAAATCCGGAGGCAGAGCCGGAGGCAGGCTGCCACTGCAGACCACGACCCGGGCCCTCGAGATGAGGGGGTCCAGTGTCTCCTCCAGGAGGGCCATCCGAGCGGGCGAGATGGCAAGCTCGCCTTCCTCGTTGACCACGGTCGCCTGGCCGGTGTCGGGGTCGACGAGGAGGGTGCACGTACGCGAGAGCCCCTCCACCTCGACTGCCGTGGCGACGATCCCCTCCTGCCGCAGGCTCTCCCTGATGAAGCTCCCCGTCCAGCCCGCCACGAGCCCCACCAGGTGCGGCTGGCCGCCGAGCGCCTTCAGCGCGCGGGCGACGTTGGCGCCCTTGCCGCCCGCCACGACGCGGGTCTGCCCGGTGCGAAACACCCGGCCCGCCTCGAAGCCTGGCACGGCCAGGACCCGGTCGACGGCCAGGTTGGGGCCCAGGACGAGGATCATGCTGCCTTCAGAGCGGCTCCCTCATCGGCCGCATGACCACCTCGATGATGCGCGACTTGGGCGGCTGGGTGACCGCGAACAGCACGGCCTCGGCCACGTCCTCAGGATCCAGGAACTCCTGCAGCTTGGGATCGCCCGGCGTCCGCCCGGTGCCGAAGGCGAAATACGTGTTGACGCCCCCAGGAGCGATGGTCGTCACCTTGACGCCGTGCGGACGCAGTTCGTAGTCGAGAGCCTGAGCGAAGCCCACCTGGGCGTGCTTGCTGGCGCAATACACCGCCTCGTTGGGCAGCCCCTTCTTGCCGGCCACCGACGCCACCACCACCACGTACCCCGAGCCCTGCTGCTTCAGGTGCGGCACGGCGTGGCGGGCGAAGAGGAACGTGGAGCGCATGTTGGTGTCCATGATCCAGTCGTAGTCGTCCGCGCTGAACTCCTCGAGCGGCCCGTACTTGCCCACGCCCGCGTTGATGACCAGCACGTCGAGGCGCCCGAACGTGCCCAGCGTCTCCTGCACGGCCCGGCGGACATCCTCCTCCTTGCGGCCGTCGCCCACGACGACGAGAGCTCGTCCGCCGGCCGCTTCCACCTCACCGGCCACGGCCCGCAAGTCGGATTCGGTGCGGGCGAACAGCGTCACCGAGGCTCCTTCCCGGGCCAGCCGTACGGCCACCGCACGGCCGATACCCCGGCTCGCCCCCGTCACGAGGGCGACTTGACCGTCGAGTAGTGGACGCGCTCCGGTCGAGTCCATGGCAGCTCGGCCTCCTCTCGGTGCAGACCTCGTCGGACTGCGGTCGGGCGTCGGGCGGGCGGGGGTAACCCGTTGCCCTTGGTTTGCGGCAGCCGGAAGAACTCCTGCAGGATCAAGACGCCCGCCCCTATCGCACAGGCTTCGTCGCCCAGTGCCGAGACGACGATGCGGGCCTTCGAACGGGGGAATGCCAGCGCGCGCTGTTCGACCACCCGGCGGGCCGCGTTGAGCACATGGTGGCCCGCCCGGGCGATGGGCCCGCCGATCACGACCAGCTCCGGGTTGAACGTGTTGATGACGTTGGCGATGCCGATGCCGAGATACTCGCCGAGCCGCGCCAGGGCTGAGATGGCCACGGCATCCCCGGCGTCCGCCGCCTGGAGGACCTCCTCGGGGCTGCTCGCCACGGGATCGCTACGGGAGCGTTGCAGGTACCCCATCAGGGCGCGCTCGGAGACGAAGACCTCCAGACAGCCACGGTTGCCGCAGCTGCAGGCCGGCCCGGCCGGGTCGATGGTGGCGTGGCCAAACTCGCCGGCTGTCCCGCCGGCGCCCCGGTATAGCTCTCCGTCGATGACGATGCCGGCTCCCAGGCCCACGCCCACGCTCAGGTAGAAGAGGGTCGACGCGTCCTGGCCGGCGCCGCACCACAGCTCCGCCACGGCTCCGGCGTTGGCCTCGTTGTCCACCACGATGGGCACGTGGAAACGCTCGGCCAGCCACTCGCCCACGGGCACGTCGGCCCACCCGAGGTTGGGAGCGAACAGCAGTCGCCCGCTCGGGTGCTCGACGGGCCCATGGACCCCCACGCCGATGCCCAAGAGGCCCAGGGGAGCCGGGGAGACGGCGGCGATGGCCTCGTCGATGAGGTCCGCCAGTTGGGCCACCTGGCCCCTGGGATCGGGACCAGGGCTGCGGCGGACCCGCTTCTTCCAGACGGGCTGGCCATGCAGGTTGAGGGCGACGACCAGGGAGTAGTCCACGCCGAGGTCGGCGCCGATGGCGAAGGCCGCCCCTGCGTGGAGCATCAGCAGGCGAGGGCGTCGCCCGCCGCTGGACTCCCCCATGCCTACCTCTCGCACCAGGTGCTGGCGCGACAGCTCGTTGATCAGGGCCGAGACGGTGGCCTTGTTGAGGCCTGTCGCCTTGGCGATGTCGGCACGGGAGATGGGGCCGCGCGACCTGAGCAGGTTGAGGACGATACCTTTGTTGAGAGCTCTTACAAAGAACTGATCCCCGGTCGGCGGTTGGGGCCTCATGCTGGTCTCCGGCTTCGCATAAGCTTCGACTGGCTTGCCATCGTTGCGGCGACTGCCTCCCGGGATGGGTACTGCTCGGTCTCGTCGATGAGAGAGCTTCCTCGGCCCGTATTCTACCGTGCCGCGATGCTTCAAGCAATGCATCGCGCGATCCCAGGAGGAAACCGGATACGGACGTCGTACTCGCGCGGCGGAAAGATAGTTGGGAAACCAATCGAAGTGTCGTCGATCATGTCTCCGCCTGCCTGCGAGGGCGGGCGAGGGTCTGTCCCGGCACAGTCGTCATGCCGCGGGCGGGGGGTGAGAGGGGGCCATCGGACGGGGCCGCGCGTCGAGCGGAGGTGCGAGGGGTCATTCCATGGATGGGAGGACGAGACCCATGCGCAGAGGCAGTCTCGCGGCCATGCTGGCGCTCGGGATGGCGGTGGCGCTAGCTGCGTCCAGCATGAGCTTGGCAGCGACCAAGCTGGTGTTGTGGCACATCCAGACGACCGATCCCACCCTCTCCATCATCGACGCAAGCGTTGCACGGTTTCGGGCGGCTCATCCCGGCGTCGAGGTCGAGGTCGTCCCGCTCCAAAACGACCCGTACAAGGTACGGCTCGCGGTGGCGATGGGGGCCGGCGACCCGCCCGACGTCTTCATCAGCTGGGGTGGCGGGCCGCTGGAGGAGTACGTCAAGGCGGGCAAGGTGGCTGACCTGACGCCCTTCCTGCTCAAGGATGACTACATCAAGCGGTTCCCGCCGGCGGCCATGGGACCCGTGACCTTCGGAGGGCGATACTACGGCGTACCCGTGGAGAACGTGGCGCCCGCCCTCATCTGGTACAACCGCGCCTTCTGGAGCCGCTACGGCGTGAGCCCGCCCTCGACCTGGGACGAGTTCCTTGCGGTGGCCAACAAGTTCAAGGGTGCCGGCGTGATCCCGGTCGCTCTGGCCAACCGCACCAAGTGGCCGGGTTCCATGTGGTACATGTACCTGGTGGATCGCATCGGCGGCGAGCAGGCCTTCCGGCGGGCCGTCGAGCGGACCGGCTCCTTCGCCGACCCGCCTTTCGTCAAGGCGGGCGAGGAGATCCAGCGCCTGGTCGACCTCGGCGTCTTCCCCCCGGGCTTCAACGGCATCGACTGGGACACGGGCGGTAGCCGCATGCTGCTCTACTCGGGCCGGGCCGCCATGGAGCTGATGGGGAGCTGGCAGTACCAGATCGTCTACGGTGAGAATCCGGAGTTCTTCGAGGACCTGGACTACTTCCACTTCCCCACCTACCCGGGTGGCGTCGGCGACCCCACCAACCTCATCGGGACGCCCGGCGACAACTACTACTGCATCGCAGCGAGCTCTCCAAACAAGGAGCTGGCCTTCGAGCTGATCCAGTACCTCATCGACGACGTCGCGGTGAGCCGGCGGATCGCGGCCGGCAAGATCCCGCCGGTCGCGGGCGTGGAGAACCAGCTGACGGACCCGGTGCTGCGCCGGCTCTACATGGACTTCTCGAGGGCCAACCACATGCAGCTCTGGTATGACCAGTACCTGCCGCCCGAGCTCGGCGAGGTCCACAAGAACACGCTGCAGGCCGTCTTCGGCAAGACGATGACGCCGCTGCAGGCCGCCCAGGAGATGGAGGCGGCGGCTCGCAACTACTACGGCCGCTAGACGGCGAGTGGGGGCGGGATCGATGGGGCGACTCGGAGGGCGTTGGTACCAGCGGCACGTCGCGGCACTCTTCCTCCTGCCCGCGTCGCTGCTCTACCTCCTCTACGTGCTCGCCCCCATCCCGCTCTCCTTCTACTACTCGCTGTTTCGATGGGATGGGTTGACTGCCGCCCGGTTCGTCGGAGCGGGCAACTGGGCCGAGCTCGCCCGCGACGCGATCTTCTGGAAGTCGCTCGGCAACAACTTGAAACTCGTGGCCCTCTCGGTGCTCATCCAGCTCCCGCTGGGGTTGGGGCTGGCCCTGCTCACGACCCAGAGAGGCCGCACCCGCAAATGGGCCCAGGGCGCGCTCTTCGTGCCGATGATGCTGTCCTCGGTGGCCATCGGCATCCTGTGGAAGTATATCTACGACCCCAACTTCGGGCTGCTCAACGGATTGCTCGAGGCGGTGGGGCTCCCCGGGCTTCGGCGAGCCTGGCTCGGCGAGCCGGCCACCGCGCTCTACGCCGTCATCGCCACCGTCAGCTGGCAGTATACGCCCCTGTACATGCTACTCTTCTCGGCCGGCCTGCTGGGGATCCCCTCGGAGCTTTACGACGCCGCCGCCATCGACGGCGCGACGGGGTTCCAGAGCTTCCGTCACGTCACCCTGCCCATGCTGCGCGCCACGGCGGCGACGGCCTTGACACTGGCGGTGGTGGGGTCGCTCAAGTACTTCGACCTCATCTACGTGATGACCGAGGGAGGCCCGCTTTACAGCACCGAAGTGATGGCGACGTACATGTACCGCAAGGCGTTTCACGAGTTTCGGATGGGATACGGCAGCACCGTAGCCGTGGCCATGTTCCTGGCGGCCGCCGCGGCGGCCGCGGCCGTCCTGGCCAGCGGCATCGGGCCCGGCCGCAAGGAGGGCCGCTGAGATGTCACGGGTCCTCTCCCGGATGGTGCGGTGGGGCCTGACGGCCGTCGCCGTCGTCGTTGCGATCTACCCGTTGCTCTTCATGATCCAGACCAGCGTGCGGACACAGATGGACTTCCTGGTCGGCGGCCTGTGGAAGCTGCCGACCCAGCCCGTCTGGTCACACTATGCCGACGTGTTGCGGGCCGGCTTCGTTCGATACCTGGCCAACACGAGTCTGGTGGCCGGGGCGAGCGTGCTGGCGATCGCAGCGTTCGGGGCGATGGCGGCCTACGTGCTGGCGCGGTTTCGACTGCGCGGACTGCGGCTGCTCTTCGTGCTCTTCGTGGGCGGCATGCTGATCCCGGTGCACATCACCCTGATCCCGGTCTACGTGCTGACCCGGGTCCTCAGGCTTTACGACAGCCTCCTGGGTCTCATCGGGCCATATGTTGCGTTCAACTTGCCGGTGACCATCTTCATCCTGACGGGCTTCTTCCGCGACTTCCCGGTCGAGCTCGAAGAGGCCGCGGCCATCGACGGATGCTCCACGGCGCGGGCCTTCTGGTCGGTGGTCCTGCCGCTGTCGGGGCCGCCCCTCTTGACCGTCGTCGTCTACAACCTGGTCATCTTGTGGAACGAGTTCATCTTCGCGCTGGTGCTGACGTCCTCGCCGTCTCGCTGGATCTTGACGCTGGGCTTGTGGAACTTCCAGGGCCAGTACGGGCTCAACGTGCCGGCGATCATGGCCTCGGTGGCCCTCAGCGTGCTGCCCCTGATCGTTCTCTACCTGATCGGCCAGGAGAAGGTGATGCGCGGCATGCTGGGGGGCGCGCTCAAGGGCTGATTCGGAAAGCCGCACGCACGGACACACCCAGGAGGGAGGTCGCACGGTGCAGAGCGTCGCCGAATCGCAGCCCCGATACCGGGATCCCTACCAGCCGATCGAGGCGAGGGTCGACGACCTGCTCCCCCGCATGACCCTGGAGGAGAAAGTGGCCCAACTGGGTAGCGTGTGGGTCTTTGAAGTGGCTCCCGGCGGACAGCTCTCCGAGGAGCTGGCGGGCCGTCGGCTGGCCCACGGGATTGGGCAGATCACCCGCATCGGCGGAGCCAGTGACGCCGACGCTCGGGCCATCGCAGCCCTCGCCAACGCTCTGCAGCGCTACCTGATCGAACGGACGCGCCTGGGCATCCCTGCCATCGTGCACGAAGAGTGTTGCGCCGGCTTGATGGCGCGAGGCGCCACTGTCTTCCCTCAGATCATCGGGCTGGCCAGCACCTGGGAGCCGAGCCTGGCGCATGAGATGGCGACGCGCATCCGGCGCCAGATGCGAGCCGTCGGAGCCCATCAGGGGCTGGCGCCGGTGCTCGATGTGGCCCGTGACCCCCGATGGGGCCGCATCGAGGAGACCTTCGGTGAGGATCCTTACCTGGCCTCGGTCATGGGGATCGCCTACGTGCAAGGATTGCAGGGCGACGACTTGCGCGAGGGCGTGGTGGCGACCGGCAAGCACTTCGTGGCCTATGGCATGCCCGAAGGAGGACTCAACTGGGCGCCGGCTCACGTAGGCCGCCGGGAGCTCCTGGAGGTCTTCCTGGCGCCGTTTGAGGCGGCCGTAAAGGAAGCGCGGCTACGGTCCATCATGCCCGGCTACCACGAGATCGATGGCGTGCCGGTCTCGGCTGACCGGGAGCTCTTGACCGAGCTGTTGCGGGAGCAGTGGGGGTTCGACGGCATCGTCGTCTCCGACTACACGGCCATCGACAACCTGCGCGGCTATCACCAGGTCGCCTCCGACAAGGTCGAGGCGGCAGCCCAGGCGCTGCTCGCCGGGATCGATATCGAACTGCCGACCGTGGACTGCTACGGGGAGGCCCTGCTGGAAGCCGTGAGGCGAGGGCGGGTTGCCGTTGACGCTGTGGACGCGGCCGTGCGTCGTGTACTCACGATCAAGTTCGCCCTCGGGCTCTTCGACCACCCGTACGTGGACGAGCAGCGGGCCGCCGTCGCCTTCGACACGGCGGAGGATCGGGCGCTTGCTCGGGAGATCGCCCGCCGCTCCATCGTCCTGCTCAAGAATGAAGGAGGGCTCTTGCCCCTGCGCCGCGACATCCGCCGGCTGGCGGTCATCGGGCCGGCTGCCCATAGCCGGCGGTTGCTCAACGGCGATTACCACTACCCGGCCCACGTAGAAGTGTACCGGCAGATGGTGATGATGCCGGGGGAGCGGCCGCCCTTCATGCCTCCGACGCCTCCGGCGGGGGCCGACCTCGAGCGGTGGGAGGCCGAGACTTACCAACGCTACTTCACGCCCTTCACCACCATCCTCGAAGGCATCCAGGCTCGGGTGGGCCCCCACACGCAGGTGGTCTACGCTCGAGGTTGCGACGTGACGGACCCCTCGACCGATGGCTTCGAGCAAGCTATCGAGGCCGCTCGCCAGGCCGACGTGGCCATCGTGGTGGTGGGACACAAATCGGGTCTGACGCGTGACTGCACATGCGGCGAGTTTCGCGATGCCGCCGACCTGAGCCTGCCCGGCGTGCAGGCGCAGCTGGTGCAAGCGGTGGTGCAGACCGGTACCCCCACGGTGGTCGTGCTGGTCGGCGGTCGCCCGGTGGCGCTGGGTGAGATCGCCGAAGCCGCACCTGCCATCCTGGCCGCCTGGATCCCGGGCGAAGAGGGCGGCCATGCGGTGGCGGAGGTGCTGCTGGGTGAGATCGAGCCGGGCGGCAAGCTTCCCGTCAGCATCCCCCGCAAGGCCGGTCAGGTGCCGGTCTTCTATGGCCACAAGCCGACGGGCGGGCGCTCCCAGGTGTTGGGCGACTACGTCGACGTCGCGGCCGGACCGCTCTACCCCTTCGGCCACGGGCTTAGCTACACCACGTTTCGGTACGACAGCCTCGTGATCGCCCCCGAGGCCGTGCCGACCGACGGCCGGGTCGAGGTGGCTTGCCGGGTGACCAACGTGGGCGAGCGCGCGGGCGACGAGGTGGTGCAGCTCTACGTGCGCGACGTGCAAGCGTGCGTAACCCGGCCCGTCAAGGAGCTGAGGGGATTCAAGCGGATACGCCTGCAGCCCGGCGAGAGCCGGGAGGTCCGGTTCACGCTGGACGTCTGCCAGCTGGCCTTCTACGACCGGGAGTTTCGGCGAGTCGTGGAGCCGGGCGAGATCGAGGTCATGGTGGGCTCCTCGTCTCAGGACATTCGCCTCACCGGCCGCTTCGTCATCACCGGAGACAAGACGCCCACGGATCGCAAGGTCTTCGTCACCCCCGTGACGGTCACGTGACGGCCCGGCACCCATGGGCGTCACGATGCCAGCCTCGTGAGGAGGAGGACGTCGTATGGGCATGAGAGATCTCCGTGGTCAGGCGGTGGTACGCCGCGGGCAGGAGCTGGTCGAGTTCCTCGAGCGCTCACCGCTCAAGCCCCGATACTCCGTTGGGGTCTGGTACTTCTCACCGGCGGCCAACCGCTTCCACGACCGGTACCAGCCGGCCGCATCCATCCAAGAGCGCCTCGAGCGCATCGCACGGCTCGCGCCCCTGGGAGTCGTCGGGGTGGAGGCGCACTACCCCAACGAGATCAATGAAGACAACCTTGACACCTGGAAGAGCTTCTCCCAGCAAAGCGGCATCCGCATCGTGACGGTGGTGCCGCTGCTCTTCTGGGATTCGGACTTCGAGTTCGGGTCGCTCTCGTCTCCGCTCCCCCAGGCGCGCAAGAAGGCCATCGATCGAACCATCCGCACGCTGCAACTCAACAAGGAGCTGGGCACGGACTTCGCCATCGTCTGGCCCGGCATCGACGGGTTCGAGCAGCCTTTCGGGGCCAATCTGGCGGATGCTCGGCGGCGGTTCGTCGACGGCCTGGTGGAGGCCATGGAGACCGTGCCCGGGGTGCGCATCGCTTTCGAGCCGAAGCCCTACGAGCCCAGGGGGCGCATCCTCTTCGGCACGACGGCCGAGGGGCTTCTACTCGCGCACCAGGTCGAAGCGAAGCTCCGCCACCCCGAGAACCGCCGCCTGCTGGACGAGGGGCACGCGCTGGTGTGCCTCAACCCCGAGGTCGGCCACATGATGATGGCCTACGAAGACCTGGCCTACAGCTTCTCCCTCGCCATGGAGGCCGGGCGACTGGCCCATACGCACTGGAATGCCCAGCCGCTGGGCGGCTATGACCTGGACCTGCCGGTCGGCACCGTCTCCCCCGAGCAGCTGGAGTCGGCGCTGTACGCGCTCAAGATGCACGGCTACCAGGAGCTGTTTGGCCTGGACCTCAACCCGGAGCGGATGCCCCCGGAGGAGGCGGTGCGGATCTCCATCGAAGCCATCAACGCGGCCGTCGACCGGATCAACGAGCTCGATCACGAAGCCATCGTCTGGGCCGCCGAACACCCCGACAAGGCACGGGGATGGATCGAGCGCTACCTGATCCGGGTGCGGGCGTCTCACCCGGAGAAGCTGGAGCCGCTCGCCAAACCCAACGCATGACAGACGCGGCCCCTCGGAAGGGGGGTGGGGGGGCGGAGTACGGCGCAGCGCCTGTCGTCGGCAACGAGGAGAAGCGTCACTGGTGAGGGCTATGTAACGGTTTGCGAGATGGTCGTCTTTCGGAGGTTCGCTCAGGGAGGAGGAATGACCGATGAAGCGGTGGATGGTCGTCAGCCTCGTGCTCGTGCTGGTCGCGGCGCTGTCGCTGGCCGGGACTGCCGTGGGGGCATCCAAACCGCCTGGCAGCAAGCTGGTCTTCGCATGGATCCCCAAGGCTCTCAACAACCCCGTGTTCGAGCTCGGGCGAGACGGGGCGTTCCAGAAGGCTCGTGAGCTGACCGCCCAGGGTCCGTACACCGTCGAGGTGCTCTACGTCGGCTCGGTTGCGTCGGATGCGGCCGAGCAGGTGCGGGTCATCGAGGACGTCATCGCCCGGGGCGTGGACGGCATTGCGGTCTCGGCCAACGACCCGACGGCCCTCACGGACGTCATCAACAAGGCGGTTGCCGCGGGCATCCCGGTCATGACCTGGGATAGCGATTCGCCTGACAGCAAGCGCTTTACCTATCTGGGCGTCAACAACTACGAGGGTGGCCGGGCGGCCGCGCAGCTTCTGGTGCGCGCGATGGGCACCCGAGGCAAGGTGGCACTGCTGACGGGCGTACCGGGCGCGTTCAACCTGGAGGAGCGCATCCGGGGCTTCAAGGACGAGATCGCCAAGTACCCCGACATCCAGATCGTCCGCACCGTCTACTGCAACGACGACATCAACCTCGGCGTCCAGGTCGTCGAAGAGACCATGCAGGCGTATCCCGACCTCAACGGCTGGTTCTTCGTGGGGCTGTGGCCGCTGTTCGCCGAGCGGGGCTCCATGCCGTTGTGGGAGGCGGCGGCACGCAAGGGCCTGAAGACGGTGGCGTTCGACACGCTCCCGGTCGAACTCGAGTACCTGAAGGATGGCTTGCTCCACGGCCTCGTCGGGCAGAAGTACTGGGGATGGGGTTACGACTCGATCCAGATCCTCTACGACTACGTCGTCAACAACAAGACATTCCCCGAGTGGGTCGACTCCGGCATGGACCTGGTGACGGCCAACAACGTCGACGCCATGATCCGGGCCTGGGAGACCAAGGACTTCACCAAGCCGTTGCCGCCGCCGTTCTGATGGCGGGAGCGACATGGAGGGGGCACCCGGTCAGAGGGTGCCCCCATGACGAGATCATGGGTAAAGGGCGAAAAGGGCGATGACTGCCTCTACAGGTTCCCGCCGCTACTGGCTGGAGATGCGGGGGATCTCCAAGCGATTCCCTGGCGTCCAGGCCCTGGACGGCGTCGATTTCGAGGTGGCGGCGGGCGAAGTCGTGGGACTCATCGGCGAAAACGGTGCTGGCAAGTCCACGTTGCTCAAGATCCTGAGCGGAGCGTACCGGCGCGACGCCGGGACCATCCTCATCGACGGGCGCCCCACTGAGATACTGAGCCCTGACCATGCCCGCCATCTTGGGATTGCGACCATCTACCAGGAGTTCAACCTGGCACCCAACCGAGGAGCGAGTGCCAACGTCTTCCTGGGGAGGGAGCAGCGGCGGCCCGGATGGCTGGGACGGCTGGGCTTCGTCGATGGTCGTGCCATGGAAGCCCGGGCGCGGCAGGTGCTGGAAAGCCTGGGCGTCGATATCGACCCGCGCCTTCCCGTCGGCCGCCTCTCGGTGCCGCAGCGCCAGTTGGTGGAGATCGCCCGGGCGCTGGCCTTCGACGCCCGGCTGGTGGTGATGGACGAGCCGACATCGTCCCTGGGTCAGGAAGACGTGAGGCGTCTCCTCGAGATCGTGACGGCGCTTGCCGACCGCGGGATCGGCGTGGTCTTCGTCAGCCACCGGCTCGAAGAGGTGCTCCAGGTTGCCCACCGCATCGTGGTGCTCCGGGACGGCCGTCGGGTGGGGGAGCTGTCGAGGGAGGAGGCCTCGGCCCAGGAGATCGTGCGCCTGATGGTCGGCAGGGAGCTGGCAGCGGCCTCTCGGAGGCAGCGGACGGGTAGAGCGTCGCAGACGACCGCGCCGCTGCTCGAGGTGCGGGGTCTCTGCCGCCGTGGTGTGGTGGAGGACGTCAGCTTCACGCTGTACCCGGGAGAGATCCTGGGCGTGGCCGGCCTCATGGGAGCCGGTCGCACGGAGATGGTGCGCCTCATCTACGGGGCCGATCGGGCCGACGCCGGCGCCATCCTCCTGGACGGCCGGCCCGTCGTCATTCGTTCACCGAAGGACGCCATCCGCGCGGGCATCATGCTGGTACCCGAAGATCGGCAACAGCAGGGGCTCGTGCTGAAGCTGTCAGTGGTCGAGAACATCGGACTTCCGTGGCTCGAGCGAGTGGCGCATCTCCGGGGCCTGCACGTCGATCGGCGGCGCCTCGCCCAGCTCGCGCAGACAGAGGTGGAGCGGCTCCGCATCCGCACGCCCGGGCTTTCGCAGAAGGTGATGTTCCTTTCGGGCGGCAACCAGCAGAAAGTCGTGCTGGCGCGGTGGCTCGCGCAGCGGCCGCGCGTGCTGATCCTCGACGAACCGACGCGGGGCATCGACGTGGGGGCCAAAGCCGAGGTGCATGAACTGATCCGTTCGCTGGCCGATCAGGGCATCGGCATCATCGTGGTCTCCTCCGAACTCCCCGAAATCCTGGCTCTGAGCGACCGGGTGCTGGTCATGTACCGGGGACGCCTCGCCGCCATCCTCGACGGGGACGAGGCGACCCAGGAGCGGATCATGTGGTTTGCGACCGGCCACCAGTCTGTCGCGGTTGGGAAGGTGTAGCCACGTCATGGAGCGGGCGGCACAGGCCAAGGCAGGAGGGGCACATAGGGCCCTCGGATTGCTGCGCATGCAGGAAGTCGGCATCCTGGCCATCCTTCTCGTGATGTCGCTCTTCCTGGCCCTCCGAGCGCCCCAGTTTCTCACCAGCACCAACGTCTTCAACGTCCTCCGAGCCTTCTCGTGGATCGCCATCTCGGCCTTCGGCGTCGCGATGGTCATCATCACGGCGGGCATCGACCTGTCGGTCGGTTCGGTCATGGCGGTGGCGGGGCTGGCGTCCGCCATGGTGCTGCAGGCGGGATACGGACCGGTCGCGGCCGTGCTGGTGGGCCTGGTCACCGGCCTGTTCATCGGGGCGGTCAACGGCTCCCTGATCGCATGGGGGCGGCTGCCTCCGTTCATCGCGACGCTCGGCACGATGAGCATCGCCAGAGGGTTTGCGTACGGCCTGACGGGCGGGTGGCCCGTGCGCGGGCTGCCGGCGTCGTTCAACATGCTGGGGCAGTACGACGTCCCGCTTGGGCCCTGGTCGGTGCCTCTGCCCGTACTCATCATGCTGGCGCTGGCGGTGCTCTGCCACCTGTTCCTGACCCGCACGGTGTGGGGCTACCGGATCTACGCGGTGGGTGGCAACGAACAGGCTGCGGCGCTGGCCGGGATCGACGTGCGCCGCATCAAGCTGCTAGTCTACTCCCTGAGCGGGCTTCTCAGCGCTGTCGGCGGGATCCTCATGACCGCACGGCTGGGCGTGGCGGCCCCGACGGCGGCGCTGGGGTACGAGCTCGACGTGATCGCGGCCGCGGTCATCGGTGGCACGAGCCTGATGGGCGGCGAGGGGACCATCCTGGGTGTGCTCATCGGCGCCGCCATCATGCAGGTCATCCGAAACGGCCTGGTCTTGATGGGCTTCCCGGCCTACTGGCAGCCGGCGGCCATCGGAGCTGTCATCATCGTGGCCATCATGGTCGACCAGCTTCGGCGACGCTGAGAGCCGACGCAGGCCATGCCTGCCAGATGAGGCTCGGCCTCGGCGGTGCCGCTGGTGGCTAGCTTCGCCAGACGCAACGCACGAAGGGAGCTATCGAACACGGGGATGCTTCGGTACCTCATCGGGGTGGACGTTGGGACGACGGGCACGAAGACGCTGCTCGTCGACGAGCACGGGCAGGTCGTGGCCCGGGCCTTCGACGAGTATCCGCTGCTGGCGCCGAGGCCCGGCTGGGCCGAGCAGGAGCCGGAGGAGTGGTATCGCGCCACCGTGAGCGGCATCCGCAAGGTGGTGGCGCAGGCTGGCATCCGGGGAGACCAGGTGGCCGGCATCAGCTTCTCCGGGCAGATGCACGGCTCGGTCTTCCTGGACAGGGCCGGGCAGGTCATCCGGCGGCCACTCTTGTGGTGCGACGTGCGGACGGCCGACGAGGTGCGCGCCATCAACGAGGCGGTCGGGCGGGAGCGCATGATCGCCATCGCGGGCAGCCCCGCCATGGAGGGCTTCACCGCCCCCAAGGTCCTGTGGCTGCAACGCCACGAACCCGCGCACTTCGAGCGCATCGCGTCCGTCTTGCTGCCCAAGGACTACGTGCGCTACCGGCTCACCGGCGAACTGGCCACCGAGGTGTCGGACGCGGCCGGCTCGGCCATGTTCGACATCGAACGAGGCTGCTGGTCGCAAGAGGTGCTGGACGTGGTAGGCCTGAGCTCGGCTCAGCTCCCGCCGGTGCTTCGGTCCATCGATGTGGCCGGGCGGCTCACCGCGCAGGCGGCCGAGCAGACCGGCCTGCCTCCTGGCATCCCCGTGGTGGCAGGCGGCGCCGACAACGCCTGCGGCGCGGTGGGAGCCGGGGTGGTGCGCCCCGGGCGGGCGCACGTCAGCATCGGGTCCTCCGGCGTCATCGTGAGCTACGCCGCTGCCCCGCTCCGTGATGGCGGCGGGCGGGTGCACACCTTCAACCACTCGGTGCCCGGGGCCTGGTACGTCATGGGGGTCATGCTGGCGGCCGGCTTGAGCCTGCGCTGGGTGCGAGACGAACTGGGCCAGGCCGAGCGGGCGGTGGCCGATCTGGCCGGACTCGACGTCTACGACCTGTTGACCCGGGAGGCGGCTTCGAGCCCACCGGGGGCCCGAGGCCTGTGGTTCTTGCCCTATCTCAACGGCGAACGCACCCCTCACGCCGATCCTCACGCACGAGGCGTCTGGTTCGGGCTGAGCAGTGCCCACCGGCGCGCCGACCTCATCCGATCGGTGCTGGAAGGGGTGGCCTTCGCCCTGCGCGACAGCCTGGAGGTCTTCAAAGAGATGGGCATCGAGGTCGGCCAGCTGCGCGCCATCGGGGGAGGCGGTAAGAGCCCTCTGTGGCGTGAGATCCTGGCGGACGTGCTGGCGGTGCCCATCGCCAGGCTCAACATCGACGAAGGGCCTGCCTACGGCGCGGCGCTGCTGGCCGGTGTGGGCACGGGGGTGTGGCGCGACGTGGCAGAGGCCGCTGATGCGACGGTGCGGCCGGTGGAGGGCGTCGACCCCGACGGAGCGCGCACCGCGGAGTACGAGGCCCGCTATCGCATCTTCCGCTCGCTGTACACGGCGCTGAGGCAGTCGTTTAGGGACGCCGCGGCGCTCTAACGAGGCCCTTCCGTAACCGATCACCGCGGGCCGGGAGCACCGTCTCCCGGCCTTTTCGCGGGGACGGGCGTCCTATGGCGACCGATTATCGTCGTCCTCTCCTCTCCTCGCAGTGCTCGCGCGTCATGGCAGGTGCGAAAGCAACGCGCTCTTGCGACGCTGAAGGAGTTTGGCAACCGGTGTCGAACCGAGGGCCTGGGGAGGCCGATTGTGTCCGATTGGACCGTTCGGTCTCCCGGTGGCACGGGGGCGGGGGCTCGCCATGCTGGCGGAAGAACGGCGCGCACGGATCCTCGAGGTCCTGAAGAGTTCGCAGGCCGTGACGGTGAGGGAGCTCAGCCGGATGCTGGGGGCATCCGAGCGGACCATCCGTCGGGACCTGGCCGCGTTGGCCCGCTACCCGTTCGTGCGGCGCACCCACGGCGGCGCGGTCTCGGCCAACGTCGGCGACGGCGCGGAGCTGACGCTCTTGGAGCGGTATCGCCTGTCGACCTCCGAGAAGGAGCGCATAGGCAAGGCCGCCGTGGCGTTGCTACACCCCCACGACCGCGTGATCATCGACGCCGGCAGCACGGCGTACGAGGTCGCACGCCAGATTCCCCAGGGCATGCCGCTGGTGGTCATCACCCACGCCGTCAACGTCGTCCACGCCTTGCTGGACAAGCCTGACGTCGAGGTCATTCTGTGCGGCGGCACACTGCGCCGCAGCACCCTGTCGCTGGTCGGCCCGGATACGGTCAGCGCGTACGGAGCCATCCGCGCCGACATCGCATTCCTGGGCGCGACCGGCGTGACGCCTGAGCTGGAGTTCGTCAACGCCAACCGCATCGAGACCGAGGTGAAGAAGGCCATCATCCGGGTCGCGCAGCGGTCCGTGGTGCTGGTGGATCACACCAAGTTCGGCAAACTGGCGCTCATGCCTTTCGCCTCTCCGTCTTCCGGCATCACCGGTGTCATCACCGACCGGCGAGCGCCGGCCGACTACGTCAAGCGCTTTCGCCAGGCCGGCGTCTGGGTCCAGGTCGTGTGAGGCGCGCAAGAAGGGTCGTCCTGTGAAGGAGGTGTTGCGGCGGGCTTCGGGCGAGCAGCAGCGGTCAAGTAGGGGCGCACTTCGGGGTAGGTGGCGGTCTTAGTTGGATCGTCCGGTCCCCTCGACGGCCAGGACGATCCGGATGAAAACCGTCTGCGTGTCAGGAAAGGAGAGTCATCGACACGATGCGCCGAGTGCTCGCCATCACGGCAGTCACGTTGCTCGTGGCCGCGCTTTTCGCCGGCACCGCCCTGGCGGCCACCAAGACCATCGGTGTCACGCTGCTGACCCGTGAGCACCAGTTCTACCGCGATCTCGAAGCAGGCATGAGGGAGGCTGCCCGGCAACTCGGCTTCGAACTCATCATCGTCTCGGGTGAGTTCGACCTCGCCAGGCAGGCGGCCCAGATCGAGGAC
>DATCKA010000145.1:0-10122 GCA_036562495.1 Limnochordales bacterium
TCGCCGCTGGCACCTCAAGAGATCCGTTCCCCTATCAGAGGCAACTGGCTACTGAGTCAGCCTTGCCGGTAGTGCTCAACGTACCGACAGGAGCCGGCAAGACCGCCGCGGTTATCGCAGCCTGGATCTGGCGACGGCACGTGGACCCGCAAAGTACCCCTCGTCGGCTCGTCTACGCGCTACCCATGCGCGTCCTGGTGGAACAAACGGCCGCAACGGCGCGGGAGATGCTTCAAAGGCTCGGCTTGCTCTATGAAGGCCCCCCGGACCCATCCAAGCCCGGCATACGAGTCGCCATCCTCATGGGAGGGCACGTGGACGAGGCATGGTGGCTCGAGCCCGAGCGAGAGGCGATCCTCGTCGGTACCGTGGACATGCTGGTCTCTCGGGCCCTCAACCGCGGCTACGCGCTCAGCCGATACCGATGGCCGGTCGATTTTGGCTTGCTCAACTCCGACGTCCTCTGGGTCTTCGACGAGGTGCAGCTGCTCGGCGTCAGCCTCTATACCAGCCTACAGCTCCAGGGGCTACGACGCCTCCTCGGTACTTACGGCCCGACGCACACCCTCTGGTGTTCAGCGACCGTGGACCTCGCCGCCCTGGAAACGGTCGACCATCCGGCGCCGGAGCCTCACCGCATCCTGACCCTCGGCCCCGAGGACCGGCGCCACCCGGTGCTTCAACCCCGACTGAGCGCCCGCAAGGTGGTGAGAAGGCTCCAGCTAGGACGTGGCTCGCGGAGGGCAGATCGCCCTTCCGACACAGCCCTGGCCCGAGCCATCCTGGATGCCCACCGACCGGGTACCCGCACCCTGGTGGTCGTCAACACGGTCGATCGCGCTCAAAGGCTCTATGCCGAACTGCACTCCATCACCAAGGGCACCGCTGCACCGGAGGTCGGACTCCTGCACTCCCGCTTTCGTCCCGCGGACAGGGTCGCGCGGCAGCAGCAATTCCTCGGTAACGTCCCGCAAGACGGCCCAGGACAGATCCTCGTGACGACTCAAGTGGTGGAAGCCGGCGTCGACGTCTCGTCCGCCACGCTCTTCACCGAGGTCGCGCCCTGGGAGAGTGTGGTGCAACGGCTGGGTCGCTGCAACCGCTACGGTGAAGTGGTGGATGGGGCCCAGGTCTTCTGGGTCGACGTTTCCGACCGGGAGGCCGCGCCCTACGAGGCTGAAGCGCTGCAGGCAGCCCGACACCTGTTGGCTGAGATGGAGGGGGCCAGCGCGTCACCTCAGGCGCTGGAGGGCATCCGGCCCCACGCTGCACGTTCACCTGTGGTCGTAACGGGACACGTGCTCCGCCGGCGCGATTTGGTGGGGCTCTTCGATACCACCCCGGACCTGACCGGCCAGCACCTGGATGTCTCCCGCTTCATTCGGGAAGGCGCCGATCTAGACGTGTTTCTCTATTGGCGGGAGTGGCCGGTCGGCCAGCAGCCGCCCCGTCAGCTCCCGTCACCGGTGCGGTCGGAGCTCTGCCCCGTCCCCGTGTACGAGGCCAGAAAGATGCTCCAAGAGGGCCATCGGCAAGCATGGTTGTGGGACCCCCTGGCAGAGTCAGGTCAAGGGGGGTGGGTCGTTGCAAGGCCTGCCGACATTCGACCGGGCCAAGTGCTCTTACTTCATACGTCGCAGGGCGGCTACCAGCTCGAGACCGGTTGGACCCCCGAGAGCAGGGAGCCGGTGCCGGTCGTCACCGTGGACGGCAAGCCGTCGCCTTCAAGCTTGAGCGGGTCACCTCAAGAGCCGGCAGACAGCGACGAGGGAGTGACGACCCCGGAGCGCTGGGTGACGCTCGTTGACCACACGCGCGACGTCATCGACGAGACGGAAGCACTGCTCGCCAGCCTCGGAGCGGCTGGCATCGGGCAGGATGAGGCCCGAGTCTTAAGGGTAGCCGCGGCCTACCATGACGTAGGCAAGGCCCACGAGCAGTTCCAGCTACCGCTCATCGAGGCCGCCCCGGAGGCCGAGCGCGAGATGCGAGCCCGCGAACTGTGGGCAAAAGCCCCGAGCCTGGGCCGACGGCGCCGGCGGCCTTTCCGCCACGAACTGGCTAGTGCCCTGGCACTGCTGCAATCGCCGCCCCCTGACCTTGACGGTGAGCTGCTCGACCTAGCTGCCTTCCTGGTTGCGGCTCATCACGGCAAGGTACGGCTGGTCATCCGTTCCCTTCCCACGGAGGAGCTCCCCAGCGATGGTCGCCGTCACGCGCTGGGCATCTACGAGGGCGATTCTCTGGGGCCTGTGCATATCGCCGGCGCGGTGGGCATCGACAGGCTGACCCTGGACCTGAGTCTCATGGAAATCGGGCTCTCCGCGGCTGACGGCACCTCCCGACGTTCGTGGATGGACCGGATGGTCGCCCTGAGGGACTCAGCCCGGTGGGGCCCGTTTCGTCTTGCGTTCTTGGAGGCTCTCTTGCGCGTCGCCGACGTGCGGGCCAGTCTCCGCGAGAAGGAGAGCTAGCCGCAACGGAGGAGGTGAATCGGCGTGGCCGAGGTCGAGCTAGCCGGATGTCGCCCGGATCCGCTCCTGAGCTACCTCAAGGCGCTAGGTGTGTTGAGGCTGGTGGCCGAGCAGGCGGACCCCCATGTGCGTGCGAGATGGCTGCAAGGGACCTTGGTGTTGGACACCCGGCTCGACCGCCGAGACCTCGTGCGCTTCTTCATCGACGAGTACCGCCCGACCCCTCTCATCGGGTGCTGGAACGGGGGAAGCGGCTTCTTCCCGAGCGACGCGAAAGCGGGCATCGAGGCCATCGAAAGCTCGACAGCGCCGCGTCTCGCCCTGTACCGGCGCGTCATCGCGCTGGCACGGGCAACGTTGGATGCCCTGGGATTGCAGGCCAAACCTAACCGAGGTCGCAAGGCCGAGATCCTCGCGGCCCTGCGCGCATCCTTGCCCGACGAGGCTGTCGAATGGCTCGATGCGGCGTATGTGCTGACCGAGGAGGCTCCCCGCTACCCTCCGCTGCTCGGGACTGGTGCCATCGATGGGCGGCTGGAGTTCACCAACAACTTCATGCAGCGCCTGTGCGACGTGTTGCCGGAGCTCGGAGCGGACCGCCGCCGGTCAGAGGCGTGGCTCGAAGCCGCTCTTTTTGCACAGGCGGGAGTGCCTCTGCTGGAGGCGTCGGTGGGCCAGTTTCATCCCGGCGGGGTCGGGGGGCCTAACGCCACGCAAGGCGTCGAGGGCGAGTCGCTGGTCAATCCGTGGGAACTCGTGCTCGGACTGGAGGGCACGCTGCTGCTGGCCGGAGGGGCTGCACGGCGCTACACCGCTGACCTGGATCCTGGCAACCCCAGGCCCGCCTTTCCGTTCACTGTGCAAACCTCCCCGGTAGGATACCCCACTTCATCCCCGGCAGAGTACGAGGAAGAAGCGGTGCGGGCGGAGATATGGCTACCAGTATGGCATCGGGCGGCCTCTTACCGCGAGATCTCGCAACTGCTCACCGAGGGCCGCATCACCTGGGCAGGGCGACAGGCACGCACCGGCGCCGACGTGGTCCGTGCTATCGTCAGCTTAGGAGTGGACCGCGGCATAGCCGGCTTCTGGCGCTTCGGCTTCCTCAGGCGCAGCGGCCGGGCCTATCTGGCAGCTCCGTTGGGGTACTACCGCGTGACACAGCATGAAGGTGGCACGCTACTTGCCGACCTCGACAGGGGTGGATGGCTGGAGCGCCTGCGTAGGGCCGTGACGCGCGAGCGGGTCCCAACGGCCATACGCCGGGCGCTGCAGGCTATCGAGGAGGCCATCGTCGACTATGCCGCCACGCCGTCCGAGTCGGAGCGGCGTCGCGCACTGCAGCGGCTGCTGGTGGCAGTCTGGCAGGCAGAGGTGACGGTGGCCAGGTCCCGGCAGTTTCGCGAGAGGTCGGGCCTGTCCCCGTTTCCGGGCGTCAGCCCGCGATGGCTCCCCTTCCTCGACGACGGTTCGACAGCCTTCAGACTCGCCAAGTCCATCGCGGCCGTAGGGAGTCACCGCCCATCCGACGCGACGCTTGAGACCGAGCGCGCCCAAAGGCTCGGCCCCATGCGCGCACACCTTGAACCCGTTGAGCTGCAGGCCGACGGCCGGTGGGTCTGGCGTGACGGCTCTCCCCGTGTTGTGGGCCGCCGAGACTCCTTGGAACGGCAGCTCCTGGAGATCCTGTATCGACGCGTGATGGAGTCTACCACCCTCCTCTTGCCCTATCCCGACATCGATAGTGTCGAGCTGTGCTCGCTCGCAGACATCGGCGCGTACCTCCAGGGCCAGGTCGACGACCGCGAGTTGGAGCAGCTCATCGGCGGGCTTAGCCTGGTGCGGTGGGATCAAGCCGCACCCGCGTCTGGACGAGGCAGCGGCCTAGAGCCCCGCACCCACCTTGCCGCCAGCCGGGCGTCCACCTTGCCCTGGGCCTACGCGCTGCTCAAGCTACTCTTCCTGCCGTGGCCGATTGCCCGGGGCGGCAGGCGGTTGCGGCCCGAGGGCGCCGTTGCGGGGTTCCAGATGGAGCCGGTGCCCCTGAGGCCCGATCCATCGGTGCTGTTGCGGCTGATGGGCGGCGACGTCGCCGCCGCGGTCCGCCAGGCCCAGCTTCGGCTACGAGCAGCCGGGCTCGAGCCGCCGCGGCCGACACATGAGGACAGCGCGGCGTGGCAAGACATGGCTGTCCGTATCGGAGCCGCGCTCCTGTTGCCGGTGGTGGAGGTCACGACCCTGTGGACAAGAGCCGGGCTAGGCGCTCAAGAAGGAGAGCCCGGAGAGCTGGAGGTGGCAAAAGCATGACGTCCAGTGCAATGATGGCATCGTGGCTCGACGTGTCGAGGCAGGAGTCACGCATCTTCATCGAGGTGGAGTTGAAACCCGCACAGGGGCAACGCTTCCAACCGACGGGGTTTCCTGATCTCGGTCCGGCTCGCTTCGAATCGGCCGACGGCACCCCGTTCCTCCTGGTCGAGTCCGTCCAGTCCATGGCCAACCGCCTGGAGGCTGTGTGCTGGGACGAGGCCGCCGGTGACCTGGTCGCCCCTCTGCGCGGGCTGCCGTGGGTCAAGGTCGAAGTAGTCGGTCCGGACGGCACGGTGATCGGCGAGACGTCGTCCGTCCTGGAGGCCCACCGCCTCAACTCGCCTTACATCATCGGCGACGAAGACGGAGAGTTCAGAAGGCTCCTCAGCGAGGCAGCCGGCATTCAGGCACGCAAGGGGGGGAGAGGACGACGGGGTGCTGACGCCAGTCAGGAGTCCGCGTCGGTGGGGCTCGTCGATCGCCGGCGGCTGGCTCAGGCGGTCTTCCGTTTCGATCCCTTCAGCGTCCTGCACGGGGTCTTCCTGGAGAAGCTGGACGGGCGCGCCCGGCTGACGCGGGCTCTCTCGGCTTTCATCGAGGCTGAAGATGCTCGGTCGGTGCTGAGCGGTGGCGTGAAGAACGACCGCATTGACCCACAGGGAGACACGCAGGCGGGGTTCGGCAACGTGCCCTTCACTCGCGAGGAATTCGTCGCCCGGCGCATCGTAGCCTACTTCAACCTGGACCTTGCGCTCCTGCGCTCCTACGGCCTGCCTTCGCCGGCCACCGAACTGCTGACGCTCCTCAGCTTGTGGAAGATTCGGCGGTTCCTCGACCACGGGCTTCGACTGCGAACGGCGTGCGACCTGGTGGTGAAGGAGGAACGGGTCGTGCGGCCGCAGGGCTTGCACCTGCCTCGAGTCGAAGAACTGGAGCCCGAGCTCCGGCGTCTCATCGAGGCGTGCCGCCCGTACTTCGCCTCGCCGCCCGTCACTCGGGTCGTGGCCCGATACCAGCGCAAGAAGGGCGCGACTGAGCCATCTCGGGACGGCGACAGCGCACAGGAGACCGACGACTAGACCCGCCGGCCGCCGACAGGGGGAGACAGTCCGATGGTGGCCGTCAAGATTCGCTTCCTCGCAGGGCGCTACCATGCGACACCGTGGGGCCGTCACGTCAACGAGGGCGTCGCAGAGTGGCCGCCGTCGCCTTGGAGGCTCTTGCGGGCCTTGGCTTCCGCATGGAAGACTCATCGGCCGGAGGTGCCCCGGGAAGAGATCGCTGCGCTGTTGGATGCCTTGGCAGGACCGCCCGAATACCGCGTGCCCGACTCCCAGAGGGGCCACACCCGGCACTACATGCCGACCCGTAACCCTGCCTCGCCGACTCTGGTGCTCGACACCTTCCGCGTAGTGGACCGACGAGAGGCCCTATGGGTCATATGGAGGTCGGTGGAACTCGAACCCGGCCAGCGACGGTTGCTCGACGAGCTGCTGCGAACTCTCAGCTACCTTGGGCGAGCCGAGAGCTGGATCGAGGCCCAACTGGTCGAGCAGGCCCCACCAGCTAACTGCGTGCCGCTGGGGGAGACCGGCGAGCCGTCCCCCAGCAGCTTGGAGATCGTCGACCTGCTGGCAGCGAGACAACCGCTCGACCTGGACCTTCTCATGGCGGAGACGGCCGACCTGCGCAAGCGTCGCCTCCTGATGCCTCCCGGCAGCCGCTGGGTGCAATATGCCCTGCCTCGATCTCCCAGGATACGGTTGGCACCCGCTGGGCGGCTCTCGGAGCCATCGGAGCTCCTGCGCCCTACGGTGGTGCGGTACCTGCTCCAGGCAAAAGTGCTGCCCCCCATCACCCAGACGCTGCTGGTCGGGCATCATGCACGACAGGCTGCTATGTCCTGGTACCATCGCCTCCATCACATCGACCCGCCCAGTGTCCTGACGGGCAAGCACGATGGCAAGCCCCTCGAGGGACACCGGCATGCCTTCTATCTGGCCACGGACGAAGACGGGGATGGCAGGCTCGACCACTTGACCATCTGGGCTCGCGAGGGTTTCGAGAGAAGGGAGCTCGAGGCCCTGGCCTCCATCCCTGAGCTCAAGTGGGGTGAGGCCGAGGAGGCGCGGGCGAAGGTTGTGCTTCTGGGATTCGGGGACGACCTCCTGGCTAGGAGAATGGCGCCTTGCTTGTTTGGCCCCTCGCGCCGATGGATCTCCGTCTCGCCTTTCGTCCTGGTGCGCCATACGAAGCTTCGCAAGGAAGTGGCGGATGGTCAGGAACGGATACGCGTGGTCGAGGCCCCCGTCGACCAGCTGTTGCGAGAACTGCAAAACCGTGGCTACCCGTCGCAGGGGGTTAGGGTGCGAGACCACGCACCAAGCCGCCAGCATTGGATACGCTTCCGGCGTCGCCGCCCATCCGGCCCACCTCCGGTGGGGGGTGCCTTTGGCTTCGAGATCGAGTTCGCCGAGGAGGTGACCGGACCGCTAGCCCTGGGGTATGGCTGCCATTTCGGGCTCGGCCTTTTCGTGGCCAGGGCTCGCGAATGACCTCTTGACGGACGCCCTCTCGCACAAGAGTGCCTACCTCGCACCTTGACAAGCGAATACCCGCAAGGAGGAGAGGAGACCCGTGACTGAGGCTGCGGCATCGGACAAGAGCAGCACCGACCTCCTCCCGGCCCGAATGCTCAATGAGTTCGCCTACTGCCCGCGCCTGTTCTACCTGGAATGGGTGCAAGGGGAGTGGGAGGACTCCGCGGACACCATCGAGGGCCGCTACCACCACCGGCGGGTGGACCGGCCGGGTGGGGCGGCCCCGATGTGGGCCGAGAGGTCAGAGTCCGACCACCCGCCCCCCGACGGGCCAGACACGGAGTCGTCGAGGGGTGAGCCCCAAGGGGACGATGCGGACGCGGGTGCGGATAGCCCCATTCGCGCCCGGTCGGTCCTGCTGTCGGCGCCCCGGCTGCGTCTCATTGCCCGTATTGACCTTCTAGAGGGAGAGGGGCTGAACGTCACTCCTGTCGACTACAAGCGGGGCGAGGTGCCGGATACGCCAGAGCAGTCGTGGGAGCCGGACCGCGTGCAACTGTGTGCACAGGGCCTGATCCTTCGAGAGAACGGCTTCTCCTGTCACAAGGGAATGCTGTACTACGTCGCATCTCGGCGACGCGTCGAGGTTCCCTTCACACCCGAGCTGGAGGCCCGTACTCTCGAACTGGTGCAGCAGGCCCTGGAGGTGGCGGAAGCGGGGCAGATCCCTCCCCCGTTGGTGGACAGCCCGAAGTGTCCGCGGTGCTCGCTGGTCGGCATCTGCCTCCCTGACGAGACCAACCTGCTCAAAGCGGGCGTGCCCTCCCTTTCGGGGCCGGGGGAGACGACGCGTTCCGACGAGGGCTCGGACCATGCCGGGACCGAGCCGGAGGTACGCCGGCTCTTTCCAGCTCGTAGCGACGCCATGCCGCTCTACGTGCAGGAACAAGGCGCTCAGGTACGCCGCTCGGGGGAGCGAGTCGTCGTCAGCATCCGCGGCGAAACTCGGGCAGATGTCCGGGTGCTGGACATCTCTCAGGTCTGCCTGATAGGCAATGTGCAGATCTCCGCCCAGGCACTACGGGACCTGGCCGGACGGGGTATCCCGATCTGTCACTTCTCCTATGGGGGTTGGTTCACGGCTCTCACCACCGGCTTGACCAACAAGAACGTTGAGCTCAGATGCCGGCAGTTTGAGACGGCTGCGAACCCCCAACGCTCGTTGGAGCTGGCGCGCCGATTCGTGGCAGCCAAGATTCTGAACAGTCGGGTCCTTCTGCGGCGAAACCACACCGACCGACCTGAGGAGGCCCTCGATGCCCTGGCGCGGCTGGCCGAAGAAGCCAGGGCAGCCACCAGCGTGGAAAGCTTGCTCGGCATCGAGGGGACGGCTGCACGCATCTACTTCTCCCATTTCAAGGGAATGCTGAAACCCCCGCAGACGAGCGCCGGCGAGCTTGGCTTCGACTTCGAGGGGCGCAACCGCCGCCCCCCGCGAGATCCGGTCAACGCGCTCCTATCCTACGCGTACTCCCTCTTGGTCAAGGATTTCACGGTCACTCTCCTGGCCGTCGGCTTCGACCCCTACTTGGGGTTCTACCACCGTCCCAAGTGGGGCAAGCCAGCTCTCGCACTCGACATGATGGAGGAGTTTCGCCCCATCATCGCGGACTCAGTGGTCATCACGGTGATCAACAACGGTGAGATAACCCGGAGCGACTTCGTGGTAGGGGCTGGGGGAACGGCCCTAACGGAGCCAGGGCGCCGGCGGTTCATCGCAGCGTATGAACGACGTCTGGCGACACTCGTGCGGCACCCGGTTTTCGGATACTCGGTCAGCTACCGCCGCGTCTTCGAAGTGCAGGCGCGCCTTCTCGGGCGATACCTCCTGGGAGAGATCCCGGAGTATCCGGGGTTCGTCACCCGGTGATGACCATGCGGCACTACTACCTGGTTTGCTACGACATCACCGACGAGAAGCGACTGCGCCGGGTTCACCGAGCCATGCTCGGCTATGGAGACCCGCTGCAGTACTCCGTCTTCCGATGCATGTTGTCGCAGAAGGAGAAAGCTCTCATGGTCGCGCACCTGTCCGAACTCATCCACCCCCGTCAAGACCGTCTGCTTATCATCAACCTGGGACCGCCAGGGGAGAAGTTGTCGGAACGGATAGAGTTCGTTGGCGCCCCGCTCTCGGACCCGGGTGTGCCCGGGGCTGTGGTGGTGTGACGAAGGATGGCAAGAGATGGCATCTGCGAGCGGTTCAGTGATGCACAAGACCCCGGAGGCGCTCGTAGCCCACGTGTGCCAAGGCCTCCCGGCCCTCGCTCGTGGGATAGCGAGCGGCAGTCGCGGTCGCGTCTGCCCAGGGGTCTCGCAACACGCCTCTCCGGCCCTAGAGCGACAAGGCTCCCCCAGGGAGCCCCTACCGCTGGTGTAAACCAGCGGCCCCATTGAAGCCGCGCCGTCGAGCGAAACGATGTCGAGCGCATGGCCGCCTACCGCTGGTGTAAACCAGCGGCCCCATTGAAGCTTCCAGAACGAGTAGCCATCGTACGTGCGCTCAACGTACCTACCGCTGGTGTAAACCAGCGGCCCCATTGAAGCGCTTCGTCGTCGGCCCGCCGATGGGCGTGAACTCCCTACCGCTGGTGTAAACCAGCGGCCCCATTGAAGCTGGCCTCGCTCTCCGGCCTGTCGCACACGCACATCGGCGCCTACCGCTGGTGTAAACCAGCGGCCCCATTGAAGCATAATCTGTTCGCATTCTGTTCGCTTGCACTCCGCTTCGGCCTACC
>DATCKA010000016.1:0-26737 GCA_036562495.1 Limnochordales bacterium
GTGCGCCACCTGCTCCACCTGCGCCGCCCTCTGGCGCCCGACGAGGGCGACGCGCTGGCGGTGGCGCTGTGCGCGGCCTACCAGGCCGACGCGCCGGTCGTCGGCGCGTGAGGGCCGGGGCCGTGAGAGCGGAGGCCACGAGGGCCGGGGTGGGGTCGTGAGCGCTCGGCCAGGGAACGGGCGGAGGCAGCCGGCATGATCCGCAAGCTGCGGGGCCACATCGACACCCTCGACCTGACGGAGGCCATCGTCGACGTGGGCGGCGTGGGCTTCCGGCTCGCAATCCCCCTCTCGACCCGCCAGGCGCTGGCCGAGGCGCCCCGCCACGAGCCGGTCAGCCTCTGGGTGCACACCCGGGTGCGAGAGGACGCCATCGAGCTCTTCGGCTTCGCCACGCTGGAGGAGCTGCGGGTCTTCGAGCTGCTCCTGCAGGCCTCGGGGGTGGGGCCTCGCCTGGCGCTGTCGGCGCTGTCCACCTTCGAGCCGCAGCGCCTGCTGGGGGCGCTAGCCGCCTCCGACACCGACGCCCTCCAGCGGGTGCCAGGGATCGGGCGCCGCACCGCCGAACGCCTCTGCGTCGAGCTCGCCGAGAAGGCCCGGGACCTGTTGGGCGCCGAGGGCGCCGACGATGCGACCGCGGCCGCCGGCCGCGCCGCGAGGCTGGATGGGGCCCGTCACCCGGGCTCGCGGGACGCGGTGGAGGCCCTCATCTCCCTGGGCTACTCCCGAGCCGAGGCCCTCAAGGCGGTGCGGACGGCCCTGCGGCGGGTCCCGCCCGATGCGAGCCTGGAGACGCTGCTCAAGGCCGCGCTGGCGGCGGCTGCCGGCAGCGGCTATCCTGACTGAGACGGGCGCCGCCACCCGGCGCCCGGGCGAAGGGGTCGACGATGGCGGAAGCGGCCGAGAGGCGCCTGGTCTCCCCGGCGCGGCGCGACGAGGACGTGGAGCTGGACCGCACCCTGCGGCCCCGCACGCTGGCCGAGTACATCGGCCAGTCGAAGGTCAAGGAGAGCCTGGCCCTCTTCATCGAGGCGGCGCGCCGCCGCCAGGAGCCCCTGGATCACGTGCTGCTCTATGGCCCTCCGGGGCTCGGCAAGACGACGCTGGCGGCGTGCATCGCCAACGAGCTGGGCGTCGAGTTTCGCATGACGTCGGGGCCGGCCATCGAGCGCCAGGGGGACCTGGTGGCCATCCTCAGCAACCTCAAGCCCCGTGACGTGCTCTTCGTCGACGAGATCCACCGCCTGAGCCGGGTGGTGGAGGAGGTCCTCTACCCGGCCATGGAGGACTTCGCTGTCGACATCGTCATCGGCAAGGGGCCGGGGGCGCGCTCCGTGCGGCTGGAGCTGGCGCCCTTCACCCTGATCGGGGCCACCACCCGGGCGGGCATGCTGACCTCGCCCCTGCGGGATCGCTTCGGCGTCATCCTGCGGCTCGACTTCTACTCGGTCGAGGAGCTGACGGCCATCGTGCAGCGAAGCGCCCGCCTGCTCGGGGTGCGGGTGGAGGAGGACGGGGCCGTCGAGATCGCCCGGCGCTCCCGGGGCACGCCTCGCACTGCCAACCGCCTGCTGCGTCGGGTGCGCGACTACGCCCAGGTGAGGGCCGGCGGGGTCATCACCCGGGATGTGGCACGCCGGGCGCTGGAAATGCTCAACGTCGACGAGCACGGGCTGGATGCCGTCGACCGGCAGCTGTTGTCGGTCATCATCGAGAAGTTCGACGGAGGGCCGGTGGGCATCGAGACGCTGGCGGCGGCGCTGGGCGAGGAAGCCGAGACCATCGAGGACGTCTACGAGCCCTACCTGATGCAGCAGGGCTTCCTGCAGCGCACGCCCCGGGGCCGCGTCGCGACCCGCCTGGCGGGCGAGCACCTGGGGCTGCCCGTGCCGGCAGCCGGGGGCTCGCCGGGGAAGGGCGGCTCCCCGGCGAAGGGCGTCTCCCCGGGGCAGGCCATGGCGCAGGCCGACCTCTTCTCCGAGCCCTCCGAGCCGCGCGAGGGGTGAGTCGAGGCGATGCCGGAGCTGTCGGGCTTCGGCCGGATGCTGATTTTCATGGGGCTGGCGATCGCCGGCTTCGGACTGTTGTTGCTGGTGGTGGGCCGCGGCTGGCTGCCGGGGCTGGGGCGCCTGCCGGGCGACATCTACGTCGAACGGGGCAACTTTCGCTTCTACTTCCCCCTGGCCACCTCGCTGCTGCTGAGCCTGCTGCTCACCCTCATCCTCAGCCTGCTGCGGCGGTAGGTGCGAGGCGTTGGCGCTGTACCGGGTCGAGGCCCTGGTGCTGAGGGCCCGCCCGCTGGGCGAGGCGGACCGGGTGTTGACCCTCTTCGCCCGGGATGAGGGCAAGCTCCAGGCGGTGGCGCGGGGCAGCCGCCGTCCCCGCAGCCGCCTGATGGGGGCGACGCAGCCCCTCTGCCACGGACGCTACCTGTTGATGTCGGGCCGAGAGCTCGACAGCGTGCAGCAGGCGGAGTTGGTCGATCATGGGTTGCGCCCCCTGCGGGAAGACTTACGCCGGATGGCAGCCGCCAGCGTGACGGCCGAGCTGGTGGACGCGCTGGTGGAGGCCCGGGAGCCGCAGGAGTCGCTCTTTCGGGCCCTCAAGCAGACGTGGACGGCCCTGGCCGAGGCCCCGCCGGCGGCGCTGGGACCTGTCGTCTTCTGGTTTTGCATCCACCTGATGGACCGGCTGGGCTACGCGCCGGTGCTGGACCGTTGCGCCGGCTGCGGCCGGGAGCTGGGCCCGGCGGAGGCGGTGCGGTTCTCGGCCCGGGAGGGCGGGAGCCTGTGCGCGAGCTGCGCCGCCCAGCGGGACGCCGGCGCACCCCTGCTCAAGGCCGAGGGGCGGGCGGCGCTGCGGCATCTCCGCCAGCACGACGTGGACGCGGCGCGCCGGCTGATCCTCTCCCCGGAGGGGGAGCGCCAGGTGCGCCGGGCGTTGTACCATTTCATCGAGTACCGGCTGTCGGCGCCGTCCAGGGCGTGGCAGTTTTGGGAGAGCCTGGACGAACTGGAGCGGACGGTGCCCGCAACGGCAGCGGGGGAGGCCCCCGCCTCCGGGGCGCTGTCCGGGGCGCCGGCGGCCGAGGGGAGCGTCGAGGGTCATGGATGACGAACTTCGCAAGATCGACCTGATCCGGGAGCGCACCCACCTGGGCTACGAGCAGGCCCGCCAGCTCCTGCAGGAGGCGGGGGGCGACGTGGTGTCGGCCCTGATCCTGTGGGAGCGCCGCAAGGGGACGGCCCGGCTGGGCGCAGAGGCCGAGGAGGCCGTGAGCCGGGTGCGGGCGCTGTGGGAGCAGGGCAACCGCACGATGCTCCGCATCCACAAGGGAGACCAGACCTACCTGCAGGTGCCGGTGACGGTCGGCCTGGCAGGCGCTCTGATGGCGCCCTACCTGGCCGCAGCCGGCGCGGCGGCCTGCTTGCTGACGGGCTGTCGGGTCAGCCTGGAGCAGCGGGGCGGCCGCCCTTCGGAGCGGCCCAACGGCGCGTCGACGGGCGACTTCCGGGCAGCGGATGGCACGGCTTCCGCCGGTTGACAGGCTCGGAAGCCCTGTGATAGATTGCCGGCGGATTGCAGGCGGTCGGCCGTAGTCCGCGGGCCTGCCTTTGTGATACGCGGGACAAGCGCCGTCCAGCTGGGACGCAGGTTGCCGATTGCGATGGGAGACGTCCCGGGTGAACTACCAGGAGCTCATCTTCCGCCTCGAGCGATTCTGGGCCGACCAGGGGTGCATCATCCTCCAGCCTTACGACATGGAGGTCGGCGCCGGCACCATGCACCCCGCCACGTTCCTGCGAGCGCTGGGCCCCGAGCCGTGGCGGGCCGCTTACGTCCAGC
Organism: Limnochordales bacterium; assembly: GCA_036562495.1. GTDB lineage: Bacteria > Bacillota > Limnochordia > Limnochordales > Geochordaceae > Geochorda. The sequence goes on from DATCKA010000016.1 coordinate 3,847, forward strand.
CCTCCCGACGACCTACTGACGGTCGCTACGGTGAAAACCCCAACCGCTTGCAGCGCTACTACCAGTACCAGGTGCTGCTCAAGCCTGCGCCCGCCGACGTGCTGGAGATCTACCTCGACAGCCTGCGCGCGATCGGCATCCGTCCCGAGGAGCACGACGTGCGCTTCGTGGAGGACGACTGGGAGTCGCCGACGCTGGGGGCCTGGGGCCTGGGCTGGGAGGTCTGGGTCGACGGCATGGAGGTGACCCAGTTTACCTACTTCCAGCAGGTGGGCGGGCTGGAGCTGTCGGCCATCCCGGCGGAGATCACCTACGGGCTCGAGCGCCTGGCCCTCTACATCCAGAAGAAGGCCTCGGTCTTCGAGCTGGAGTGGGTCGATGGCGTCACGTGGGGCGACGTCTACCACCAAAACGAGGTGGAGCAGTCCCACTTCAACTTCGAGGCCAGCGACCCGGCCGTGCTGCGGGGCCTCTTCGACACCTTCGAGCGAGAGGCCCGACGGCTGGTGGAGCAGGGCCTGGTGATGCCGGCCTACGAGCACGTGCTCAAGTGCTCTCACACCTTCAACCTGCTGGACGCCCGGGGCGCCATCAGCGTGGCCGAGCGCACCGCCTACATCGGGCGGGTGCGCCAGCTGGCGCGCCGCTGCGCCGAGGCGTACCTGGCCCAACGGGAGGCGATGGGCTTCCCGCTGCTGCGCAAGGGGGCGCCCGGTCGGCAGACGGAGGCGGGCGGCGTCGACGGCGTCGACGGCGTGGCCGCCGCGGCCACGGGCACGGACCGAGGGGAGCGCCATGAAGAGCCTGCTCGTTGAGATCGGCGTCGAAGAGCTCCCCGCCCGGGTCGTCGACGACGCGATGCGCCAGCTGGTCGACGGGCTGGCCGCCGCCGTCGAGCAGGCCCGGCTGGGCAGCGTGCGGCGCCGGGGCTTCGCCACGCCGCGGCGGCTGGCCGTCCTGCTGGAGGGCGTGGCGGAGCGCCAGCAGGAGCGAGAGGTGCGGGTGAGAGGGCCCGCGCGCCGGGTGGCGTTCGACGAGCAGGGGCAGCCGACCCGGGCGGCCCTGGGCTTCGCCCGCTCGCAGGGCGTGGCGCCCGAGTCGCTGGTGGTGGAGCGCACCCCCGAGGGGGAGTACGTCTTCGCCGTCAAGCGCGAGCCGGCGCGCCCCGCCGAGGAAGTCCTGGCCGAGATCATCCCGCAGGTGGTGCGGCGGGTGGCCTTCACCCGCTCCATGCGCTGGGGGCCGCCCGAGCTGCGCTTCGCCCGGCCCATCCGGTGGCTGGTGGTGCTCTGGGACGACGAGGTGCTGCCGGTCTCCCTCGATGGATTGCAGGCGGGCCGCGAGAGCCGGGGCCATCGCCTGGCCCATCCCGGGCCCGTGGCCATCCCCCGGGCCGACGCCTACGAGCTGACGATGGAGTCGGTGGCCGTCATCGCGGATCCCGAGCGGCGCCGCCGCATGGTGGTGGAGGAGATCGAGGCGGCCGCGGCCCGCAACGCCGGCCACCCCCTGGCCACGCCGGCCCTGCTCGACGAGATCGCCAACCTGGTGGAGTACCCGGTGGCGCTGGTGGGGCGGTTCGACCCGGGGTACCTGGAGCTGCCCCGGGAGGTGCTGATGACGACCATGGCCGCGCACCAGCGGTACGTGGCCGTGGCGGGCGACGACGGGCGGCTGCTGCCCGCCTTCGTGGTGGTAGCCAACGGGCCTCACATCAACGAGGCGCTGGTGCGCGAGGGCAACGAGCGGGTGCTGGAGGCCCGCCTGGCCGACGCCCGCTTCTTCTGGCGGGAGGATCGCAAGGAGCCGCTCGCGTCTCGGGTGGAGCAGCTGCGGGGCGTCGTCTTCCACGAGCGGCTCGGCTCCATGCACGACAAGGTGCAGCGCCTGGTGGAGCTGGTGCGTGACCTGGCGGGGCGATTCGGGCTCTCGCCGGCGGACGCCGCGGCGGCCGAGCGGGCGGCGGCGCTCTCCAAGGCCGATCTCGTCACCCACATGGTCTTCGAGTTCCCCGAGCTGCAGGGGATCATGGGACGAGAGTACGCCCGTGCGAGCGGGGAGCCCGAGGCGGTGGCGGTGGCCCTGGCGGAGCAGTACCAGCCGCGGGGAGCCGGCGACGAGCTGCCGGCGACGCCAGCCGGCGCCGTCCTGAGCCTGGCCGACCGGCTCGACACGCTGGTGGGCTTCTTCGGCATCGGCCTCGCGCCGACGGGGTCGGAGGACCCCTTCGCCCTGCGGCGGCACGCCTTGGCCCTGGTCCGCATCGTGCTCGCCCGTTCGTGGCACGGTTCCCTTCGGGAGGCCATCGGGCGGGCGGCCGCCCTCTACGGGAGCCGCCTCGACCGGCCCGTCGCGGAGCTCACCGCGGAGCTCGAGGAGTTCATCCGCCAGCGCCTGCGGGGGCTCCTGGCCGACGAGGGGCTGGCGGCCGACGTGGTGGAGGCGGTGCTGGGGACGGGCGACGACGACCTGGCGGCGGTCGCCCATCGGGCCCGTGAGCTGGCCCGGGTCGTCGAGGCGCCCTACTTCGACGACGCGCTGGTCGCCTTCCAGCGGGCTTACAACATCACCCGTGGCCGCCTGGGCGACGGGGAGGTGGAGGCGAGCCTCCTGCAGGAGCCGGCGGAGCGGGCGCTGGTGGAGGCGATGGAGCAGGCGTTGCCGGAGGCGGACAAACGGCTGGCGGCCGGCGACGTGGCGGGCGCCGTGCAGCGCCTGGCGGAGCTGCGGCCGGCCGTGGACCGCTTCTTCGACGGCGTACTGGTGATGGCAGAGGACGAGCGGGTGCGCGCCAACCGGCTGCAGATCCTCTCCCGGCTGGTGCGAGCCTTCGCCCGGATTGCGAATTTCGCCGCGCTGACCGCGCGGGCGGCGGCGCGAGCGTAGGGAGGCCAGCGGATGGCATCGGTGGATGGACGGACCAAGTGGGTCTACTTCTTCGGCGCCGGTCAGACCGAGGGCCGGGCGGACATGAAGAACCTCCTCGGCGGCAAGGGCGCCAACCTGGCCGAGATGGCCAACCTGGGCATCGAGGTGCCCCCCGGCTTCACCATCACGACGGAGGCGTGCAACGAGTTTTACCGCCGGGGCAAGCAGTGGCCGGAGGGCCTGGAGGAGCAGGTCAAGGAGAACCTGCGCAAGCTGGAGCAGGCCATGGGCCGGCGCTTCGGCGACCCCAACAACCCGCTGCTCGTCTCGGTGCGCTCGGGCGCCCGGGTCTCCATGCCGGGCATGATGGACACGGTGCTCAACCTGGGCCTCAACGACGTGACGGTCCAGGGGCTGGCCCGGCAGTCCAACAACGAGCGGTTCGCCTATGACTCCTACCGGCGCTTCATCCAGATGTACGGTGACGTGGTGCTGGGCGTGCCCCGCCACCTGTTCGAGGAGCGCCTCGAGGCCAAGAAGAAGGCGCGGGGCGTCACCGAGGATCCGCAGCTGACGGCGCAGGATCTCAAGGAGCTGGTGGAGGAGTTCAAGGAGATCGTCCGCCAGCAGAAGGGACAGGACTTCCCCTCGGATCCGTGGGAGCAGCTGCGGGGCGCCATCAACGCCGTCTTCAACTCGTGGAACAACCCCCGCGCCATCAAGTACCGGGAGATTCACAACATCCCCGGCGACTGGGGCACCGCGGTCAACGTCCAGGCCATGGTCTTCGGCAACATGGGCGAGGACTCGGGCACGGGCGTGGCCTTCACCCGCAACCCGTCGACGGGCGCCAAGGAGTTTTACGGCGAGATCCTGATCAACGCCCAGGGCGAGGACGTGGTGGCCGGCATCCGCACGCCGCTGCCCGTGGCCGTCCTCAAGGAGAAGATGCCGCACGTCTACGCCCAGCTCGAGGAGATCAACAAGAAGCTCGAGGCCGCCTACCGTGACATGCTGGACATCGAGTTTACCGTCCAGCAGGGCAAGCTCTACATGCTGCAGTGCCGGGTCGGCAAGCGCACGGCCATGGCGGCGGTGCGCATCGCCGTGGAGATGGCCCAGGAGGGCCTCATCGACCGGCAGACCGCCGTGCTGCGGGTGGCCCCGGAGCAGATCGACCAGCTCCTGCACCCCACCATCGACCCCAATGCCAAGGTGGAGCCGGTGGCCAAGGGCCTGCCGGCCTCGCCGGGCGCGGCGGTGGGGCAGCTGGCCTTCTTCGCCGACGACGCCGAGCGCATGGCCGACGAGGGCAAGAAGGTCGTGCTGATCCGGGCCGAGACGTCACCCGAGGACATCGGCGGCATGTACAAGGCCCAGGGCATCCTGACCAGCCGGGGCGGCATGACGTCGCACGCGGCCGTGGTGGCCCGCGGCATGGGCAAGCCGTGCGTGGTGGGCTGCGGCGCCCTCGACATCGACGAGAAGCGCAAGGTCGTGCGGATCAACGGCAAGGAGCTTCGCGAGGGCGACTGGGTCACCATCGACGGCAGCACGGGCAACGTCTACATCGGCCAGGTGCCGCTGGTGCAGCCCGAGCTGAGCGGCTACTTCGCCACGCTGCTGGAGTGGGCCGACGAGTTCAGGGCCCTCGGCGTGCGGGCCAACGCCGACACGCCTGCCGATGCCCGCACCGCCCGCCAGTTCGGCGCGCAGGGCATCGGGTTGTGCCGCACGGAGCACATGTTCTTCGGTGAGGGCCGCATCGTCCCCATGAGGGAGATGATCCTCGCCGACACCAAGGAGGAGCGGGAGCGGGCCCTGGCCAAGTTGCTGCCGCTGCAGCGGGGCGACTTCTACGAGATCTTCAAGGAGATGATGGGCTACCCCGTCGTCATCCGGCTGCTGGATCCGCCCCTGCACGAGTTCCTGCCCAAGGAGCCGGACGCCGTGGCCGAGGTGGCCAAGCAGATGGGCGTCCGCCCCGAGGTCATCGAGAGCCGCGTCCGGGCCCTGGCCGAGGCCAACCCCATGCTGGGCCTGCGAGGCTGCCGGCTGGGCATCGTCTACCCCGAGATCTACGAGATGCAGACCCGGGCCATCTTCGAGGCCGCCTGCCAGTTGGCCAAGGAGGGCCACGAGATCGAGCCCGAGGTCATGATCCCGCTGGTGGGCACGCCCGGCGAGCTGGCCTTCCTCAAGGAGCGCTGCAAGAAGGTGGCCGAGCAGGTCATGGCCGAGCAGGGCGTGCGGGTGCCCTACCGCATCGGCACCATGGTCGAGGTGCCGCGGGCGGCGCTGGTGGCCGACGAGATCGCCAAGGAGGCCCAGTTCTTCTCCTTCGGCACCAACGACCTGACCCAGATGACCCTCGGCTTCAGCCGCGACGACGTGGGCAAGTACGTGCCCACCTACGTCGAGATGGGCCTGCTCAAGGCCGATCCGTTCCAGACCCTGGACGTCGAGGGCGTCGGCCAGCTGGTCAAGATGGGCGTGGAGCGGGGCAAGCAGGCCAACCCCGACCTGGTGGTGGGCATCTGCGGCGAGCACGGCGGCGACCCGGCCTCCATCTGGTTCTTCCACGAGGCGGGGCTCGACTACGTGAGCTGCTCGCCGTACCGGGTGCCGGTGGCGCGGCTGGCGGCGGCGCAGGCCAACCTGAGCAAGCCGCGGACCGGCGGCAAGGGCCGGGCGGTGGAGGCCCACGCCTCCGTCTGACGCCCGGCGGGGCAGCACCGGCCCACGACGAAGGGCGAGGTGGAGCCCCGGGCGGCGTCCCGGGGCTCCTCGCGTCCGGGGGTAGGCGCGGCGGGCCGCGAGGCAAGAGGGCGTCCGGGGGAAGGAGCGGGCCCGTCGCGCTTCGAATCATGGCGGGGCATGCCGGGGAGGGGGGACGACGCGATGGAGAGCGACCACGGCCGCGGCGGCCAGGGGGCCCTGGGCGCCATCGCCGATCAGGTGCGGGCGCGGGCCGACATCGTCGAGATCGTCTCCGAGTATGTGGCGTTGCGCCCCGCGGGCCGCTCCTACAAGGGGCTTTGCCCCTTCCACAAGGAGAGGACCCCCTCCTTCACCGTCAGCCCCGACCGGCAGCTCTTCTACTGCTTCGGATGCGGGGCCGGCGGCAACGTCTTCACGTTCTTGATGCGCCTGCAGGGGCTCCGCTTCCAGGAGGCCGTGCTGAGGGTGGCCGAGCGGGTCGGCATGGCCGCCGAGGTGGAGCGGGCACTGCGGGGCGGGCCGGGCCACGCCGAGCGGCTCGGGGTGCACGAGGTGCTGTGGGAGCTGCAGGCCCGGGCGGCGGCCTGGTTCGCCGAGCGGCTGTGGCACGACCCCGAGGCCGAGGTGGCGAGGCGCTACCTGGCGCGCCGGGGCGTGACGACGCAGGTGGCGCGTGACTTCAGGCTGGGGTACGCCCCCGACGACTGGCACGCGCTGGAGCGGGCGCTGGGCGGCGACGCGCGGGCCGTGGCGCGCCTGGTCGAGGCGGGGCTGGTGGTGCGGCGAGAGGACGGCCGCCACTACGACCGCTTCAGGGGCCGGCTGATCTTTCCGATCACCGACCTGCACGGCCACGTCGTGGGCTTCGGTGGCAGGGCGCTGGCGGACGGGCAGGAGCCCAAGTACCTCAACTCGCCCGAGTCGCCCGTCTACCGCAAGAGCCGGGTGCTGTACGGCCTGGACCGGGCGCTGTCGGCGGTGCGGCGCACCGGGCGGGCCGTGGTGGTCGAGGGCTACATGGACGTCCTGGCCATGCACCAGTACGGGCTCGAGGAGGCGGTGGCCACCTGCGGCACCAGCCTGACGGCCGAGCACGGCCGGCTGCTCGCACGGCTCTGCTCGTACGTGGTGGTGGCCTTCGACGCCGACGCGGCGGGCCAGGGCGGGGCCCTGCGGAGCCTGCAGCAGCTCCGGGCGGCGGGGCTCGACGTGCGGGTGGCGGTGCTGCCGGCCGGCCACGACCCCGACTCCCTGCTGCGGCAGGAGGGACGCTCGGCCATGGAGGCGGTCCTCCAGGAAGCCCGGGGCGTTTACGAATTCTTCGTCGAGCAGGCGCTTTCGGGCGCCGATCTGAAGAGCCCCGCAGGAAAGGCCGCGGCCGTAGCGAACGTCATCCCCATTCTTCTCGAGGTGCCCGGCGCCGTCGAGCAGGAGGCGCTGGTGCAGCAGGTGGCCGGGCGCCTGGGCGTCCCGGCCCGGGCGGTGCGGCGGGAGATGGAGCGGGCCCGGCGGGTGCGCCGTCAGGTGGCCGCCGCCATCGACCCGGATGGGAGCCGGGGCGCGTCGAAGGATACATATGGGGGCAGCCCCAGGACGTATAATGATCTGGGTGTTCGCGTCCACGCGAGTGCCTCGCCCGGCGTCGAGCGCGGGGCGGTCATCGAGCTGGCGCTGCTGCGGCTCTTGGTGGAGATGCCGGAGCTTGCGCCGCGCCTGAGAGGGCGCCTCACGGGGGCCGACTTCGCGGACCCCGGACATGGGGCGCTGTTTGACGCGCTCGTCGCCCATGGCGAGGCGGCGCTGGCCGATCCTGCCCTGGCGGAGGTGGCGGGGAGGGTGCTCGCCTCGTCGGGGCTCTCGGTCAGGCCCGACGCGGTGGAGAGTTACGTCAAGGGTTTGCGGGCGGCGGCCTGCCAGCGGGAACTGGCGGCCATCGAGGCGAAGATCGATGGGGCGGCACGGTCGGATGCGAGCGTGCAAGAGCGCCTGGCATCCCTCGCCGCTGCTGCCGTATCATACCGGGAGGTGTGGGAGACTCTACGAGCCGACGGGATGGTGTCGTGAGGAGTCGTGCCGCGGAAGGGGGGGAGCAGCGTGGAAGGCGGCAAGGACCATGAGATGCCGGAGATCGAGGGTCTGGACGAGCTGATCCAGCGCGGCAAGAGCCGGGGCGCGCTGTCGTACCGGGAGATCATGGAGACCCTGGGCGACACCGACATGGCGCCGGATCAGATCGAGGACGTCTACGAGAGGCTGGCCAGCCTGGGCATCAGCATCGTGCCCGACGCCCCCGAGGACGGGCATTTGGAGCCCAGCGAGGACGGCATGGCCGACGGGGCCGACGGGGTCCACGACCTGGACGAGGCGTTGGAGGGCATCGCCCTCGACGACCCCGTGCGGATGTACCTCAAGGAGATCGGGCGGGTGCCCCTGCTGACGGCCGAGGAAGAGGTGGAACTGGCCAAGCGCATCGAGCAGGGCGACGAGGAGGCCAAGCGGCGCTTGGCGGAGGCCAACCTGCGCCTGGTCGTCAGCATCGCCAAGCGCTACGTGGGGCGGGGGATGCTCTTCCTCGACCTGATCCAGGAGGGCAACCTCGGTCTGCTCAAGGCGGTCGAGAAGTTCGACTACCGCAAGGGCTACAAGTTTAGCACGTACGCCACGTGGTGGATCCGCCAGGCCATCACCCGCGCCATCGCCGACCAGGCCCGCACCATCCGCATCCCGGTCCACATGGTGGAGACCATCAACAAGCTGATCCGGGTCAGCCGTCAGCTGCTCCAGGAGCTGGGCCGCGAGCCCACCCCCGAGGAGATCGCCAAAGAGATGGAGATGCCGGTGGAGCGGGTGCGGGAGATCATGAAGATCGCCCAGGAGCCCGTCTCGCTGGAGACCCCCATCGGCGAAGAGGAGGACAGCCACCTGGGGGACTTCATCGAGGACCAGGATGCGCCGGCGCCCCCCGAGGCCGCCTCGGCCTCGATGCTGCGCGAGCAGCTCGAGAGCGTGCTGGACACCCTCAATCCCCGCGAGGAGAAGGTGCTGCGGCTGCGCTTCGGGCTCGACGACGGCAAGCAGCGCACCCTGGAGGAGGTCGGGCAGTTCTTCGGCGTCACCCGGGAGCGCATCCGGCAGATCGAGGCCAAGGCTCTGCGCAAGCTGCGGCATCCCAGCCGATCCAAGAAGCTCAAGGACTTCCTCGAGTAAGGCCGGGCAGGCCCGCCGCTCTTGATGGTTTCCCCCTTGTTGGTTAACCTGGAGGCGTCGGGTCTTGTGCGCGCCCGACGGCCGGGTGGAGGCTTAGCTCAGCGGCAGAGCAGGGGACTCATAATCCCTTGGTCGCAGGTTCGAATCCTGCAGCCTCCACCAGTGACGGGCCTGCACAGTGGCCCGGGTGGGGTGGGGGATCGAGACGCCGCGCTTGGCAGGGCACCCCCACGGTCGCGAGGCCCGGTGGCAGGCCGGGTCGTCCACCTTCGTCCGCAACATGACCCTCCCCGTTCACCGCTGGTTCCGTTTCCCGGCCGGCCTTTCCGCCGAGTGGGCACAGGCCGTGATCGAGGATGAGCGGCGGGCGGTCGGCGGGCGGGCCGTCACGCTGCAGGTGTGGCGGGCCCTGCGCCGGGTCTGCCGGCCGGGGGCCCGCGTCTGTTTCGTGGTGGGCGACTCGGCGCCCTACGGCGTCCACGTGCCCGTGGAGCGCTGGCTGGGGGAGCTCGCGGTGCGGGCGGGCTTCCGGGGCCGGCGCTTCGAGAAGATCCGGGATCGCAACGTCAAGTGGACGCAAGCACCGGGTCCCTCTGCGCGAGGGACTCCTCTGGGTGACGGGCTGAAGGAGGGCAGCCACAGCCCCATCGCCCCCACCCAGGCCACCAGGGCGGCCCAGGCGGCCCCATGCAGCCCCCACGGCCCCCGCAGCGGCCCCGGCCAGAGGCCCGTCAGGGGCACCAGGCTGGCCAGCACCAGGGCGACGGCCGCCGCGAAGCGCCGGGTGCGGCGCGCCGGCACCGGCATGCCCAGGGCCGCGGCCGTCGCCACCAGCCCCAGCGTCACCCCGCCCAGGAGCAGCAGGTGCAGGTAGAGGATCCGCAGGTTCCACCGCTCGACCCAGATGGCCACGCCGGGCCAGGCGACGACGGCCGAGGCGACGGCCTTGATGCCCAGTGCCGCCAGCGCCAGCCGCCAGATGGGATCGGGCCGGCTGCGACGCCAGAGGTCGGCCGTCAGCACCAGCAACCCGACGCCGGCGGCCAGGCTGCCGGCGCCGGCCACCATCCGGGCGGAGGCCGGCACCCGCCAGAGGGGCACCCCCACCAGGAAGGCGAGAGGGATACCCGCTGCCGCCAGGCCCAGCCCCCAGCGAGCCCAGGGCGACGGTGGGGCGTCGGGGCGGCTATGCAGGAGCTGCCCCACGCCCAGCAGCGCCAGCACCATCCACCCGTCGCTGAAGACGTCGAGGAAGAGGTGCACCGCCGCATCCTGCCAGAAGGGGTCCGTGACGCCGGCCGCGCCCAGCGCGGCTCGCCCCCAGGCTCCCAGGGAGGCCACGGCCATCATGGCCAGAGCCGTGGCCCACAGGCGGCGGGCCATCGCGGCGCCGCTCGACGGCGCCGGCCGGGGTAGGCCGGCCGTCTCGCCGCGATACCAGGCGATGAAGGCGTACCACAGCACGATCGAGAGGCTCGAGGCGGCAGCCGCCAGGGGCACGCGCGCCCCGCCCACGGGGACTGCCTCGTAGCCGAAGGCCGCGAAGAGCCCGTAGGCCAGGAGGGCCGTGACCACTGTGGCGCCGACGATGGCTCTGGCCATGCCCGGCCGGCGCAGGAGACGCCCCGTCGTCGAAGACAAGAGCGCCGCCATCAAGGCGAAGAGCCACGGCGTCACCCAGCCCAGGTACATGAGGTGAGAGTGGGCGTGGCGCAGCCGGTCGAAGGCCAGCCCCGGCGGCAGCCCCCAGACGAGCCCTAACCGGAAGAGGACGCCCGTCCCGGCCGCCAGCACGAAGCAGCCCATCGAAGCGGCCCAGGCATGCCCCAGCCACGGGAGGGCGGGCAGGCCGGGGCCGGGGGTCAGCCGAGGGGCTGTACGGGACGTGACCATCGCATCTCCGACGCAGGGCGGATCCGCACCCAGCGCACCCCATCGAGGGCAGCCACGGCCCGCTCCACGGCGGCGGCCAGCTCCTGCTGGCTCGACGGCGGCAGCGCCTCCAGCCGCAGCGTGACGGCCACCCGCCCTCCGCACTCGGCCACGTGGGTGACCAGGCCCTCGTCGACGATGCTGCGTTCGCTTCCGGGCTGCTGAATGCTGGCCAGGGCTTCCCAGATCCGGTCGCGCAGCTTGGGTGGTGTGGGCTCGCTCATCCTCTGCCTCCCCTCACGGCCCGGCGATGCCGGCGGCCGGCTGCGGCTCCTCAAAGGGCGCCGTCGGGCAGGGGGTCCCGTTCCCAACGGGCCGGCATCACCGAGTCGACGACCACGGGCCCCACGCCCCGCCGCAGCAGGGCCCAGCCTCCCAGGCCCCACAGGTGGCGGAGCATGACGGCCTCCTTCAGCGCGGCGGGCAGCCACCCCTGCATCCGCAGGAGCCGGCCCGCCTCCAGCAGACCCCAGTTGGGCCCCAGTCCCAGCAGATAGATGTTGCGGCCGGGCCGCCAGCGGACTTCGGCCCTGCCGCGCAGCCGGGCCACCACGTTGCGCGCCACCACCCGGGCCTGGGTCTCGGCCCGGTGGGCGGAGGGCTCGGACGCCTCGGGGCCCAGCTCGGGCACGTAGGCGCAGTCGCCCAGGGCGAAGAGGCCGTCGGAGCCGGGGACGGCCAGCTCCGCCGTCACCGGCACCCGCCCCGTCTCGTCGGTGAGGCCGGCTTCGGCCAGCACCGCAGGCGCCCGGAGGCTCCCGATGGTCCAGATGACGGTCCCCGCCTTGACGAGGCGCCCGTCGGCCAGGCGCAGCCCTGTGCCGTCGGCCTGCTCGACGGCGGCCCCGGTCGTCACCTCGACGCCCAGCCGCTGCAGGTGACGGGCCGCGGCCCGAGCCGCCCACGGGCTGAGGCGGGGCAAGAGCCGCGGCTGGGCTTCCACCAGCCGTACCAGCCCGTCGGCCTCCGGCCCCAGGGCCCGGCGCAGCCGGCTCTGGATCTCGGCTGCCACCTCGACGCCGACGAAGCCGCCCCCCACGACGGCCACCGACAGGTCCACGGGCCGCCCCCGGCCACGAGCCGCCAAGAGGAACTGCAGGCGCCGCCGGATGCCGCAGGCCTGGTCGAAGCTCCAGACCGACAGGGCCTCCTGACCGGGGGCCAGCAGCCGCTGGGGCGGCCGGATCTCGGCGCCCATGGCCAGCACCAGCACGTCGGCGTCGAGGCCGCCGCCCTCCCACTCGACCCGCCGGGCGGCCGGATCGATGGCGGTCACCTCGTGGGGCGTCACCCGCACCGGCAGCCCCGCCAGCAGGGGCGCCACGGGCACCCTGACGGCGCAGGCGATGCGGCCGCCCAGGGCCTGCGGCAGCTTGGGTCGCAGCGTGTGGTAGCCGAAGCGGTCCACCAGGACGATCTCGGCCTCGTCAGGCTTCAGCCGGCGGCCCAGCTGCAAGGCCACTGCGACGCCCCCGAAGCCCGCTCCCACGATGACGATGCGCTTCCTCACGGGTGGGTCTCCTCTCGCCGCCCACCTGCCGGTGGCCGGCTCATGACGTGGCACGGCTTGTCGGCCGAGCCCATCGTCGCGCCACGGCCGTGCCGGCGTCCGTCACAGAAGTTGCACCGCATCCTGAAGCACCTCGGGACGGAGGATCTCGATGGCGCCTCGCCGCACCCGGATGGCCCCGGCCGACTGCAGCTCGGCCAGGGCACGCCCTACCACCTGGCGCACCGTGCCCAGCATGGAGGCCACCTCCTCCTGGGAGAGGCGGCAGACGGTCTGGCCGCTCAGCCTCTGCGCCAGCAAGAAAGCGGCCAGGCGGGTGCGGACGTCGAAGAGGGTGGCCTGTTCGAAGCGGCTCATGGCGTAGCGCAGCTTCTGGGCCATGGCCCGCATGATGCGGGTGTCCACCTCGGGGTGGCGGCGCAGCAGCGGCGCCAGGGCCTGGCGGGGCACCAGCAGGATCCGGGAGTCGACGGCGGCGATGGCGTTGGAGGGGTTTTCGCCGCCCTCGAGGGCGCCCACCTCGCCGAAGGTCTCGTAGGGCTCGAAGAACTTGATGATCAGCTCCCGCCCCTGGGGGGAGAAGCGCACCGCCTTGACCCGGCCGGCCGCCACGCACCAGAGACCGGCCGCGGGCTGCCCCTGGCTGAAGATGACCTCGGAGGCCCGGTAGAGGCGCAGGTGGGCCGCAGACGCCAGCTCCTCGACCTCCTCGGGCGCCAGCGTCTCGAAGTAGGGGATCTGGCGCAGGATGGCGGCCGGGTCCGGGTGGGCCGTCACGTGGGCCGTCACGGCGGGCCCATCCCTCCCGGCGCGACGGCCCGGGCCAGGCGCCGCTCGGGGGCCCCGTCGCCCTCCCCCAGAGCCGGCCGCCTGGCGGGGCCCTTGCGGATGACGAAGCGGTAGCTGGGCCACAGGAGCCGCCACCGGCCCGTTCGGTCACGCTGCACCAGGGTGTGCCCCTCGAGCTCGAGCCAGGCCGGCAGCTCCCACCAGGCGATGGGATCGGTGCTGAGCACCGTCAACAGCTCGCCCTCGCGCAGGGCCTCCAGCTCCCGGCGGATGTGGACGAACCCCGCGCAGGCCCGCCCGCGGTTGTCGAGGGTGCGCATCGGCCGGCGGGCCGCGCCGCTCCCCTGCAGCTCGCGCAGGTCGCACATGCCCCGGATGGGGGAACAGGCCCGCCACAACGGGCAGGTGATGAAGATGCCGACCAGGGCCACCACCAGCCCCATCTTCATCAGGATGACCCGTCCCCACGGCGACCCGCCCAGCCCCAGCAGCGTGCCACCGCCATAGGGGAGGGCCTGCAGCAGCCCGGTCACCAGCAGCGTCGGCAGCAGCAGGCGCACCGCCCAGCGGAACCGCTCCAGCTGATGGGCCGCCGCCACCACCACGGAGGGCGTCGGCTCCTGGCGCGCGGTGGGGATGGCCACCAGCAGGTTCCAGGCCGCGCCGCCCATCCAGAGGCCGAAGGCCACCACGTGCAGGGGCCGTAGCAGCAGGGCCGACCCGCCTCGGGATCCTCCGCGTCGGGCTCGGTCCGCACGAACCAGCCCCACCACATGGCCCCGCCGGCCAGCCAGCCCAGGGAGGCCAGGTGCAGCCAGCGCACCACGCCCAACTCCCAGGGGGCCCCGTGGGTGGCCATGGTCAAGAGGGTGCCGGCCAGCGACGCAGCAGCGATGAAGGTCATGGCCAGCTTGGGCAACGCGTGGCGGTCCAGCAGGCCGTGCTGGACCGCCACCGGCGCCCGTGCCGATGCCCGCACGGCGCTCACTTCTTGCACCTCACCGCTCGACCAGGGTGTCCCGGGCCTTGGCCTCGCGCTCGGCAGCCTCGTTGAGCTCCCGGATGAGGCCGTCGATGTCGTGCAGCCCGCACCACTCTTCGGCGTCCTCGATGGAGTTGAGGTCGTACATACCCTGGCACCGATCCAGGGGGTTGATGCCGTGGCGGGCGAAGATGGCCGGGGCCTCCCGGGAGCTCTCCACGGCCTCCTTGACCAGGGTCTTGCGGGTGATCCGCATCGTGGTCTCTCCCTTCGCCGACCCGCTCCGCCGCATCGGCGAGCCGGGTCGCCTCTGCGGCTCCAGTCTGGATCGGGGGGCGCCACGTGATCCGCAACTTAGGTGACCTTGGTCGCCTGCTGCGGCGGCGCAGGGGGCCCATCGCCGGACCGGGCGGCCAGGGCCCGAGCCCTGGCGTCGAGTTCGGCCCACTGCTGCGGCGTCAGGCGGGCGAGGGCCTCCTGGAAGATGTGCCGCTCCTCGATCTCGAAGTGGGACTCGCAATACCACAGGAGCCGGCCCGCCAGCTCGGGCGCGTCCTCGGGCAGCTGGCCCGGCGTCTGCAGCAGCTGGCCCAGCACTTCGTCGATGTCGTCGTGCTGCATCAGGTAACCCGTCAGCGCCGCCGGCCCCAGGATGTCGGCCATGGCCGCGAAGAGCGTCTCGTCCTCTACATGGGCATGCAGTCGCAGCCGCTCGGCCAGGGCCGACAGCTCCTGCCAGGCCCGGTCCGCGGGCGCGCCGGGCAGGCGCTCGACCCATGCCTGCAGCGCCGGCAGGAGATCGCGGTGCTCCTCGAGCAGGCGCTCCAACAGGGCGGGCTGGGCAGCTCGAGCGGGGCCGGGATCCGGCGTGGTGATGGCCACGGCCACATCCCCCTCCTGTAAAGCCCTGTTGGCACCGTAGCAACAGGGCCCTCGAATCCCACCAAGCCAAAGGTAATCGGTATCGACTCCCTTATCCGTGACGTCCGTCACGAGGACCCATAGCCGCCGTCACAGCCCACCGCGTGGGGGAGTGCTACGGTGACGCGGGGTAGACGGGGTTCCCGTCCGAGGCGGCAGGGGGACGGCTGCCATCCTGGAGCAAAGGTGGGATGGACCCCATGCCCGAGTCAAAGCGCCAAGCGCATCCACGCAATGCCTGGCTGATGAGGGGCGCCGTTGCCGCGCTGGTGGTGGTCGCGGCCGTCGCGGCCGTGGTGGTGACGGCCCCCTGGCAGAGCGCGGCGCCCGGAGGCACCGGCGATGGCAGCCCGGTCCAGGCCGCGGGGGCCCCGGTACCGAAGAGCCTGGCCGAGGTGCAGGCACTGCCGGCGGCCCCGATGAGCGCGCCGCCCTACGTGCCACCGCCCATCGACCGCAAGCAGCCGGCCACCCTGCGGGTCGACCTGGAGACCGTCGAGACCACGATGCAGCTGGCCGACGGGGTGGAGTACACGTTCTGGACCTTCAACGGCACCGTGCCCGGGCCCATGATCCGGGTGCGTGAAGGCGACACGGTGGTGGTACGGGTCACCAACCGTGACGGCAGCACGGCGCCCCACTCCATCGACCTGCACGCCGTGACCGGCACCGGAGGCGGCGCCATCTACACGCAGACGATGGCGGGCGGGACCACGGCCTTCGTCTTCAAGGCCATCGAGCCCGGGCTCTACGTCTACCACTGCGCCACCGCTCCCATCCCGATGCACATCGCCAACGGGATGTACGGCATGATCCTGGTGGAGCCCGCCGAGGGTCTGCCCCCGGTGGACCGCGAGTACTACGTCATGCAGCAGGAGGTCTACACGGCCGGCCCCTACGGGCAGAAGGGCCTGCAGGCCTTCGACTGGCAGGCGCTGTGGGACGAGTCGCCCGAGTACGTGGTCTTCAACGGGCGAGTGGGCTCCCTGAGCGGTTCCTCGGCCCTCAAGGCCCGGACGGGCGAGACGGTCCGCATCTACTTCGGCGTCGGAGGCCCCAACCTCACCTCGAGCTTCCACGTCATCGGCGAGATCTTCGATCGGGTCTACATGCTGGCGTCGCTCACCTCGCCGCCGCTGACCGACGTCCAGACCGTCACCGTGCCGCCGGGCGGGGCGGTCGTGGTCGACTTCGGCGTCGAGGTGCCGGGTCGCTACACGCTGGTGGACCACGCCCTGGGTCGGATCCACAAGGGCGCCATCGGCGAACTGGTGGTGGAGGGCGAGGATCGGCCCGACATCTTCCGGCCGCTGCGCTGAGGCGTCAAGGCGGCCTTAAGCGGCCGGGCGATGAGATCCCTGGCACCAATCGAGGCGGGCGACCCCGCGGGGGCCGCCCGCCTCTTCGCGGTCGCCTGTCGATCAGGAGGCCGGGGCAGCCCGACGGCCCTGGCGGACGGCCAGCGCCGTCTGCAACAGGAAGAGCACCACGGCGACGACGTTGAGAAGGCCGCCCCACTGGCGTGCCGGGATGGAGATGGCCAGGTCGCCGGCGATGCGCAGCACGAGCGAGGCGTGCAGCAGCGCCAGGTGGAGGTAGAAGCGCCGGGAGAAGGCCACGGTCACGCCCAGCACCCCCGGCAGGATGACGGGGGCGTGGCCGAAGATCATGGAGAGCACGAAACCCACGAAGACCATGTGGAGCATGGCGTCGTAGAAGACGCCCGCGCCGAACCACCGCGCCCCCAGCGCCCAGCTGATGCCGCCCAGCGCGAGCCAGGCGTACCCGGGCAGCAGGCACCAGGCGATGTAGCGGGTGAGCCCCTGCAGCCGCACCGTACGCCAGGCCACGTCGAAGCGCGCCAGCCACAGCCCCAGCCCGACCATGCCGACCCCTGCCAGGCGCACACCGGCCTCGAGCCGCACGGCCGAGACCAGGGCCCCGGCCCCCAGCAGGGCGGCCGAGAGGAGGAAAGCGGCGTCGACCAGGCCCCGGGCCGGGCGCAGGTGCGCCAGCTCGAGGCGCTCGCCGGCGATGGTCAGCACCAGGAAGGCGGCCCACCACGGCACCAGCGCGGGTACCGACAGGCCCATCCACCACGCCAGCACCCCGCCCGTCCAGGCCAGGGTGCCCGCCAGCAGCACCGCGTTGGGCCGATCCGGGCGGATGCGGTAGATGACGGCGAAGACGGCCACCAGCGTCACGGCGCCCGCCAGGAAGGCCAGGGCCGCCGCAGAGGACGGCGCCCCGGTCAGGATGAGGACGCTGCCCGCCCCGGCCAGGGCCGGGGCCGCGTACGCCCACGGGCGGCCGAGGCCGACGGCTCGCTCGAGGCTGATGACCGTCCCCAGGAAGCCGGCCACCATGAGGGGGCCGTGGGCGGCGGTCAGGTCGCCCACGGCCGGGATGCGCCAGCCCATCCGTGCCAGGCCGGCCAGCATGCCGCTGACGAGGGCGCTGCCCCCGGCCACCATGGCGGCCAGGCGCAGCGGGGCAGCCGGCGGCGTGCGGCGATGACGGCGTCCGAAGTCGTCAGTGGGTTGCTTCATGGCGTCGCCATCCCTCCTGGAGCTCCGCCCGCAGCTGGAGCCGCCCGTCTCGGCTCAGACGCCGGGCTTGCCGATGCGCACCCGCCAGACCTCGGGGCCCGACTCCAGGTACTCCCACGTGAACTGCCCGGGCAGCTCGGCTGCGAACTGGTAATAGAGCGGCTTGGGGTCGTGGTCGTTGACCAGCACGAAGCCCTGCCCCGGGCCGAGGCGCTGGTAGGTCTCGAAGATCAGAGGGTGACGCATCGGTGGGGGAATCTGCCGCACGTCCAGCACGGGCGAGCCGTCCGCCGCGCCGTGCGGCCCAGGATGGGCACCCGACTCGGGCGACTCGTGCATGGCGTCGAGCACCCGGCGCTGCTCCGCCTCCGACAGATGCGCCTCGAAGAGGGGCAGGTAGACCCGCTCCTCCTTCTCGAGGTGCAGGCGGAAGATGGCGGCCAGCTGCATCCCCAGACGCAACAGCTCCTGCAGCGCCTCGGAGCGGGACGGGTTCGAGGAACCGGCCACCGCGCGGGCGCCCGCCTCGATCTCGGCGATGTAACGGTCGATGTACTCGTGGTCGATGGACATGGTGGCGGTGGGGCGGCCGTAGCGCGCCACCAGCGGGTCGACGGCAGGGTAGAGGGCATGCTCCTCTCCCCGGGCGTGGGGCCGTAGCTCCTCGGCGAGGAACCTGGCCAGACCCTGGGCCTCGGCGACGCCATCGCCGCCCTGCGCCGCTCGGGCCGAGAGGGCGGCCAGCCGCCGCTCGAACTCCTCGACGAGCTGGCGGTGATGGGACCGGATCGCATCGGCTGGACGCGTGGTCGACATGACGAGACCTCCTTCGGACGATTGAACGGTGCGCCTTGCTATCGACGCGCCTTGCTCTTGACCTGGCAAACTGTTAGCCTGGAAAAGGATATCCCGTGGAGGAGCGTAGCCTCCGGCCCGAATCCGGGCGTTGCGCCCCGTCACGGCACGGAGTGATGACCATCACAGACCCGTCCGGGACAACCCTCGACGTGTTGCGCCGCACCGGCCTCTTCGAAGGACTCGACGAGGGCCAGCTGGCCGCCGTTGCCGCCCTGTTGCATCGTCGGCAGTACCGGCGGGGGATGTTCGTCTTCCTCGAGGGCGAACCGGTCGACGCCGTCTACTTCGTCGAGTCGGGCTCGGTCAAGGCCTCGACCATGGATGCCGAGGGACGAGAGCACGTCCTCAGCGTGTTGGGGCCGGGCACGTTCTTCCCGCACGTGGGCTTCCTCGACGGGGGGCCCGCGCCGGCCACCGCCCAGGCGCTGGAGGACACCACCGTCTGGGTCATGGAGCGAGCCGCCTTCTACGCCCTGCTCATCCGCGAGCCGCAGATCGCGGTGCAGATGGTGGCCGTGCTGGGCCGCCACATCCGCCGCCTGCACGCCCAACTACGGGAGATGGGGATGCAGGCCGTCCCTGCCCGCCTGGCGCGGGTGCTGCTGCGGCTGGCCCGCCAGCTGGGGGAGCCTGTCCCGACCGAGGGACGGCCGGCGGCCGTGCGCATCCGGGTGCACCTGTCGCACCAGGACCTGGCCGGCATGGCGGCCACCACACGGGAGACGGTGAGCCGGATGCTGGCCGTCTTCCGGCGGGCCGGGCTGGTACGTGTGGAGCGGGGGCGGATCGTCATCGACGACCCGGCCAAGCTGGAGGAATGGGGGTAGGCCGATGGCCGACACATCGCGCCCGGAGGCGACTGCCCCCGAGGCATCCGGTGTGCCGCTGGCAGGGACGCCGGGAGGGGCGACGGGCGGCCCGCTGGTGATGACGGCGGCCGAGGCCGCCATGTGGTGGGCCGTCGCGGTGGCCATGCCGGTCATCGCCGTGCTGCTAATCATCGCGGCGCCGAGGCTCGCGGCGGCGAGGTTCTTGACGGCGCCGGCCTTCGCGCTGACGCACGCGATCACGCTGGGGCTGGGCTCCACCATGATCATGGGGGCGGCCTACCAGATGTCGGGGGCGCTGCTGGGCGAGCGGCTGTGGACCCAGCGGTGGGTCCCGTGGCAGCTGGCCGCCTTCATCGTCGGGGCGACGGCCCTGGTGGCGGGATTCTACACCAGCCGCATCGGGTGGCTGATCCTGGGCGGGAGCCTGGTGACGGCCATGGCCTGGGGCTTCGGCATCATCATGGCGAGGGCCGGCGCCGCCTTGCGCCGGCGGCGGGCCGCCGGACAGGCAGGGCCGCAGGGCCGCCTTCACGGGCGGGCCATGGCCGTCAGCGCCTTCAGCTTCGGCCTGGTGACGACCTGGGGGCTGGTGCTGGCGCTGGGCTTTCGGTTTCCGCTGTGGCCAGCGCTCTACGTGGACGAGCGCGGCCTGCTGGTGCACCTGGCCTTGGGGCTAGGTGGCTGGTTCGCGCTGATGGTGGTGGGGGTCTCGTACCGGCTGGTGCCCATCGTCCACGGCGTGCGCATCGCCGACGAGCGGCGGGGACGGGCCATCGTCATCCTGCTCGTCATGAGCGTGGTCCTGCAGGCGACGGGAGCCCTCCTCGGGGCGGCCTGGCCGCTCAAGGCCGCGGTGGTATCCGCCTCCCTGGCGGGCCCGTTGTACGTGTGGGAGCTGGTGTACCTGCTGCGTCGCCGGCGGCGCAAGAGTCCCGACCTCAACGTCGACCACTGGTGGGCCCTGTGTGTCGTCACCCTGGCGCTGAGCGCGACGGGCCTGGCATGGGCGGCGGGTCTGGTCGGCACCCGGCCGCCGGAGCGGCTGGGGCTGGCGGCGGGGGTGGCGTTCCTGCTGGGGTGGGTGGTGCAGGCCATCCTCGGGCAGCTGTACAAGGTGACGCCCTTCCTGATGTGGTACTACCGGGCCACCGTGCCCGACGTGCTGCAGATCCCGCTGCTACCTGACCTCTACGCCCCCAGGGCGGGGAAGGTGGCCTTCTGGGCCACCAACGGCGGCCTCGTGCTGCTGGTGGCGGGCATCCTGTCGGGGGCGACGTGGGCGGCGCAGGCGGGCGCGTGGCTGTACGGGGCGGGCCTGGTGGCCGCGTCGGCGCTGCTGGGGTACGGCTGGCTTCCTGCCGTACTGACGAGGCGGGTGCCCTTCCGGTGGCGGGTGGCGGGCCGGCGGGCTGAAGCCTAGAGGCCAGCCGCCAGGTAAGCTCCCTTTCGCCACCGAGCCTCGCCCGTAGCGCGGCTTCCGGCCCATTTCCACCATCCTCGCATTTCAACACCTGTTGAAATGACGCGCGTCCCCGTCCGCATGCCGCCGCCACCGATGTCATGCGGCCTCGGGCCCCATCTCGACACCGGAGCCCGCCGCCAACCGATCCGTCTCCTCGTGCGGACATGTGTCGGGGTGCGTGGCTCGCCGCCCGTCCTCCCGGCCTCTCTCCCTCACCCCTGCCCACGCCCTGGGAAGCCCGTCACGTGGCCGTTTGCGCCGCCTCGTCGGAGCCCCAGCCGGCCCGCGAGGGATGTCGCGCTCGCGCGAGGGGCGGTTTTTCAAAAGTTATTGAAAAACGCCTAGTCGCCGACCCCCATACCTCTCCCACAGCTCTCCCCCAGCCAGATGGCGGCCGGGTCCGACGCACCGGTCCATTGGCCGTGGCACGAGGATGCGGAGATACGGTGAGGCGGCCGGGGAGGGGGCGGGTCGGTGGGGGCTGTTGTCCCTGGTCGTGAGGACGAGTGTCCCTGTCTTGGCGGGCCAGGTGTCAGGCTGGGGTCGGGACGGCCGCCTCTGGGTGCGGCGTCATGGCGGGCGTAGGGTAGGAAGCGGAGAAAGAAGACGTTTTTGTCCGATTAGCGCGGCGAGGTTGTGCGTCGATGCGCCCGGCCTGCCGCGGTTCGGGCACGAGGCGAGGGCGAGAGGGAGAGGCGAGTGCGGCTGACCCGTCAGAGCGACTACGCCATCCGCGTGGCGATGGGGCTGGCCACCAGCCCAGGGTACGCATCCGACGTGGCGACGCTGTGTCGCCGCCAGGGCATGCCGGCCGCCTACGGCGCCAAGGTGGTGCAGGCTCTGGCTCGCGCGGGGCTTGTCGTGACGACCCGGGGAGCCCGGGGCGGGGTGCGACTGAGCCGTCCACCGGAGGCCATCTCGCTGCTGGACGTGGTCGAGGCCGTCGAGGGGCCCACGGTCTTCACCCGCTGCATGCTCTGGCCGGGCGAGTGCCCCGAGCCCGAGCGGTGCGCCCTCCACCCCGTGCTCGACGGGCTGCGCCAGGCGGTGACGGGGTACCTGGGCGCCATCTCGGTGGCGGAGCTGGTCAGGCGCCACCAACTGGCCGCGCAGCAGGGCGACGCCCGTGAGACCTCGGGGCGGGGTGCCGGCGCCCTGTTGGGCTAGGAGCCGTGCTGGTCTAGGAGAAGTGGGGGGTCGGTCTTGGACGCACGGTCGGGCTTGTGGAAGCACGCGCTGGTGCTGACGGTGTTGGGCGTCTTTACGGTGATGGTGCTGGGAGCGGCGCTGAGCTTCGACGAGGTGCCGCCCATCCCCCAACGCATCGTGGTGGAGGGCACCGGCCAGCTGCTCGACGGCGAGGCCATCGCCCTGGGGCAGTCGGCGTGGCAGCGCTACGGGCTGATGGACTATGGTTCGGTGCTGGGCAACGGCGGCATGCGGGGCCCGGACTTCACCGCCCAGACCCTGCGGCTGATGGTCGACGCCATGACGGCCTACTATGGCCAGCAGGCGCAGGCGGCGGGCACGCCCCTGTCGCCCGCCGAGGTCGAGGCGCGGGTACGGCAGGAGCTGGCGGCCAATCGCTACGATCCGGCGAGCCGGACGCTGACCATCTCCGCGGCCCAGGCATACGCGCTGGAGCAGGTGGAGGCCTTCTACGCTCGCCTCTTCGCCGAGGGGGACCCCGAGGCCTCGCTGCCGGCCGGGCTGGTGGCCGCCAGCGACGTGCCGGCGTCGAGCCGCTTCTTCTTCTGGACGGCGTGGCTGTCGGCTGCCCGGCGCCCGGGCCAGGCCTACTCGTACACCAACAACTGGCCCTATGAGCCGGCTGCCGGCAATGAGGTAACGCCGGGCTCGGTGGTGGCCAGCGCCGCCAGCGTGGCGCTGCTGGTCGGCATGCTGGCCTTGGTGCTGTGGGCGTACTTCCGCTACCGGCTGCAGATGGAGCCGGCTCTGGAGGGCGGCCACGTGGCGGCCGGTCTGCCGGCCTTCATCTCGCCCACGCAGCGGGCCGCGGCCAAGTTCCTGGTGGTGGTGATGCTGCTCTTCCTGGGCCAGACCCTGATGGGCGGCTGGATGGCCCATAGCTACGTGACGCCCGACTTCTTCGGCGTGCGGGAGGTGCTGGGCATCCCCATCGACCGCCTGCTGCCCTTCTCGGTGGCCCGATCCTGGCACCTGCAGATGGCCATCTTCTGGATCGCCACGGCCTGGCTGGCGGCCGGCCTCTACATCGCGCCGGCCCTGAGCCGCCAGGCG
>DATCKA010000035.1:0-1719 GCA_036562495.1 Limnochordales bacterium
AGCACCAAACAGTCCCGCTTGCCCGGATGCAGCCGGGTCCCCCGCCCCACCATCTGGGCAAGGAGCGCCCGCGAGCGCGTGGGCCGGGCCAGGATGACGCAGCTGATGGAAGGCTCGTCAAAGCCCTCCGTGAAGACCGCCACGTTGGTGAGCACCTGGATCTGCCCGCGCCGGAAGGCGTAAAGCAGCGCCCGCCGCCGGCGGGCCGGGGTCCGCTGGCTGATGGCCTGGCTCGGTATGCCCCGGCGCCGGAAAAGCTCGGCCAGGGCCTCGGCGTGCTCGATGTCGGCGGCGAAGAGGATGGCCTTCCGCCCCTCGCCGAAGCGGAGGTAGCTGTCCACGATCAGCTCGTTGCGGTTGGCCGTGTTTAGCACCGAGGCGAGCTGGCCGGCGTCGAAGTCACCCGCCCGCACCCGCACGCCGTCCAGCGACACGCGGGAGTAGACCCGCTTGGCCCGAAGGTCGCACAGATACCCGGCCGCGATCATCTGTACCAGCGTGCGCTGGTAGACGATCTTCTCGAACACCGGCCGCAGGGAGCGGCCGTCGGCCCGGTCCGGGGTGGCCGTGGCGCCCAGCACCAGGACATCCCGCCGCCCGCCGGCCAGGGCATCGAGGATGCGGCGGTAGCTCTCGGCGACGGCGTGGTGGGCCTCGTCGATGATGATGGTGCTAAACTCCGGGGCCAGGCGCTGAAGACGCTCGGGGCGGGCCAGGGTGGGCACGCTGGCCACCACCACATCCCGGCCCCGGTGACGGTCGTGGGGCCCCTGAATCCGCCCCACCCGGGCCTCCGGCCAGACTAGCTGGATCTTCGCCAGGGCCTGGTCCAAAAGCTCGGTCCGGTGGGCCAGCACCAGCGTCCGGCCGCCCCGCCTCTTGGCCACGTGGCTGAAGACCACGGTCTTGCCGGTGCCCGTGGGCAGGACGATCAGCTGGCGGGTGACGCCGCGGCGGAACTCCTGCTCGACGGCCTCCACCGCCGCCCGCTGGTAATCCCGCATGGCCAGCATCGGGCGCACCCCCTTCCCCCGCCTGCACACCGAGCGTAGCGCGCCCAGGGCAGCCGCGCGGGCCAACCGGACAAATCGCTCGCAAAAACTCCTGCGGGAAAGGTGGGGGGACGCGCCGCCTGTCCTATCTGATTGGACCTATCAGGCAGGAGGCCATAGGGGAGCTGCAGGTCGGCCCACGTTTCTTGCCGAATGAATGGCCGGGGAGGTGAAGGCCGTGGACGCGGCCGGCCTGCTGGAGCAGCTCGAGGCCTACTGGCTGTTCGAGCGCCACTTCAAGCCCTCGACCGCCAAGGCGTACCGGCGGGAGGTGGACGCCTTCCTGCGCTGGCTCGGAGAGCAGCCCCTAGAGGCGCCCGATCTTCTCGGCCGGCTCCGGGCGGTGGACGAGCGGCTGGCGGCCCGCTACATCGCTGCGGAGCAGAAGCGACACGGCAAGGCCGGCAGGGACGAGCGGGTGCCCGCGTTTTTGCACCGGAAGATCTACGCCCTCCGCTCGCTGTATGACGGGCTGGCCTGGATGGGGGTCCGGGTGCGGAACCCCTTTGCCCGCCTCCACCCGCCGGAGGATGACCGGGTGCCGGGCTACCTCCTCCCCTCCGAGGTGCGCCGGCTGCTTGACGCCATCCGCCAGGGCCGGGGCCTCACCGAGCGAGAGCGGGCCTATTTCGAGTGGACCGGCCCCCGGGATCTGGCCATCGTCACC
>DATCKA010000071.1:0-2688 GCA_036562495.1 Limnochordales bacterium
GAGAGCCGGCACATCGGACGCGTTGGCGAGCGCATCGAGGCCGTGGTCGAGGTCGTGCGCACGCTGCACCTGGACGGCGACTGGGGCGGCAGCGTCCTGCACGTGATGCGCGACGACGACGGGAACGAGCTGGTGTGGTTCGCCTCCAGGACTGAGCTGCAGGTGGGCCGGCGCTACCGCATCCGCGGCACTGTGAAGCGCCACGAGGAATATCGCGGCCGCAAGCGCACGGTCCTGACCCGGTGCCGCGCTGAAGAGGTCGAACCCGAGCGGGAGGCTGAGGAGGCTGCGGGCGGGGCCGTTGCGTGACCCCGCCTGCAGCACCCACCCGGCAGCCGTTACCGGCTCGCAACGTTTTCGCAAGGAAATACGCGGTCCATTAGTGGTACATTGGTCCCGCGCAGGCAGGTTTTATGTGGGGTGGTGGCATGCGCAAGAGGCTGCTTGGGCTCGTGGCCGCAGGGCTGGCCCTCGCACTGGTTCTTGCCGGTTGCGGGCCCCAGGCGCAGGATGAGGACGACGTGCAGATCATCGAGGACGAGAAGGAGCAAGTCTACATTTTCCCGGATGGCACAGAGGTCACAGGCGAGGCGGCCGCGTGGCTCCACAGCCTGGAATTCCCCGAGGCATTCTGGGATCTCCGCCACGAACACATGAGCCAAGACTTCGACGCCTTCAAAGAGTGGGTCGGGGACATTCGGTGGGTGCCGTCTGAACTGCCGGACGACTTCCGCTTCCTCGGCGTCGTGGCCAGCGGGCCTGGCTACGGGCCTCACCAGAGGCAGATTGTCCTCGCTGCTCCCGAGCGCCGGGAACTCTTTATCGCCGACATCACCAAGTTCGGGCCGTCGGGTACAAAGGTGATCCCAGGCGAGACGCCCGCGGACTACCGGTGCGTCTACGAATACCCTCCCGGAGACCCGTCTGCCGCCCCGCTGTCCACCTTCAACGGGCTGTCCCATTATTGCCAAGCAGTATGGGGCCTGCCCGGAGACGTCTTGCTCAGTTGGCATCTCATCAACACACCGGAAGATGAGGCCCGCCGCATCCTCCACTCAGCGCCGGTCCAGTGGCAGTAAGTAGCGGGTAGCTGTCGCGGATTCATCACGCTGTCGGAGGAGCGGTCTATCGCGCACAATATCCTGGCGGCCCTGGAAAAGAAGTGAGGCAGGCGAACGGGGGCGGCCACTGGGACCGCCCCCGCTGCGTGCCCGTCAGCCGGTGATGGACGTCCGGATGGAGATGGAGGTGGCCATGCTCCCCCGGTCCTGCATCCCGGTGTCGAGCCACCCGTACGGCTCGCCGGTAATGACCGGAATCCAGTCGTGCAGGTAATCGTGGTAACGGTACTTAACGATCCACCTCCACGGGTACTTCGCCCCCAGCGTGTCCGAGTTGGTAGCGATCCACGTCCCTGCCGGCAGGACGAAGGCGTAGGACCCGTCCGGGCGATAAAGCTCCTCGTCACGGGTCAGCTGGTAGGCCCGCATCGTCTGCCCGTTGATGGTGTAGGACGCCAGGGCGAAGTTAAGAATGGATCTACCGTAGTACGCCCCGCCGAAGGGCCGGAGATCCATCCACCCGCAGTCCATGCGCTTCAGGTCACCACGGCGGAAGACGACTAACTTCTGGCGAGGGTTGTTTAGACCGATGTCCGGGCACCCGGCCAGGGCAAGGTCCCCCTGGTTGAAGAGGAAGGCGAAGAACTCGTCGCGGTAGATGTAGCGCGGGTTGCCGCCTTCCTGGAGGCACCGGACCAGAACGGGATTTGCCCGCCAGACGTGAAAGCTCTTGTTGTACGTCGCGAAGCAGTTGGCCACGATGTCGACCCTCCTTCACAGGGTGACGGTATCGATCCAGGCCTCGATGCCCTTCTTCCGGGCCTCGGCCACCTGATTCTCGGCGTTGTCCCGGTCCTTGAAGGACCCGAGGATAACCCGGTGGAACACCTCGCCGTTGATGGTGACGGTGGCGATCCAGGCCCCGGCAAACCCCTTCTTACGGACCTCAGCGACTCGCCTTTCGGCGTTGTCACGGTCCTTGAAGGATCCGGCCACGACCCGGTGCCACACGTCGCCGCTGGGCTTCGGCTTCGGCTTGGGCTTCGGCGCGTCCGGGTCCTTGAACGCCTTGCCGAAGTAGCGGCAGATGCCCCGAGCGATGGCCTTGGCGATCTCACGCGGCTGGGACATGATCCACGCCGCGTCGGCCGGGTTGTCGTGGAACCCGACCTCGATGATCACCGCCGGTGCGATGGTGCTCCGCAACTCGGCAAAGACCGCAGAAGTTTTAATGCCCCGGTCCTTGCCGGGGCTCAGTGGCGCCACCTCGTCGTACAGGCACTGCGCCAGCTTCCGGCCCTGCTCCGAACCCGGGTAGTGCCAGACTTCCGTGCCCTCACCCCCTCCAGCGTTGGAGTGGATCGCCACGTGGGCGTCCGGCCGGTAGCGGTTGCTGTCGATGATGATGTCCTTCAGGCTCATCTCCGGCCGGTTGCGCCGGACGTCGATGCCATTGGCCCTCAGGTAGGTCTCGACCAGTGCGCCAATGACCTGCATCCGCTGTTCCTCGGTGCCGTAATCGCCGACGCCGACGTTGTACTCCTGGACCGACGGGCTGACGTAGACCTTAGGCATCCGGGCTCCCCTCCTCCGCGTTTCCACGGTCTTTCAGCTGGCGCAGGAAGAC
>DATCKA010000080.1:0-15622 GCA_036562495.1 Limnochordales bacterium
CGGGCAGGTGCGCCTCCAGCCCGGCGGCTTCCACATCATGCTGGTGGGCGTCAACCGTGCCCTCCAGCCGGGCGACCGGGTGCCGCTGACGCTGCTGCTCGACGACGGCTCGGAGCTGGTCGTCGAGGCCGTCGTGCAGGAATCCTGACGCCCCCACCCACGTAACCGGCGAGGATGCACGCCCGTACTACCTGACAGGGCCGGACCTGGTCGTCTGTGACCAGCCGGCCTTGTTGCCCTTCGGGCCGCCAGCATGCCCAACGGTTTGAGCAGGGCGTCGGCGGGAGACTCTGGTCGCTGACCGAGGCCCTCGAGTGCTATCGTCTTTTACCCCACCATTTTGCAGGATTTGCCTATAGGCGCTCCCCTTGCGGCGATCCTACGATGACGGTGAGCCTCATGCACATCGGTAGTGCTGGCGCGTGCAGGCAAAGACTGGAAGGTTGAGACTCCCGCTAGTGGCAGCCGTTATCGTCGCGGTTGCCGTTGCGGGAGGCATCGGTTACATCTACTGGCAGCAGAGCCGTGAGGCTGTGCCGGAAGTGGCCCCCGGTCGCCCACCTGAGCCCTCGAGAACGGTGAGCGAGACCAAAGTCGTGGTCTACGAGGGGCCGTCCCTGCTCAAGAGCTCGGACCGGGTGAAGGTGTTCGTCGAAGGCCACGAGCTCTTCGTCTATGAGACGCCGGTCAACCACGGGCGCCTGTTTAGCTTCGCCACACCGACCACCACCACGCCGGTAGCCCTCTTCGACTTCGAAGGGTCCGTCACCGTCAAGGTAACCGTTGACGAAGAGGTGCTCCGTGCGGTGGTGCGGCCCCTGGCCTACGGGATCACGCCGGAGGTCGAAGGTAACACCATTACCTTCCGCCTCGACTATCCCGGCAACTACACCGTGGAGTACAATGGGCGGACAGACCGGGCGCTGCACCTGTTCGCCAATCCCCTGGAGCACGATGCCCCCGATCCCAACAACCTGCCTGAAGATACCATCTACATCGGTCCCGGGGTGTACAAGGCGGACGCGATCCCGGTCAAGAGCGGCCAGACGATCTACATCGCGGGTGGCGCCGTCGTGTACGGGCACATCCGTGCCGAAGGAGTGGAAAACGTCACCATCCGCGGACGAGGGATCCTCGACGGTTCCATCTACCCACGCACCCGACCGTCCGAGTTTACCCTTCCGATCGAGCTGCGTCACTCGAAGAACATCACCATCGAGGGGATAACCATCCTCAACCCGGCCGGGTGGGCCATCACGTCGTACTTCGTCGACGGACTCACTATCGATAACGTCAAGATCGTCACCGCCCGGGCCAACGGCGACGGAATCTCCTTGCAGTCCTCCAAGAACGTGGTGGTGAGGAACTGCTTCGTCCGGACATGGGATGACGCCCTGGTGGTCAAGAACTACGATCGCGGCACCACCGCCAACATCCTCTTCGAGAACGTCGTGGTGTGGAGCGATCTTGCGCAAAGCATGGAGGTGGGATACGAGACCTACGGGGACACGATGGAGAACATCGAGTTCCGGGACATCACCGTGCTGCACGCCTTCCACAAACCGGTGATGAGCATTCACAACGCGGACGATGCGCACGTTCGGAATGTAGCGTTCCGAAACATCACGGTGGAGGACGCACAGATAGAGGGAGACAACAAGGCGTCCGACCACGACAACTTCTTCATCGATTTCACGATCCAATACAGCCAGGAATGGTCCCGATCGGGCGGCGAGCGGGGCAAGATCTCCGGTGTCGTCGTCGACAACGTCGTCGTGCTCGATGGTCGGGACGATTTCGTCTCCCGGATCCTCGGGAGCGGTCCTGATAACCGGGTCGAAGACGTCCTGCTGAAGAACATCGTCTACAAGCAGACCCCGATCCGAAGGCCGGAGGACCTCCGCCTGTCGGTAAACCAGCACACTGCCAACATTCGCGTGGAGTATACGGGTGAGCCCACGGGGGCTAGGGTGCGGGTCCCCTACGCGCTCGACCTGGATCCGGGTGCGCCGGCCCAGGTCACGGTGGTCCCGCGAAGGAGCCAGGTGGGTTTCTTGGTGCCTGATTTCGCCATCCGGCAGATGCCCCGGGTTTACATGGGCGAACGAATCACGGGGGCCTTCACGGTGACCGCCACCCGTGGCACGAGCACCCTCGAGTGGGACGACGGGACAGGCCCCTTCGCTGATCCCGCTCATCCCGCCTCTGCAGCGTTGGATGGCGATCCTCGCACGGCATGGGTGGGGCTCGATTGGTCCGGGACCCCCGGCGAGTTCGCCGCCCTGAGCATCTGGTTCGACCAGCCGAAGCGCGTCGGCACCGTTCGTGTGTACGGCGACCCTGACTCCCGCGTCGCCCTGCTCCAGAACATCGCCTTGTTCGGCGTCCGGGCCACCAGCGGACGCAACGTGTTTACCCGCATCCTGAATTCGACCGACTACGAGTTCTCGCCGGCCACCGGAAACGTGGTCGACATCCGGATGAACCCGGGCGAGTACAAGGCGCTCCAGCTCCGCTTCTACAACCGAAGCGGCGTTGCCTACCCCGAGCGGCCCTTCGCCTATGAGGTGGAGATCTATCCGGCCAGCCTGACCTATAACAAGCCGGTGAGCGCCAGCCCGCACGAGGACGTGTACGTGGCCAACAACCTGACGGACGGCAACCCGCTGACCTACTACGAGGCGAAAAAGGGAGAGTGGCCGGCGGTGGTCACCGTCGACCTGGGCGACGCGTATGACGTCAAGGTTGTCCAGGTCGCCCTGCCGCCGTTGATGCAGTGGGAGCCGCGCAGGCAGACGTTCTCCATCCACGGGAGCCTCGACGGTGACGTCTACGAGGAGGTCGTTCCTTCCGCGAGCTACGCGTTCGATCCCGCGCAGGGCAACCTGGTGGAGATAGCGCTCCCCCGACCAGCACGCATGCGGTTCCTCAGGCTGGTCATCACCGAGAATACGTCGCCGGGCGGGTATGGCGCCCAGATTTCGGAGTTGCTGGCCTTCGAGTAGGCAACGAATCCGACCAAGAACGAAAAGGGGTAAGAGCAATGCGGACGCACAAGGAGAAGGTGTGCGCTCTGGTGCTGGCGCTCGTCCTGACCGTCGGGCTGGCAGCCATGCAGGCGTCGGCGGCCGACATCCGGACGGCCCCGGTGCGAGAGAATGGAGTCTACGTGGGAAGGGCGTTCGATCCCAGGTTCGACAAGCTCTTCGACGACTTCGATCGGCCCATCCTGTCGGCCGTGGAGGGGACGGGCCTGCTGTGGGCTACCGTCGAAGGGAGCGACGTCCACCTAACGGAACGGAATCGTTTCTTGCGGGCGGCGTACTCCACCACCCTGGGCACGACCAAGGATGCGCCCATCTACAAGGTAGCCTCCCCGAGCAACACGCAGGGGGCCTATGACTTCCTGGTCCTGGTCATGCGGGGTTGGGAGGGCGCCTCCATCGAGGATCTCGTCCTCTCCTTCCGGTACAACGACAACTACGCCGACATCGACGTCGACTTCACCGAGCTCTTCGACCCCGACTTCGAGCCGTTGCCCGAACTCACCGAGGAGTACCAGGTGTATATCATCGACCTGGCCAACTCCCTGGACGGCCGAGTATTCCAGCGCCTGCCGGGCCGCTACGGTCCCGAGACCATCCCCGCCGACCGCAGCCTGGCCGGCTTTCACCTGCTGGCGAAGACCACCGGTTCGGGATCGGGCGTCATCGACATCCGTGAGGTGTACTGGAGTCGGGATGCGGTGACCCTCGGGTATGTCGATACACCGGACAACTTCCTGCTCGACGACTTCGAGCGGGAAGTGGTCTCCGAGACGAATCCGGACATCTGGTGGCGGGGCGCCGGGCCGGGGAGCTTCATCGTAGGCTGGTGGCTCGCCTTCGACTACACCTCCAAGCCTGCGGTGTACATGGCTGCCGGCTCCGACAACTCCAATGCAGCCGGGACCTACGACAACTTTGTGCTGCGTATCAGGGGCGCCAAGGGTGGCGAGGATCTCCTGGTCTACCCGCTGTACATGGCCAACGGCAAGCAGGTGCTGGGCAAGCCGATTCCCCTGTCGAAGCTGAAGGGGCCCGACGGCGAGGTCGTGCCGAGGTTGACGACCGAGTTCCAGAACCTGGTGATCAACTTCGCCGCCAATGGTTGGGATCCCAAAGTGGCCGGCTTCCGCCTCGAGTCGAAGCCCGGCGAGAAGGGCCTGGTCTACATCGACCAGATCTTCTTCACCAATCTCGCATACGACGCGTCGGAGATCATGACGGAGTACCCGGTGCTCGACTTGAGCGATGTGCTGGTCTTCGACGACTTCGAGCGCGGCGTGCTGGGTGCCACGCCCGAATATGATCCCAACAACCCCGTGGCTCTAGAGCACGGTCTCCAGTTCATCATCGCCTACGCGGGCATGGACCGGCTCTCGATCGAAGACGGGGCCCTGGTCTTCGACAGCACCAAGAACCCCGACTACATCCAGTACACCTCGGCGAGCACGCGGATCAACGACGGACGGTATCGGTATGTCGTGTTCCGCGTGAAGGGTGAAGCGGGTGCTTCGCTCAACAACTTCCGCATCTCCACCATCGACGCCAACGGCGCCCGCAGCGCCGTGGTGTGGGCCAACGGTGGTCTGAAGAGCGGCAAGGGGCTGCCGACGCCGCAGCTCGACGACGCCGATTACCCGTACATCACCCAAGACGGCTGGATGGACCTCATCGTGGACCTGTCCGCGAGCGGTCTGACGGAGACGGTCTCCGGGTTCGACCTCTTCTATGGAGGCTCGGGTCGGCTCCTGATCGACACCATCTTCTTCGCCAACGCCCGGCAATGACGCGGGGCCGCACCGGCTCGCCACGAGAGGCCCGCCCCTCCCTCCGGTGTGGAGGGGCGGGCTTCGGCGTTGCCGCGCCACGGGAGGTCAGGTGCTCCGGTGTTCAAGATGCTGGTGATCGACGATGAGTACCTGGTCCGCCTGGGGATCCGTCGGACGATCCCCTGGGAGGAGTATGGCATCGAGGTTGTGGGCGAGGCCGCCAACGGGCAGCAGGGGCTACAACTGACCCTCGAGCACAAGCCCGACGTGATCCTCTGCGATGTGCGCATGCCGGTGATGGACGGGGTGGAGTTCGTGCGCCGGGTGCAGGAGCTCCGCCTCGACTGCGCGGTGGTCATCCTCAGCGGTTACAAGGAGTTCGAATACGTCAAGGGGACGCTCGAGGCCGGTGCCGTTGCTTACTTGTTGAAGCCCATCGACAACGAAGAGCTGGTCGATGCGGTGCGGCGCGCCCTCAGGCGCCTGGAGGAGAGGCGCCAGGCCTCCAGGCGTGAGCATCAGTTGAAGCAAGTCCTGCCCTCCGTGGCGCAGAGCCTCCTGCTCAAGTTGATCGCCGGAGACACCTCCGGCGCACTGGAGCTGCAGCACATCCTGGAGGCCCACCGTTTCCCCGTGGGCCGGCGGGGCCACCTGATCTTCGGTCAGGTCGACCCCGACGTGACCGACGATGAGCTGGTGCCACGGGCGCTGCGAGCCCTGTACGAGCAGGTGGACCGACGATTGCAGGAGCAGGAGGTGCCCCACCTGGGCTGTTTCCTCGAGTCGTGCTTCGCGGTCCTGGCGGGGACCGACGATGGGGATGCCGTGCATCGGATCTGCGAAGAGGCCATCGCCCGATACGAGGAGACAGGGTCGAAGGCGACCGTCACGGTGGGGATCAGCCTGCCGTACGCCGACCTCTCGGAGGTGGAGGGAGCGTACCGGCAGGCTCGGGAGGCGGCACGGGGCAAGCTCTTCCCTCTGGTCAACGCGGTGGTGCGATACGGGAGAGATGGGGGGCCCTATAAGCCCCAGGTCCTCGCCGCCATGCGTTACATCGCGGAGCACTATGCCGAGGACGTGACGGTCAGAGAGGTCGCCAGGCACCTGCACGTGAGCGAGTCGTACCTGATGCACCTCTTCCGGGAGAACGTCGGCCAGACCTTCAACGAGTGCCTCACCGCCTACCGCATGCTGATGGCCAAGAGGATGTTGCGGGAGGGAAGGTACCGGGTCTACGAGGTCGCCGAGCGGGTGGGGTACAGCGATCCCAAGTACTTCAGCTACGTCTTCCGCAAGCATGCCGGGGTGCTCCCGAGCCAGTACGGGGACTGAGGACCGTGAACCGGGAGCCCCGCCATAGCCTCCGGGCGCGGATCTGCCGCACCGTCATCGTGATGTTCCTGATCTTCACGGCGGTCTTCTGGTTCGTGGTGCGCCTCGTGGCCACCAGGGGGATGGAGCGGTTTGTCCTGGAGGATGTCACGGCCCGGCAAAACGAGGCAGCCAGCGGCCTGGTCATGGTGCTCGACGAGGTAAACCTCCTCTACTCCCGCATGGTCTTGAGCGATGCGCTGCTCATGCTGCTTCAGGAGCCTACCCTGCCGTCGGCGCAGAAGGAGCATCTCTTCCGAAGGATGATGGAGAGCGTCGGCGTCAACCGCGAGATCTTCGGAGATGTGCGCATCCATTCCGGCGACGAGGTCTACAGCATGGCGGGGGACTCCTTTGCCGAGGGGGTCGTGGACGACCGCTTCCTCACCCAGGTCCTGGCATCCCAACGCCTCCTGGAGGTGGGTAGCGTCGTCTTCGACCGCCATGGCGAGGCCTTCCTGGTGATCGGGAAGCGAATGGTGAACTACCCAACGCCCAGCGCTACGGGAGCCGCACTCTTCTTCATCCGGGAGGCGGCCCTGCGGAAGCTCGCCGCGGCCGTCTCGCAAGGGCTGGGGTACTCCTTCGTGGTGACCGGCCAGGCCCTGGTGGTGACCGACACCCTTGGGGAGCTCGTCGGTGCGCGTCTATTCGACGCCGGGTCGCTGCAGCGGGCCTGGTCGGCCGGCAGGCAGGTGCGCACCATCGACGGGGAAAGGGTGCTCCTGATCGCCACTCCCCTCCGTCCCTTGAACCAGCGATATCAACTCGACTGGATCATCGTCAGCGTGATACCCTACGACACCTTGCTAACCGATGTGATCCTCCTCAACCGCTACAACCTGCTCCTTGGCGTAGTCATGGCTCTGGGGGCCGCCCTCCTGTCGGTGCCTCTCTCGTCGGCCATCACCGGCCCCATCAATCGGCTCGTCGGACGCCTGCGGCGTTTCTCCCAGACGGGACAGAAGGAGCCAGCGCCGAGTCAGGTCAGGGATGAGTTGTGGGAGCTCGAATCCACCTACGACGAGATGGTAGAGCGGATCACCGAACTCATGCGCAAGGACCGGGAGCGGATGGAGGCCCAGCGGAAACTGGAGCTCGACGCCCTCCAGATGCAGATCAATCCCCACTTCCTCTACAACACCCTGGACGCGATCGCCTGGATGGCGAAGCTCGAGAAGAAGCCGGAGATCGCCCGGCTGGCGATTGCGCTGGCCAGGTTCTTCCGGATAAGCCTCCACAAGGGCGACAAGTTCATCACCGTCGCCGAGGAGATCGAGCTCGTCAAGAACTTCATCGACATCGAACTCATTCGCTTCCCCGACAAGTTTACCGTCGAGTACCACGTCGAGCCAGACGTCGAGCGAGAGCTGACCTTGAAGCTGATCCTGCAGCCCGTGGTGGAGAACGCCATCAAGCACGGCGTCTCGCTGCTGGACCGGGGCGGACACATCCAGATCAAGGCGTACGGCGATCGCGAACACGTGTTTTTCGAAGTGATCGACAACGGGGTCGGTTTCGATCCGTCGTTGGAACTCCGCTCCGAAACGGGGAAGCCCTCGGGGAAGACCGGTGGTTACGGCCTCAGAAACGTGGACGAGCGGATCAAGCTGCAGTACGGGCCGGACTGTGGGGTCCAGGTATTCTCCGCAGTCAACGAGGGTACCCGCGTGGTGCTGAAGATCAAGCGCTCCAGCGTTGCATCTTCGTCCGCAACCGCATGAGGGGCTCCGTGATGGCGTGGCTGAGCCTATGTCCGAGAAGGCAGGCGGTGCCGATCGACAAGCCGGCGCACCCGACCAGCAGGAAGAGGAAGGCCTGCATTCGGCGGTAGTAAGGCTCCAGCGGGACCAGGCTGACCACCTGCGACCCGGGGGCGGCGAAGGGGAGGGCGATGATGAGGAAGCGCCGGTCCCGGGAGATCCTGGCTGTCCCTGGGGCCGCCTCCTCCAGGTACCTCGCATGCTCGTCCCTGTTGACGTGCGATTTCAGGTAGGTCCCCTGTGGGGTTTGGATGTACGTCTCGATGCCGCTGAAGACCGGATGCTGGCGGTAGTCGAAGAAGGTCTGGTAGATGAAGCGGGGATTGAGATCCATAAAGAGGAACCCTTGTGGCAGGCGGACGATGTAGCTGAGCATGCCGAAGCTGGGGTCGTAGCGCATGTCCTGGTACACCTGAGCCATGTGGGAGGTGCGCAGGGAGAGGAAGCTCCCCTCGCGGGATCCGATGAAGGCAGCGATTCCCGGCTCCTCTGCGATCTCGGTCAGCGGTGGTACCCCAGCCATGCCGCTGGTGGTGTAGGTCTGGCCCTGCGTGTACAACGTGAGGCCGATGATGCCGAAGGAGGCGTTCTTTAGCGTGTTGAGCAGAGGCTGCACCGCCGGGTTGTGTCGGTCGCTGGCAAGGGCCTCCAACACGGCGCTGCTCCGGGTGATCTGCACGGCCGAAGCCTCGGCTGCCGCGATCGCCAACCTGCTTCTCTCGACCCGCTGCGCGACCACCGCCTCCGCCGACACGCGGAACGTGCGCAGGGCGCTGCGGCTCACCAAGAGGAACGAGACCGTCGACAGGGCGAGCGTGAACAGGGTGGCCGAGAGGAGCACGTAGCCGACGATACGCCTTCTGAGGCTGTGAAACATGCAGCATCCGTCTCCGTGGCGCTCCGGCTTCCTTCGCCCAGGTCTGGGGATACGCCTCGTCGGCGCTGGCTCCTGCGAGTGGCTATGTCCATATGATTGTACCCCCTTTTTGCGGTTTTGCTGTATGTCGTGGTGCGACCAGGTGGCCTACGATCGTGGGCGGCTGGAGGTAGCCCGACGTGATGCCGCCAACCCGACAACCGGGCCTCGTGCCCTGCGACGATGGGGGTAGGCGATGCGGCGCAAGATCCTGATCCTTGCCATCATGGCCCTCGTCCTTCCTCTGGCCGGCTGTAGCCAGCAGGACACCAAGATCCGGGTCACTGTGGGCATGTGGCCCGAGCCGTACCTGCGCGAGGATGTCGCCATGTTCGAAGAGTGGAAGCGGCTCTTCGAGGCGGACTACCCGCAGTACGAGATCGTCGGCGTCCCGTACACCTATTCTCCCGATACCTTCTTCCCCATGGCCCAGAGCGGGCAAACGCCGACCGTCTTTCAGACGTGGTTTACCGAGCCTCAAAAGCTGATCGACAACGGGTTTGTGCGGGACATCACGGCACAGCTCCAGCAACTGGGATGGTATGACAAGATGGACCCCGTCATGCGGGAGATGCTCTCGCGTGACGGCAAAGTGTACGGTGTGCCTCGCGACGGTTACGGCCTGGGTCTGCTGATCAACCTGCAGATCTTCGAGGAGGTCGGATTGGTCGACGACTGGAACGGCGACGGGATCCTGGACATCCACGGGCCCGACGGCAAACCGCGGTACCCGACGACCTTCGAGGAGCTGGCGGAGACGGCCCGCTTCATCTCGGAGACGATGCGCAACGAGTTCGAGCGTGAGGTGGCCGGTCTCGTCATCCTGTCGGCCAACAATACCGGAGGCTGGCAGTTCTCCAACATCGCTTGGAACTTCGGCGCCAGGCTGCAGGTCCAGGACGCCGACGGCAACTGGGTTGCCAACCTCAACGCGCCGGAGGCGGTGGAGGCCCTCGAATGGATCAAGAGGCTCCGCTGGGAGGCGGATGCGCTACCGGCCAGCACGTCGTTGACCTATTCCGACTGGTATAGCTACATCGGGACCGGCCGAGCCGCGATGGCCTTCGTGGGGAGCGACGCCATCGCGTTGCCCGTGACCAACTTCGGGATGGACCGCAACCTCCTCGCGTTCGTCCCGATGCCTGCCGGTCCCCGTGGCCATCGCTACTCGCTTTTTGGCGGCACGCCCTTCATGTTCGCGGCGAATGCGACCGATGAACAGGTCATGGGAGCTCTGCGGTTCCTGGAGTACATGGGGCGCTCGCCGGAGGTCTCCCCGGTTGCCCTCTCCAGCTTGCACCGCGGGATGAAGACGGCTATCGACAAAGGGATGCCGATCCTGCCGGAGATCCGTCCGTGGGTGAATGAAGACTACGTGCGAGCCGTCAAGGAGATCGAGGCGCAATACATCAACGTCTATCTGCCTAACTTCCAGGACTTCTACGACACGTTCGAAACCATGCGGAGGCCTGAGGAGCCGTACTATACGCAGGAGATGTACGAGATCCTCGACTCGGTGATCCAGCAGGTGCTGGCCGATCCCAACGCCAACCCGGCAGCGCTGTTGACCAGCGCCAACAACACCTTCCAGACACACTACCTCAACAAGCTGCGTTAGGAGGCCTGGCCGGTGTCGTTCATCCGCCGGAACCTCGGGGGATGGCTGGTCATGCTGCCGGGGTTGGTCCTGTTGACCTTCTTCGTGTGGCTGCCTCTCCTCTCCAACGTCTCTCTCTCCTTCTACGAGGTGAAGGGGTATACCAAGCAGAGCTTCGTGGGGTTGGCCAACTACGGGCAGGTGCTGGGGGACCCACAGTTTCAGCGTGCACTCCTCAATACCGGCCTGTACGTCTTCTGGTCCATCGTGATCGGCTTTCCGGTGCCGATAGTGCTCGCCCTGCTCTTGAGCGAGGTGATACACCTGAGGGCGGTCTTCCGGACCGCCCTCTACCTGCCCAACGTGGTCCCGGGGTTGGCCGCAGCGCTGTTGTGGAAGTTTCTGTACGATCCCGACCCCGGCGGCATGCTCAACGGGCTTCTCGCCATGGCGGGGCTCCCGCCTCAACCCTGGCTCAACAGTCCGACCTGGGTGATCCCCCTGATCGTGGTTACCCTCACCTGGAAAGCGGCGGGAGCCACCACCCTGATCTACCTGGCCACCATCCAGAGCATCGACGCCACCTACTACGAGGCGGCGCGCATGGATGGAGCCAACCTCTGGCAGCGCGTCAGGTTCATCACCCTGCCCAGCATCGCCCCGACCGTACGGATGCTCTTCGTCCTGCAGGTCATCTCGGTCTTCCAGGTGCTTTACGAACCTCTGGTGATGACCGGTGGGGGGCCGAATAACGCTTCCTTGTCCTTGCTGCAGCTGATCTACCGCTACGTGTTCGTCCGGGGCGACGTGGCGAGCGGCGCCGCCCTGGGAGTCATCGTCGCCATCGTCTTGCTCCTGCTCACCGGGTGCTACTGGTGGGCGACGAAGAGGGCTGAGGGCCGTGGATAGGCTACTAGCCAAGACCGAAGGGATCATCGTCGCCAGCGACTACCGCCTCAAGAGGAACAGGCTCCTCTACGGCCTGCTCTTCACCGCGCTGGGTGTGGCGTCGACGGTCGCCCTGTTTCCCGTCCTGTGGCTGGCCATATCCAGCTTCAAGGATGCCGTGGAGCTCTACCGGACGCCTTTCACCCTCTGGCCTGACGAGGTGGACCTGCGCAAGGCGGTCGAGGTGTGGCAGACCCTGTCCTTCGGCCGGTACTATCTCAACTCGCTCTGGGTCGTGGCGGGCGCCGTCCTCAGCGCAGTGCTGTTCAACGGCCTCCTGGCCTACGGGGTCTCCGTGCTGCGGCCTGCAGGGCACCAAGTGGTGACGGCGCTGATGATGATCAGCCTGATGATCCCCCCGATCCTCAACATGGGGCCGCTGTTCCGCCAGATCGTCACCCTGGGCCTCATCGACTCCTATGTCCCTCTCTGGCTGGTCTTCGGCGCCAACCCGTTCTACTTCCTCATCATGCGCACGTACTTCGACCGCTTGCCGAGGGCGATCTTCGAGGCGGCCCGCATCGATGGCTGCACCGGCCTGCAGATGTTCTGGAAGGTGGCCGTCCCCCTTTCCCGGCCCATCCTGGCGGTTGTGGCCATCTTTACCGCCAACGCGGCCTGGTCCGACTTCCTGCTGCCGTTCTTGGTGCTCCGTTCCGACGCCTTCCAGACGGTGATGGTCAAGATCTACACGTTGCAGGCGGCGAGCGCCACGATGCAAGGGTTCGGTCCCGACAAGTTGCTCATGGTGTTGGTGCTGGCCAGTCTGCCGCCGGTGGCGCTCTTCGTGCTCTTCCAGAGGCGGATCACCACCACGGTGGCCACGACAGGGCTGAAGGAGTGACCCGGATGGCCGTCCTCGGCGCGGCCTGCATGGTGCCGGCCGCTTGACCCTCTAGTCGGCAGGACTGGGCCGGCGCGGCCTCGTCTCGCTCAGGAAAGTGAGACTAAACGAGTGAGACAGAGCGTCGCACGCAATAGGGGATGGAAGAGGCTGGGCGTTAGTGTTGCTTAACCACCCGGACTCCCTCATACTGGAAGCGGCAGGCTCCACGACGGACGGCCCGCCGAGGGGGGTGACAGGAGAGCAGACCAGGATCGTCGTTTGAAACCGTTGACCAATCGCATACAGCCAGAGCGACCGTGCTGCAAGGCTCAGTCCCACCCTACTTCACCTTGCGGAGGTCGGCCGGAGGGGTAGCGTGAGAGACGGCGTACGGGTCCACTAGACGGTAGGCGGAGGGCGGGTGCCCCGGACGCGGAGCCTGCCACGACCGTCACCGCAAGGCGAGGAGGCGGCAAGATGACGAGCACGGTCGAGGAGACGCCCGTCTGCTTCACGTCGGAGGGGCAGCAGATCATCGGGGTCCTGCACCGACCGCTGGCATCCGAGCGGGCAGATCGGCCGGTGGTCGTGATGTGCCACGGGTTTACCGGCCACAAGGTGGAGACCCACCGCATCTTCGTCAAGACGGCCCGTGCGCTGGCGCGTCGGGGCCTGGCCTCCCTGCGCTTCGACTTCAGGGGCTCGGGCGACTCGGCCGGTGAGTTCGACGAGATGACGGTGGAGGGCGAGGTGCGCGATGCCCTGGCGGCCATCGCCTACGCCCGGCGGCAAGGGGGAGCGCCCGTGGCGTTGCTGGGGTTGAGCCTGGGGGGCATGGTCGCCACCATCGCGGCCCAGCGTGACGGCGACATCGCCGCGCTGGTGCTGTGGGCGGCCGTCGCCCGGCCGGAGCGCCTCGCTCGGCGGATCGGCTTCGGCGGGCCCGAGGGGATGCGGCCCCTGGAGTGGGAGGGTCGCTACGACCTCGGCGGGCACCTGGTGAGCAAGGCCTTCGTAGAGGACCTGGTCCGACACGATCCGCTCGCCGCCGCGCGCACCTACCGAGGGCCGGTGCTCGTCATCCACGGCAGCCGGGACGAGACGGTCCCACCCGACGACGCCGAGGCCTACATGGCCGCATTCCCAGGGGCCGACCGGACCCTTCGGTGGATCGAGGAGGCCGACCATACCTTCAACCGGGCCTCTTGGGAGCGGGAGGTCATCGAGGCCACCGTCGAGTGGGTCGTCTCGCGACTGGGCGGCTAGGTCGAGCGACCGGGCTCATGACCGACCCGTCGCCCCGGCATCGTCCCCACCCGGCGATTCTTCGTCAAGGGCGTCGACCTGACGGGTTTCAAAGGTTGAGGGCGAGCCACGGGCGAGGGCCGAGTGCACGGCGCCATGCTGACGGGAGGCGTCCATCGTGCTTATAATGACGCCAGCATGGTGCCGCAACGATCGGACCGGATGGCCGGGTGGCTGAGGGCGCACGGGCTGCGGCCCAGTTCGCCGCGCATCGCCGTGCTCTCGTACCTCGAGCGGCAGCGTCAGCATCTCACGCCCTACGAGATCTACGAGGGACTGCGGGCGGCGGGGGAGCCCGTCAGCATCGCCACCCTCTATCAAAACCTGCAGGCCTTGAGCCGCCACGGCCTCATCAAGCGCATCGTGGGGCCCGACGGGGCGGTGCGCTACGACGTCAACCTGGCGCCGCACCACCATCTGCTCTGCGAGCGATGCGGCCGCCTGGTCGACGTGGAGCTGTCGGGGCCGCTGGAGGTGCGGCCGGTGCTGCTCTTCACCCAGGACCAGGATGACGCGCCGCCTTCGGATGCGACCCAGGCCGGGTGGCAAATCAACGGGGCGCACGTGGAGTTTAGGGGCACGTGTCCCGAGTGCAGCCGGCGCTCGTCCTCCTCGGCCGGCACCGAGCGACGGCGTCCAACCAGGCGACCGGGCGCCCGCCGGCAGGCGAGTCCGGCGAGGTGAGCGGGGCCCCGGGGCATCGCCCGGAGCCCCCGCTCGGCCAAGGAGTACACGCAGGCAGTCGCGATCGGGTCAGGAAGCCAGTCGCCGGGCCAGGTCGGCCAGCACCTCCGGGTCGACGCCCGGAGCGAACTCCTCGGGCACGTCCGGCAGCACCGGCACGGGTCCGCCCTCGGGAGGCCCGTCGACCACCTGGAGCGTGCCGCCGTCGGGGGCCGGGCCCCGCCAGATCTTGCCGATCTCCTGGTAATCCTGCGGGCTGAAGCGGTACAGCGTGCGGTGGACGCCCGCCTCCTCGAACTTGCGGGCCTCCGGGAACTTGCTGTTTTCGATGTTGGGGATGGGCAGCATCTTGGCCACGTCGACGCCCGTCAGGCTCTCCAGGGCCTTGGCATAGGCCAGGGCGTGGACGCCGCCCCGCACCAGCAGGTAGCCGATCATCTGACGCGCCACGGGGTTGCGCGTCATCTCGTAGACGCGGATCTTCTGAAGCCGGGCCCCGTTCTCCAGGAAGAAGTTGTGGAGCAGGTCCAGCACCAGGTTGCCGCTGGAGAAGACGTAGTCGCCTCGCCAGGCCCCGCCCATCGAGTCGCCCACCAGCGCGGTCTGGCCCGTCGCGATGAAGTGGTGGGTGTTGCGCAGCGACGCGGCAGGCGACAGCGGCGCCTCGTCGGGAGCTCCCGGGCTCGTGGAGCCCGACAGCAGCGCATTGACCGTGGCGGCCACCAGCTCGATGTGGCCGAGCTCCTCGGTGGCGATGTTGGCGATGAGGTCGTAGTACGGCTTCAGCTTGTCGCGGCCGCGGAAGTTGAACGACTGGTACATGTAGTTCATGAGGGTCGACATCTCGCCAAACCGTCCGCCCAGGAGCTCCTGAACGGCCGCGGCGGCATTGGGGTCGGGCTCCTCGGGGTGCGGCAGGGCGACCTGCAGGCGATCGACACGCAGGAACACCGGTCGACACCTCCATAGTCATAATGATTATGGGGTCCGTGGAGGAGATTAGCCCGCGTCCCAGCCCCTGTCAAGGACGACCGGGGCGCACCGGGTGCCGCCGGCAGAGGCCTCTGATGCGGGCAGGATGTCGCCCGCCGCCCATGAACCTTCCGGACGAGCATGAGACCGAGTCTTGCGCGCCTGGCGCCCTGGACGGCCCTGGCTCTCACGGCGGTAGCCATGTTGGGACCGGCGGGGCACGCCGCTGACCCGGATGCGAGCGACCGCCCTTCGGCGTTGCGCATCGACGGGGAGAGCGTCTGGCATCTGCGCTTCGCGCTGGGCGACGCCGAGTCCGTCCCTGGTGGCTCCGACCTGTTCGCCACCGGCGTGCCGACCTTCGAGCAGCAGCTGCGGCTGGGCCTCGAGGGGGACGTGGCTCCTGGCGTGACGGTCTCGGCTG
>DATCKA010000084.1:0-2527 GCA_036562495.1 Limnochordales bacterium
GCCCCGAACACCGCCACCACGTCGTACCCGGCCAGCGCCTGCGCCAGGCGGGGCGCGGCCGGCAGCAGCATGCCCCGGAAGAGGGGATGGTCGGTGGGGAAGCCTGCCCGCGACCCGATGGGGTCGGCGTAGACGTCGCAACCCAGGAGTTCGGCGACGGCCACGGCCGCCTCTCTGGCCTGCGGCCCCCCACGGGCCACGCCCGCCCCGACGACGAGAGCCGGGCGCGTGGCACCCGCCAGGGCGTCGACCAGCGCCGACACCTCCGGCGGCACGGCCACCGTCTCGACCCGGCGCAACGGCGCGGGCCCGGGCGCCGGCATGTCCCACAGGTTGGAAGGCACCGAGAGGAAGGCCGGCCCGGGCGGGGCGGCCATGGCGTGGTGCCAGGCCTGTTCGATGGCGGCCGGCACGGAGGCAGGGTCGGCGACCTCGGCGGCCCACTTGACGACGGGCCGGGCCATGGCCACCAGGTCGGCCGCCAGCAGCGGCTCCTGCAGGAGATGACGGCTGTCCTGCTGGCCGGCCAGCACCACGAGGGGCGAGCGGTTTTTGCGGGCGGTGAAGAGGGCGCCGACGGCGTTGCCCAGCCCCGGCGCGGCGTGCAGGCTCACCACGGCCGGACGCCCCGTGGCCTGGGCGTAACCGTCGGCCATGGCCACCACCACCGCCTCCTGCAGCCCCAGCACGTAGCGTACGTCGGGGGGCAGCCCGACCAGCATCGGGATCTCGGTGGAGCCCGGGTTGCCGAAGAGGAGGGTCACCTCTCGGGCCCGCAGCCAGGCGAAGAAGGCCTCCCGGACGTTCAACGGTGACCCTCCACGACGACGTCGGCGAGCGGATGCCCGTCCAGGAAGCGCAGGACGTTGGTGAGCGCACCCTGTGCGATGCGCTCCTGTGCTTCGGCGGTGACGCCGGCCCCGTGGGGCGTCAACAGCACGTTGGGCAGGCGGCGCAGGGGGTGGTCGGGCGGCGGGGGCTCGGGGGCGAAGACGTCGATGGCGGCCCCACCCAGCCGGCCGCTGGCCAGGGCCTCGACCAGGGCGGCCTCGTCGACCAGCTCGGCACGGGCGGTGTTGACGAGAAGAGCCCCCGGCTTCATGCGGCCGAGGCGCTCCCGGTCCAGCAGGTTGCGGGTCTCGGGCGTCAGAGGCAGGTGCAGCGTGACCACGTCGCTCGAGGCCAGCAGATCGTCCAACGACGCGTAGGTGACGCCGAGGGCGTCCTCGTCAGGGGCGGACAGGCGGCGCACGTCGTGATAGAGCAGAGCCACCCCGAAGGGCAGCAGGCGCGTCGCCACCTCGCGTCCGATGCGCCCCATCCCCACGATGCCCACCGTGCGGCCGGCCAGGTCCCGGGCCGTGGCCATCCACCGGGGGAGCGGCCAGTCTCCCGCCCGCATGGCTTCGTGGGCGGCCACCAGCCCTCGCATGAGGGCCAGGATGGCCATCACGACGTGCTCCGCCACCGAGACGGCGTTGGCGCCGGCCACGTTGGCCACCGTGATCCCGAGACGACGGGCGGCGTCGAGGTCGACGTGGTCGACGCCCACGCCGGCCACCTGCAGGAAGCGAAGCTTGGGCGCAGCGGCCA
Organism: Limnochordales bacterium; assembly: GCA_036562495.1. GTDB lineage: Bacteria > Bacillota > Limnochordia > Limnochordales > Geochordaceae > Geochorda. The sequence goes on from DATCKA010000084.1 coordinate 1,594, forward strand.
GCATGGCCTCCGTGATGGGGGTAAACGGCGTCGAGACCAGCACCTCTACGGTGGGGAGGTGAGGCTCCAGATCGGCGACGCTGGTGACCACGACGGCCTCGTGGCCGCCAAACACCGCCTGGAGCATGGCGGCCTGCGCCACCAGCCGCTCCGACGGCGGCAGAATCGCAACCAGTTTCACGGACACCACCCCGAGCCCTGGCCTTGTCTCGCATCCCGTACCGCAACGCGGGCCGTGCGGATTTCGCATGTGAACTGAAAACGGTCTGCATTACGATCACTATTCCTCGGGGCGGGCGAATCCTGCCCAACCCCGGGAGAGGGCCAGGGGCGGCGCGCAGAGAGGCGCACAGGGGGGAGCGCAGTGACGGACCCGGATGGCCTCAGGACTGGGCGCTCGGCCTGGCCACCAGGTCGACCTCGATCTGCACCTCGTCGTCGGCCCGCAGCAGTCCGGCGATGGACGGCGGCTCGAAGCCGAAGTCCGTCATTCGTACCGTGGTGCGGGCGGACGCTCGCAGGATGTCGCCTTCGAGCCGGAAGGTGCCCTCGAAGGTGACCGGTCGGGTCACATCCCGCACGGTCAGATAGCCGTGAAGGGTGACCGGGGTACCGTCGCTGCCGTCGCCGTCCGCCTCACCCACCTCGATCGACGTGGCCTCGAAACGGGCGATGGGGAAACGGGCGGACTGCAGCCAGCGCTCACGGATGGCCTGGTCTCGGCGGGGCTCGTCTGACCGAAGTTGGCTGATGTCGACCGTGAAGGTGCCCAGCCGCGACGCCGCCGGCTGCCCGGGGGCGAGCAGGATCTCGCCGCTGATGGCGCGGGTGGCGCCGACCGCCACGTTGGGCCGCTCGAAGCGCAAGAACGTCTCGCCCACCCGGTAGCGAGCCTCGGACTCCTCGGCGACGACGACATAGCGTACCAGGGCTC
>DATCKA010000123.1:0-4367 GCA_036562495.1 Limnochordales bacterium
GAGCATCGAAGGTCGTTCCCGCCGAAGCGTTCGTGGCCGGCAACGGACGCGCGGCGGGACGGTGGTATACTCGGCTCAGGAGTGAGTGCCGGTGGCGACCACGACCGGCCGTCAGCCGATGACTTGCCCAAGCCTCCGAGGCCGGCAAGCCCTACGAACGGGTGGAAGGCGAGCGGGCAGAGATGGCCCCGCCGGGGGGCGTATGGAGCAGCCCCGCAACCGCTGAACGAGGCGCGGTGGCCTGCCGGTCACGGCGGTTGGGCGTGGTACGATGGGGACGGAGGACGGTGGGAAGGATGGCTGCGGAGGTGCGCTACCTGGTTGACGAACAGGGGCGTCGCGTGGGGGTGGTGCTCGATCCCGACGAATACGAGAAAATGCTGCATGAGCTAGAGGAGCTGGAGTCGATCCGGGCCTACGACGCGGCAAAAGCGTCGGGCGATGAGGCCATTCCGTTTGAGCAAGCGGTGGCCGAGATCGAGCAAGAAAAAAGGTTCCGATGAGGTACTCCGTGTTCATTCTGCGACGGGCCCAAAAGGAGATGGCTGCTCTGCCGCTCGAGGTGTACCCGCGGGTACGCGACGCCATAAGGGACCTGGCTGATGACCCAAGGCCACCGGGCGTCCGCAAGCTCGCCGGTCGCGACGGGTGGCGCCTCCGAGTTGGCGACTACCGGGTCATTTACGACGTCGACGATGAAAGCCGACGCATCACGGTGCTTCACATTGGCCACCGTCGGGATGTGTACCGCTAATATCCTCCTGATCACATGAAGAGAGGGTGAGTCATTTTCGAGCAGGCCCCCATTCACGACGAACGCAGGTTACGTCCCCGGAGGGACGCAGAGCTACAGCGTGAAGGCTGGTATGCCCTCGCGGATCGGTCGGATGGCATCACGCCGAGGCGCGGCGGTGGTACCAGAGCCGTGCCCCGCATGAAGACCTCGTGACGACGGACCTCATCCTGGCGGAGACCTTCACCCTTCTCATGTCACACCTGGGCCACGAGGCCGCTCGCGTCTGGTGGGAGGCGTTTCGTGCGGCGGGCGTCCGGTACATCATCCCCACTCCGGTCGACTTCGACCGGGCAAGCGAAGTGCTTGCGCACTTCTCGGACCAACGCTTCAGCCTGACCGACGGCGTGAGCTTCGCCATCATGGAGAGGCTCGGCATCCGCACGGCTTTCAGTTTCGACGCGCACTTCACCGTGGTTCGCCTGGGACGCCGGTACTCGCGGGCCATCACGCGCGTTCCCTGAGGCTGCTCATCTCTCCGCCCCCCGTCCGGACGTCTGGCCGGTGCCGGCCCGCAGGCTGTCAGCCCGGGCCGCCCCCGGCCCGGGCCGCCGCCACATACTCGCCCACGGCCTGCACCGTGTCGATCCAGACCCGGGGCTGCAGGCCCGCCAGCCAGCGCAGCAGCCCCCGCAGCACCCTGGGCTCCACCGCCAGGTAGTCGCCCCCGACCCCGTGGAAGCAGAGGATGGCCCACTGCCCGACCGCCACCGCCCGCTCCACCGCCGCCACCACTTCGGGCGCCCCCACCTCGTGCACCACCCACGACTCCAGCCGATGCAGCCGGCAGGTGGCCGGGTCGTTGCCGGCCCCGCCCAGGGCGCGGGCCACGGTGAAGTGGCGGGCGATGACCGGTTCGTATGACTGCCGCCGGGGCCCCCCGCCCACGAAGCTCTCCCCGCACGGGTAGGCGAAGCTGAAGCGCCCGATGGCCGGCACCAGCGCCCGCAGCCGAGCCGAGGCGGCCAGCACGTCCGCCTCGATCTCGGCCAGGCTCCACCGCTCCAGGGCCTGGCCCGGCTCGACGAAGGGGTGCTCCCCGCTGCAGGGGTGGCGCAGGGTGTGGTTGCCCAGTTCGTGGCCCTGCTGGTGCACCGCCCGCCACCGAGCGAGGTCGCGCTCGAAGCGGCTGCCGGGCCCCGGGTTGACGTAGAAGGTGCCCCTCACGCCGTACGCCTCCAGCAGCGGCACCGCCACTGCCAGCTGGGAGTCCAGCGCATCGTCGAAGGTGAGCGAGACGGCCGCCTGCACCCCCGCCGGCCAGCGGGCGAAGCGTGACGTCATGGGGCGGACGCCTCCTCGCGATACCGACCGACCGTTGCCGGTATCCGGGTCGGGCGGATGACGTCTGGAAGCTCGCTGGGAGTCGGTGACCCGGGACGGGTGTTTTCGGGAATCTCACGCGTTGCTCTTCGGCTCGTTCGCTCGGAGCCAACCGTGAATCTGGCTCGACACGGTGGTGACGAAGCGCTCAGCTTCCTGCACCCACTGCTCGACTTGGGCCCTTTCGAGCTGCGGATCGATGCCGTAGTCACTGGCCTAGAACTCTCCGAAGTCCCTCGGGATACGGCCGGGCTTGACCCACCAACGGTTGAATAGCGACTGGACTCCTGAATGCTTCGACGCGGTTCTCCCTTCTGAATGCAGCAAGGCCTCGACCGCATAGAAACACGCATAATACAATCGATTGACACAGCCGTGGAGTTTGCCGTTCTCAAAGAGTAGTCGAGCCTCGTCCAGCGTCTCCAGCGCCCGAGCGAGCCGATACCGTACGAGAGGGGCCATGTCGTTTGTCTTCGTCACAGCCAACGGCCTTCCCGGCGTACGTTTCGGTAAAGTGGCGAAGCGCGTACGGCGGGACTCTCCCAAGCCCGGCGGTCCTGGACGATGAGACTGATGACCATGTCGTTCGCGAGGCCCAGACCGTACAGGGGTCTGTGGATGCGATCATAGAGAGCCGGGGTGGCAGGTTCATCTACCAGGACCAGGACATCCCAGTCGGAATCGGGATCCGCTTCACCTCGGGCTCTCGAACCGAATACGATGACCTCGGCCCCCGGCACCACTCGCCTCACGGTCGCTGCGATCTGCGCGAGCAGCCGTTCGTCGGCTGTTGTCCTCGAGCCCTTTCGTGACCTGACTGTGCGAGAGGGGGATCCGGGACGTCCCCGACGGACCGAGGTCATACTTCTTGTGGCCACCTTGGCGCTTGATGTGGCGCTTCCTGCTCCAGGATATCGGAGTTGAGCGAGGGACTGCAAGGCACCCCAGCCGCCTCAACGAGCCTGGTCATGGTGGACGCCCTCGATCTCCTTCAGATTCGGGCGATCTCCTCCGCCGCTGCCTCGCCCTCGACCAGGTCGTGCGCGAGGATGCGGCCTGCCCGGACGTCCACGTGGTTGATGGCGACCAGGTGGCCGCTGCCGGTCTGGCCGCCGGGCCCGCCACGCCGGTACAGCCCCACCGCCCACGCCCCGGAGAGGAGCGGCACGCCCCGGGCCACCAGACCGGCCGCCTGGCCCTGCGCCCGTGACGCCTCGTACATCCTCCGAATGGCGTCACGCCCCTCGAGCGCCCGGTGCGTGCCGCAGTAGACGGCGTCCTCGGCGAACAGGTCGAAGAGGGTGTCCAGGTCCCAGCGATTGCCACCGGCCCCACATCGCCACCGTGAGCAGGTGCGCCGCCAGCTGCAGCCCGAGCCCCGTCCACAGCAGGGGCCGCGGCGTGCCGTCCGGGTGATAGCGCAGCAGGACGACGCAGCCCACCAGGGATGCGCCGACCGGCACGAAGACGAGCAGCGGCAATGCCTCCCAGTGCAGCCGATGGTCCCTTGGGATCGGATCCTTCAGCTCCTGTTCCAATACGGCGCTGCCCGAAACTTGCGGGTCATCCGCCGCGAGCAGATCTGCTCACGCCTGGCCCGAAGCGGCAAGCCCGAGGACTTCGAGCGGCTCGTCGACATCCAGCTCTACTGGATCTGGTACGACACGCTGTGGCCCTTGCTGCTCTACGTGCCGCTCGGCCTGGGCGGGCTTGCGCTGCTCATCTGGGGGGCGGTGCGTGAGCTTCCTTGGTGGCTGTATCTGCCCTTCGCCTTCGGCATCGGAGGTGCGATCGCCACGGTGGCAGCACTGGTCGAGCGCGCCCAGCGCCGCCGCGCCCGGGCCCTGGCCCAGCGCTGGATCGAGTGGGCCGGCGCCCAGCGGCCATCCCGGTAGGCACTCCCGGCTATCCCATGTGCTCCAACAGGCCGATGGCAGCAATGGCGTCACGAGGTTCGCCCTTATGCAACACCTTCGTGCGGAACTTGCAGGGTGATGGAGAGACTGCTGTCAGGCCAAGCGTGTTGCGCAGCCAGCCGACGTTCTCATCTATTTGCTCCGTTGTCTCGTTCCAGAACAAGAGCAGCACACATCGCCTCACGCCGGCCGGGAGAGAGGCCATCTTCTCGAGATCGCGCCGGATCTCGGCCCCGTCCTCACTGAACCAAATCTTGCACTCGATGCAGGCCAGCGGCTCGTTACCCGCATTGATGAAGAGGTCGGCCCGATGGGTCGGATGGCCCGGATAGGGT
>DATCKA010000129.1:0-4394 GCA_036562495.1 Limnochordales bacterium
GAGCAGGAGCGGGAGGCCATCTTGCAGCGGACGCGCCTGTTGCCCCGCACGCCGCAGACCATCACCACGGTGGAGGCCCTGCGGCAGGACCTGGCCACGACGCGGGCCCGGGGCTTCGCCATCGACAACGTCGAAAACGAGGAGGGCATCCGCTGCGTGGGGGCCCCGGTCTTCGGGCACGGCGGACGCGTCGTGGCATCCGTCAGCGTCTCCGGGCCTATCTTCTCCGTCACGCCGGACCGTGTCGACGAGTTGGGCCAGGCCGTCGTCGAGACGGCCGGTGCCATCTCCCACGCCCTGGGCTACGGGGGTAGCAGCCGGGTCGCGGGAGGCGTCGGCGAAGGAGCTGTGAGCTGAGCGGTCAGCCCGGCAAGGAGTGACGGCCCCGCCCCTGGGATGACGTTCAGCCCGGGCTTGACGGCGCGTTTGGATAACGCTTACCATGATGGTTAATCATTCGAGCGACGGCACCCCGGTGCCCGTCCGGGCGAGGGAGACGGCCGGCGCGGCTGTCATGGTGAGGGGAGACCCATGCGCGTCGCTGCGAGGCTGTGGGCCATCGTGGGATCGTTACTGCTGGTCGTCGGGTCGGTGGCGCCGGTCGGAGCAGGATCCTCGTCCGGCCCCATCGTACTGCGGCTGGGCCACGTGGTGGCGACGGGCCATCCGTACCACTACGGGGCCACGGAATTTGCCCGCCTGGTCGCCGAACGCACGGGCGGTCGGGTCCGCGTCGACGTCTATCCCGCCGGCCAGCTAGGCCCCGGTGAGCGGGAGGAGGTCGAGGCCCTCCAACTCGGGGGGATCGACCTGGTCGTGACCGGGACGGCGGTGCTGGCCAACTTCCTGCCGGACCTCGCGGTGATGGACCTGCCGTTCCTCTTCAGGGATTACGCCCACGTCGACGCCGTCCTGGACGGCCCGGTGGGCGAGGAGCTGCTCCGGCGGCTGGAGCAGGCTAACCTCAACATCACGGGCCTGGCGCTGTGGGAGCAGGGCTTCCGTCACCTGACCAACGACCGCAGGCCCGTCCTTACCCCCGCGGACGTCCGGGGTCTCAAGATCCGGGTCCAGGAGAACCCCATCCACGTCGACAGCTTCAACACCCTCGGGGCGCTGGCCACGCCCATGGCGTGGGGCGAGGTCTACACCGCCCTGCAGCAGGGCGTCATCGACGGCCAGGAGAACCCCATCCCCGTCCTGACCAGCCACAAGATCTACGAGGTGCAGCGGCACCTGGCCCTGACGGGACACTTCTACTCCCCGGCCATCATCATCATCAACACGCAACGCTTCCGGTCCCTGCCGGCCGACATCCGCCAGATCCTGGTAGAGACGGCCCGTGATGTCTCCCGCTCGGAGCGGCAGGTGGCGCGGGAGATGGAGGCCCGACAGGTCGACGAACTGCGGGCCCTGGGTATGCAGGTGACCGAGCCCGACAGGGCGGCCTTCCAGAGCGCGTTGCAGTCGGTCTACGACAAGTACCGCCCCCGTTTCGGTGGCATGGTCGACCGCATCCTGCAGGCCGGCCGCTAGGCCGCGAGGGATGACGTGGGGCCCATGAGGCGTCTGGCGACGCGGCTGTCCGAGGGCGTCGATCGGGTGACGCTGGCGCTGGCGGCGCTGCTCGCCGCGGCGATGACGCTGGCCCTGGCGGTGCAAGTGCTCTTCCGGTTCGTCCTGCGCGCTCCGCTGTCGTGGTCCGAGGAACTGGCCCGCTACTGCTTCGTCTGGCTGGCCTCGCTGGGAGCGGCGGCGGGTGTCCGCCGCGGGCTCCACCCCGGTATCGAGCTGTGGCCGGCCGGCGTCCCGGCCTGGGTGCGGCGGGCCGTGGCCATCGTCGGCGTCGGCGTGGTCGGCGCCTTCTTGATCGTGCTGGCCGCCTACGGCTGGCGGCTCGCCGCCTTCAACATGCGCCAGCGGTCGCCGGCCATGGGGCTGCCGATGGGGTTGCCCTACGCCGCCGTCCCGACCGGCGCCGTCGTCATGCTGGTGCACCTGGTGGCGAGGCTCCTAGAGGGCCCCCGAGAGGAGCCGCCGGGCGCGTGAGCACCGTCGCAGGGCTGTCCGGCCTCCTGTTGCTGCTCCTCGGCCTGCCCATCCCCTTCGCGCTGGGCTTGGCCGCCGTGTTGGGCATGCATGCCGGGGGGCTGCCTCTGACGCTGGTGGTCCAACGCATCTTCGCCGCGCAGGACTCCTTCCACCTGATGGCCATCCCGCTCTTCGTGCTGGCCGGAGCGCTGATGAACGAGGGAGGCCTCAGCGAGCGGCTGGTGCGCCTGGCCAACGCCCTGGTGGGCCGGCTGCGTGGTGGGCTCATCCACGTCAACGTCCTGTCCAACGTCTTCTTCTCCGGCATCTCCGGGTCGGCAGCCGCGGACGCGTCCGCCGTCGGCACCATCCTGATTCCCGGCATGGAACGGGCGGGCTATCGACGGGACCTGGCCGCGGCCGTGACGGCGGCGGCCTCGCTCATCGGCCCCATCATCCCGCCCAGCATCCCGATGATCCTCTACGGCGTGGAGGCGGAGGTCTCCATCGCCCGTCTGTTCGTGGCCGGGGCCGTGCCCGGGATCCTGCTGGCCGTCGCGCAGATGGCGGTCGGGGCGTGGCTCGCACGCTGCCAAGGCCTCCCCCGGGGTCAGGCCGTGGGATGGGCCGAGATCGGCCGTGCCCTGCGGGAGGCAGCGTGGGCGGTTGCCATGCCGTTCATCATCCTCGGGGGGATCCTGGGCGGTCTCTTCACTCCTACAGAGGCGGCCGCGGTCGCGGTGGTCTGGGCACTGGTCATCGGTCTGTTGGTGCACCGCCAGTTGAGCCTCGCCAGCATCGGCAGGGCCCTGGTGGAGACGGCTCTGACGACGGGCGTCGTCATGCTGATGATCGGGGTGACCGACGCGCTCGCCTGGATCCTGGCCCGTGAGCGCATCCCGCAGATGCTGGCGCAGTGGGTGGCCGGCCTGGGCGCCAGCCCTGGCATCGTCCTGCTGCTGATCAACCTGGCGCTGCTTCTCATCGGCATCCCGCTGGAGCCGGCCCCTGCCCTGTTGATCCTGGTGCCCGTCTTGATGCCACTCGTGCACGCGCTGGGCGTGGACCCCGTCCACTTCGGCGTCATCATCGTGCTCAACTTGGTGATCGGCCTGGTGACGCCGCCGGTGGGCGCCTCGCTCTTCGTGGTGTCGGCGGTGAGCCGGGTCCCCATCCTGGCCATCACGAAGGCCATGTGGCCCTTCTTGCTGGTCTCCATCGGAGTGCTGCTGCTGGTCACCTACGTGCCGGCGCTGTCGCTGTGGTTGCCGTCACTCCTGCTGTCCTAAGAAAGCCCCGGGGGCGGTGGCGGCCGCGTCACAGCGGCGGCACGAACCGCCCGTCGGCCGCCGTCCACCCGCCGTCCACGAAGAGGACGGTGCCGGTCACATAGCGGGACGCATCAGACGCCAGGAAGACGATGGCGCCCGCGATCTCTTCGGGGGTCGCCCAGCGCCCCAGCACCGTCTTGCGCGCATAGGCCTCGTACCATTGCGGATGCTGCTTGATGGGCTGGGTCAGGGGTGTGTCGACGACGCCGGGCGCGACCGCGTTGACCCGTACCCCCCGCGGACCCAGCTCCGCCGCGAGTGCCCGCACCAGCTGCACTGTACCGGCCTTGGTGGCCGCGTAGACGCCCTGCCCGGGTTCGACGACCACGGACCGGATGGATGAGAGGGCAACGATACTGCCCTCGCCGGCCTCGGCCATGACCCGCCCGGCTTCCTGCAGGAGGTGGAAGGTTCCCTTGAGGTTGAGGGAGACCACCCTATCGAATTCCTCGTCGGTGTAGTCCAAAAGCGGCTTGCGAACGTTGATGCTGGGGGTCGTCACCGCCACCGAGAGCGCCCCGTGCCGCCGGCGGATGTCGTCCACCAGATCGGCCACGGCCCGCCGATCCAGCAAGTCGAGGGCGCGAGGCTCCGAGCGCCCACCTTCCGCGTCGATGGCCCCGGCCGTCTCGGCCGCTCGCTCGGCGCTGATGTCGGCGGCTACCACATGGGCTCCTGCGCCTGCCAGCGCCACGGCCGCCGCCCGACCGATGCCCGAGCCCGCCCCGACGACCAGAGCCACCTTACCGTCGAGTCGAAACAGGTCACGTGGGTGACGTGCCATCGCTTCACCTTCCCGTCGAGGAGCGCGTCTGCCCTCGCTTGCCCGGCTGGGCTGCGAGTGGGGCGGTATTCGCTTGAGGGCGTCTCGCACCTTCCCCGTGAGAGGCAACCTGGCGAGGTCTGGCGCCGGCGCACCGCCGTGCTATACTGGCGCTGGCCCGGCAGGTGGGGGACGCCACGACGCCGTCCAGAGGCCACCGTATATCACGAAAGCATATCGGCACCAGGCTTAGCGACGCACCTGCACAC
>DATCKA010000031.1:0-2127 GCA_036562495.1 Limnochordales bacterium
CGACAACCCCCGGAGAGCCCGTCACGATCCGAGAGGAGCCGCAGGCCGCCTCTCGTATAGAGCCACTCCGACTCGGGGCTCGAAGAGCCGAGAGTGCCTCACCGCGATCTCGAGGAGGCCGATGCGGCGTGGACGATGCGGCCGCCGCGCAGCGGCGATTCGATGAGCTGGTGCACGAGGCGCTGACGGCGCCCTTCGTCGGCTGGGGCTTCGACTACCTGGCCGGACGGTGGCAGGAGAGCCCGCCTCCCTGGGACTACCGGGCCGAGGTGGTGGCCCGTCTGCAGGCAGGCGTAGAGCGGCTGCTCGACATGGGCACGGGCGGGGGCGAGTGGCTGTCGACCCTGCAGCCGCTGCCGCCCCGGACGGTGGCCACGGAGGGGTACGCCCCCAACGTCTCCGTGGCGGCCAGCCGCCTGGGCCCTCTCGGCGTGCGGGTGGTGGCCGTCGACGGCGACGACCCGGCCAGGCTGCCCTTCGCCGACGGGGCCTTCGACCTGGTCATCAACCGCCACGACTCGTACGATCCCGCCGAGGTGCGGCGGGTGCTGAAGCCGGGCGGGTGGTTCATCACCCAGCAGGTGGGCGAGCTCGACGGGGTCGAGCTCAACCGGTGGCTGCAGCTCCCGGTGCACGGGGCGGTGAGCCCCTCCTATCCCGGGTGGGACTTAGCGGCGGCAGCCAGAGCTCTCGAGGCCGCCGGCTTCGTGGTGGTGAAGCGGCAGGAGGCCTTCCCCCCGGCCGTCTTCCGCGACATCGGCGCCGTCGTCTACTACCTGCGGGCCATCCCGTGGCAGATCCCCGACTTCTCGGTCGAGAGGTACTATCAGCCGCTGCTGGCGCTGCATCGCCACATCGAGCGAAACGGCCCCTTGACGGTGCACGGGCACCGCTTCCTGCTGGTCGCCCGCCGAGATTGAGGCCCTCAGGGGACCCCGCCGGCCACCCCCGGCGGGACATAGAGCCCCATCAGCACCGGCACGGCCAGGTTGAAGAGGTCCACCAGGACGTGGCTGGCGATGGGATAGCGTAGGCTCCCCGTCCGCAGGTAGGTCACCGACCAGGCCACGCCCATCGCGAAGGTCGCCAGGGTGACCGCCGGATCCCGCATCGCCGCGATGGGGCCGAGAGCGACGGGGTGGTTGGCAGCAAAGAGGACGCTCGGGTACAGGACCCGCAGCCAGGCTGGCCAACCGGCGGTCGCGTCCATCATCAGCCCCCGCCAGTACGCCTCCTCGAACCACGGGTTGATCAGCGCGAAGGCGAGCCACGCTGCCAACACCGGCGCCGAGCGCAGGACGTCGCGGCCCGTGAGGAAGACCGGCAGGGGCAGGAGGCCTACGACCAGCGCCAGGGCAGCCCAACCCCAGCCTCCCGCCGGCCCTCGCAGCCACCGGCCCAGCGAGGCTCGCCCTCCGCCCGTCGCCACCAGCGACCCCAACGCGGCCCAGTAGACCACCAGGGCCGGCAGCCACGTCCACTGGCCCGTGCCCAAGCCTGCCGCCCGCGCGATGACGGACGTGACTGCGATGACGCCCAGCGGCGAGACGAGGAGCAGCCGGCGGGTCCTGACAGCTTCCACGAGCACCACCCAATCTGGCCGAGAGCCTTGCGACGCCTCGTGTCACGAATAGCAACGAGGGTTCGATGGGGCGGAGGTGAATCCTGCGCAAAGGAGGAACGAGCCCCCTGTGAATCGACGACCCCATGCGCTGGTGGTGGGCGGGACGGGGATGTTGCGGGACGTCTCCCTCGAGCTCGTCCGCCGTGGCTACGAGGTCTCGGTCATCGCCCGCAGTCCCCTACGCCTGGCGAGGCTGCAGCAGGAGGCGGGGCTGCATTTTCACGCGGTCCAGGTCGACTACCGGGACACCGGGGCCCTGACCGAAGCGCTGGGGCGCCAGGTGGCTCAGCTGGGCCCCATCGTCCTGGCGGTCGTGTGGGTGCACAGCGTCGCCCCGGAGGCCCCCTACGTCATCGCCCGCCACGTACAGGGCCGCTACTTCCACGTGCTCGGCAGCGCCGTCGCCGACCCCAGCCGGCCCGACCCGGACCGCTCCCGGCGCTTCGCGGCGTTGCCCCACCTGCACTACCGCGAGGTCATCCTCGGCTTCGTGCTGGAGCCGG